>CANHQM010000004.1 GCA_947462835.1 Akkermansiaceae bacterium
GAGGGGCAAATCACCCCCAAAATCAGACCGATGAAACGAAAAAGAAGACACCTGACCGCCGAGTTCAAAGCCCGTGTCGCCGCCGAGGCGCTCAAGGGCGAGAAGAGCATCCTGCAAATCGCCCAAGAGAACGACATTGCCCCTACCCAAGTTAGCACTTGGAAAAAGGAGCTGTAGGATCACATGCCATCGATATTCGAGCGCAATAACGCCGCTGACCACTCTGCCGAAAAGCAGGAACGCCGCACTTCCCATCTCGAGCGCAAGATCGGCCGACTCCTCATCGAGAAATAATTCCTCGAAAAAAAGTGCGATCAGCTGGGAATCGATCTGAGCGAAAGGCCATGATCGATCCCAGCGATAAGAAACTCTCCGTCCGCAAGCAGGCTAAACTGTTAGGAATCAAGCGAAACCGGCTCACCACCCGCCAGACCAAAACCACCCTGGAAGACAGCGAAATCATGAAGATCATGGATAGGCTTTACATAGAGAGTCCATTCTACGGGCAACGGAATCTCCGCGAAAATCTCAGGGATCACGGCTACCACATTGGGCGCAAACGGATCAGGAGACTGATGCGCATCTTGGGGATTGAAGCCTTGGTGCCAAAGCCATCGACGAGCGTTCCGGCCAAAGGTCATGAGGTTTTTCCCTATCTGCTGCGAAAACGCGAAATCAACACCGTCGACGAAGTCTGGTGCGCCGACGTTACCTACATTCCGATGACGAAAGGTCACGCCTACATGGTGGCAGTCATGGATTGGCACAGCCGGGCCGTTCTCGCTTGGGAAATCAGTAACACCATGGACAGCGCCTTTTGCGTGCGGGCTTTGAAACTGGCGCTGCGCCGTACGGGTCGCAAACCAAAGATCTTCAATACGGACCAAGGCAGCCAGTTCACCGGAAAAGAGTGGATCTCCGAGCTTCAAAAGCAAGGTATCCAGATCAGCATGGACGGGCGAGGCCGTTGGATGGACAACGTCTACATCGAGCGGCTTTGGAGGAGTCTGAAATATGAAAATCTTCGACTGTGGAGCTATCAGACCATATCCGAACTCCGAGCCCTCACCGCCGATTGGATCGAGTTCTACAAGCACCGCCGGAAGCATCAGACGCATGGCTATAACACACCATGGTCAGTCTATCAGGGGGCGATAAGCCAAGCCGCCTGACCCGAACGGCGACGTGGCGGGTGAGGCTCCATTACGAGTCTTCCGCTACGATACAGCATCTACATTCCACCTCACCCGCTACGAAACCAACCCAAACGAACCCGCCCCCAAGGCCCCGCAAAGAGCATCAACAAACCTAACAAAATACTGGCAACAAAAAGGAGACCACTTTAAATATTACCCCCAACCAGCCCCAGTTTCCATGGAATAAGATCTTTGGATTTCGTTTGATGCTCATGACTATGGGTTGGACTTGTCTATTTGACAGTGATTCTTAGTTCCAATGGCTGATCCGAAATCAGCCAGAATGATCCAGCAGGACGCATGAAGCGTCTTTCCTTGACTTCCGTAAAATCGAAATTCCTCCGGCAGTTTTCATATTTCGGATACAATTCGGAGATGTTTAACCCGATTGTGCTAAAATCGCTTTGATCCGCTTCGGCAATCTTGACATATGACAATCTTTCATAGTAACAATGTGGGTCCCATATCGAAAAATCATACGTCGAACGCTCCTTCGTAAGCCACTCAAACGCAACCGAGACAATGGGTGAAAAACAACCAATCTTCTGTTTCTGTAACAAAACAAACGAACCCACGCTGGCCTCCGGTCTGAGATTGAGATTGCGGATTTGAAGGGACTGAAAATCCCCGGTAGCATCCCAAGGAATTTCCCTAACGTTATAGACTGGTTCGCCCGGACCCACATCTATTTCACTCCAACCCCTCGATAGAATTCCGGGCAAAGCGTCGCTCAATGCCCCTGCGTAAAACTCCGCTCCTTGGCGGTTGGTATGCACCATATCGCGGTACAATGATTCCCCCGAAATTTCAGGCGGTATCACTACCGGAATTACAGGCAGATTCTTCGGGGCGCAATAGCTATTCAGTATTTCGTAATTCGGGTGGCTATACGGATCCTTCTTTCCTGGCATAGGCAGCGCAAGCGCAATGGGAAGAACCCCAGCTTCGATACATGATTGAAAGAAGTAATGAATATGTCGTTCGCTCAAATCATGGCCTCTGCTCCTGTCCTCCAGAACTGGCTCAATGACTGCTACGTCCGGCTTTTCCGCGAGCATTTGATGGATGCATACCATTCCCGCGTCGCTCAGCCGGTTTCCGGGCCACGCATGGGTAATTACTTCGGAAAATCCGAGCCTTGATGCGTGTTGTGCTCTGAACGCCTCCACATACCCGGTCAGCTCTCCGGTCAGATGGTCGAACTTTTGACCCGTAACGGAAGCACCGAGAAATGTAATCTTTTTCATTCTGAATAGGAAACAATTTTAACTATATCAAGACTCTCGTATATATAGTAAAAAAACAAAATTAATCAAGCGAATTCAAGCGGCTAGCGCAATCGGCGCGTCTTCTTTTTCGCTTCGTCGGTCTGATTCTGGGGTTATTTGTCCATCTCAGACAAAGTAAGTTTTAGCCAACTGCTAACTTTGTTTTGCGAAGATACTTTATCTCTAATATCTTTGAATTTGCCATTTGCAAAATTATGAAGGATATAATTTAATTCATGAAACTACTATCTATCATTAACGAAATCCCAACCTCACTCAATTGAGGTCCACTCGCAACACAGATATTTTTTTCATAGGATCCAAGTTTTTGCAAAACAAAACCAGCTAACTCGTAAACGGGAGAATCATCTAAGCCCAACTCATTTACAATCTCCAAAACACAAACTTTCTTAACTAAAATTGGATTCGGAAGCGGTCTAATTACGGATAAAAATGATTCCTTGCTATTAAGCTGGCTCTCTGGAGTAGGGCCTGTCGCTCGTTGTCCATTAATAAATATAGCACCGTTAGATACAGCGGCATTGCAGTGGACTGCCGTTATGTAGCTTTCATCGGGACCAAAATCAAACAGATAACGGCCATCCTGTATTTTAGAAAAGGTCTCTTTAGTGAAATTATTTTTCCTCTCAATGCGCTCTGCATCAAAGTCATTGCTGACAACACTAATGTATTTTGCGGAATAATAGCTGACATCAAAGAATTTTTTATTAACTATTAATTCATTATTAAATTTATTAATTAATAAATCCGCGATAGCGCTCCCTATTAATTTAGCAATCGGCCTTTTTAAATGAGCCTCATCCATAAATAAATTATCTAGAGAAAAATTTTGATTTGACGCAAGAACGCTATCAACGAGCTCATATAAGTCAAATTTAGATATACTCAGATTCTTAGCCAAAGCCATAACAGATCTGTGTAAAGGACGAATTTCGCATTCATCACCGAAAAAAAATTTCCTCGGAAAGCTGACAATAACAGGTATGGAACCCGCCAATGAGCACTTATTTACCAAAGTGAGAATGTTACCTAAAGCACGTTCAATTGTATTATAACCAGAATAAATAATATGCTCTTCGTTATTTAAAAGATCCATTATAACAAAATCATATTCATGAAAATCAACTTTTTCAATAGCCCAAACACCTACAGCGCTTGAACTAGCCCCTAAAGATATATTCGTCAATTTACACCATTTGTTTTCATGGAGTCCTGAATAGAATCCATCCTTCAATATAGAGTTTGAAGTGCCAATTATTGCAATATTAACCATTTTTTTAATCTCATTAAAATTATTTAGGCAGATGATAATCGCATTGCGAGGGGATATCGGAGCTGCGGCGGGCTGTGCGTTTATGGGGCGTCGCCAGAAATTCGTCGACTGTGCGGCCGCAGAGTTCGGTACACAGCTGCAGATTAGATTGGTAGATGGCCAGCGGCAGGGTCTCCAAAAGCCAAGTATACAGCTGCGCCGCCTCGGCATGCCGCCCCAACCGTAGCATGCGGTTGGCGGCGGCAAAGAGAGTGGCCTCAGTCGGCTCGGCCGAGTCGCTGCTGACCGGCTGCGCGCTGGCTTCTTCCGACCGTACGATGCGCCGCACCAGCTCCGACCAAGAATTGCGGGTAAAGTACAGTGCAGCGGCGCGCGACACACGCCGCCGCTCGGCCTCGAGCTCGGCCTCGATCTCAGCCAGGGCCGTGACCACGGTGGCGGGCTGGGCGTCGGGCAGCACGCGACCAACCCCGAACTGCCGACACTGGTAGGCCAACCAAGTACCCTCGAGCACCAACGGTACAGCACCAAAGACCAAGGCGTCAACGAGCGCACCGCTAGTGCGCACAGTAAAAGTTGGTGCCTCATAGGGCAGAAGAATCACATCGCTCGATCGGTACAGTTCGATGATCTGCTCGTCGCTAAAGTCGCCGGTTAGAACCTGTACCGGATCGGACGCAAGCACGGTGAGCTCTCGTTTGCGGTCACGGAAGACGTAGTCGCGGCCTAGGGTGCCATTCAGGCGCAGATACTCTAGCAGTGCACCCGTCGTCTCGCGACCTTTGCCGACGGTCATCAGCCCAGGCACCAAGACACGCAGGCGGTCACGGTCGCGCGTGGCTCCGAACTGGCGCCGGATGCTGGCGTAGGTTTGGACGTCGCTTAGCAGCGGCGGCGGATTGGGGATCCAGTCAAAGCGCAACCCAGTCGCGGCGTGCCAGCTATCAGCATGCAGTTCGGACATTGCTAACAGATGCACCACGCGCTGGAAACGCAGCCGGGAGAGCTCGGGCGGATCCGACTCATCCTCCACAAAGTCCCAAAAGGCATTGATGCACAGCTGCATGTTCTCAGGCCAGTCCAGTTCGGCCAGCCTTAATGCTAGTCTGCTACTACCGCAATACATGATCACATGCACACGCGGCCATCGCTTACTAGCAATCAATGGCTTAAGTTCAGCCAGTAGTGTCTGCCGGAACTCGCGGGCGATGGCCTCCTCATGGCCTATGGCAGATTGGCGTAACATTGAGTAATACCCCGAGTCGCGCTCGAACGCCGGCTTCACGCCCGGGTGTTCTATAACAAGCTCGCGGCTAGCCAGACCAACGTAGTCCAAGCCCAAGCAAACGCAAGCCTCGGCCAAGCGCTTCTCGTAGTTGAGGTAATGACCGAAGTCGGTCTTCAAATCGGGGTTTACCGACACAAAGAGCTCTCGCTGCTCGTTAGAGTTGTAAGCAGTCTTACTGCATATATCTGATTCAAGACGCAAGATCGCGCTAGTGTGGGTCTCATTCATAGCACAGCAATTCGACATATTCAGTTGCAACATCGTCCCAGGTACGCCATGTGGGTCGTAGCATGGGTGCACGGGCGAGAGTATTGATCAGTGCTTCATGCAGGCTATCGGCTGAAGTGGGATCGAAATAGAGCGCGTGCGAACCTGCGACCTCGCGGTAGACAGGGATATCCGAGACAACAGGGTGGGTGCCCATTCGCATGGCGTTCAGCAGTGGGATACCAAAGCCCTCGTATAGAGACGCCGAGACATATATCCAAGAACTGGCCATCGCAAGATCCATCGCCGCGTCAGTGGGCTTGGGGTCAAAGATCACGCGCCCGGGGAAGTTGAGCCGGAGCGCTTCGACCGTCCCATCGGTCGGCTCGCCCCCCAGTAACAGCAACCTTACCGCATTATCGCGTTCCATCAGCCGGCGCATGGCCACGGCGACGACACCGAAATTCTTGTACATGCCCCGCGAACCAACATGCAGTACCGTATTCCGAGCCCGAGTGGCGTGCGGCCGCGTGGGTTCGTGACCGTGGTAGACGACACTGGTGCGCTGCCGTTCGTAGCTGGGATAGTGGACAAAGAAGCGTTCGCGCGAGGCATTGGAAACGAAGCAGACCCAAGTGGCCTGCTCGAATGCCAGGCGCTTGCGGCGCAGCACACCGGCTGTGGTCGTGCGCTTGGCCATTTCCGGCAGTTCCTCGTGCGCGAAGTCATGGCCGATAACGATGTAGCGAGCACAGTCTGGCAACACGTTCTCGCCGTAGTAGGTGTTGACTACGGCACGGAAGCTGTATCTGAAGTCACGGGCGACATCGGCCCGCTGGCTGTCATGCTCCGGCTGGTTGAACTTGTCGTGGTCGCTGGGCGGGATCGGGCAGTATCTGATGTGCATGTCGTCAGCCGTCAGCAAACCAGAGGCCTGCAGGTGTAGGTTACGCTCGTGGCCCGGGTAGACCAGTAGGCAGGTCTGTAAATGCCCTCGCCACTGCGGGCTGCAAAGCACATAGGCCCAGAATTGGCTGATACCACCCTTGTCCTGCAGCGTGAAGATGCGGCCGTCGACCAGTATTGGGATGCGAGAAGTCATGATTGAAAAGCCGTGTAGAAGGTGGTGGTAGCCGATCGCATCACCTTGCCGGATTCGCGTGCGGCCTTAACTCGCAGCATAATGTCGTCGTCCACTATGTTGGCGTACTGCCCGTAGTCGCGATTACGGAAGAAGGCAGGGTGCGCTTTGCGCACGTCCACCATCAGCTCGGTGTACTGATGCAGCTCGGAATGGCTCCAAAAAAAGCTGTCCGAAGGTGCCCGGCCTGTGAAGCCATTGAGCACGACTTCCTGGCCCAGAAAGCTACCCATCGGCAGAAGGAACATATTTAGCACACTGTCACCAGGGAACAGGCGAAAGTCTTGGTCAAAGTCAAAGCCATATGTCTTGCGGCCGGCGGGGAGGCCAAAGACCCGGTGGGCCATCTCGGGCATGCGCCGACGCAGGAAGGTGGCGAACTTATCGAAGGTGTAGAACGAGGCGCCCGAGCCATGCAGGAAGGTCACCAAGTCACCGAGGAAGCGCGCCGAGTAGCGGTGGTAACTGAAATGAAAGTGAGCGTCTGCGGCAATCAGGATCTGCGGATTCAGTCGTGCCGTAAAGGCACGGTTCTTGATTATGGTGTTGCAAATGATGTTGAAGCAGTCGCCATGATCGTACTCCAGCGCCTCGGACAGCGACGGACCGGTGCCAAACAGTGCGATGCGAGACTTTGTGCTGGCTCTGGCGCGCTGCCGCATCAGGTCGGCGCTTGAGGCCTTTAGGAAGGCCTTATCCTCGCCCCCAGTGATCCAGTAGCTAAGACACACAGCATAGTAAGCGTCCTGAACGTCCGAGTCTGGATTGCCAAAGTAGTAGTACTGCGGCCCAGGCGATCCCGACGGCGGGCGCTTAACTAGCGTCAGGGACTGTGACCCGCGAAGCGGCTGTGCGTTGGACAGTACTTCATCAGGCTCGACATCACGGTTCAATATCAGAAGAGTATGTTGCTCTCGATTTAGCAAATCATGTGCCTGAGAGAGATCTAAAAATTCAATTTTGTGAAGATCAGAAAATATACCGAGGGATGCGTACTCAGGTAAAACATAATTAATTAAATTTTGTTTGCATGACATGGGAATACGCAGTCGCTGCGCGGTAGGCCCAGCAAACCAACAAAGCATAGCTATTAAGCGGCCAATCGATTCAGCTGAAGTATCAGCAGTAATCGGCGGCCAAACCATATATTTAAATTCAGGCGAATTCATTTTTATGCGAAGTTTTCCCGCAAAACGGAGTTAGGAACCCGAGAGCTTAAAGCTGGGAAGTCATGGCAATCAAACAGGATCATGCAGCCTCCCTGCAATACCTCCATCCAAGCCCAAGCAACTGCCATTGAGGAAATCGGGCGCTTCAGCGATCAGGTAGCGGGCGAGGTGGGCGACTTCCTCGGGTAGGCCGATGCGGCCACCAGGATGGGCATCGCGGAGGGCGGCGAAGGCATCCGGGCGCCCGGCGAAGCCGGCGGAGAGCATGGGGGTGTGGATGGCAGCGGGGCAGATGGCATTGACGCGCACCCGGCCGCCAAGATCCACGGCCATGGCGCGGGTCAGACCGGAGAGGGCGGATTTCGAGGTAGCGTAGGCGACGAAGCCCGATTTCGTGAGCTTTTCGTGGATGCTGGTGATGTTCACCACCGCGCCGCGAGCTTTTTCAAGCTCGGGCAAAAAGGCCTGCACCAGAAAGAAGGGGGCGAGCAAGTTGACGCATAGGGTTTCGTGCCAGGCGGCGTAGTCCAGCGAGTCGACGCCGCCGAGGATCTGGGTGGCGGCGTTGTTGACGATGCCGCGGAGTTCGAGATTTTTGGCCCGTAATTCGGTGCGGATCGGGTCGATTAATGCCGCCCGCTTGGCGGGGTCGGAGACAGCGTCCCGGATATCGACATTGATGAATGTTTGCGCGGGTACCGTGCCTTCCCTTTGATCCATGGCAAAAACATGAAAACCATAAGAGTTGAATTCTTCGCAAAGAGAGTGGCCAATGCCCCCAAGAGCTCCAGTGATGATGACGGCGGGATTCATTGAATAAAAGATGGATTGAAAAATGATTGGCGGTGCGTGGGAAACACGAAGAGGGCACGTGAGATGTAATTCATTGGAAAAATGGAAGAGATGTTTTCTCTGGAAATGTTTTTGTGGTTCGTGGTTTTCAGAGCCATCATCCGTTAGGTTTTCTATGACGCGGGCAATCGAGCGCGCTGCGAAAAACGGCGGACCTCCTGCGCCTGAATCCTTGGCGGCGAGCAAAGGTGGTTTTGCGCCGGTTTTCACATGTCGGCATTCAGCTTGCCGCCTTAGGGGATAGATTCTATTTCAGACGATCAAATAGCAGCTCAATCGCTTTGAGCGATGTCCGGTGCACCGCCTCGCGGGTGTTCGAGCTGTTGTGAGAGCCGAAGAGGCAGCGTTCATGCCTGCGGAGAGGGCTATCTGCCGGCAAGGGTTCCTCCTCAAAAACATCGAGCGCCGCCGAATGCAGGTGGCCGTTCTCTAGGGCCTCGATGAGGGCCTTCTCGTCCACGAGCGGTCCGCGGCCGACATTGATGAGGCGCGCGCCGGGCTTCATGAGAGAGAGGGTTTCTGCGTTAACCATGTGTCGGCTGGATGGCGTGAGCGCACAGGTCAGCACAAGGAAGTCGGCCTCGCCGAGTCGCTCGGGCCATGAGGCATTTTCCACGGATAAGGCGGGGTCGGCCTGGTAAAACGGATCGTAGGCGATGACGCGCATTCCGAAGGCGAGCATTTTGCGGGCAGCGGCACGACCGATGTTTCCAAAGCCCACAAGCGCGACGGTTTTTCCCGTGAGCGAGAGACCCGAGGGCTTGGGCCATGTGTCGGCGCGGACACCGCGATCGATGACATGCAGTTCGCGGGCCAGACTGATAAGGTAACCCAGCGCGACATCCGAGACTTCCTCGCCGAACATGCCTGGAGTGTTTTTCACCTCGTAGCCACTGGCCTTCGCGCCGGCGAAATCCACATTATCCGTGCCCACGCCCCATTTGACAGCGGCCTTGAGTTGTCCCGCTCGCCCTGCCGCAAATACCTCGGCCGTGGCGGGGTCATCCCCGATGATCCAGCCATCGTATTGCGGGACGAGTTTCAGAAGCTCCGAAACGGTGAGAGTTTGCCTAAAAGGTGGGCATTGGACGCTGGCACCGTGTTGGGTAAATTCGGATTCGAGCGACGCGATCGCGCCGATCATGGGTGGGCAGGTGCAGAGGATGCGGAACATAGGAAGTGTAGGATTGAAAGTGTGGAAAGGGTTTGTGAGGCTGTGCGCGGGCTGTTGATCGTGCGGGTCGGGAAGGCGATGGTGTCGTTGAGGAGCGCGCTTTGCTTGATGACGAACAATCGTGACAATCCATGGCACAAAAGACTGCTATGGCAGATTGTCTAACGGACCGAAATTTGTCTCAGCCTTTCGGACCTTGGATTTCTTTGCTTTGCGACTAGGTCGGGAAGAAATATCTCGTCTTCTCTAGAGCGCTAAGCTCGCGGTGGGGACGGTTGCCAAGCCAGCTTCCAGTGAATTGGTTGAAGCGGTAGTGGAAGATTTCACCCAGATGGAGCAGGGACCGATTGGCGCGCAAGAGTGATTGTAAATCCTTCCACACGGCGCTGGCAAAGCACCTGCAGGCTTCCCATAGAGTGAGGTGCAACTCGGGGTGAATGTGGCGAAGTGCAATCGCTTCGCGTTCGTAACGTCGGCGTACCTGCCGCCAAGATTCGTGATGGATGTGAATCACCACGCTCTCCGGGCAATAGTCGATGCGAAACCCGGAAGCAATGACCTTACGGCCGAGATCCATATCTTCGAGGCCAGTGAGTGCTTCGTCGAACCGAAAACGCCGCCATATCGACTTGCGCAAGGCGGAATTGGCATTGTTGCAAAAGGCCGGGCTCTGACTCGGGCCTGCGGGCGGGTAGTATTTTTCAAAAACACGGCACTCGCTAAACTTCGAGCGGGCGTCACCAATCTGGCGGCCGTAGGTGATCGCCACAGCGGGATCTTGGAATGGCTTCAGCAACTCCGAAAGCCAACGGTGATCCTCTGGGATGCAGTGGCCGCTCACGAGCACAAGGAATTCACCGGTGGCGGCCTCGCAGCCGATGTTGAGCGAGCGACCAAAGGTAAATTCATCTTTGCGTATTTGCCTCACAATCGCTCCATGGCGATGGGCAATTTCCAAAGTGTTGTCGGTGGATCCCGAATCCACCACCACGATCTCAATGGGTCTTCCGCCGGGGATGACCTGTGAGGTCACTTGGGACATGACCTGATCCAGATACCGCGCTTCATTGAAAGTGCGGATGACTACACTTGCAAGTGGCCGCTGTGTGACTGCGTGTGGCCGCTCGATTGTAGCGGAGCCGGAGTGAACGCTGGGCATGGATTGATGCAGATGCATGGTTGATCAAGGAGGGTCCTTGTTTTATTATCCAACTACAGACACGATGCTTTTGCCAGTGTCTCGGCAATGTCCCAGCCTTCCTGGTCGTCAATGTCGGCGGATTCGGCTCGCGGGGTTTCGAAAAGAACGGGACGGTTTCCGATCCGTGCATTGGTGGCTTCGAAACTCATTTTGGAAAAGATGTAAGCGTTCGAATTTTCCTCAAACCATGGTTCGAGATCTTGAGTTCGAATCAGGTTGTTTGGGTCGTGATTAACCGGAGAGCCGTCCGCACGATAAAAGCGCGTTTGGAATTTGTTGACCGTGAAAAGGCTATCGTGAGCTCCAGAGCAAACCCCATCTTGGTAAGACTTCAGTGCGGCACGAATGGTCGCGGCGGAGAGGAGCGGGTTGGTGGTATGGGTCATCAGGTAAGCCTCCGCCGGAACATTTGCGAGATCGTCGGCAATCACGAGATTCATGCTCACAAAGTCACCGCAGATTTCTGGTTTGCGGTCGCGGATAAGGATGCGATCGGTGTCGACCAGCCCTTTTTCTGCGAGGATGTCGCGAGCATCGGTGTTGATCACGATTTGGTCGATTTCCCTAACCTCGAGCAGGGTGTCGAGGATCCAACGGAAAAGCGGTTTGCCAGCAAAATCACGGAAGTTTTTTCCCGAGACGCGAGCGCTGTGCGCTTTCATTGGAAGCAGTGCGATGGTGGACATGAGAAAGAGGAAAAAGTGAGAGTGAAATAAAGTTAGAGTGAGATGGTTTGGCCAGCGTGAAGAATTTTCAATTCGAAGGGCGGGTCATGCAGTTGGTGAAGTAGTTCGATTTCTTCTGGAAAGACGCTATTGGGTGCAAACATGTCCCAGTGGGTGGGGATGAGGGTTTTTGCTCCGAGATCGGCAGTCATTTGGAAAGCTTCGCGAAGTGTCATGTTGCCGATGATGCCCTGCGCGTCGCGGTAATGGTTGCGTTCATTGACTGGCAGCACAGCAAGATCGATCGATTCGCCCTGCAGTGCGGCAAAAATTTCGGAGTGCGGAATGGTATCCCCGGCATGGTAAATCGTGGTGTTGCCACATTTGAGAATGTACCCGACATCACGGCATTCGCCATTCGGGTCGCGCTGAATTTCCGTGTGGGCCGCGGGAACTGCGCGGATTGATAGGCCGGGTGCTAGTGGCATCCAATCGGCGGGCGGTATTTTCGCGCGGTCGTGGCCGAGTTTGCTCAGGATTTCTCGGGATTCGTAGGGAGCAAATATTTGAAGATGCGGCTGGGCAGCCAAAAGCGGTGCGAGAGTTGCTGGATCGGTGTGGTCGAGGTGCGCGTGCGTGAGTAGGAGAAAATCGATATGTGGGCAGGATGAGCCTGTGTATGGAGGCAGAACACATCGTTTCAATTCGGCTCCGAACTGTTCCGCCACGGAATCGGTGAAATAGGGGTCGATCAGGATACGAAAGTTTCCATCGTCCACCAAGAGGCCGACTTGTCCAAGAAACTGCAGGTGGACATTCGCATTCACTTCAAAGCAAAGATTTCCTTGTAATTCTGTTTTTCAAACACCGGACAGGCGCCATCCTGCGTGGCATCAATGATGCGGCGACCGTCCGCTTCGAAGGCCTCACGCGCGCGAGCATAATAAAACTCTGAGTCGGCCAGTTGAGGGTTGTCCCATTTCTGGCCGTGGCCAAAATAGTTTTCACAAAAGTGGTTGGTATCGGGCCCATCGAGGGTCTGTTCCTCGCCCGGGCTTCCTTGATATTCATATCGGTGGTCCAAGCCGATGATGATCACCGTCTGGAAGCCCAAGTGGTAAGCAATTTGCAATGCGGCGTGTGTGACGGTGCAGCCTTGGTGGTAGCCCCAGGATAAATTGGTGGAAAATGGCAAATCGCACCGCTCGGTGAGAAAACAAGTTAAGGGTGAGGGAGATAACAACTCCAAATCAAGGGCGCGGGAATCGATAAAACGCACGCAATTCAATTGATTTATTTCTTTTGCGCCTTGCTCGATGACCTTGAGGTTCACGGCCACATGATACTTCGGATAGAAGCGAAATTTTTTGAAACCTAGGTAAATTTTATTCAGCCCGATCACGATCTCATCTCGTAGAAATGAGAGGTCCATCGTATTGAGGCTGGGTCCGTTGGCTACCAATACGCATCTGCTACCAAAATGTCGATTGCGGTAGAACTCGGCTGGTGGCATGAGGTATGAAAATTTGAAGCGTGGTATTGCAGATGATTAGATTGCTTTTTCTTTCCGGTGTTTTTTCAGAAAGCATAAAGCTCAGATGCTAAAAACTTTTTTTGGATAATGTTTCTTTAACCATATGTAATTATTCGCATTAATCATGGACACGACTTCTTTCGGTAGAGTGTCCGTGTAATTTTTTTTGCGCTCGGGATCAGTAATGTGGCTCTCTGTCAGAAGGGTTTTTTGGTAGTCGTCTTTGGGTAAATTGAGAACTTCAGCACAAATTGATTCAACGTGTTTTTTATCTAGTCCTAGAAATTCAATCACCTTTTCAACCAAAGCCGATGGGCTTTTTATAAATTCTTCGTAAATAAATTCATAATGACTATGAGCCTGCCAAAGATCATATAAAGATCTGTTATATTTTGCATATTCGACAGCATTGCCCATTTTATTCACTAATGGAAAGTCGCGCCTTACAGCTGAAGCAACCGTGTCCCGTAAGTCCCTCTTGGTTGTAAAGATTACATTTGCCATTGCATTAACATCATCGCGAAATTCATGAGTTTTGATCAAACCAATGCAACCTGAATTTCTTACTTTGCTGCTTAGAAAATCATGTTCCGAATAACCGGATACATACCTATGCCCGGATTTTTCCAGGCCAAGACGGATGATGTTGAATAAGGCAGTTGATCCAGAATGCCTCATTCCAGCGACTAAAATGACACTATTTTGGCGAAGCTGAAATGTGGGATGGGAATGATTTGGAAAGTCGCTTTCGGCTGGTTTAAAATAACTGGGAAATTCATGGCGACCTTCCAAATGAAGTTTCTCAAAACCTATTATTTTGTGTGCTGAGCTGGTGTGATTAGAAGCTCTTTCTGCATTGCTGTTTAATGATTTGGAATGGGCAAGATTTTGGTAAGTTGCAACTAACAACGAGCGCGAAGCATGATTTAAATCTGATGAAGATCTAGGTTGCTCGCTGTTCAATTGCTGTGAGTTGTTCGCCAAAGAATCCGGAACTCCCAATGACTTTAATTCCGATTTGTGCTTAAGCGCTTTATTTTCGCTTCCTTTGAGAAGATTTGCGGAATACATTGCGGAATGAATTCCACTCAATAGAATGGCTTGAATCAGTTTTGATGAGCAGCCTCTTTTTTTTGCGAAGGAAAGGTACTTACTGGCCTCGGATAGATCGCCCGCTTGGATGCGCCCGATTGCCCCGAACAAAGCTAGCTCCGCTATATCTGGATGTGATTGAATTTGCTCCAAGTCAATTTTCGAAAGCCCATCCCAGTCTCCCCTGAGCCACTGGATGCGGGCGCGATCCAGAAGGCTGATTTGTAATCCATCCTCGTCACCGACGAGTGGGTGTGTGCCTCTTATCTCGAGGTCAATGGGGCGTACTTCTTTGACCTCGTAGACGGGGATGGCCTTCTGGCGTCGGATGGCGGGAGCTGGGGGGCTGATTTCCGTTGGCGTGGATGGTGATTGGGAGGCTGTATCGGCTCCTTGGATGTTCTTCTCAAGCGAGGCGATCTTTTCGGTGAGGAGGCGCAGCTGGGCTTGCAAGTCGGCAGGTTTCGAGCCGGCCTTGCGAGCTGCTTTGGCAAGGGGCTTGGAGTTTCCTTTGGATGGGGTCGATTTCGATTTGCCCGAGGCGGAGGCACGCTTGGCCGTCGTCTTGGATCCGACTTTTTTGGCAGGCAATTTCTTGCCCGTTTCGGACCGCGCGCCTTTGGCTTTGGACTTCGTTGAAGTCTTGGAAGCCATGGATTTTTTCGAGCTCATTGAGGCAATTTCCAGAAATTTGCGAAGCCACTAATCAAAGCTCGGTCGCATGAAGTCCTTCAGCATTTCCAGCTGGGCTTCGGCGCGGACCATTTGCTCGTCGATCTGAATCTGGCGCTCGGCTTGGTCGGCGACTTGCGCTTCCAGTTCGGCGATTCGTGAAGCGCGATCGGCGACGGTTTTTTTGAGTTGATCGCGCTCGGAGGCGAGGGAAGCGTGTTGAGTGTTGAGCGCGTTTTTTTCCGAAGTGAGGGAGTCCCTTTCCTTGGTTCGCGCGTCGAGCTGGCCTGCGAGTTCGCTGCGTTTCTTTTCCGTATCGGCAGCCTGGGCCTTGAGGGCTTCGAGTTCCTGCTTGGCGACTGCGAGTGCGTTGTGGTGATCGCCAGCGGATTTTTTGAATTGATCGCGCTCTGCAGCGAAGGCGTCACGCTCGGAGGCTAGGGTTGCGAGTTGAGTGTGGACCGCGTTCTTTTCGGAGGCGAGGGAGTCGCGTTCCTTGGTTCGTGCATCGAGTTGGCCTGAGAGTTCGGCGCGTTTCTTTTCCGCCTCGGCAGCTTGAGCTTTGAGGGTATCGAGTTCCTGCTTGGCGGCCGCGAGTGCGTTGTGATGGTCGCCCGCGGATTTTTTGAATTGGTCCCGTTCGGATGTGAGGGAAGCGAGCTGGGTGTTAAGCGCGGTCTTTTCCGAAGTGAGGGTGTCGAGCTGGGACGAGAGCTCCGCAAGCCGAGCATCAAAGGCCTTGGCTGCCTCCTGCTTGGCTGCTTCCAGTTTGCCCACCTGCGCCTCCAGTGTCATGCGTGCATCTTGCAGACGACGAATTTGAAGGGCTCTCTTATCGAGATAGAAGGCTGCTAGTGGGTAGATAGAATCATGGACAGGATCGGCGTCACAACAAGAGAAGCCAACATGAGTGAGGAGCGTGGTGGTTTCCTCGATGGGCTTTGCGTTTTCCATTCGCAGCTGGCCCGCGCCCCTTACTAAAATCCACTCGAATCGGTGCAGGATTTCCTCAGTCACCGATGCGACAAGCTCGCTCTCTTGGCCTGGAAAATCCAGTATCAGGCAATTGGCAGCTTGATCGGATGTCGGTATCTCCTTGAGGAAATCGGCGATGGCGGATGCTTCCCATTCAAGCGTTTCGGTGTCGCGCAGGCGCGGGTAGATCTCCGCTAAGGGTCCCGGTCGCAGCGGGCTGTTCAGAGTCGCGAGATTGTAACGGTGAAAGGACCGTTTTCCCGATTCGGGGCATAGGAAACGGGTGTGAACTGCATAGCGGTCGCTGGGTGCGGAATTGCGCAAGTTTTCGCATGCCTGCGGATCCGCATCCACAAGCACAAATTGGCTAGCGGAAAGTTGCTCATAGAGATCCGAGGTAAAATAAGGACCCGCCCCTAGATGCACCACGGTGTCGAAGGGTGGTAATGGAAGATTCAGACGCAGGGATTGCACGATGTTGGTCATGGCAAAATGTGGGTTAGAGCGGGCTTGTGGGGCCTAGGATCCGTAGTGGAAAGGCAGAGGCCGTGCGTCAGCGCATCGCGAGGCATCGGGCGTTGCGCTTCATGCGCTTGGCGGCGCGAAGGAGGTTGTTTTTCGGAAATTCCAAATTCGGATGCTTCAGGCGGATGTGCTCGATGAAGTTCGGCAGCTCCTCGAGCAGGTTCCACAGGAAAAGTTTGTCGGTCGCCGTAGCGCTTGCAGACAGGTTTGTTGCAGATTTGGCAAGGTGGCGGCTCAAGTCCCAAACCATTTCCCGAACGGGGCGCCCATGTTCATCAAGCGGCCAGCAGGTCATTGGCGGTTGGTGACTTGAGCTCAACTCCACCGCAAGCGAATGGCCGCGCCAGACGAAACAAAACTCGGGCAGATATCGTCCAGGGACGGATGCGCCTACGACCCTGAAATGGAATGAGTCGGCGTCTTCGGGACGCGGTTGAACATCGTCATAGTGAAGGCGGCTTGGCAGCTCGCGGCAACGATCGAGGAAGGCCTCAGCAACCCGCAGCCAACGCCATGTTTCCTGATTTTGTTCGCTGCTGTTCAATGCCTTCATCAAGAGGCTTATTGCGCCTTGTAGAATGAACAGGTCGGATGTCGTCGCGGCCTTGAGGTATTCGCATCCCGCTTTGTCCCGCGGGACAATCAGCATGAAAGGATTGCCGTCTTCTTCGCCACTAATGACCCAGTGGTGGAGTGGAGGGTTCTGCTGGCCGAACATGAGAAGGCCGGGACGGCCGTGGTGTTCGACCAAGCGCAGATCGAGGCGGCCGAGGTAACGGTCGTTCAATGATGCCTCCTCGAGACAAAAATCGATGTGCCGATGTTCTCCCGAGCCGCCTGATGTGGTGATTTTGACGGCTTCGGCAGTAAGAACCGGATGACCAAGGGAAGCGGCCTTGTTGGCGGTGTGCTTGGACAGCTTCCGATTTTCCAGAAAGTAATGCTCGAGTTCTTCCTGTACCTGATGAAGTTGAAGAAGAAGGAGATCGTTTTCTTCCTTTGCTTCGGCGTGTTCGTGTCTGGAGCTTTTCAGGTTTTCAAGTGCCTGCCTGGCTTCATTCCGGGATGTCGCGAGCTGTGAGAGGGAATCGGTCTTCTTTTTCCGCTCTGCGTCGATTTCCTTTTTCAACTGATCGATCTGCGAGCTTTGGCTGTTTTTTGTATTCTCGTGTTCTAGGAAATGTTTTTCGAGTTTTTGATGTGTCTGATGAAGTTGTTCTAACAAGAGTTCGTTATCATTCTTGAGATTCTTGGCTACAGCGGCTTCCTTTTGCACCAACTCCCACTGCGACCAAGCGTGAGCATGAATGTGCGCCGCGTCTTGATATGCGGCTGTGGATGCGCTCTCGTCCAACAAGAGGCAGGTTGCCTCCAACTCGTCTGAAAGCAATTGCAGGCGAGGGTCACGGCCATACTCGGCCCGCACCAAGGCATGGCGTATCGGATCGGAACCAGGGGCCTCGCTGGGGAGTAAACCCGAATCAAGCAACGGATGAAAAGTGCGGAGTAGATCGGCAAGCTTTTGAGGGTGTTCTAGGCACTCCTGCACCATCAGTACGTGCATTTCCGGCACGGCCAAACGCCGGGCTGCGATGAGCTCCGCGGCTGCCTTCATCCACAATGCGGCATGTCGGGAAAGATCCTCACGACTTGCTGCACGGCCGAGCGCGTCAAACGGATTTTCGGCAAATACAACGACTCTGAGCGAAGGATGCTTGGCCGCCGACTTGAGCAACTCTTCGGTGATGGGGGCTGCGAGGATCAGCCCCTTGGCGGGGTTTTCACCAGGCGTGTCCTGATCGGTCTCGCGAAAGCGTGAGCCATTCTTCAACCATTCAGCGAACTCGACGGGATTGGCGTTTCTTGCCGCCTCAATGGTGGGGCCTTCCCAAGGTGATCCGGGAAAGGTGGCAATGAGAAGGTTGTGAATTGTGGGCATGGGAGGTGCTGTTGATTTGCAGAAAAGGTCTGGAATTCCGTTTTATGGAACCAGATGAAGGCGACCACGGGATTCACCCGAGGGCGCGCAAAGTCATTGGTTGGCCTGATAGAAGGCGAATCCTTCTTCAAGATCATCGAATTGATGCAGTCGCCCATCGAGAAGGACGGCGGCGCAATCGCAATGCTTGCGGATGTAAGTGGGATTGTGCGAGACGATGATCATCGCACGGTCGGCCCGCTTTTCGAACAACTCGACCTGACAGCGGTGGGCAAAACGGTCGTCGCCAACGGCGACGATTTCATCGATCAAAAAGCAATCGAACTCGATGATCATCGACAGCGCGAAAGCCAATCTCGCTTGCATCCCGGCGGAATAGGACTTGACCGGCTCGTTTAGGTACTTGCCGAGTTCGGAGAACTCCTGAACGAAGGGAATCTTGTCCTCGATGGTGGTTCCATAAATGCGGCAAATGAAACGGAGGTTGTCCAGACCAGTGAGACTGTTGTGGAAGCCTCCGTGGAATGCCAGCGGCCAAGAAAGCCGCATTCCACGATCGATGGTGCCGCTATCCGGCGCCTCGCATCCGCCAAGCAGGCGGATCAGTGTGGATTTTCCCGAACCGTTGCGACCTAGGATGCCGAGCTTTTGTCCCTTCTCGAGCCGGAGGTTGATCCCATCCAGAATGACGCGCTTGCCACCCCTTACCGGGTAGAATTTTGATAGGTTGCGGACTTCGAGCATTGTCGTAAGCGACGAGGCGGAAGGGTTATTCGACCAAAATTCCACGACTGACCCAACGGACCTGGGTAAGCCCAAGAAGTGTCAGGCCCAGATTGCATGCAATCAAGTAAGGCAAGTCGTAAAAGAACGGAACAACCGCTCCGAAATATCCTTCGCGCATGTATTCCACCCCATGAACCATGGGTATCCATAACATGAATTCACAAACCTGAGGCGGCAGTTGATAGGTTAAAAAAAATGCGCCGGAAAGGGGGAACATGAGATAGGAGATCGGCGCCCAGATTTTTCCAACCAGAGCGGAGCGTTCGCTTAGGGGACCGATCAAAAGACCGAGGGCGGCACCAAACCATGCCAGCAATACCCAGGCGAGAATCAACTGCAAGGGATCCGCAGGCCATGGCATCCACCCGCCGCCTGCCAGAACGAAAATCAGAAAGGATGTCGCCATGGTCACGCCCATGCCCTCGAGGAGAAGGCGTGACAAGTAAAAATCCATCGGCTTGACCTGCCGATGGTACAGGAGCGTCGAGTTCGGCAGGATTGCCGACATGCATTGGGCCGGCATCGACCTCCAGAGATGCACGCTCGAATATCCGGTCACCGCGAAAGCAAGAGTGGATACCGTTGAAAACTGATGGCCTCTGGTTAGCTGCCAGAAAACGCCGATCAGGGCAATGAAGATCATTGGATCAACGAACAGCCATAGGAAGCCAATGTTGTGGCGGCCGTAGCGGGTGAGAATCTCACGCATGAAGAGCGCGTGGATGACACGCTTCTGGATCATGAGGGATTCCCAGAAGGAGCAGGGAGAGTTGGAGGGGAGATTCAAGGTTCAAGTATTCAGTTTCAAGTGAAGAGGAAGAGGGGTTGTTGAACATCGAACATCGAACATCCAACATTGAACATCGAAGTGGAAGAGGAAGAGGACAGAGGACAGAGGACAGAGGACAGAGGACAGAGGACAGAGGACAGAGGACAGAGGACAGAGGACAGAGGACGGAGGTCGGAGGTCGGAGGTCGGAGGTCGGAGGTCGGAGGACGGAGGACGGAGGACGGAGGACGGAATGCAGTGGGAGCTTTAGCGACCCATCATAAAAGCGAAGCCTGTCTGGCATGGCCGGAGCGAAGCGAAGGCAACTCGGAGGTCGGAGGGCAGAGGGGAATTTTAAATTTTGGATTTTGAATGAGGAAGAGCGTGAAGAAGTCGCTTTTTGCTGCGATCTGCGATCTGCGATCTATGATCTACTATCTCTTTTTCTTTTGCTGTCGCAGAACTTGGAGCAGGATTTTGATTTTGATACGTTGATCTATTATTTTTACTAGACCGGTCTAGTAAAAATAAGGATCAGGGGGCGTAAAGAAGGGGCTTGCACACCGCTGTTCATAACTTGGAGCGGGACGCTCCAAGGACGGACTGGGACAAGATGTCCCAGCTACGAGGAAGAGGTCATAGGTCAGCAGTCATCGGGGAAGAGGAATAAGCGGCTTCTCTGAGCTCTGTCCTCCGACCTCTGTATACTTCTGCAAAAAAGCCGCTTTGGCGGTGAATTTTTCTAGTTGAAGTGGGCGGGACGCCCACTCTCCTTGAGGAAGAGGTGCCCCGCAGGATGCGTGGCACAGCCGGCGGGACGCCGGCGCTCCCCTTTGAAGAAGTGGCTTCTTCTTTGTCCCTAATAACCAATCACCAATAACCTATAACTCTTTTTCTCACGCAAGAGCGGCGAGGAATTTGTTTGGGGAGTCTGAGAATTGAGGGAAATTTTCGGGAGTGATGATGATACGAGATGATTTGGGAAATTTTTCTGCAAAGGCATCGAGGCCCTTGGCGGATTTTTTGCGTCCGGATTTGACCTCGATTGCGAAGAGTCGGCCTTGATCTTTGTAAACAAAATCGACTTCAGCCTGTTTTTCGCGCCAGTAGTAAAGCTCGCCGGTGAGTTGGAGCAATTCGGAGCCCACGGCCAGTTCGAAAATCCTGCCGCGCCGCTCGGTATCATCGTTATCCACGAGGCCTGCGGCCATGGTGTGCAGTGCGGGGCATGCGGGGAGCACTTTTGGACTGGAGCTGCGCGTGAGCCAGGCTTTGGCAGAATATTTTTGCAGCGAGTACATCAAAAATGCGCCGCCGTAGAGCTCGATGTAGTATTTTACCAGGTCGGTATTTCCGCGTTCTTGCAATTGTCCGAGTAGCTTGGTGTAACTGATTTCCTGGGCGGGGTAGTGGCAAAGGATCTCGAATGCTTGGCGAAACAGGGCTGGGTTTGCGACCCTGCGGCTTTGGAGAATGTCCTTCCCGACCACTGCCTCGACGATCGATTCCTTCATGTAGGCATACCAGCGATCGGGATCCGACTCGAACGCAACGGCACCAGGGTAGCCACCATATTTTAAGTATCGCGGAAGGTCGTATCCGAAGCCTTCCCGCAGCTCCGAAAATGTCCAGTGGTAGACTCGGGATAACTCGTAGCGGCCAGCGAGGCTTTCGGTCAGGCCGCTATGAAGTTGAAGAGCGCTTGATCCGAGAAGGAGTACTCGAATTTTGGAGGGATGGGTATCCCAGAGCGCTTTGATTCTTTCCGCCCAGTTCGGCACCTTTTGAATCTCGTCGATCACGAGCAAGGCTCCTTCGCCGAGTGTCAGTGTTTGTTGCCATTGCTCCAGCAACCAATTGCGATCGCTCACCAACAAGTCGTCGGCATTGGCGTAGTGGAAAGGAGCCTGTGTGCGTTGGAGGATTTGGCGTACGCCAGTCGTTTTGCCGACCTGCCTTGGGCCGGTAAGGACTTGGATTAGGGGTTTCGGCTCTTCAAGGCGCTGGGCCAGGCGGGCTACAAAATGGCGCTCGAATGCGGGTAAATTGAATTTTTTCTCCATTCCGATAGGGCAGTCTAGTATTTTTGCTAGACTTGTCTAGTAAAAATACTAGGTGGGGATGGGGATGCGGAGGACAGAGGACAGAGGACAGAGGACAGAGGTCGGAGGACAGAGGTCGGAGGTCGGAGGTCGGAGGTCGGAGGACGGAATGCAGTGGGAGCTTTAGCGACCCATCATAAAAGCGAAGCCTGTCTGGCATGGCCGGAGCGAAGCGAAGGCAACTCGGAGGTCGGAAGAGGATTTACCGCCAAGGCGCGGAGGTCGCTAAGGGACGCGAAGGGGTTGTTGAACATCGAACATCCAACATCGAACATTGAACATCGAAGTGGAAGAGGGAGAGGAAGAGGGGAATTTTAAATTTTGGATTTTGAATTTTGGATTTTGAATTGGGAAGAGGGTGAAGAAGTCGCTTTTTGCTGCGATCTGCGATCTATGATCTGCTATCTATTATCTTCTCTCCATCATTCGCGTTTCTTCGCGTCCATTCGCGGTTCAAAAACTCTTTAAAAGATTCGGCGCTGCGGGGCCGCATCGCCCTACCGGGTTAAGAGGTGCCCCGCAGGATGCGTGGCACAGCCGGCGGGACGCCGGCGCTCCCCTTTGAAGAAGTGGCTTCTTCTTTGTCCCTAATAACTAATCACCAATAACTATAACTCTTTCTCTTCGCGTCCATTCGCGGTTCGAAAATTCTGAAGGAATCGGCGCTGCGGGGCCGCATCGCCCTACCGGCTAAAGAAGTCGCTTTTTTGTCTTCTCTTGAATCTTGACTCTTGATTCTTGAATCTCACCCCGCAGGGGTGCCTCAATACTGATGCTCTCTGACTCCGGCGATGAGCATGCTGAGGATGCCCCAGGCGACGAGGCCGAGGACGGCGGTGGTGATGATGCCGCGGAGGCGTTTCGGGTAGATGGCTTGGTCGGGGAGGTTGGGTTTGGTGATGGTTTCGAGGTAGAGTTGTTGGCGTTGGGCTTCGTTGCGCGCTTCTTCGAGGGAGGCGAGGGCGGAGGCGAGTTGGCGGTCGGCGAAGCCGCGTTCGAGGGCGAGGCGTTCGTATTCGGCGGCCTTGCTGGCGAGGGAGTTTTCGCCGCCGGTGATTTTTTCGGTTTCCTTGCGGATTTCCTTTTCGAGGGTTTCAGCGCGGAGTTTGAGGGCGGGCGGATGGGGGCTGTCGGGGGCGAAGGCGTCGAGTTGGGCGAGCTGGGTTTTGGTTTTGATGAGTTCCTCCTGGAGGCGCGAGATCTGCCCGAAGTGGATCTGCGTCTCGCGCTCGGGATCGACGACGGCTTCGGTGTTGCGGTAGTTTGAGACGGCGAGGGCGGCGGCCTTGGCTTTTTCCTCGGCGACGCGGACTTCATTTTCCGCGAAGCGGATGAGGTCCTTGCGGCCACGCTCGTTGAGGTCGTTGACGAGGCGTTCGGCTTGTTCGAGCAGGAGTTGGTTGATCTTGAGGGCTTCTTTGGCGGAGAAGACCGAGGTGGTGAGTGTGGTGATGCCGGAGGCGGGGTCGACCTTCACGCCAATGCGTTTGAGGTAGTAATCGTAGAGGGCTTCCTTGCTGTCATCGGCGAAGAGCGGTGCGAAGCGGCGGAAGAAGTCGACGCTGAAGCTGCCCCATGACTTGGCGAGATTGAGTTTTTGGTCGAGGTGCTCGAGGGCATCGCGCGAGCGGATGTATTCGCTGATCGTGTGGACATCGTCCTGGGCGCGGGAAAATCCGCTGAAGCCGGCGCTGCCGAGCATGGCGCCGATGCCGCTGCTGGTGGTTTTTTTGTTGGGACTGCGGACGACATAGCTCGACTCGGAAACATAGATGTCGCTGGCGAAGAGGCCGAAATAGAGGGTGGCGAGGAGGGTGGGGATGGCCACGCAGGCGGTGAAGAGCGTGTGGCGGCGGGCGAAGTCGAGAAACTTGGTTTTGAGCACGGAGGCATGGGGTTTTGCGGCTGCAATGAGGGCCGCCGCTTGTGAGGGAGGGGTGGCTTGGGCTTCGGGTTGCGGGCCGGACGCTGTTGTTGGAGCCGGCTCGGCAGGCGCAGGAGCGGCAGGTGCGGGTGCAGGTGCGGGTGCAGGTGCGGGTGCAGGTGCAGCGTTGGGATCGGTGTTTTCCACGGGAAAGGAGGAGGTCGGAGGTCGGAGGTCGGAGGTCGGAGGTCGGAATGCAGCGGGAGCTTTAGCGACTAGTCATAAAGGCGAAGCCTGTCTGGCATGGCCGGAGCGAAGCGAAGGCAACTCGGAGGTCAGAGGAAGAGGAAGAATTTACCGCAATGCTCTGTGAGCATTAGCGAACATCAAAATTAGCGAAGCCTGTTGGCATGGACGTAGTACAACGGAGTCAAAGGCGCGAAGGTCGCTAAGGGACGCGGAGGAAGAGGACGGGGAAGAGGAAGAGGTTGAACCGCGAATGGACGCGAAGGAACGCGAATGGGGAAGAGAGAGATTGGGTATTAGAGATTAGCGATTGGGGTGAGAGAAGAAATGGAAGAAATTTTAAATTTTGAATTTTGGATTTTGAATGAGGAAGAATTTGAAGAAGCGGCTTTTTCTATGTCCCTAATAACTAATCACCAATAACCTATAACTCTTTCTCTTCGTGTTCATTCGCGGTTTAGAAACACTTTAAAAGAGTCGGCGCTGCGGGGCCGCATCGCCCTACCGGGGGGAGAATCAAGACTGCAAGATTCAAGAGGCAAGATGAAGAAGCGGCGATATCTCTAGCTTTCGCAGAACTTGGAGCAGGATGCTCCAAGGACGGCCTGGGACAAGATGTCCCAGCTACGGTGAAGAGGTCATTGGTCAATGGTCAGCAGTCATTGGGAAAGAAGATGAAGAAGCGGCTTATTTGTCTTTCGTCTTCCGTCCTCCGACCTCTGTCATCCGTCTTCTCTTGAAACTGAATACTTGAAACTTGAAACTCTTATTCACTGAGTATCTTGGCAGAGCTGACGGCGCTGGCGCCTGAGAGGGCGGGGGCGAGGAAGGTGTTTACGAGGCTCATGAATTTCATGACCTTGTTGCTGCCGGCCGGGGCGTAGTAGATCAGGTCGCGATCACGCACATTGAAATTGTTGGCGTAGAAAAATCCTTTCGGGTCTTGGAGGTCGAGTTGATAGATGACGGGTGCGGTGACTCCGTTGCCGGCGAGGTTGGTTTTTCCGAGGGCTTGGAGGACGGCTACGGGTTCTTGGCGGTAGACGAAAATCGTCGCGGGGTTGGCCTGCATGTCGGAGGGGCCGCCCGAAGCGGCAACGGCATCGGAGAGGCTGAGGTCCTCGACGGTGATCGGGTTTGAGCCGACCCGGCCGGTGGAGCCGAAGGTAAGGAAGGTAAGCGCCCGTTTGCGAAGCACGATGGTGTCACCCGGCTTGAGGGAGATGTTTTTGGCGGGCTGGTTGTAGACCTCCTGGAGGGTGTCGGAGCGGGTGGTGTTGCTGCGGGTGACGCTGACCATCGTGTCGTAGGGCGCCGAGACGCTGCCGCCGGCGGCGGCGATGGCATCGATCAGTTTGGTGCCCACCAGCGAGACCGGTACCAAAGAGGGGTTTCTCACATCGCCCGCGATGCTGATGAGGTTGCCGCCCTTGCGGTCGGCCATGGTGACGACGACCTGCGGATCGGAGGTTTTCATTTTGAGCGATTCCCTGATGTCATTTTCGACATCGCCGGTGCGGCGCCCGAGGGCACGCACGCGGCCGACGAAGGGCACGGAGATTTCGCCGGTTTGATCCACGGTCTGCGGCGGGAGTGGGGTCATCGGGCTGACGGCGAGCGCGCCGGCTGCTATGGAGGGGCCGAAGAGCGAGGAGTCGGTTTCGTAAATGGCCACATTGATGACATCGCCGATCGCGATGGTCTGGGGATTGACCGGGCCGAAACGCTCCATGCCGCGGCGGCCGAAGAGGTCATCCGACTTGCGCCCGGAGGCGGCAAGGTAGGGGGCCTTGGCCGAGTGGGTGGCGATGCTGCGGAGGACTTGGTCGTTGACCGGGATCAGCTGGTAGGAGGGATTGCCCGAGTCTTTTCCGGCTTGCTTGAGGATTTTTGACCCCGACGGGCCAGAGCTCGGCAGGAACATGCAGCTTGGTGCAAGGGTGAAGCAGAGCGCCAGCGAGGCGAGGCGGGTGAAGGGGATTTTGGGAAGGTCCATGATTTTAAGGGGTTGGGGCACGCTGCCGCCCTTGGTCGGGCTGCCATGAGCTCGCGCGACCACAGGTTTTTTGAATTTACGCTTTGTCATTTGGCCGATTGGACTCTTGTGTCAAGCCCTTACGCGATAACGGTATGGCCCGAGCTCTGGTGTAGGAAACACTGGGCCATTTGCGAGGGGCTTTTGTATACGTTGTGAACATTTTCTTCAACGGCAAAATGATTACCGATTAAGAATACTCGGGCTTTTTGTAAGCGGAAATTATTCGTAAGTTGCGTGTAAGTGATCTAGCTGCATATGCGACATTTTTCGCTGTAGCGCAGCGCTGAGTTTGCGGATGCAGGTAGCCATGCCGCCCGGACGCGGCATGGGGCAAGAGTGGTGCGTGTGCTTCCCAGTGTCGAATTTTGGGCTTTGTCCGCGAATTGCTCGATGAGCTGCTGCATGGTTCGGTGCAGGGCGGAGAATTCGCGTTCGAACGGCTGGCAAAGTTGCTCGCACGAAGAGCCTCGCTCTTGGTCTCGCCCTCGCTCGACGAGGCGCGGCATCTGCTCGATGAATTGTTCCGCTGCGAGTTGCCCTACTGCGCAGCCGATGGGCGACCCACCATGATCGAATTCGGCATGCGCGAGCTGGAACGGCGCTTCGGGGGAGGGCGCTGAGGTGGGCGCACGAAAAGAACCTCTTCCTACTCGCCGCTACTGCGCACCTGCAGGGATGTGACGGCGAGTGCGGCGCCGGCCGAGGCTCCGAGACGCAATTCGTCGAAGCGAGTCCCTTGTGGAATTTTGCCGCTGTAAATGGCTGGTTTGAGGGGGAGTCCACCTTCGTGGAGGCTGACCGTGCCGCTGCTGGCGTCGTAGCGCAGCGTCATGCTGGCGGAGCCGGCTGTGGCTGTGGCGCGCGGGGCGGGGGGCTGCGCGTCTTTCACATCGAGGCCCCATGAACTGCCCGGGCCGTAGGGGTCGCCGAGGAAGACCATTTCGCTGCCCTTGCTGAAGAGGCTCAGTCCTGCCCAGCCATCGCTGTGGAATTTCCCAACCGTGGGTTCGGCGCATTGCAGGGTGATGAGCATGACCGAATTTTCGGTGAGTGGCAGGGGCGATTCAAATTTCCTCAGAATGGCGAAATTTGCGCCTTCGACGCGTGTTTCGCTGATCGCCGGAGTACCGTAGTGGGTGCGCCAATCGGATTTGTGAAATGGCATCGCGATCTGTGAGTTGAAGCGATCGAGTCGGTTGGCGAACTTGGTCGTCTGCGTGGGCAGGCGGGTGATGGCGGCGCCATTGGCGGAACGGATCGCATCGCCTTTCATGAGTTGGGTGGCGTTGCCCTCTTCGCGTGGTAGCACTTCGAGGCTGCCATCGATCACATGGATCTCGTCGGATTTTTGCTCAGGATCGACGATGATGCCGAAGTTGGTGCCCGATTGGATGCTGGCGAATTGCGGTGTGGTGACGGTGAGTTTGTTGTCGCGGCCGGATTGTTGGATGAGGCACTTGCCTTTGATGATGTCGATGGATTCCGCGTTCGGGAAACGGAGGCTTGCGGGGCCTTCGACGAGGGCACTGACGGATGGCTTGAGGGCGATGCTGGCGCGGCCTTCGAGCAGGTGGAGGGTGCTGTCGGCAGTGAGGGCGGTGGCGCCGCCGAGAATTTTTGCCGGACCATCGATGCGCCATGCGGCGTCGATGGAAAACGATGCGAGCGCGATGTCGCCGGAATTTTTTTGGCCAAAAAACCATTGAGGCAAAAACCATGCGACGAAGCCTATGGCGACGAGCGCTGCGATGATGAGCGGAACGCGGAGTGTGCGCAGGATGGGTTGCCGGCCGATGGTTGTGAGTGAGTCCGATTGACCATCCTCAAACTCTTCGTTGAGGTTATGATGCAGCGATGCGTAGGAGCCGTAGAGTTGGATCAGCTCTGGATCCTCGCGCATGCGGTCCTGCAATCCGTCGAAGCCTTCGCGGGAAATATCGCCATCCAGCACTTTCTGGACCAGGTGATGGTCGGCGCGTTTCATCAGGGATGATCGGTGGCGGATTGGATTTCGCGTTCGATGCAACGTTTGAGTGCGGCGCGGAGATTGAACAGGACGGCCTTGAGCGTGCCGGCGCTGCGGTTGGTTTTGTCGGCATACGCTTGAAGAGATGCGCTGCTGACATAGCGGTGATGGATGAGTTCCCGGTCGGAGGGGCGCAGGCGTTGCAGACATTTGCGCAATGCGAGGTGGCGTTCCTCGAGTTCGTCAGGTTCGAAATCAAGCTCCGGCGCGACGCGTTGAAGGAGGTCGTCGTCGAAGACCAGCCACCCTTGTGAGGCGAGGCGGCGGCGGTGGTTGAGCAGGTGGTAGCGGATCGTTTGGAAGGCCCAGGCTTTGAAGTTGGTGCCGAGCTCGTAGGATTCGCGTTTTTGCCAGAGGGTGATGTTGACCTCTTGAAGCAGGTCGCGGGCGCCGGATCCGCCGGGTGCCAGCGAGCGGATGTAGGCAAGCATGGAACTCTGGTGGTTGGTGAGTTCCTTTACGAAGTCCTCGGAGTCGGACGCTGAGGATGGTTCGTCGGTCATGGCTTGATGTGTGGACGAAAAAATTTTTACCGGATTGGCGATCAGGCTTGGGTGGATTTCTCGCGGATGATTTCGAGTGTGTTCGGGTTGATCGGTTGCGGCACGATGATGCCGAGGATGAGGCGTCCTTGCGGGTGGTTCAGTGGGATCAGCTCGAGGTAGCTGCCGGCGTGAACGAGCAATCGCACCGGTTTGATCGCATCGCGAATTTTCCAATTGAGGGCCATGCCGCGGGCGGCGAAATGGAGGTGGGCGCAGCCTTCGTCGAGGAGGACAGTGCCATCGAGATTCACAACAAAAACGGCTGATGCGCCGTATTGTTGGTGCAGCCATGCGGCGAGTCCGTTGAACGCGCTCGGTGCGCTTGGAGATTTTTCGGCGGCAAGTGCGGTGTGCGTCTGTGGTGGTGCTGCTGCCTTTGGGGCTGGGGCTGGTGGCGGTGTGGGTGCCGCTGTGGCAACAACTGGCGCGGCAGGTTTTGCTTCGGCAAAGCCGACGAATGAATCGTCGAATCCGGATTCCTGGATGTTTGGCCGGGTTTGGCGGTCGGGCGACATGAGGCGCTCGGCGAGGCGCCGGACTTCATCGGTGTCGACCCAGGTGTCGATGGGGTTCATGCGTGGCGAGGATTGAGTGCGGGTGAGGCTGTTTTGCGGGCGATTTCCGTGCGGATGCCTTCGAAGATTTTGCGGATAGGCTCGCCGTTTTCCATCACGCCCGCGGGGAGTCCGCGGGCGCTGGCTTTGATGAAGGTGCCGTCGCGCGGGACTTCATTTTGGAAAACAAGTTCGGCAGGTAAAAGTTGGCGCAGGGCTTTGGCGGCCTCGATGCTGTCGTCGAGATCGTGTTGGACCATCGTGAGCAGCACGCCGAGAACTTGGAGGCGGGGGTTCATGACGCGGAGTTTGCCGAGTCCGTCGAGCAGCTTGGGCACCGAGCGGATACCGAGGGGTTCCGACTGTTGAGGGATGAGCACCGCGTCGCTGGAGGCGATGACATCGCCGGATACGCCGAAGAGTCCGGCCGCGGTGTCGATGAGGCAGAGGTCGAAGCCGCGTTGGGAGATTTGATGGAGAAATGTGCGCACCCGAGCGAGGTGGGCACCCATGCTGCCGCCGGTATCATAATCTCCCGCCTGGCCGCTGGCCATAAGTGAAAATGTTTCGAGCCTCGTTGGTACGATCAATTGCTCGAGCGATAGGCTCGGATCGGCAAGGTAGTCGTAGAAGCCTGGCAGGAGTCTCGATTGACGGGTGAGGGAGAGTCCGACCGAGCCCTGTGGATCGGCATCGACCAGAAGGGTTTTCACACCGGCGATGGCGAAGGCGTGGGCGAGGTTGATTGAGACGGTGGTTTTTCCCACTCCGCCCTTTTGGCTGGATACGGCAATACTGATCACGCGCTTGTTTATTTTTGCTGCCGAAGGATAGCTTTGGCTTGCCACCACGGAAGTCTTTTCTTCATCTTGTCTCGTCAACCGAGATTCTTTTGACAAAATCTCAAACCCAATATGTAGAACATGCACTTATTTCTGATTCGCCGATTCTGGCTCGTTTTGTTTTTGCCGATGATTGTGGGATTCTCGTCCTGCCGTCGTAGTGGTGGGGACGACGAAGCGCAGATGGGATCCGGTATCAAATTGGCGCCGCAGCTCCAGAGTAACTCTCTCTCCGCTTATCCGGGCGCCTTGTTCAAGAATCAGGTATCATCTCCGATCCGTTGGCAGCCATGGACGAAGGAGACCATTGACAAGGCCAAGGAGGCAAACCGGTTGCTTTTCTGTGTGGTCACGCTACCGCAGCAAGTGAACTTCCAAGAGGCGATGGACTCGCTGGTGCAGGACCCTTCGGTGGTAACGGCGATCAACAACCAATACGTCCCAGTGCTGATCGATGGCGATGCGAGTCGTGAGATGGGTTTGCTGGTGCCGGATCTTTGCGCGCAAATTGAAAGGCCGGTGCAACTGCCGTTGTTCATGTGGATGACGCATGAGTGCAATCCGGTGGCGTGGATCCCGGTGCAGGCAAATGAGGTGGGTAATGCGGCCGAGCTTTTCAGCAAATCGCATGAGATGATCTCGCAGATGTGGCGCGACTCGAGCGAGTATGTGCTCAAAAACAGTGCGTCGGACAACGAGACTCGTCGCCAAAATTTCCGCGAGCGCAAGCTCAACAAGGTGGCGAGCAAGGATCCGGAGAAGGATTCCATCCGCTGCATCCGCCAGTTGGCATCGCTGTATGACCCCTTGTCGAGGAACCTCGATGAGTTTGGTGGTTTGTTTCCTGCCAGCTCGCTCGAGTTGTTTGCGATTTCGGCCCGCCATCCTGGTGTGCCCGAGGATCTGCGCTTGAAGTGTTTGGAGGCGACGCGTGGCCTGACTGGAGATTTGCTGCCCAGCGCGATGTTTGATCCGCTTGATGGCGGGATTTTTGTTTCAAGGATCGCAAGGTCGTGGGCCATGCCGAATTTTTCATTCGATTGTCCGGCCCAGGCGAGGGCGGTGGTGGCCTTGCTTGAGGTCTATCGCAGTACGGGTGACAAGCGCGCCCTCGAGAGGGCCTTGGATGGCATCAAATTTGCCGAAAAGAAATTTTCCACGCCGGATGGGCTTTTTGCCATCGGCCTAGCCGAGCCGCAGGAGAAGGAGAAGTGGATGTGGACGGTGGAGGAGGTGGAAAAGATTTTGGGGGCGGAGGATGCCGTTTGGTGGATCAAGGCGACCGGTATGGAGAAGCTGGGCAACCTGCCGTCGGAGGATGATCCGCGCCGTGTTTATTTCCGCAAAAACACCATTGGCATGAAGATGACCGTTGAGGAGATCGCTGCGGATCTTTCGCTTGCGCCGGAGGAGTTTCGTCCGCGATTCGAGGCGGCCAAGGCGAAGTTGCTGGCGGTTCGTGATGCTCGCATGGAGGGTCAGCGTCGCGACGATTGCGCGCACGCCGGCTCGACCTTCCGCATGGTGTCGGCATATGCCGCGGCATTTGCAGCAAGTGGCGACGAAGTTTATCGCGACAAGGCCGTGGCTTTGCTCAAGCGCGCGAGAGAGGCCTTTGCTGTCGGGCCGCGGCTTCGCATGTTCAATAAGGAGGCACCCGATTCGATTGGTGCGGGCCGCGCCTTTCTTTATGCGCTGTGTTTGCAGTCGGTGCTCGATGTGGCGGCGGTCACGCTCGATGACAGTTGGTTGGTCTGGTCGGAGGATCTTGCGACAACGCTGGCCGAGCTTTTCATCGGCGATTCGTTTCTCAAGGAATGTCCGGACATTGCCAGTTTGATCAATTTGCCGATCACCGATCTTGCGATGATCTTTGATGATTCGACTTGTGGTTTGCTGTCGATGGCGGAAGGCCGCCTTGTGGAGCTTGGGCGGCCTTTGGTGGCGAAGTTGAGCGAGTTGGCAACGCCCTTGCCACAGTATGCGATCGAGCGTCCGGTGATGCACACCGATCTCATTCTGGCGACGATTGCACGGCACCTCAAGGTGAGCGTGATCGTGGGCGAGGGTGTGCAGGGGGACCTGTTGCGCGCAGTACAGGAATTGACGCCGAGGGTGATCCAAAGGCGCATGGCGAGGCCTGAGGAAGCGGTGTCGGCGGGAACGGTTAATATTATTTTTGCTAACGGCACGCAAAAGTCCGCATCGACCGCCGAGGCATTACGGCAAGGCGTCTTGTCAGCGGAGCCTAATTGAACTATCCTAAGGCCGCATGATGTGCCTATCCTCCCGGGTCTCCATGAATTCCCGTACCGCTTTACTTGTTGCTTGCGCCTGCTTTGCAGGCATTTGCCCAGTCTTTGCCGACATTTTCGTGATGAAATCCGGCAAGGAAATCGAAGGTCGACTTTTGGCCGAGGAGGACAATGCCTACAAGGTTGAGGTCAAGGTCACCTCGAGCATCAAAGACGAGCGGGTGATTGCGAAGGACGAGGTGCGGGAGCTGCGGCGCTCATCGGTCGCCAATGACGATTTTGCCAAAATTTCCAAACTCGTTCCCGTGCCGGACTTGCTCGGCAACCGCGACTACGAGCGCCGGATCCGTGAGGTGGAAAAATTTCTCAACATCAAGCCCGAGCCGGCCGAGTCCGATAAGGCCCGCGAGATGCTTGCCACACTCAAGCGCGAAGCCAACGAAGTGCTTGCCGGCTCGCTCAAGATCAACGGCAAGATGGTGAGTGCCGCCGACTACCGCCAGGACGCCTACGACATGGATGCGCGGGTGGCGGAGATCCGGATCCGCCGCATGGTGGAGGCCGGTGCCTATGTCGAGGCTTTGCGTGCCTACGAGGTTTTTGAAAAGGATTTCGCCAGCAGCGAAGTGCATGGAAATCTGGCGCCCTTGATGAGGCAAGTGTTTCGCGCGCATGTCTCGGAGCTCGATGACATGCTCACGACGCTGGATGCGCGGATCAGGGAGCAAGAGATCGGGCTGCAGCGGATGTCGGCGGTCGCGCGGCGCGATGCGGAGTTGGCGATTGCCGACGAGGCGGCGCAGTTGGAGGCGATCAACAAGGCGGAAAAGGATGCCAAGACCGCGTGGCTGACGGTCGATCCGTTTTTGAGAAAATCGATCGAGGAGGGGCTGAGCCATGCGCGCAAGGAGGAGGCCAAGTTTGCGGTCGCAGGTCCCCAAAAGATGGCCGAAGGAGGCAGGATTTTTCGGGATGCCTTGCGTTTGGTGCATTCGTCGGATAAAAACAGTCCGTCGATTGCGGCGGCCCTTGAAATGGTGAAAGCGGCGATGTTGCCCGAGCGCTACATGGCTCTTTTGCAGGCGGAGGCCAATGCCAAACCTGAGCCGCAGAAAGTCGAGGAAGTACAGCCAAAGGAATCAGAGCCACAGAAAGCTGAAACTCAAAAAACCGAGCCGACAAAGGCGGTGACCGAAACCGCCAAGTAGGAAACGCCAAGTAGCCGACATTGACACCCCAACCAGCCCACCCTTTGCCATGTCCTCAACACGAAGTGCCAAGCGCAGCCGCAAGACCACCGAGACGCAGATTGATCTCTCGATCCTGATTGATGGTTCGGGCGAATCGACGATCGATACGGGCGTGCCGTTTTTCGATCACATGCTCACGCTGTTTTCCAAACACGGGCTTTTTGATCTCAACATCAGAACGGTCGGCGACATCGAGGTCGACATTCATCACACCGTTGAGGACACCGGCATCGTGCTGGGCGATTGCCTGCGTGAGGCGCTTGGTGGCAAGGAAGGCATCCGCCGTTACGGATGCGCGTATTTGCCGATGGACGAAACTCTGGCGCGGGTGGTGGTTGATTTGAGCAATCGTCCGCATCTCGAATTCCGCGCGCCGGCCGGTACGCCATCAGCGCCGAACATGCCGTTCACACTGGTCGAGGAATTTTGCCGCGCGTTGGCCTCCAACCTCCGGGCAAACATTCATGTCGAGTTGCTCTACGGCAGGGACGGGCACCACATCGCTGAGGCGATCTTCAAGGGTCTGGCGCGCGCGTTGCGCGACGCCTGTGAGATCGACCCGCGGGTCAAGGGCATCCCAAGCACCAAGGCCGCGCTGTGAAGGTTGCTCTGATTGATTATGGCGCGGGAAACTTGCGCAGTGTGGCCAATGCCTTGCGTGCCTTGGGCCAGGAGCCGACGGTGGTGGCCTATGCCGCTGAGCTTGGTGATGCGACGCACTTGTTGCTGCCGGGTGTTGGTTCTTTTGGCGATTGCATGGGGCAGTTGGAGCAACGCGGTCTTGCGGATCTGATTCGCGGCTGGGTATCCGCCGGACGTCCATATTTGGGCATTTGCCTTGGGTATCAGATTCTTTTTGATTCGAGCGATGAGAGTCCCGGCGTTGCGGGGCTTGGGCTGTTTCGTGGAAAGGTGAAACGCTTCGGTGATATGCCGGGTGTGAAGATTCCGCACATGGGTTGGAATGCCGCGAGGCCTGCGAAACCCAATCTCAAAAATTGGGCGGGCTTGGGCGATGCACCGTACTTTTATTTTGTGCATTCGTATTTCCCGGTGCCGGAGGACGAGTCGATCATCGCCACGCTTACCGATTACGCAGCGGAAAATTTTGCATCATCGATCGAGTCGGGCGCCGTGTTGGCTTGCCAGTTTCATCCGGAAAAAAGCCAGGATGCGGGCTTGCGCCTGATCGGGAATTTCCTCGGTCTTTGAAGTCTACGCTCCACCTGCCAATTCGCAGGCGAGTTTGATGGCAGAGATCATCGACGACGGATCGGCGATACCCTTGCCGGCAATGTCGAAGGCGGTGCCGTGGTCTGGGCTGGTGCGGATGACTGGCAGGCCGAGCGTGACATTTACTGCGTTGTCGAAGTCGAGAAGTTTGAGCGGAATGAGGCCTTGGTCGTGGTACATTGCGAGTACCGCGTCGTGACCGCCGCGTGCGGCATCGCGAAAAATCGCATCGGGTACGCCGGGGCCTTTGAACTGGGCGATGCCGAGCGCATTGAGTGCTTCAATCGCGGGTTGAATGATCCGTTCTTCTTCGTCGCCAAACTCGCCTTTTTCGCCGGCGTGGGGGTTGAGCCCGGCCACGGCGATGCGCGGGTGTTTGATGCCGCGTTGATGGAGAAACCCGGCGGTGAGTGTGCCGATGTTGATGATCGAATCCACGCTGAGAAGCTGCGGGACGCGCGAGAGTGGCTCGTGAATGGTCGCGAGGCCGACGGTCAGGTGATGGCCGGTGAGCAGCATGCCGAAGCGCGTGACACCGAAGGCATCGGCAAAAAATTCCGTTTGGCCGGGGAAGCGGAATCCTACGGCCTTGAGCTGGTGCTTGCAGACCGGTGCGGTGACCACGGCAGCGGCCTTGCCGATTTTGAGTTCGAGTGCGGCTTGTTCCAAACCCTCGAGTGCGGCGGCGGCGGATTGTTGGTCGGGCTTGCCCGGCGTGCCGGCGTCGCGGTTGCCGATGATTTCAAATTCGTGGTTTTGCGGGATTTCCGCAGAGGCAAGGGCCTGATCGACAATTTCCGGGCCGATGCCGGCGGGGTCGCCGATGGTGATGATGATGCGGGCCACGGCCAAAGATTCCCATGCTGCGATGTTCTGCCAAGTGGGAATGCATGTGAATTTCAAATCTCGCGGCTTGCCCGTGAGGTGACCCGCGAATACAAATTTCTGCACATGGAACCCGATCACATCCGGCTTTCGACTCCTGTCCGTACTTCCGAGAGGGTGGTCGGTGATCCGCCCGACCTTGGGCGGATTGAGCGCATGGCTGGCGGCAGGTTGCGCAGGTCGCGGCGTGATTCGTCCGGTCATGAAGGCGGCTCGAGAAGGGGCAGGAAGCATCGCCACAGTAGTAAAGTCGTTCGAGGCGGGACATTGTTGATCGCCTTTGTCACGATTCTCGTGATGATCGCGATATTCGGGGGATGGATGCGTAAGCGACAACAGCAGAGCGAGTTTGTGGAATTTGAAATGCTCGCGAAGCCGCGGGTGGTGGAGCGCGTTGAGTCGCGCTTCATGTCGCCGAGTGAAGAGGAAGCGCGAGCGATTGTTGCGAGGGCGCTTGCGGCGAAGGATGAGACAGCCGTGCGCGAGAATTTTCATTTGGCTGCCAGCACACCGGATGAGGTGTTGGTATTTCTACGGGATGAGGAGGAGCGGAGTGGGCCAGCGCGCGTTGACAATTGGCTTGGGAGCGTCGATCCCAACAACACCTTGGTTGAGGGGGTGGTCGTCAAGCGCTCCAAGGATGACGATGAAAGCTCCGCCATCGCGATGTTGACGCCGGATCAAACGGGCATCTGGCGTCTTGATTTTGATTCATTTGCCGGCAAGTGCCAGCCATCTTGGAAGTCCTTTGTTTCCGGTGAGGCGGGGGAGGGGATTGTGCGTGTTTGGTTTTCGGCGGACAACTACTTCAATGGTCCGTTTGTGGATGACGAGCAATGGCTGTGTTATTCGATGGCGCGTTCGGACTCGGATGCGATTCTTCTTGGCTATTGCCGCAAGGGTTCGCCTCAAGCGAACGCCATGGAGGAAATCATGGAAAGGTTGCGGATGAAGGGAAGAGCCAACGCGACGTCGTTCCGCGTGATACTTGCGATTTCGAGACCCGAGGGCGCGGAGAAGCGGCAATTTGAGATCAAGCGCGTGTTGGCCGAGGATTGGTTGCTGACGGAAAAGGCCTTCGATGGCTTGCTTGATCCGGTTAAGTGAACGGGTGTTTTTTCTCGGTACTTGCCATTCGCAATCAGTTTTTCCAATCTCGCGCTCATGGCGAAGACATGGATGAGGATGGCCGCGCTGGCAGGCATGGTGATGGGCTTGTCGCATTGCGGCGTTTCTTCGGGCGGGCCCGGAAACATGGGTGGACCGACAGTGGAAGAGCGGGCTGCGAAGATCGCTTCGGAGCCGACCGGTAATTTTTACTACGGTCGCAGGTACTTTGTCGAAAAGACCCGTTTCTGGGGCTATCTGCGTGAGCCGAGGCAGGATTGGAGCCGCGCCAAACTCGTGATGATGCGCGAGGATAAGAAGCGCGTGCCCGATCGTTTCCACGAGGATGGCCCGCCAGGGAGGCGCTACGCGCAGGACAACAACTTCGAGTATCGGATCCACGGCAATTACACCGGCCGCGAAGTTTACGATCCGAACAGCAACCAGTTTTTGCCGGAGTTCATGCTCACCGGATACGAGGTGGTCGATCAGCGGCCGGGGTGGCTCTTCAAGCCAAGCGACCGCTACAACCGTTTTCGCATCACCTTGCTGCCGCGCTGACGCCGCGGCGTCGTTTCATCACGCGTAGGATGACTCGACACGACGCGCGACATCGCGGTAGCCGTAGTCGACTTCGTAGATTTGCTTGAAGCAATCGAGGGCAGATTTTTTGTCGCCCATTTCCTCGTGGATGAGTCCCTTTTCGTAGAGGACTTCCTTCTTGGTGCCGTCCATCGCGTGGAGGTCGGCGAGAGCATCGGAGAGTTGTTTGATCGAAAGGTCGAACATCGCCTTGCCCTTGAAGGTGCGGCCGAGCAGGAGGAGGACCTTGGTGCGGATGTGCGGGTTGCGGGTGGCCTGCTGGAGGTGGGGGATGGCCGCGCTGAGGTCGCCGGACTGGTAGAGTGCGTTGCCGAGCTCGTAGCGCAGTTGCGGGTCGGTGGGGTTTTGGTCGACGCGGCGTTTGGCTTCCTGGACTTGTTCCGTGAGGCGATCGCGGCGGCGTTCTTCGAGAGCGGTGCGGAGTTCCGCATTGTCGGGATCGGCGGCCACCGCGCTTTCGAGTGCACGCAGGTCGGCTTCGATCGCCTTGTCCTTCATCGCCGAGGCCTTGGATTCCAGGGCGACATCGCCGGTGCTCAGTGAGAACGCCCACTGGTAGAAATTGTGCGCGTTGTGCCAATCTTCGAGTTGTTCGTAGATGCCCGCGAGTTCCTTGACCGTGGCGAGGTGGTTCGGGTTGGCGTTGTATTTTTCGATCGTCTTGTCGCGTCGATCCTCGAGTTGCTCGCGGGTGAGGCCGGTGCGGGAGGATTTTTCGAGTTCCTCAAACTGCGAGGTGTCGCGCATCAGGTCGCGCATGCTGGCATTTTCGTCCCAGCGTTGTTTTTGCATCGAGGCGCGGGCGGAGGCGTCTTTGGCGCCTTTGATCGCCTCACCGTCGGTGGGGTGGTGGCGGATGATGTCGTTGTAAACCTCGCCGGCCAGTTCGTGCATGTTGCGCGAGCTGTAGAAAGCGGCGAGTTTTTTGAGCAGTTTCGCGTTTTCGGGGTTCGAGCTGCGAACCGTCTCGAGCGCGAAGGCCGCTGTGTTCAAAAATTCGAGTTTAACGCAGATGTCGAAGAGTAGCTCGTTGGCAGCCTCGTTAAGAGGGTCCTTCTCAAGTTCCTTTTCAAGGAGTGGCAGCGCGCCAAGAGGGTCCTTTTTTGCCTGGTTCTGAGGTTTCATCAGACCCATGCCGCCGGTCTGGATGCCGAAGAGGCCGGATTTTTTCTTCGCACCACCGGTGAGCTGGAGTTCGCATTTGCGCAAGAGCTTGCGGGCCTCGAGGAAGCCGGGGTTGTCGTTGAGGATGCCTTGGAGCAGCGTGACGGCGTAGGAGTGGTTCGACACCTGTACTGCGGTGAGCGCCTTGAGCCACAGTGGCTTCGCATTAGCGGTAAGTTCGTTTTCGCTGATCTCGGGCATGATGTTGGGGCGGAAATTGGTTGCCGGGCCAAGGGGCGGGGCGTGCGAGAAATTGTAGTTTGTGAGGCCTGATTGCAAGCGTGCTTGTGGGAAATGGCTACCTTACGGGATTGGTTGATTTTTTTGGGTTGATGGCTGCTGGCCTTCGCGTTAAGCCAAGCCTGTTGGCGGTCAAACGGACTCGCTGGCAAAGCACTAATCAATATCATGCCTCCACGCCCGCAGAACAAAGGACGCCGCCCATCGGGTGGTGGCCGCAATCGATTCGGTCCCAGCAAACGCGCTGACAAACCCGATGATGAAGAGAAGGCGGTGGAGGTCGATGGCGAGATTTCCTCGGTGCTCGCAGGGACGATGTTTCGTGTGAAGCTCGAGAGCGGTCACGAAGTGCTCGCACACATTTCCGGAAAAATGCGCAAGCGTTTCATCCGTCTTGTCGTGGGCGACAAGGTGAAGATGGAAATGTCCCCTTATGATCTTACCAAGGCGCGGATCGTGTTCCGCGTGGGCTGAAGCGCTCAGTCTTCTGATTCGTCGTCAGTGCCGTTGAGTGCACCGGCCAGTGCCGCCTCGCGGCGTTCGATGACGATGTCGCCGAGCAATTCGCTTTGGCGGACGACGAATTGGTTGAGCTTCATGAGCTCGAGCAGCGCGAGGAAGGTGACGATCACCTCGGCCTTGGTGGTGGCCGATTGGAAGAGCTCTTCGAAACGGCGTGATTGGCCGGGCACGAAGCTGGTCATGAGCAGATCGATCTTGTCGGAGACGGTGAAGCGATCGTCGATGATGTCGCCAAAGTCGTGGGATTCCTCGAAGCGTTTGAGGACATTCTGGAAGGCGCGGATCAGGTCGAAGATCGAGACTTCGGCGAGGGCGGCCGGCTCGTCTGTCGTATTGTCGCCGGGTTCAGGCTGATGTGCGAAGCGACCTTCCTGTTCGATTTCGCGAAGCGAGAGGAAACCGGCGGCATCTTTGAATTTTTTGTACTCGATAAGCTGGCGGATCAGTTCCCAGCGCGGATCATCCTCTTCTGCGTCTTCTTCGGGTGGTTGATCGACCCGCGGCAGCAGGGTGCGGCTCTTGAGGTACATCAGGTTGGCTGCCATGACGATGAACTCCGAGGCGAGGTCGATGTTGAGCAGCTTGAAGGTATTGATGTAGTCGAGGTATTGACGCGTGATGCGCTCGATGGAGATCGATTGGATGTCGAGCTCGTCTTTTTTGATCAGATAAAGGAGCAGATCGAGGGGGCCCTCGAAGATTTCCAGGCGGACTTTGTAGTCAGTGGTTTCCACGCGGGGTTTTGATAATCGGTTCGCGGATCGCATGCGAGGCAATTTTCCCCTCGCTTCCGGCAGGAAAAGCGACTTGAATGCCGTCGACCTTAATTCCGCATGATTGGCCAAAAACTAGAGACTTTCGACGAGCGTTTAAGCCAGTGGGTTTCCAGCCAGGGTTTCTGGTTCCAGGTGCGGTATTCCATGTCCGGCAAGGGGATGCAGGGTCGTTTGGCGTTCCACCTGATGAACATCGCCTTCCGGCTTTTGGTTTTCCTGCTCATATGCGCGGTGGGCACTTGGATTTATTTGGAGAAACGGACCGAATCCGCCCGATTCGTCATGGACTTCAAGAAAAGCCTGATGGAGGCCGTGTCGGCATCGGATGTTGAGATGCGTGGCTTCCAGCGGCTTCAGGGCCAGATGGAGTTGAGCCGATTTGCTGCGGAGGGCGACAACCGGACATTTTTCTCCACGCTCGAGGTCCGCAACATCCGCTGCAAGATGGGCTTGCTCGACGGTTTGGTTGGCGTCTGGCGTCCAGGCATCATTGGCGTGGCCAAGCTGGATATCGATTTGAGAGCCGGCGCCGATGACGCCGAGTCGGCCGCCATGATGTCGAAGGTTTTTTTCTCCGATCCGGAAAAGATCGAGATCCGCTCGTTTGACATCGCGGAGGCCAACATCCGCTGGGGATATTCGGAGCGCACTCAAGGGTCGATCGAATCGACGGCGATTAAGATGCAGCGAGTCAATGACTCATGGCGCATGATTTTCAAGGGTGGTTTTTTGAGTCAGAACTGGATCAACCGTGTGGAGGTGGTCGAGATGATCGTGGTTTGCACGCCTGAGGAAATTTTCTTTGAAAAGGCGGATCTCAAACAGGGAGAGGGTACGATTGACTTGGCTGGCTTGCGGATCAAAACCGGCGAGCGTCCGGAGGTCGGTGGCATTGCAAAAATCCGCAATATGGCGATCGAAAACATCACGCCGCCATCGACACGAAATTATCTCGAGGGCTCCATATCCTGTGATTTCAATGTTTTCGGGTCGACCAACAGCCCTCAGGGAATTGGGTTCGCCGGGCAGGTCGTGCTCGAGGGCAGGGATATTATTTCGCTTCGCGAAAGGATCCATCTGCTCAAAGCGCTTTCGGTTGTTGATTATTCGCGAAACTATCACCGTGTCGACTTCCGGGAAGGTACCCTCCAGTTGCGAACGGTCGGCGGTGGTTTGGAGTTGAGCGAGGTGAAGTTGAAGGCTGACGATCTTTTCACGCTTGAAGGGGCAATGACGGTCCGTCTGCCAACGCAAAAGGAGATCGACGAGGCGATTGTGAGGGGTGAGGGCGCTGCCGGATCTGTTTTGGCTGAAGTGGCGGATGATGCTTTTTTATCGAAAGGCTTGGCGCAGAAAAATGAGGCGGAGATCACTCTCAGGCGTGCGGCGCAGACCTTGGATAGAAGCGGGGGCGGTGGGGCCCGCGATGAATCCGGTTCGTTGTTTGATCGGTTGAGTTCAAATGCTGAGCTTCGTAGGTTGCAGCAGCAGGCATCCGAGCGGATGTCACGGATGCTGCGTTATGAGGGATCTCTCAGGATTACCATTCCGAGCGATGCCTTTGAGCGCGCGAGCCGGCTTCAGCTTGAGTACCCGTTGGATGCTTCGATCGGGCGGGTGCCGATCACTGTGCCGGTGAAGGGCTACCTCTACGAAGTCACGCTCAAGCAGGCGGAAGACATCTACGAGTGGCGCAACAACTGAGTCTGAATCAAGCGACCGGCGTGAGGCCGAGGCTGTTGAAAATTTCGCGGGTCGCGTGGCTCTTGTTGAGCGTGTAGAAATGGATGCCATCGACGCCTTCATTGAGGAGGTTGGCGCATTGTTCTGCGGCGTAGTGGATGCCTGCCCTTTCGACGCCTTCGGGGCTTGAGTTGGCGCGGTTGAGTGTGCGGATGAGCTTGGCCGGGTAGCGTGCGCCGGCGGCGAGTTCTGCCATGCGCTTCATGCTTGGCAGCGAGGTCACCGGCATGATGCCGGCGATGATCGGGGTATCGATGCCGGCAAGTTGGCAGCGGTCGCGGAAGTCGAGGAAATCGTGATTGTCGAAGAACAGCTGCGTGCAGATGTAATCGGCGCCGGCGTCGACTTTGGCCTTGAGGTGCTCGAGTTCGAGCATGCGGTTTGGCGTGGCGGGGTGGCCTTCGGGAAATCCGGCCACGCCGATGCCGAAGCCGCGGGGATCGGGGTGGGCACCGGAGCGGTTGAATTCGCGGATGAAGGCGACCAGATCGGAGGCGTGGCGGAAATCGCCGGCCGACCAATCGTAATCCGGTTGATCCTTCGGCGGGTCGCCGCGCAGGGCGAGGACATTCGAAACGCCGGCTGCGGCGTAGCGTTTGAGAATGGTGTGAATTTCCTCCTTCGTGTGGCCAACGCAGGTGAGGTGCGGTACTGGCGGGATCGAGGTCGTCTGGCGGATGCGCAAAACCAAGTCGTGCGTGAGTTCGCGAGTGGTGCCGCCCGCGCCGTAGGTGACCGAGACAAAGGCCGGGTGCAGCGATTCGAGGTTGCGAATCGTTTCGTACAATTCCTCCCAAGCGCTCTCGGTTCGTGGCGGGAAGAACTCGAACGAGAGCGAGGGCTTGGAGTTGCTGAGGATGTCGCTGATGTGCATGGCGCGCTGTCTGATGCTTGATCCTAGAACCCGCGGTCCAATCCGCAACCCTGATGTTTTTCAATGCTTTATCAAGGCGCCGCAGCGGCGGCTTCTGCGGCTTGCTCGGTGGCAAGCACATCCGTGCGAAGGTCGCCACCCTTGCGGTTGCTCCACCAGAGCACGATTGGCGAGGCGACGAAGACCGACGAGTAGGTGCCGACGACGAGACCGATGAGGATCATCACCGAGAAGTCACGCAGCGAGGATCCGCCGAAGAGCGAAAGGATCGCCACGGTGATGATGGTGGTTGCCGAGGTGAGCAGCGTTCTCGAAAGCGTTGCGTTGATCGCCTCGTTCATGATCGATTTGATCGAGCCGCCACGGATGAGGAGGTTTTCGCGGATGCGGTCGAAGACGACGATCGTGTCGTTGATCGAATAGCCGGCGATGGTGAGGATCGCGCCGACATGGATCAGCGAGAGCTCGCCGCCAAGCAGGACGACGAGGCCGACGGAAATGATCACATCGTGCAGGATCGCGACGAAGCCACCGAGCGCGAAGGAGAACTCGAAGCGGAAGGTGATGTAGAGGAGGATGCCGATGAGGCCGAGGACAAGGGCGATGAGCGAGTCCTTGAGGAAGGTGCCGCCGATGAGTGCGGAGACTTCGACCTTGCTGCTATCGATGACATAGTCGTGATCGGCTGGAGCTTCAGGGTTGGCTGCGGCTTTTTTCTCGCCGAGAGCGGGAATGCTTTCGCGGAGCTTGGCGATGATGGTGTCGGCATCCTTCGTGTCGCAGCGGACGGTGAGGAGGGTGCCGGTGGCGGGGTTGCCTTGCTCTTGCGGGTAGGCGGCCTTGCTGAGTTGGAGGGTGGAGAGGGCTTTTTCGACATCGGCGGTGGGGATTTTTACATCCGAGCCGAGTTGGAATTTGATGAGTGTGCCGCCGGTGAAGTCGACGCCGAAGGCGCGTTCCTTGCGAAGGCCGAAGGCGGCCAGGGAGAGCACGATGAGAACGAGGGATAGGATGGCGCAGGCGCGGGACTTGCCGAGGAAATCGAATTTCGTCGCCTTGATGAGGTTGAGGAAGGAGACATTTTTGAGCGCGTTGAGGTCGGTGGCCCAGCGGAAGAGCACGCGCGTGACGAGGATCGCGGAGAACATCGAGGCCACGATGCCGATGGTGAGCGTGATGGCGAAGCCCTTGATCGCGCTGCTGCCGAAGATGAAGAGCAGGACAGAGGTGATGAGCGAGGTGAAGTTCGAGTCGAAGATCGCGGTGAAGGCTTTGTCGTATGAGGCAGAGATCGCGGTTTTGAATGATTTACCGGCTTCCATTTCCTCGCGAAGGCGCTCGTAGATAAGCACATTGGCGTCGACCGCCATGCCGATGGTAAGGATCATGCCCGCGATGCCGGGCAGCGAGAAGGTGAAGCCAAACATGGCCATTACGCCGAAGAGGATCACGCCGTTGATGGCAAGACCGAAGAGCGCGACGATGCCGGCGAAGCGGTAGTAGAAGAGGACGAAGAGCGCGGTGATGCTGAGGCCGATGATGCCGGCCCAGATGCCTTGCTTGACAACGGCTGCGCCGAGGGTGGGCGAGACGGTGTCTTCCATCTCGACGACCAGTGGGTTTTCGAGCGGGTTCATGAGCGCGCTGGCGAGGTGTTGCACTTCGCCCGGCTCGCGCAGGCCTTCGACGATGAATTGCTTGCCGAGTGGGGTTTGGTTGACGACTGGGGCGCTGATCACTTCGCCGTCGAGCACGATGGCGATGCGGTCGACGCCGGAGCGCATGTTTTTGGTGAGGGCGATCATTTTGTCGGTGCCCTCGGCATTGAGCGTGATGGATACCGCGTCGGCTTGTTGCGGCGATGGCACGGCATCGGCGATGTCGGATCCGCCAAGTGCCATGCGGCGGTTGAGGAGGATCGGGTTGGTGTACTCGTTGCCGTCCTCGTCCTTGCCCTTTAGCGTGTAGGCCTTGTAGCCGGGAATGATTTCCTCGCCTCTCTGAACGCGTTCGGCGAGCGGTTTGCCATCGGGCCCGGGTTCGTCGTTGCGGCGGCTTACCTCGCGGAGTTCGAGTTTCGCGACTTTCTCGAGGGTGTTGCGGATTTTGGCCGAGGTTTCAGGTTCGACTCCGGGCATTTGCACGAGGATGCCGTCGGTGCCTTGGCGAGCGATGAGCGGCTCGGAAGTGCCCATGCTGTTGAGGCGTTTTTCGATCACGAGGATCGCTTGGTCGACCTGTTGGGGAGTGACCTCCATTTTTTCGCCACTATCGGACTCGCGCGGTTGCACGCGGAGTGTGAATGAGGATCCGCCGACGATGTCGATGCCGCCTTTGAGGCGCTCCTTCACCGGTGTCGCTGACAGCACGCAGAGGGCTGTCGTGCCGATGAGCAGGACCGTGCCGACATTGCGTTTGCGCCGCTCGATGTCGGTGGCGAAGTACCAGAAGAACAGGATCACAAGGATCATGCCGGTCACGAAAATTGTGAGCGGATCTTCGTAGAATGAGGTGGCGGCGAGCATGGCGAAAAGCGGTGGGTGAAATGCGAGATGCGAAGAGTGCGGGACGCTGGGGTCTTATGCCGCGGTATCTTTTTTGGTGACGTTTCCAATGGCGGCCTTGTCGAATTCAATCATCGTGCCTTCGGCCACTTTCAAAACCACGGTGTGTTCGCGCACATTGTGGACGATGCCGTGGATGCCGGCGGTGGTGACCACTTTGTCGCCGGATTGGAGGGCGGCGATGCGGGCGGCCTGTTCCTTGCGTTGGCGCTGTTGTGGGCGGATGAGCAGGAAGTAGAACATGACGATCATGAGGCCCATCATGATCAGGGGGTTGCCGAGGATGCCGCCTTGAGGTGCGGGTGCGGCTTGGGCGAGGAGGGTGGTGAGGAGTGTGTTGGTGGTCATGATGCGGTGGGGTTGTGGTATCGTTTGATGAAGGAGTCTTTGTAGTCGTTGAATTTTCCGTTAGAGATGGCGTCCCTCGCGCCGGCGACGAGACCCATGTAGAAATGCAGATTGTGGAAGGAAAGCAACCGCAAAGCGAGCATTTCCCCCGCGCGAAACAGGTGGCGAATGTAGGATCGGGAGAACCCGGCGACATGTGGGTGGGCGGATTCGCAGAGCGGGCGGGGGTCCTTGGCGTGGATGAGGTTTTTGATGTGGAGGGGTCCGTCAAGGGTGAATGCCACGCCGTGGCGGGCCATGCGGGTGGGCATGACGCAGTCGAACATGTCGACTCCGCGGGCGATCATTTCCAAAATCTGCGGGGGGGTGCCGAGGCCCATCGCGTAGCGGGGTTTGTCGTGCGGCAGGAAGGGCACGGCATTTTCGATCGCGCGAAACATTTCATGCTCGGGCTCGCCGACCGATACGCCGCCGACCGCGTAGCCATCGAAGTCCATCGCCACGAGCTCGCGGGCGGATTGCTCGCGGAGGTCTGCATAAATTGATCCCTGGACAATGCCGAAGTGGAGTTGGCGACCATTGCCCGACATCGGTTGGTGGGTGTTGACCCAATCCTTGCAGCGGCGTGCCCAGCGGGTGGTGAGGGCGAGCGAGCGGGCGGCGTAGGCTTCATCGCAGGGGTAGGGCGGGCACTCGTCGAAGAGCATCGCGATGTCGGATCCGAGCGAGGCTTGGATTTCCATGCTGAGCTCCGGGGTGAGCATCATTTTTGATCCATCGAGGTGGTTTTGAAAACGCACGCCCTCTTCGGTGATCTTGCGGAGCTTGGCCAAAGACCAAACTTGGAATCCGCCCGAGTCGGTGAGAAATGGCTTTTGCCAGGTGGTGAAGCCGTGGAGCCCGCCCATTTCGCGGATCAGCTCGTGGCCGGGGCGCAGCCAGAGGTGGTAAGTGTTGCCGAGGATGATCTGCGCGCCGAGTTGCTCGAGCTCGAGCGGGTGGAGGGTTTTGACCGAGCCTTGGGTGCCGACCGGCATGAAGATCGGAGTTTCGACAATGCCGTGCGGCAGGCTCAGGGTTCCGCCTCGGGCGGAGCTGGCGGGGTCGGTCGCAAGTAGGGAAAATGGCGCGCTCAAGTCTGCATCAAATAAGCGCAATCCGCGTGCGGGCCAAGTGGAAAGAGGTGGCAACGAAAAAGCCCCCAGCGCCGAAGCGGTGGGGGCTTGGGGGAGTTTTGTGAGTCGCGATGCGAGATCAGTAGGAAACGCGCGAGCGTCCACCGGAGCTGATGATGCGGACGCGGTCGCCGACGGAGAATTGCTCGCGTGGGTTGACTTCTTGGACGATGGCGACCGAGCCGCCTTGGTCGAGGCGGACGGAAATTTCGATGCCGCGGCGTGAGGTCATGGCCTGTTGGGCTTGCGAGGCGATGGCGCTGCCGACCATGGCACCGCCGATGGCGCCAGCGGTGTTGGAGGCGCGGCCGCTGCCGATGTTGCTGCCGAGGACGCCGCCGGCAATCGCACCTGCGAGGGCACCGCCTTGGCTGCCGCCTTCGATTTTCACGGGGCGGATCGAGGTGATGCGACCGGTTTGGACCGCTTGGGCGCGGCCGGCTTCACCGCGTGAGTAAACATCGCCAGTGAGACTGTCCTGAGCGCAGGAGCTGAAGAGAAGGGTGGTAGCCAGTGCGAATGCCAATTTTGATTTCATGGTGCTTGAGTTTATCGGCGCGAAAATGCCTCTGGCAAGGGGGAAATTGGGGAATGGATATTGGATCATAGGGAAATTGGATAATTGAGGAGAAGAGTGTGTTTGGAAAATTCTGCTACGGGCTACGCGTGAGATTTCTTGCTTGCGGTCGCATTTTTCCGTATCCGGTCATCGATGAGCGAATGGTATCACACACGCAAGGGAGAGCAGGTCGGGCCGGTGGATTTTGAAACGCTGCGGGGCATGGCGGCTAACGGTGAGCTCGACGCCGAGAAGGACCTTGTCTGGTCGAATGGCATGAAAGACTGGATCGCGGCAGGCAAGGTTGCGGGCTTGTATGAACAAGCACCACCTTCATTGCCGGTGGTTGGTCCAGACTTGGAGCCCGAGCCGGGCAGCATTGAGCCGCTCGAAGTGGGTGCTTGTGTGAAGCGGGCGTTTGAGTTGACGAAGAACAATTTCGGTCAGCTGGTTTTGGCGATGATTACCGTGTTGGCCGTCTACTTCGTGGTCGTGCTGGTGCTGGGTGCGATCGATGCTGCGATGGGCTGGAAACCGCCAATCGAATCGGCCCGCAATCAAGGAAGTGTCTTCAATCAGTTGGCGATGCAGGTCGTCTCCATTTTCATTTCGCTGGGGGTGACGCGATTTGCTCTCAATCTCGTTTCCGGAAGGCCCTTTGGCATCGCGCAGATTTTTGGCGAGGGCGACAAATTGCTCCGGGGAATTGGTGTATCAATCTTGCTCGGACTGATGGTTGTGGTGGGTCTGATCTTTCTCATCGTACCTGGTATTTGGCTCGGACTGAAATATGGTCAGGCCATGAATGCCTTGGTCGATCGCAACTGCGGAGTGATCGATGCTTTCAAGTACAGCGCAAAAATTACCGAGGGTCACAAAGCGAAGCTCATGTTGCTGGGATTTGCGGCGATGGGGATCATACTGGCGGGATTGATCGCGCTCGTGGTGGGGCTTGTTTTTGCCTATCCGGTGGCAGGACTGGCTTGGGTGCTTGGCTACCGATGGATGCAGCTCGGTCGCCGCGCGGTGATGGATGGGAATTGATCATATCCGATGGGCGGCATCAGCGGCTAAATTATTTAACCGTGAATATTCAAGATTTGTGCTGGAGCGAAGGATCAAAAAGGGTATTTTAATCTCAATTGAATGAACAAAGCTCCCTACCTCAACCGGATCGCGACCGCTCGCTTGGAGAGGCCTGCGACGACCTCGCAAGACGCTTATGCCCAAGTGGACCGTATGGCGAAATCGATGAGTGGTCAATTTACGACGAAAGCTTCCGTCGTCTCGTCAGATGGGCGGAAGAAGCGGGATGTTTCTTCGAAGGGCTCCAACCGCTGAAAGAGGGCGGTAGGGAGCACGATCTGACTTTCATGGAGGAGAGTCGGACTTGGTTGAAGTTCACGAAACCTGCTGCAGCAGGTTATGTTGTCTCTTTTGATTTTGGAACGCCTTCTCTTGAGCCTGCTCTTCCCATGGAGTATCTGGATAGGATCTTGTTGCAGAATGAAATTTTTGCGGATCGGGTGTCTTTTGTTGGAGTGGCTGGCGAACGCCACAGACCTAGGATCCTCACCCGCCAACCGCATATTCGCGGAGACGATGCCACGCCGATCGAAATAGTGCGTTTGATGACGGAGGAACTGGGATTCAGGCAACTCGCCGCCCACTTTTCGGTTGGGTATGAGAACTCGCTGGCATTTGTCCGGGAAGATGTCGCTGTATTCGATTTGAGACCTGCAAATGTGGTCAGAACCCATGAGGGTCTCATCATTCCGATCGATTCCATTCCTTATCGATTGAACGAGTCCGCGCGAAAGATTTTGAGCGAGTGATGCGGTGAAGAAAAATGAAGCGACTGCCCGCAAAAATATTTAGGAAAAATAGGGGTTTTCAAATTTCCCACTTCCACCGCTTGCGCTTGTCGGGGTGGTGGATAGCTTGGTGGCCGTCCGATGTCTGATTCTTTTGTCCACCTGCATGTCCACAGTGAGTTTTCGTTGTTGGATGGAATGATCCGCATGGGGGATTTGGCGAAGCGTGCGGCGTCGATGGGGATGCCGGCAGTGGCGGTGACCGACCATGGAAATTTGTTTGGGGCGGTGGAGTTTTACCAGAAGTGCAAGAAGGCGGGGGTGAAGCCGATTTTTGGCTGTGAGATTTATCTCGCGCCATTTTCGATGGAGGAAAAGAAGGAGTTGGTGGGGCGCAAGCGGGCAACGCATTTGACTTTATTGGCGGAGAACAACGAGGGGTGGGAAAATTTGTCCAAGTTGGTTTCGAAGGGGCATCTTGAGGGGCTTTATCATGGCAAGCCGCGGGTCGATCGCGCTGCGTTGCGGGAATTTTCCAAAGGGGTGATCTGCCTGACCGGCTGCATATCGGGTCCGGTGAACGAGTGGCTGCATGCGGGCGATGAGACCAAGGCGCGTGAGACGCTGAGCGAATTGGTTGATATTTATGGTGCGGCCAACACCTATGTGGAGATTCACGATCATGGAATGGAAGCCCAGCGGCGGGTGAACCCGACCTTGCTCAAGCTCGCCAAGGAATTCGGTCTCAAGCCGGTGGCGGCCAATGATGTGCACTTCCTCGATCGCAAGGATCATGACGCGCACGATGTCATGATCTGCATCGGTACCGGGCATCAGCTGATCGATGAGAGCCGCATGCGGTATTCGCCGGAGGTTTATTTCAAGTCGGCGGAGGAAATGCGCGCGATTTTTTCCGAGCTGCCCGAGGCATGCGATGCGACGCTGGAAATTGCCGAGCGATGCAATGTTGAAATGAAGCTCGATTCCACTTCATCGGAAAAGTACCCGCAGTTCGGCACGCCGGACGGCAGTCCGCGCGAGGAGTATCTGATGCGGCTTTGCACCGAGGGATTGGTTTCGCGATATGGTGCGGAAAAGGCAGCCGACCCGGAGATTTTCGGGCGGCTCAAGTACGAGGCGGAGGTCATTAACCAACTTGGTTTCGCATCGTACTTCCTGATCACGGCGGACTTCATCCGCTGGGCGCGGGAGCAAAACATCCCGGTGGGGCCAGGTCGCGGATCGGCGGCGGGATCGCTGGTGGCGTATGCCTTGGGGATCACCGACATTTGCCCGCTCAAGTTTGGTTTGTTGTTCGAGCGCTTCCTCAATCCCGAGCGTGTGAGCCCGCCGGATGTTGATATCGATTTCTGCCAATCACGCAGGCCTGAGGTGATTGATTATGTGCGCAAAAAATACGGCGAGCGCTGTGTTTCGCACATCATCACCTACGGCACGATGGGCGCCAAGAGCGTGATTCGAGATGTCGCGCGCGTGATGGGCTTGGCATACTCCGAGGGTGATCGTTTGTCTAAAATGATCGACGCCAAAGCGCTCGATAAGGACGAGAAGAAAAAGTTCGGCGATTCGATTTTGGCGCGCGAGTGGGAGCGCAATACCGAGTTGCGTGAGACGATCGAGGCGTCTTCGACCTACCAGGATGCGTGGACCTACGCGTTGGCGCTCGAGGGGCTCAACCGGAATGTTGGCATTCACGCTGCGGGCATCGTGATTGGCGACCGTGCCTTGGATGACCATGTGCCGCTCACGCGCGGCAACGAGGGCGAGGTGGTGACCCAATACGACATGGGCGCGATCACCGAAGTGGGTCTGCTGAAAATGGATTTCCTCGGTCTGCGCAACCTCACGGTCATCCAGGAAGCAGTCGAACACATCCGTAAGGTGAAGCCGAATTTCCGCATCGAAGATGTGCCATTGGATGATCAGCCGACATTCGACCTGCTGAATCGCGGCGAGACGATGGGCGTGTTCCAGCTCGAGTCGGGCGGCATGGTCGAGACCTGCCGCAAGTATCAGATCGAGAAGATCGACGACATCATCGACTTGCTTGCGCTTTATCGTCCGGGCGCGATGGAGTTCATCGATCAGATGATCGAGGTCAAGAAAGGTCGCAAGAAGGCCATGTACGAGCATCCGCTGCTCGAGCAGGTCTGCGGCAACACCTACGGGGTGATGATCTATCAGGAGCAGGTGCAAAATGCCGCCAAGCTGCTTGCGGGATACACGCTCGGCGGTGCCGACCTTTTGCGGCGCGCGATGGGCAAGAAGGATCCCGAGAAGATGGCCAAGGAGCGGGGGAAATTTGTCGAAGGTTGCGGCAAGACCAACGGCATCGGCGAGGTCTTGGCGGGCAAGATTTTCGAGAAGATCGAAATGTTCGCGGGCTATGGATTCAATAAATCCCACTCGGCCTGCTACGGTCACATTTCCTACTGGACCGCTTGGCTCAAGGCGAATCACCCGGTCGAGTTCATGGCCGCGTTGCTCTCGAATGAAATCCACAACACCGACAAGATCGGCGTGTTTGTTTCCGAGTGCCATCGCATGGGCATCGAGATCCTGCCGCCCGACCTCAATGCGTCTGGCCTGCGCTTTCGCCCGGCGGCGACGCCCGGAGGTGGTCAGGGGATTCGCTACGGCTTGGCGGCGATCAAGAACTGCGGCGAAGCGGCGATGGCCACGGCGATCGCGGAGCGCGAGGCGAAGGGGAAATTTGCCTCGCTCGATGATCTCGCGGCTCGGCTCGACTCGAAGGTCGTCAACAAGCGGATCCTTGAAAACCTCGTCAAGGCCGGCGCGCTTGATTGGACCGGTGAAACGCGGGCGGGGATGTTTGCCCGTCTCGAGCAGGTCGTGGCCACGGCATCGTCACTACAACGCGACCGTGCGTCGGGTCAGGTTTCGCTATTCGGCGACATGGGATTTTCCGCACCGGCACCGAGTTCGAAAAATTCCGGCGGCGCGCCAAGTGTCGCCGAGTGGAGCAAGGACGAACGGCTGGCGCACGAGAAGGAATTGCTCGGGTTTTATGTGACGGGTCATCCGCTCGACAAATTCCGCGGCGTGATAGATTCCGATCGCTTCAAGCGCCTAGGCCTGATCGAGGATCTCGATTTGTCGAATCCGCGTGATCGTTTTTCGTTTGCGGGAATGATTCGCTCGCTTGAGGCCAAAGTGACCAAGACCGGCAAGCCGTTTGGTGTGTTGGTGCTCGAGGATTTCACCGGCAGTTCCGAGGTCGTGTTGTGGGGCGAGAGTTTTGTGCCCGCACGCGACGAGGGTCTGCTCGAAGTGGGCAAGATTGTGAAAATGCGTTGTGCGGTGCAGAGCGACGAACGGACCGGTGGTTTCCGCCTGACCGGATCCGATGTCTCGGAGCTCAAGCCCAAGCGGGCGAGCGCCAATGGCAAGGGTGTGCTCGATCTTGTGTTGTGGACCAGCCGTCATGGCGATTGGGACATCGAGGAAATTTCGCGCATCCTCGGCGCGCACCCCGGCAGCACGCCTGTGAGGTTTCACATCCAGAACAGCGCGGGCAAACGCGCCACGGTGGAAGCGGGCGAGGCCTATCGGGTGAAACTCGATCGCGAATTGGAATCAGCGCTGGAGCGTTGGATCGATGCGGATTGAGTGGGTGATTCGTGGGCGCGGAACTTTCTTAAGAGGACTGCTGATTTACAGATTTACTGATTGGGGTGGTGGGGGATTGGCTTTCATGCGTTTTTTCCGCAGAGTTTTCGCATTGTGAATAAGTCGGGATAAGTCGAGCTGACTTTTTGCGTGGTGTCGTGGGCTGCTCGGGGTGTTTTTTGATCTGGCGTCCAAAATTCGGCTCATTTGTCTGATTGGATGTATTGTTGGAAGCGTAAGATTGAAGCTGATGATTGTATTTTAATTCGTTCAATTTCAATTGATTGTGATTACATTTCACATGCATTCGCATGTTTGAACAGCTTGTTCACATTGCCTTGTGCGGGTGGCTCCAAGGTCGCTTGGATTCGGCGGGGGTGTTTCAAGTTGACTTCCGAATTTCCTAGTTTCGCCGCGCCACGATTGTGAATAAGTGGTGAAGAAGTGCGAAAAAAACTCTTAGCCTGCTGCAAATGAAGGGTTTGGGTTTTGGCGTGGATTTGGTCGTACCGAGCGTGATGCTTGGGCGATGGGTGCGCTTTGTGATGGTGACGAATCCGGCGCGCGAAGTTTTGCGCTTTACGGCGTGAAGCGATGGAATCAAAAGATCGTGCGCTCACGGCGAATGCCTGCGGCACATTCATTCCCCACATCATTATGGACATTCAAATTGCCACGCTTTGCGACTTTGCTGCTGACTACAACGGCAAGCTCGTCATTTCCGGAACCTTCGACACCCTTGCCGCGCGTTCATTGCCGGTGGTTCATCCGTCATGCGCCTTGGCGCTGCGTTTCTGCTTCACGCAGGAAGATGCGGGTCGTCACAAACTTTCCATCAACATCATCAACGAAGACGGCGAGTCGCTTGACCCTAACAACATGCCGATCGAGCCCGAGTTCGATGTGCAGCTGCCGAAGAATGTGCCCTTCCTCACGCGCAATGTGGTGATGAATCTGCAGGGTCTTCGTTTCCCGGAAGATGGCATTTACTCGATCGACATCGGATGCGATGGCGAGATCCTTGTACGCCTGCCGCTGCGTGTGGTGCATGTGCAGCAGGGTCCGAATGGTGAAGCCCAAGCGGGCTGATCCGAGCCAGCGCGGGGTTCAACGCATGAGCCCTGCCACGAAGCTTGTGAAAAAATCGGCGCCCTCTTTCAGGGCGTCGATTTTTATGTATTCGTCGGCCGTGTGGGCTTGATCGATTGAACCGGGTCCGATGCAAATGCTCGGGATGCCGCCGTGCGAGAGGTGGGCGGCGTCGGAAAACCATGGGGCGCATGCGAGTTTGCTGCCTAGTGGGGTGTTGAGCAGGCGTTGGATCATGGGGTGATCCGGGCTCGTTTCCATGGGTGGATTTTCGTGCGGGTTGATCAACTCGATCGGGAGTTGGTGGCGCGTGATGCAGTCGCGCAGAAGTTGGAGTCCGCCGCCGGAGCGGGCGAGTGAGGGGGTGATGCGGATGTCGAGTTCCGCCTCGGCGAGGTCGGGCACGATGTTCGGTCGCGAGCCGCCGCGGATGAGGCCGATGTTGAGGGTCGAGTGTCCGAGTTGCGGGTGGGTGAAGCTGGCGAGCGAGGTGCTGAGGTCGCGTTGAACTTCGAGCATCGCGCTGGCGAGTTTGACGATTGCGTTGTCGCCGCGTTCGGGTTGGGAGCTGTGAGCGGCGCGGCCGGTGGCGCGGAGGGTGGCCCAGAGCGAACCTTTCGTGAGGTGCACGATTTCCATCGAGGTGGGTTCGCCGACCAGCGCGAAGTCGTAATCCGCGCCGTGATGTTTGGCGAAATGTTTCGATCCCCATTGGCCCGACTCTTCGCCCATGAACGCGACGAAATCGATGGCAATCGGTAGCGAGGCGAGTTGATCGCGATTGCGTTGGAGCGCAATGAGCATCGCGGCCATCGGGCCTTTCGTGTCGGAGGCGCCACGGCCCCAAATTTTTCCATCGCGGATTTCGCCAACGAAGGGATCGATCGTCATGTTGGCGACACCGACCGTGTCGAGATGCGGACCAAACAAAATGCGCGGCCTGCCATCGAGCGGAGCGAAGCGGGCGATGAGATTCGGGCGACCGGGCTGGATTTCTTCGATGCTGACCGTGCCACCGATCGCTTCGAGCCAATCGCGCAGAAAATCGGCGATGGCCGCCTCGCCAGTTTCGCTGGTGCCGGGGGAATTGTCCGGATTCACCGAAGGAATGCGGATCAATGCCTGCAGGAGTGAAACCACATCGTCGTTCATCGTGCGGAAAGTTTTCCCCGTATCGAGACGATCGGCAAGGCTGTAAGGCGCGGAGTGACGAACTTGAGTGCCGAAGTTCCAACCACGAAAAACACGAAAGTTCACGAAAAGAAGATGATCGGTCGGTGCTGATCAGTACTCATCAAAAAATCAGTAAATCAGTGCCATCAGTGGTCTTCTTTCATGTTTCACCCATTCGGTTCAAAATCCCTGGCAAAGCCCTCTCGTGCTTTTCGTGACTTTCGTGGTTTCCTTTTCGCAGTTCGATGTGAAGAGTAATAAGCTAGGGCGGGACTTGCCAAAAGCTCGTCGATGGGCGATGGGTTCGGCGCCTCGCGTGACAACCCTCGGGGTAAAGAAGATCATGGTGGAAATACGACTTACCTACGAAGGCGACCTGCACTGCTCGGCCGTTCATCAGCCCTCGGGTAGCCTCATCGCAACTGATGCGCCGCTCGACAACAATGGCCGCGGCGAGGCGTTTTCTCCCACCGATCTTGTGGCGACGGCTTTGGCAGCGTGCATGGCCACGGTCATTGGCATCGTTGCCAAGCGCAAGGCAATCGATGTCACCGGCATGAGCGTCAACGCGCGCAAATTCATGTCCGACGACCAACCGCGCCGGATCAGCCGCATCGAGCTCGACCTAAAGATGCCGCTTTCGGCCGATCACCCCGATCGCAAATTGCTCGAAAGTGCGGCCCGCGGCTGCCCGGTGCATCACAGCATTCACCCCGACATCGATGTCGTGATGAACTGGATTTGGGCCTGATTTCGGCTTCTTTGGGGGCTCATCAAGGGCCGCTACTTTTTGCCATTTTATTCACAAAATGGTTGCTTGCGGGCCCGAATGGGAGGAGGATTTTGCCGAAACCTCATAAAGATAGGTAACAAACTAATGTTTAAATTCCCCGATCATGCACCCTTCTCCAAAGAACAGCGTCAGTCTTTGGAATCATTGCTTTCCGCGACCGATGCCGCGCAGCGCGCATGGCTCAGCGGATTTTTGGCGGGCATGAGTCCGGCTGGCGCGGCGGCATCGGCGGTCGTTTCCGCTGGGAAGCTGACTGTTTTGTACGGGACCGAGTCGGGCAACTCCGAGGCTCTTGCGGCGCGTGCGGTGAAGGATGCCAAGAAGCGTGGTTTCCAGGCGGTGATGAAAAACATGTCCGAGATCGAGCCGGCGAGTCTGGCGGCGGTGGGGAATTTGTTGGTCATCGTCTCGACCTGGGGCGATGGCGAGCCACCGGAAACGGCGGTCGGTTTTTACAAAACCTTGATGAGCGAGGAGATTGCGTTGACTGGCCTGCGTTATTCCGTGTGCGCCTTGGGCGATACCTCGTATGAGAAATTTTGCCAGACCGGCAAGGACATCGATGCACGGCTTGAAGCATTAGGCGGTAAGCGTGTCGCGGATCGTCGTGATTGCGATGTGGATTACGAAGATGCCTTCAGCGAGTGGCTGGGTCTTGCCTTGACGGCGCTGGCGCCGGCGGGTGGGGCGATTGCCACGGCTGCGGTCGCGGAAGTCGCTGCGGGCGGCGTCGAGTACGGAAAGAAGAATCCGTTTCCATCGCCGCTGAATGAGCGTGTGATGCTCAATGGTGAGGGTTCGAGCAAGGAGACGATTCATTTGGAATTTGCGCTCGATGGATCAGGTCTGTCGTATGAGCCCGGCGATGCCTTGGCGGTCGTGCCGGTCAATGCGCCCGATGTCGTGGCGGCGGTGCTTGCGGCGGCGAAGTTAAAGGGGGATGAGGAAATTGAAACCAAGGTCTCGGGCCGCAAGTTGTTGGCCGATGCCTTGCGAGAAGATTTCGACATCACCGCACTTTCGCGCAGCGTGCTCACCAAGCTGGCAGAGGCGACCGGATCCGATGCCTTGAAGGCACTGCTGGCCGACGATGCCAAAGAAAAGCTCAAGGAGTACAATTACGGTCGCGAGATCGTCGATGCGATCAGCGACTTTGCGCCATCGGGTCTCTCGGCCGATGCACTCGCGGGCTTGTTCCGCAAGTTGCCGCCGCGTCTTTATTCCATTGCCTCCAGTCCGCTCGCGCATCCCGGTGAGGTGCATCTCACGGTCGCCGCGGTGCGTTACCAGTCGCACGGTCGTTCGCGCAAGGGCGTGTGCTCGACCTATCTGGCCGATCTCGCGAAGCCCGGTGCGGAGGTGCCGATTTTTGTGCAGCCGAACAAAAATTTCCGTTTGCCTGCCGATGATGCCGCGCCGGTGATCATGGTTGGCCCTGGTACCGGGGTTGCTCCATTCCGCGCCTTTGTCGAACACCGCGCTGCCACCGGTGCGAGCGGTAAAAACTGGCTCTTCATGGGGGATCAAAAATATCTCTTCGACTTCCTCTATCAACTCGAGTGGCAGGAGCATCTGCAGAGCGGTGCGCTGAGCCGTCTTGATGTCGCGTTTTCTCGCGATCAACCCGAGAAAATCTATGTCCAGCAGAAGATGCTCGAGCAATCCGCCGAGCTCTACGCATGGCTTGAAAAAGGCGCTTATTTCTATGTCTGCGGCGATGCCACGCGCATGGCGGCCGATGTCCACGAGGCGCTCATTTCGATCGTCGAAAAACACGGCGGCAAGTCGCGCGAAGCGGCTGAGGCTTATGTCGAGGACCTCAAGAAATCGAAACGCTACCAGCGCGATGTGTATTGATGCGCCAAAGCAAACCAACCACTGAACAACGAAAATTTTTATGTCCGAAGAAAAGAAACTTTCCGCGAACGAATACATCAAGACGCGCAGCAATTACCTCCGCGGCACGATTGCCGAGGGGCTTGCGGACATGTCGACCGGTTCGATGTCCGAGGATGATCAGCAGCTGCTGAAATTCCACGGCACTTATCAGCAGGACGATCGCGACCTTCGTGCCAACCGCCGCAAGCACAAGCTCGACAAGGCTTATTCGTTCATGATCCGCATCCGCGTGCCAGGCGGTGTTGCCACGCCCCAGCAGTGGCTCGAGACCGATCGCATGGCGACGCAGTTTGCCAACGGCACCATCAAGCTCACGACGCGCCAGGCATTCCAATTTCACGGGATCATCAAGAGCAACCTCAAGCGCACGATCAAAGAGATCAACCAAACCGCGATGGACACCATTGCCGCCTGCGGCGATGTGAACCGCAATGTCATGTGCAACCCGAACCCGCACCTTTCGGAGGTTCACGCCGAGGTGCTCAAGGTCGCGCAGGGGATTTCCGATCATCTCACGCCGCAGACCCGCGCGTATCACGAGATCTGGCTCGATGGTGAGAAAATCGAATCGAGCGAGGAAGAGGTTGAGCCGATCTACGGCAAGACCTACCTGCCGCGGAAGTTCAAGATCACCATCGCGGTGCCGCCATCGAACGATGTCGACATTTACGCCAACTGCCTGTCATTCATCGCGATTGTCGAGAAGGGTAAGTTGCTTGGATTCAATGTCGCGGTGGGCGGTGGCATGGGTTCGACCCATGGCAACGATGCGACTTACCCGCGGATTGCTGACATCATCGGATTTTGCACGACAGAGCAGGTCGTCGATGTCGCGGAAAAGGTGGTGCTCGTGCAGCGTGACTTCGGTGATCGCACCGACCGCAAGCATTCGCGCTTCAAGTACACTGTCGATGATCGCGGCGCGGATTGGATTCTGGCAAAGCTCAACGAGTACCTCGGCTACGAGCTCGGGCCCGTGCGGCCGTTCACTTTCGAGGACAATGGCGACCGCTACGGATGGGTCGAGGACAAGAATGGCAACTCGCATCTCACGCTGTTCATCCAAGGTGGCCGAGTGCTCGACACCGAGAGCTACCCGCTTCTCACGGGCTTGCGCGAAATCGCCAAGATTCACGATGGCGACTTCCGCCTGACAGCGAACCAGAACCTCATCATCGCCAACATTTCGCCGAAGAAGCGCCCGCAAATCGAGAAGTTGCTCGAGCAATACGGCATCAAGGACAGTCATGAGAAAAGCGCGCTGCGTTTGAACTCGCTCGCCTGCGTGGCTTTGCCGACCTGCAGTTTGTCGCTGGCCGAGGCCGAGCGTTACCTGCCGGATCTGCTCACCGAGCTTGAAGAGGCGATCGAAGAAAACGGCCTGCGTCACGACGCGATCACTGTGCGCATGACCGGTTGCCCGAACGGTTGCGCGAGACCCTTCATTTCCGAAATCGGTTTTGTCGGTCGCGCGCCCGGACGCTACAATATCTATCTCGGCGGTGGTTTTGCGGGTCAGCGACTCTCGAAACTCTATCGCGAAAATGTTCCCGGCACTGAGATCAAGGCCTTGCTGGCACCGATCATCGGCCGCTACGCCAAGGAGCGCAACGATGGTGAGCGCTTCGGTGATTTCTGCATCCGTGCCGGCTATGTAGCGGCGACCGTGCAGGGCGGGGATTTCCACAAGAACATCAAGCCCGAGGCCTTTGCCACCGCCTGATGGCGGCCGCTTCCAATTCCATCCCAAGCATCATGAGTGCCCATGCCGAACCCGGCGAACTTTCCGACGCCCTCGCGCCTTTGCGTGCGGGTGAGCGGATCCGTTTGCTGCATGAGCGGCTTGGCGATCGTCTGATGGCGACCACGAGCTTCGGCGTTCAGGCGGCGGTGATGTTGCATCTGATCCATGAGCACGCGCCAAAAATTCCGGTGGTGTTCATCGATACCGGATTTTTGTTTCCGGAAACCTATTGCTATGCGGAGGACTTGCTCTCGCGCTTCAAGCATCTCGACCTGCGGGTGTATCAACCCAAGATCAGTGCTGCGCGCATGCAGGCCTTGTGGGGCAACCTTTGGGAGCAAGGCAAGGATGGCGCCGACCGCTATGCGATGCTCACCAAGATCGAGCCTATGAACCGCGCCTTGAGTGAAATCGGCGCCAATGTGTGGCTGAGCGGACTTCGTCGCTCGCAATCAAGCACTCGCACGGACAGGCCCTTTGTTGAGCCTCAGAAAAAAACCCTCAAGGCCTATCCGATTCTCGATTGGGCCGATGCGCAGGTGGATTTGTATTATCATCAAAATGATCTGCCGCGTCATCCGCTTGCGGAGAAGGGATATGTCACCATGGGGGATTGGCATAGCACCGTGCCGGCGGTGAATGGCGATGCCGAGTCATCGCGTTTTGGTGGGGCGAAATACGAGTGCGGCCTGCATTTGGACTCCGGTTCGTCGGATTTCCAGATTTGACGCTTTTGTGACAATTTTACCGATGAGGTAATTTTTTTGAAGACTTGTCGTGCCCGCGCAGTCGAAGCGGGCGTATGCAAAAATACACTACTACAAAAAACGCCCTCCGTCCTTCCGTCAGCCGCGCTCATTGCGGTCACTTGAAGCATCTGCTTCTCGCTGTGATTAGCAGCTTGCCTGCGCATTCGGCATTGATTGCGGGATGGGATTTCCAGACCACGACCACCGGTGGCACGGCTGCAGCGACGCAGCCCAATAGCCCGCGGGTTTACAATGCCAACTTCGGCTACGGCACGATCTACCTCGATGGCAGCAATGGTTCATCCGAATGGCTGAGTTCGAATGAGATTGGTGGATTTGGCGGTACTGCGGTGAACGCGGGCGATGGTTTTTCCACGGCGACCACCGGTCCCTCGGCATTGGCGTTGATCGCTGGTGCGAGCAGTTCCGCCAACGGCAACATGGCGGTCTTCAGGTTTTCGATGGCGGGGTATCAAAGCCTGAGCATTTCATTGGCGGCGCAGCGAACGGCCACCGGGTTTGCCACCCAGCTTTGGGAGTATAGTGCGGATGGAATTACCTATCGCTCGATTGGTACGCTTTCGGCCGGTAGTGTTGCAGGAAATATTACATCCACATTTGCAGGATCGGGCGTCCTCGGCTTTGCGGCCTTTGATGATTTGAATGATGTTGATGATGCCTATGTGCGTGTGACCTTCGGTGGGGCGACCGCAAGCACTGGCAACAACCGCATCGACAACATTCAGTTCAACGCGACGGAAATGCCGGTCATGGCGATGTCGGTTCCCGAGCCGGGCAGCCCGATGCTCATCGGGGTGGGTGCCGTATTGGCGCTGAGCATGAGGGGCAGGCGGTCGGGCTGATTTTCCTCAAAAATAGGTCCAATTCCGTGTCTTGACTCCGGGGCGCGGCCGCAGCCACAATGTCGCGAATCTAACAAATACCATTGCCATGCCTATCGCTCCCAACATGACCGCCACCGTCGGCAACACGCCGCTCATCCGCCTCAACCATGTGACCGCCGGTCTTGATGCCGAGGTCTGCGTGAAGGCGGAATTCTTTAATCCGCTTTTCAGCGTCAAGGACCGCATCGGCAAGGCCATGATCGAAGCGGCCGAGCGTGATGGATCGCTAAAGCCCGGTGGATTGATCATTGAGCCTACATCCGGCAACACCGGCATTGCTTTGGCCTTTGTCGCCCGTTCGAAGGGCTACCGTTGCATTCTCACCATGCCCGAGAGCATGTCGATCGAGCGCCGCGTGCTGCTGCGTTTGCTTGGGGCTGAGATCGTGCTCACGCCGCGTGCCCGTGGCATGGGTGGTGCGATCGCCAAGGCAAAACAACTTTTGGAGCAAACGCCGGGTGCCTTTGGTCCGGGTCAGTTTGACAATCCGGCCAACCCGCAGGTGCATCGCGAAACGACCGCCGAAGAAATCTGGCGCGACACCGAAGGAAAAATTGATGCATTCGTCGCCGGCGTCGGCACGGGCGGCACGCTCACCGGTGTTTCGGAGGTCATCAAATCACGCTGCGCAATGAAGGCCTTCGCGGTCGAGCCTGTGGCTAGCCCTGTCATTTCCGGCGGTGCTCCCGGCCCGCACATGATTCAAGGCATCGGTGCCGGATTCATTCCGAAGAACCTCAATGTCGACATCATCGATGAGGTCATCCAAGTGAGCAACGAAGATGCCTTTGCCACCGCGCAGGCACTGGCACAGCAGGAAGGTCTGCCGGCTGGTATTTCCACCGGCGCGAATGTCTGGGCCGCGCTGCAGATCGCCAAACGCCCGGAGTTCAAGGGCAAGCGCATCGTCACCGTCGGTTGTTCCTCGACCGAACGCTATCTTTCAACGCCGCTTGCGGAAAAAGTGCGAGAGGAAGTGACCAATCTTCCGGTGCACGAGATCTGATGCTCCATCGGGCAGGTATCTCTGGCGTGACGGATTCTGGTCCGTCCGCCAATGATGCGCGCCTTTACGATTTCGAATTGCCATCAATCCGCGTAAAGGATGCGGCCGCAATCTTCGCAGCGGGCGAGTTCCTTGCCGGTTTGCACGGCGACGACGGTGGATGCGATGAGCTTCATGTGGCAGCCACCGCATTTGCCATCCTGCATCGGTGCTACGGCGAGGCCGGCTTTGGTTTTCATGAGGCGCTGGTAGAGAGGGAGGATTGACTCGGGAATGGCGGCGGCGAGTTGGTCGCGTTCGGTGCTGAGCTCGGCCTGATCTTGCTTGATGCGTTCGGCGCGTTGGCGGATGGATGCGATGTCTTCGTCGACCAGCACTTGGGTTTTCGCGCGTTTTGCCTCGGCCTCTTTGTGAGCGGCGCGCGACTGATCGATTTGCTCCATCAGTTCGAGTTCTTTTGTTTCGAGCGCGTCGACTTCCTTTTCGTAGCGGATCACCTCGTTGCCGAGGGCTTGGTACTCGTCGTTTTTGCGGGTTTCGAACTGCTGGACCTTGAGGCGTTGGATGGTTGTTTTGCGAGCGCCGACATCGAGCTCGATGCGCTTGAGTTGTAGTTCGCATTCAACGAGCGCGTCATGGGCCGCTTGCACCGCTTTGTTGTCGGTTGAGAGTTTGCCCTGTGCGCGGGCCTCGTCCTGCGGCAGTTTTTCCTGATCCTTGGCGAGGGAAAGCAGGCGGCGGTCACGGTCCTGGAGGACCAACAGGGCACGGACTTCTTCGAGCATGGAAAAGGCTTAGTCGACGGACATGGCACCGACAAGTTCTTTGCGTGTTTGGCGGGTCAGGCATCGTGTGCTTCGTCCCCGCGGCGGCTGGTCATTCGTAGTGGGTCCAGAGCCTGATGACCTTCACAACCTTTTCATCCTCATAAACTTGGTAAACCAAGCGATGTTGGAGGTTGATGCGGCGTGAGTAGGCGCCTTTCAGATCTCCAACAAGTGCTTCGAAAGGGGGTGGATCGGAAAACGGGTCCGCACGGATCAGGTCCAGCAGCTCTCTGGCTTTGTTGGCAAGAGGGCTGCCTTTGAGCTTTTTTGCGTCTTTCCTTGCCTGGGTGGTGTAGACCAGTTCGTAGCTCACAAATCAATTTTTCGGCTGCATTTTGCGATCGGTTCTTTCATCCCTTGCAGGATTGAATCCCTCATTCCGGGGATGCTGACCAAGTGGAGTGTTTCTTGAATTGCTCTCCAGTCGGCCTCGCCGAGCAGAACCGCATTGCCCCGCTTGCCGGAAATGTGGATCGGTTCGTGATTGTTAACGGCAGAATCGATGACCCGATAAAGATCGGATCGGGCGAAAGTTGCAGTGATGCTCTTCATGTCTTTCACGTACATTATTCCGTACGCTTTTGCAAAGTGAAATTTCCGCCCGACAAGTACAGCGCCACCGCCAGCCAGATCAGGCCGAAGGAAAGCATGCGTTGCGGGTCCATGGTTTCTCCGTACCAACGCCAGCCGATGATCCATTGCAGGGTGGGGCCGAGAAATTGGATCATGCCGAGAGTGGTGAGGCGGATGTTGCGTGCGGCGTAGGTGAAGCAAAGCATGGGAAGGGTGGTGGCAATGCCGGTGGCGATGATGAGGGTGGCTTGCGGCCATGCGGGCAGCGGGCAAATGCCTGAATCGGCCGGGTGGGTGGCGATCCATGCGAGTGCGAATGGTGCGAGGAGTGAGGCTTCGAGCGTGAGTCCATCGCGCGCGTCGAGAGATGATTTTTTCCTGACCACCGCGTAGAGCGAGAGGGTTGCGGCGAGGGCGATCGGGATCCAGGGAAAGTTTCCGCTTCCAGGGATTTGGATCAGCACGCCTGCGAAGGCCAGCGCGATGGCGATCAGTTGGCGGGTGTTGTGTTTTTCGGCAAACCACAGCGTGCCGAAGAGCATGTTGAAGAAGGGGTTGAGGTAGTAGCCGAGTGCGGCTTCGAGGATGCGATGGTTGAGGACGGCCCAGACATAGAGCAGCCAGTTTGATGCGAGCAGCGCGCTGGAGAGTGCGGCCCATGCGAGTGTGGTCCGCGAGCGGAACAGGGCCTTGAGTGGGGTCGCGTTTCTTGCAACGAGCGCGATCGCCAGCAGCAGTATGAGTGACCAGAAGGTGCGGTGGGCGACGATCGAGGCGGGGTCGAGAAAGGACAGCGACTTCCAAAAAACTGGCAGGATGCCCCACATCGAAAAAGCAGCGAGCGCGGCGGCGATTCCTTTTTGCGGCTGGCTCATGTTGTGTAGCATGGGTGGATTTGCCGGCGGATGAAGGCGAAAGTGCGGCGTTGGAATTTTGGATTTTGAATCCGCGGAAATTTGAACATCATCGGCGCATGTCCGCCGAGCGTTTGTCCATTCCCCGCTATGCCATGGCCTTGGCGCATGTGGCGAGCCTGCGTTCGGAAGATCCGTATCGCAAGGTTGGAGCTGCGGCGCTTGATCACGACAACCGCGTGATTGGCACCGCGTACAACGGACTCGCGCCAGGGTTCAATCCGCCGGGTGGATTTTGGGACGACCGCGAGGCGCGTCAGAAATTCATGCTTCATGCCGAAGTGAACCTCTGCAGCCTGTTTCGTCGTGGCGAGGCAAAGCTTGTCGCGACCACCACCATGCCATGCACCGCGTGCATGCAAACGCTCTGCGCCTATGGGATCCGCGAGATTTATTATCGCGATGTTTATCACGCGTCCGACGCGCCGGAAATCGCGAAATTGTACGGGGTGAAGTTGGAGAGGATTGCGGATTTTCCCGAGCTTGATCACTTGGGGAAGTGAGAAGTTTAAAGGTTCAAGTGTTCAGTTTTCAGTTTTCAGTGAGATTAGGGCGGTGTTTTTGTCCGTCACGAATTTCCAGATCCGGCATTTTCCAGCGCCTCAAGATTGATGAAATTTTGTTGGTGGATGAGGTGGTCGATGAGTGGGAGGCCGGTGAGTTCTTCGATGAGGCCTTTGTTGGTGATCATGGCGGTGTCGAGTTCGTCATCGAGTTGGTTGAGGATGATGCCGGCGCAGTGCAGGCCTTTGGCGTGGATGGCATCGACGCTGAGGAGGGTGTGATTGAGGGCGCCGAGGCGGTTTGCGACGACGAGGATGACCGGAAGATTGAGGGCTTTTGCGAGATCGGAAACGCGGAAGTTGGGGGCGATGGGGACCTCCCAGCCGCCGGCCCCTTCGACGAGGACCTGAGTGTGTTTGGCGGCGAGTTGATGGTAACCGTCGATCAGGATCTGCGGGTCGACCGAGTGGTTTTCGAGCATTCCGGCGACGAGCGGCGCGACGGGCGTGTTAAGGTGGACGGGGTTGATTTCCTCGATGGGGAGTCCGCCTGAGGCAGCGGCGAGGCGTGTGGCATCGTCGCGATCGCCGCAGCTGACGGGCTTGTAGCCGACTGCATTGATGCCTTGGCGGCGCAGTTCTTCGAGCATCAGGCAGGTCGCGTAGGTTTTGCCTGCGTTGGTGTCGGTACCCGTGATGAAGTAGTTCATGCCCGAGAGGTGAGGGGCGGAGGCCCGCGGGTCAAGTCGCGTGAGTGTCGAATTTTGTTTGGTTGCTTGGCCGGTCGGGTTCATGGTGGCGGCGATGAATGCGGATTTCATGGTCATCGGCGCGGGGATTGCCGGCCTTTCTTTTGCGTTGAGAGCGGCGCGTCACGGGTCGGTGGTGGTGTTGGCGAAGGGCGATGTTTTCGAATCCAACACCGCGTGGGCGCAGGGTGGAATTGCCTCGGTTTTGTCCGAGCAAGAGCGGGATGCGGGGGATTCGGTGGAAATGCATGTGGCCGACACCCTGGAGGCCGGTGCGGGTCTGTGCCGTGAGAGCATGGTGCGTACGATTGTTGGCGAGGGTGAGGAGGCGATCCGGGATTTGGTGAATTACGGGGTGTCCTTTGATCGTGAGGATCACCATTACCTTCTGGGTCGCGAGGGTGGTCACTCGCATCGGCGGATTTTGCATGCCAAGGACACGACCGGCCGTGAAATCGCGCGGGCCTTGATTGAGGCCGCGCGCAAGACGCCGAACCTGACGATTTTGGAAAACCATTTTGTCATCGACCTCATCACCACATCGAAGCTTGGTGCGGTGGCTGAGGATCGCGTGCTCGGTGCTTATGTGCTTGAGCGCAAAACCGGTGAGGTAAAGGTCATGCGCTCCGATCGAGTCGTCTTGGCGGCGGGTGGCTGCGGCAAGGTTTACCTTTACACCACCAATCCCGATTCCGCGACCGGCGACGGAGTGGCGCTTGGTTGGCGCGCGGGGGCATCGATTGCGAACATGGAGTTCATCCAGTTTCATCCGACCTGTTTTTACAATCCCGGTGCGCGAGGTCCCGAGGCGCGATCGTTTTTGGTGAGTGAGGCAGTGCGCGGTGAGGGTGGGATATTGATCAATGCCAAGGGTGAGGATTTCACCAAAAAGGTTGATCCGCGAGGTTCCTTGGCGCCGCGTGACATTGTGGCGCGTGCGATCGACCGAGAGCTCAAGCGTACTGGTGAGGCGTGTGTGTATCTTGATGTGACGCACAAGCCGAAGGGGTTCATGAAGGAGCGTTTTCCGTACATATATGAAACGCTGATGAAGTTTGGTTTGGACTGTGAGACGCAGCCGATTCCGGTGGTGCCGGCTGCGCATTATCAATGTGGCGGCGTGTTGACCGACAACGAGGGCAAGACCGCGATTCGTGGATTGTTTGCGATCGGCGAGGTGGCTTGCAACGGGTTGCACGGAGCGAACCGCTTGGCATCAAATTCATTGCTTGAGGGCAATGTCATGGCTCGGCGGGCTTTGGATGAAATGATGCGACTTTACCCGCCGGGCAAGGAGGCGCCGAATCCGCCGCCGATCCCCGAGTGGGAGCATGGCGATACGGCCGAGCCCGATGAGTTGGTGGTCATTTATCACAACTGGGATGAAATCCGCCTTTTGATGTGGGACTATGTTTCCATCGTGCGCACCGACAACCGTTTGCGGCGAGCGGCGGCGCGTTTGCGAAATCTCAAGCGCGAGGTGCGCGAGTTTTATTGGGGTCACCGGGTGAATTCTGACATCCTCGAACTGCGAAATTTGGTCGCGGTTGCGGGTCTGATCGTTGAATGCGCGCTGCGCCGCAAGGAGTCGCGCGGGCTTCACTACACGCTTGATTATCCCGAGGCTGATGAGCGTCAGCGTGTAGATACCGTGGTGAGAAGATTTTAGGCTTAGTCGACATGAAAAACCCGCGCCGGACACATCCGACGCGGGTTACACCATCAACGCGAAAACCCGTCGCGTTGTTTACCCATGAAAAAACGGTTGGAGTGGCATGCGGCTCATTTTTTTTCGGGATCGCCACCGAAGCGGAAGCTGAAGCCGTTGCTGCGAAAGCATGAGTCGATGTTGAGAGCTTCGATGCGTTGCCGCACCTCTTCGGGCGCGGCGGCTTTGTCCTGTGCGGTGTCCCAAGGGCCGCTCCATGCGATTTTTTGGTCGGCATCGCGGACGGTGACTTCCTTGCTGCCATTGTTGGTTTGGATTTCGACGCAGCCTTTTTCATCGCTGAGGCGGAAGGTTGTGCCTTGTTGGAGTTGGATGCCGCGTTCGCGGGTGATCTTTGGTGCCTCGAGGTTGCGCATGGCATTTTCCATGTGCTGGCGCATTTGCTTCATGGCATCGTTCATTTCCGGAAACATGCCTTGGAGTTGTTGCTCGAAGTTCATTTCGCGCTCGCCAAAGTTTTCGCCGAGCATTTGGCGGGCGCGCTCGCGGAGTTCGTTGGGGATTGCGTTGAGATCGGGTTTCGCCTCGCGCGGCTCGGGTGCGGCTTCGGCGAAATTGTTAGGGCGTTGACCTAGTGTCACATCGAGGTCTTGGGACTTTCCTTTGCGGATGATCGCGACGCGGATTTTCTCGCCTGGCTGATGGGTGGCCACCTTGCGGGTGAGTTCGTCGGGGGACTGGATTGCTTGGTCGCCGATACGGGTGATGATGTCGTTGGCAGCGATGCCGGCTTGGGCGGCGGGCCCATCGGGCATGAGGCCTTTCACGACGATGGCTTTTTCGATGCCGAGGTGGGGGGCGACAAAATCAGGCAATTTTTCGGATACGACGCCGAGAAACGCGCTGCCGGCTTTGGTGTTCTGGATGCTCTGAGCGTTCCCGTTTGGGGCTGGTTGTGCCCCGCGAGGAGCTGGGGTTTCCGCTTGGCGGGCGGGTGGCATGGCCGACTCGTTTTCGCGGGCAAGGCTGCGTGCGGGCGGCGGTGCGTCATCGGCCGGGGCCTCGACGGCCGCTGCGCGGGTGGCCATGAGGCTGACGGTGACTGCGGTGAGGATTCGGCCGTATTTCATATCGGTGACTTTGGTACGATGAGCGTAGTAGTTCGTCGGATTTGTTCAAATTGTGTGATCAGTCCGTTTTGGCGGGGACGAGCACATATTCCACGCGTGGTTGTTCGACCTCATAGGTGCGGCCCCTGTCGTCGCGGAGGGTGGCGCAGTCCTGGTAGGTGAATTTCAGCACGCGGTGGGGGCGTTGGTTGGATTGCCAGACCACGCCTTCGTCGCTGGCGGCGGTGAGGCCGCGTTTGAATGAGGCGGGGGTAAGGATGGCGTTGCTGGGTTGGATGGCTTGGCTTGTTGGCGAGCTGCTGGCGGTAGCGGAGGGGCTGTTGCCCTTCATTGGGATGAGCAAGGCGGTTGCTGCGCCCAGCAGCGCAATGGCAGCGGCAGCGGCCAGTTGCCCGCGTTTGGATGTGGGCGGGCGGGATTTTGATTTGGGGAAACCGACGATGTTTTTCTCTTTTGGAAATGGGATCGCGGTGCAGATCGCTTCGAGTGAAGCCATCAGCGCGGGGTCAAGACGGGCGGGTGCGTTAGCGCGAAGTTTTTCCTCGAGTTCGAGTTCGTCGTCGAGTGGTTCCGACCAATCGCCGAGTGCGCAGGCTTCGAGCCGGTCGATGAGTTGATCATGCGAACCTGCGGGGCGGAGCTTGAGGAGTTCGGCTTCGAGGTGTGATGTGTCGTCGTGCATGGCGTGTGCGTGCAGTGATGGTTCAGATTGAGAGGTCTCCGCGGCGGCGGGCGCTGCCGAGTGATTTTTTCAAAGCCTCGAGTCCGTAGCGGTAGCGTGAGGCGGCGGTGTTTTGTGAGATGTCGAGGATTTCGGCGATTTCGGCGAAGGTGCGTTCGCCCCAAATTTTCATCACGATCACTTCGGCGAATTTTTGCGGGAGTTCCTTCAGTTTGGATTCGAGTTGATTGCGGGTTTCATCGTCCGAGGACTCGGATTCGAACCACGGGTGTGAGCCATTGGCGTCGAATTCGGGGCGGTCGCCGGCGACTGTGTCTTCGCGGCGTTTCCTGCGGTCATCGCGGCGGCCGAGGTCGATGGCGAGCCGGCGGATGGTCGCGTAGAGGTAGGACTGCCAGGCGTCGGATCCGCCGATGAACTGATCGTTGCGAAGTTTGTCCACGAGCTTCACCAGCGCGTCCTGCAAGACATCTTCCGCGTCCTCACGGGAGCGGGTCTGTTGGCGGGCGAAAAGCAGGAGCTTGGGGGCGTGCAGTGCCAACCAGTCGCGCCATTCGGTTGGCGCGGGTTTGTTTTCGGGCATGATGCTGAGTGTGGTCATGGGCTCTTGTAGGATGTCAGCGAGGCTTGCGGCCGGATTTGTTTTTTCCATTCGCAAAATCCCGGTGGGCATTGGGTCAGAGCGGGTTCAAGGGGGATCGGGTCGGGCTGGCCGGAGGCGGTGCAGCGGGATGGCGAGGATGAAAAAAAGCGAAAAGGCGAGGGGTTGGAAGGACGCGAGGTACCATGGCCATGGGCCGAGGTGGTCGATCATGCTGGCCTTGTCGGGCGGGCGTGAGGTGAAGCCGAAATTGGTGCCGAGCCATTGGTTGATGACGATCGAAAAAAGCATGTAGGCGAGGGCGCCGAGGTAGGCGTCGAAGGGGGATTTCCAGAGCGGGGATTTCGGGCGCCAACCTTCGACGAGTGGGATGTGGATCGCGGCGGCGACGATCGCGAAGTGTTGGATGAAAAAGGTGATGAAGGGAGGCGTGAGGAAATCGGCCGAGATCGCAGGGGTGATCAGGGCTTGGAGCGTGGCGGCGAGACCCCAGAAGTAGGTGAGTGTGCGCAGCAGCGGATTTCCTGTGAGCAGGGCGAATCCGGCGATGAAGGCGGCGATGTCGCAGAGGTGGAGTGGCAGCAGGTTTTCGAGGCCGATCGCTTGGTCGTGGGTTTTCCATGCGATGAGGTTGAGCGGGTAGGCGGCGAGGTTGGTGAAGGCGAGCAGGCGGGTAACGATTTGTTGCCTGCGGGCATTTGACTTCGCGGCGATGAGCAGGGCCGCGGTGATGCAGGTGCCCAGCGTGACGGCGGCGAGGTGTTCGCGGCTGAAGGGGTGGAAGGGCATGGCGTGTGGGGCGGTGGCTCAGGTCGCGTCGGGTTTGATTTCCGCCATCGCGGGTGTTTGGCCGGAGAAAATTTGTGAGGCGATCGATTGGATTTCGTCGCGCGTGACGGCGAGCACTTGGTCGCGCCATTCGAGCGGGTGAGGGATGCGGCCGAACTCAAGCAGGCATTCGCCGGCCCATGTCGCGTGGGAAGCGGTGGATTCGAGGGCCTGTTTGTTTTGCGAGATGGCGAGGCGTTTGGCGCGTTCCAATTCACCATCGGCGGGGCCGCGGGTGGCGAGGTCGTTGATCTCCGCGTGGATGCATTCGAGTGCCGCGTTGCGGCCTTCGGGGGCGAGTCCGGCATGGATTTCGAAGGCGCCGGTCTCGTGGAGAAAGCTCACATCGCTGGTGATCTGGTAGCAGAGTCCGCGTTTTTCGCGGAGCTCGAGAAAGAGTCGCGAGCTTGCGGATTCGCCCAGCATGAGGCTGAGCAAGCGCAGTGCGTGGCGTTGCGAGGAGTGGCGGCCGGGGGTGTGCCATGCGAGAGCGAGCTGGAGTTGGTCGGTATCGCGGGATTCATCTACGATGTTCATCGTAGTTGGGAGCGGCTCAAATGGCGTTGGGCGGCTACCATCGTGGAAGTTTTTTGGCAGCAGTGGGCGGATGATTGTGTGGACCTCGTCGAGGCTGAAAGGTCCGGCGGCGGCGATCACTATGTCATTGCGGAAGTGGTGTCGTGCGGTGAAATCGAGCAGGTGCTGGCGGGTGATGCGTGAGATGCTTTTGGCGCTGCCGGAAATCGGGTTGCCGAGCGTGTGGTCGCCCCAGAGCGCTTTGGAAATCAGGTCGCCGATGTGATCGGAGGGTGATTCCCGGTAAAGGGTGATTTCCTCATGGATCACTTCCCGTTCGAGTTCGATTTCCGCATCGGGAAAGTTTGGGTTCCAGACCATGTCGCTGATCACGCCGGCGAGTGTCGCGAGTTGGTCGGCATCGGCGCGGCCTTCGTAGGTCGTTTGGTCCTCGCTGGTGCAGGCGTTGATTTGGCCGCCGACATTTTCGATTTCGAAAGTCAGGTCGCGAGCGCTGCGGCTGTGTGTGCCCTTGAAGACCATGTGTTCGACGAAGTGCGCGAGGCCTGCGGGCAGGTCGGATTCATCGCGGCTGCCAGCGGGCACATGGATGGCAAACGAGGCGCACTCCGCGTGCGGCATGGTGGCGACGGCGAGGCGTGGGCCGTTGTCGAGTTGGCACCAGTCGTAGCTTGCCTTGTTCATGAGGTCGTTTGAATTTTCACCAGAGCTTCGGCGAGGGCGAGGTCGGCGGGTGTGGTGATTTTAAGATTCGGATTCTGAGACTCCACGAACTTCACTTTGGTGCCGAGTTGTTCGACGGCGCTGACCTCATCGGTGGCGGTGATGTTATCGCGTGCGATTGCCTTGCTTGCGTCGCGCAGGAGATCGGTTCGGAAAACCTGCGGAGTTTCCATACACCAGAGATTGTTGCGGTCGACTGGCTCGGTGTTGAAGTCCTTGTCGTCCGAGCGTTTCATGGTTTCGGTCGCGCGGCGGGCGAGTGCGGCGGCACCGAATGCATGGGCGGCTTCGACGCAGCGGTCGATGTCGTGAGGAGAAACAAGCGGTCGCGCGCCATCGTGTACGGCGACCAGTTGCGTGTCGGTGGGCAAAGCCGCGAGTCCGGCGGCGACCGAATCCTGGCGTTCCTTGCCGCCATCGACGCGTGTCACCGGCTTGGTGAAATTTTTATGATCGATTTGGTTCCAGCGATCGAGCGGGCAGACCACCACGATTGAGTGGATGTGTTTCGCATCGAGAAACGCGTTGATGCTGCGACGCAGGACAGTGATGCCATCAAGCGTCCATGTGAGTTTGTCATGGCCGAGTCGGCGGCTGTTTCCGGCGGCGACGATGATCGCGCCGCATGGGATGGTGTGGGGTGTGGTGCTCATGCCGTGTCTGGTGTTTCAGACGAGTTGTGAATATTCGAGCAAGCCGTGTTTGCCGCCTTCGCGGCCGAAGCCGGATTCCTTGTATCCGCCGAAGGGGCTTGCGGGATCGAACTTGTGATAGGTGTTGGCCCAGACCACGCCGGCCTTGAGGCGTGACGCCATCATCAGGATGCGCGAACCCTTGTCGGTCCATACACCGGCCGAGAGTCCGAAGCGGGTGTTGTTGGCTTTTTCGATCGCTTCCTCCGGTGTGCGGAAAGTGAGGATGGAAAGGACGGGTCCGAAAATTTCCTCGCTTGCGATGCGTTGGCTCATTGTGACGCCCGAAAAGAGCGTGGGTGGAAAATAGAAACCTTTTTTCGGAAGTTGGCAGGTGTGTTGGTGCATCTCTGTGCCTTCGTCGATGCCCGACTGCACGAGCTCTTGGATTTTTTTCAACTGCGCGAGTGAATTGATGGCACCGACATCGGTGTTTTTGTCGAGCGGATCACCAACGCGGAGGCTTGCCATGCGGCGTCTCAAGCGTGCGGTGAATTCCGCAGCGATGCCTTCCTGCACGAGCAGGCGGGATCCGGCGCAGCAGACATGGCCTTGATTGAAAAAGATGCCATTGATCACCCCTTCAACCGCTTGATCGATCGGTGCGTCTTCAAAGACGATGTTGGCGGCCTTGCCACCGAGTTCGAGCGAGAGTTTTTTGCTGGTGCCGGCGAGCGAGTGTTGGATCATTTTTCCGACCTCGGTCGATCCAGTGAAGGCGATCTTTGCGGAAAGCGGATGATTGACCACCAGCGCGCCTGTTTCGGCTCCGCCGGTGACGATGTTGACCACACCGGGGGGGAGTCCGGCATCTTGCAGGATCGATGCAAACTTCAGCGCGGTGATGGAGGTGGTTTCGGCTGGCTTGATCACCACTGTGTTGCCGGTGGCGAGGGCTGGCGCGATTTTCCATGCCAGCATCAGGAGAGGGAAATTCCATGGGATCACCTGGCCGACGACGCCGAGTGGCGCGAGCCTGCGACCGGGGGCGACATGATCGAGTTTGTCGGCCCAGCCGGCGTGATAGAAAAAGTGCGCGGCCGCCATCGGCAGGTCGAAGTCGCGTGACTCGCGGATCGGTTTGCCGCCGTCGAGTGTTTCGGCGACGGCGAATTCGCGGGCTCGATCTTGGAGGAGTCGGGCGATGCGGAAGAGGAACTTCGAGCGGTCGTGGCCGGGGATTTTGCTCCACGACTTGAAGGCTTTGGCGGCAGCTTGGTAGGCCGTATCGACATCGGCCGCGTTGGCTTCGGATATTTCGGCGAGCTTCGCACCATTGCGGGGTGAGATCGAATCAAAGCGCCGGCGTGACTTCGCGGCGACGAAGCGTCCGTTGATGAAAAGCCCGTAGTGTGGCTCGATGTGGGCGGGCGCAGATTCGGGTGCGGGGTCGAATTCCCAGAGGTCGCCGAAGAGGAGTTCGCGGGCGGAGCTGGGGCGGGCTGGAGATTTGCGAGCCATTGAAGCGCTTTGTGGCTTCCATGAAACAGATTCGTGATTCAAGAGGCAAGAGGCAGGTTTAGAAAAGGCTTGGCCGAGTGGATGGTCTTGGCTTGAGTTTGTTTCACACCAACACCATCACATCATGTTTAAGGAATTCAGGGAATTTGCACTCAAGGGCAACCTCATCGACATGGCCGTGGCCTTTGTCATGGGCGCGGCATTCACCAAGCTATCCACCTCGTTCATCGAGGATCTGATCATGCCCTTGGTTGGGCGGATCTCGGGTGGGGTCGACTTCAGCAACAAGTTTGTGGCCCTCTCTTCCGGCGTCACCGCAACGAGCCTTGCCGAGGCCAAGAAACAGGCGGCGGTGCTCGCTTATGGAAATTTTGTCACCATCACCATCAACTTCGTGATCGTCGCGTTTGTCATGTTTTTGGTCGTCAAGGCCATCAACAAGGCCAAGGCCTTGACCGAAAAACAGGCGGAAGCGGCGGCCGAGGCGGCTCCGGTCGAGGTGAGTGCCCAGGAAAAGCTGCTCACTGAGATTCGCGATTTGCTGAGACAGCGGCAGTGAGCTGAGGGGGTGGGCTAGCTGCGGAAATCGCCATTTTATGGGGTTTTCCGCGGATTACGGGTTTTTCCACTCGTCATTTACCGGCCTCGAAGTTAGTCTCTCTGCGCGGATAAAAAATTCCATTCTGGAAAAAGTTGGCACGCTCCGTGCTTATTCACATTCACCAATCCACCCAATTATGAAAAAAATCGAAGCGATCATCAAACCGTTCAAGCTCGAAGAAGTTAAGGAAGCACTCGCTGAGGTGGGTGTGCAAGGCATGACCGTGACCGAAGTCAAGGGCTTCGGTCGCCAGAAAGGTCACACGGAAATTTACCGCGGATCCGAGTACACCGTCGACTTCTTGCCAAAGGTGAAAATCGAAATCGTGGTCGACGACTCGCTGGCAGAAAATGTTGCCTCGGTGATCGTCAAAAGCGCGAACACCGGTAAGATCGGCGACGGCAAAGTCTTTGTTTCAGCGGTTGAGCAAGCCATCCGCATCCGCACCGGTGAGACCGGTTCCTCAGCGGTAGCGGTCAACTGATTTACTGGTTATTCATTGTGTTTTGTGGACCAGTGGCCCGGCAACGGGTCACTGGTTTTTTCTTTGGGAGAGAGCAGATCAACGCTGCGAGCCCTGCCAGTCGATGAAGGCTTGGCCGATATGGTTTGCCGTGTCGCTGGGGCTGAGGGATTGCTCGGATTGTGAGTGCGAGTGGATGGCGATTTCGGCGGCTCGGCCGCAAAGCCATGCGCCGAGGGCGGCGGATTCGATGGGTGTGAGGCCGGCGGCGATTTGGGCGCCGATGATGCCGGAGAGCAGATCGCCTTGACCACCGGTCGCCATGCCGGGGGTGCCAGTGGAGTTGGCAAGGATCGGGTGGCCGCGTTGGGCGATGAGGCTGCGTGAGCCTTTGAGAAGCAGCGTGGCTTTGGAGTTTTCGATGAAGCTTGAGACCGCCGCTTCGCGTGAAATTTTTGCGAGCTCGGGGAAGAGTCGGGCAAATTCTCCCGGGTGGGGTGTGAGCAAGTGGCGCTCGTCGAGGATGTGGGTTTGTGAGTTGGCGGCGATGAGGTTGAGCGCGTCGGCATCGATGACGGTAGGCACGCGGGTATCGGCGATGAGGCGGATGATTTCAGCCTCGGTGGGTTGATCCGGCTGGCCGATGCCGCAACCGATCACGAGCGAGTCGAAGCGGGTATCGAGCAGCTCGAGTGGTGACGAGTAGGGGCGAATGATGATTTCTGGCGGGCAGCGTGGAGCGATGAGCGGTGCGGCATCTTTGGGTGTGTGAAGCGTGATGAGTCCTGCGCCACCACGCAGTGCGCCGATGGCGGCAAGAACGGCGGCGCCGGGGTAGTTTGTAGAGCCGGCGAGAATTGCGACCCTGCCGGCCATGCCTTTGTGGAAATCGAAGGGTCGGGGTGATTTCCCGAAGTGCAGAGTATGCGGGCAAATGAGTTCGATATCGGTCGGGTGAGGGTGCTTGAGACAATCGACGGGAACAAGCGACAGGGCTCCAGTGTGAGTCGCCGCGTGAGACATCAGCAGGCCGCGTTTCGCGAGTCCGATCATCAGTGTGAGGTCGGCGGTGACGGTGCCGGGTGTGGCAGTGCCGGGTGTGGCAGTGCCGCTATCGGCATCGATGCCCGAGGGGATGTCGACAGCGGCGATGCGGGCACAGGCGTTGTCGCGCAGCCAACGCATTTCGTGCGCCTTGGCGAGCAGCGGTTCGCGCATCGGGCCTTGGGCGCCGATGCCGAGGAGGCCGTCTAACAGAATCAAGGGTCGGTGGCAATTTTGCCAATCGGGTGTGGCGGATAAATTTTCGGCGTTGCCGAGTTCTTTCCATTTTTTGCGTGTGAGCGGAGCGCAGGCATCGATCGGGTAGGCCGCGCGGGTTGAGATTTTCCATCCATATGTATCGCGCAGAATCCTGAGTGCGACCAAGGCATCGCCTGCGTTGTGGCCTTTGCCGAGGTAGGCGATGGCGCTGCCGGGCATGGGGAAAAATTTTGCCAGGGCATGGCCGAGTTGTTCGCCGGCGTGATTGAGAATTTCCTCTTCGGTCAAGCCTGATGCCATCGCGCGGGTTTCGGTATCGCGCATTTCGTGTACGGTGACTGCCGCCATGAGCATGATGCTACCGCATGCCGTGCGGGCTTGCAGTTTCAAAAGCGTGAAAACCCCGTAGGTGGGGTAGGGTGATCAGCCCTCGCGATCGTAGCGCTGGATGCCATCGGCGATCGCGCGGGCGAGTGCTTCGCGGAAGCGAGCCGACTTCATGCGCTTGCGTTCCGCCTCGTTGCTGACGAAGCCGCCCTCGACGAGGATCGACGGCATCTTAGTGTTGCGGATCACATAGAAGCGCGAGAATTTTTCGTTGCGATCGACAGACCGCGTGTAGCGGATCATGCGGTTCTGCACATGATTGGCGATCTTTTGTCCTTCGCTGTTGAAGTAAAAGGTTTCGAGGCCGCTGACATCTTGCTTCCAGGTGTAGTTGAAGTGCACGCTTACGAAGATCGCGTTGCGGTAGCGGTTGGCGATTTGGCAGCGCTGGGGCAGGGTGAGGAAATAATCGCCGCGGCGGGTCATGACTGTGCGATAGCCCATGCGCTTGAGGTGTTTTTCGAGGCGAACGGATGTGTCGAGTGCCAGATGCTTTTCGTAGACGCGGCCCCATTGGCCACCGACATCATGCCCGCCGTGACCGGCATCGATGACAACCGTGCGGAAGTCGGCGGCGTTGAGCCCGCTGATGCCGCAAGCCAGCAAGGCGAGAAAGATGAGGCGCTGCAAAGTCTTCATGAGAATGCTAGGGGGATTTGATAATTAAGAAAAATTAACAAAATCGCATGCTTGTAAAGTTTATAGTGGCCTGGGACGGCCAAAATGCCAGCTTTTTCGGGGTATTTCGGCAAATTTATGCCGAATTCAATAAGTTCCGGCCGGTCGATCCGAGGCTTTGCGGGTTTTTTTGCGGGCCTCGGCGGCGGCTTTGAGGTCGTAGGGTATCGAGTTGTCGACGCGCACGCTGCCATCGCCCATGGTGATGAGTTGCGGGTCGCCGACTGCGCCGCGTTGGTGGATTTGGCGGCTTGCGACGCGGCCGTCGGTGTCGATTTCGTAGTGCGCCCACATCGTGGGTGTGGTGAGAAACATCACATGCAGGCGCTGGTTGCGGTCGATGGTGGCGCTGGGTTTGCGCAGCATGAGTGTGTCGCCGAGCAGGAAGGTGCGGACCGATTCGCCGGTGCGGCCATCGCGCACTTGGGCGTAGAGTTGGGACTTGGTATCACCGCTGAAGTTGAGAATGCGAAACTCGCGGGTTTGGCCGGCTCTTCCGGGGATGCCGACTTTTTGAGTCCAGTAAGGGCGTCCTGGCGATTGGCTGAAGAATACGCGGTTGGTCGTAGTGCCTTCAGTGGCTCTGCCGGGCGGGTGGATCACGGCGACGGCGGAAAAGTTTCCTGGTTCGGTGAGTTGGAAATGTTGGGTGAGGTCGACCTCGCGGGCGAGCGTTTGGCCGGCGCCAATTTTCATCGGGCCGAAAATCTTGCGACCTCTTGGGTTCACGGTGGTGCCATTGCTGTTCTTGATGGAGAAGTCGAGCCACTGAAAGCGTCCATCGCTTTGGAAGACCAGCTCGCGTCCGGCGTGGTTGGTGACGGTGACCACGGCCAGGACCTGTTCGCCGGCGAGGTATTGTTTTTTTGTGATCTTTAGTGATGCCGCGAGCTGCGCCTCGGCGTGGCCGATGCAGAGGAGAGTGATGGCGGCAATAATTTTCGGGATCTGATCAACCATGTCTCCGCCATGATTAGTCGAGGCAGGCGGTGGAGTCAACCGAAGGGGGGAGGTGTTTCAAGTTTCAAGTGAGGAAAGAACCGAAAGAAGTGGCGGATTCTTTAGCGCTTCAGAACTTGGAGCGGGACGCTCCAAGGACGGCCTGGATCAGGATGATCCAGCAACGGTGAAGAGGCGTGATTTCCGCGCGACGGCTTGGCTTGAGCCCTCAGCGTTTGCCCGGCCAGATCAGCTCGAGGTTGTTGGGTGGGTTTTCCGCTTGGCGGATGAGGCTGTTGGCGGTGAGGCCGAGCATCGGGTTGAGTTCGCAGCCGAGGTTTTCGAGCGCTTGGGCGGTCCAGACATTGCAGACGCGCGGGATGAAGTAGCGGTGGGCGGATTCGAGTTGCACGCCTTTGCCCCAGCTTGATGGGCGCACGACGATGGGTCGGCCATTAGCATCGGTGACCGAGCATTTGTTGAGGAAATCGGCGAGGGCCGGGCCTTTGTCCCGTGGTGTGAGTTTGCGCCAGATGCGTTGATGAGGCATCACCTCGGCGATATGCCAATTTGTCGGGATCAGCTCCATCACCGCAGGGGTTGGTGTGAGGATCACGCGCAGCAGGTTCCAGGTCGAGCCGATGCCTTCGGGCGAGTAGGCGTCGGTGTTGCCCCAGCTCATCGTGACAAATTGTGGGTTGCCGAAATTTTCCGGCGGGATGAAGCCGGATTCGATGAGCCAATCGTAGGGGAAGACGAGGCCGGTGTGCCATTTGTCGGCGACCATCCACACCAGCACGTGGGGTTCTTTGCTGTGCGATGCGGTGGCGGTGTTGCGGACTGGGACTTTGGCGGTGGGGACTTTTTGCGTGGGCAGGCGCAGGCTGCATGATGCGAGCAAGGCCACGGCGGCAGCCGTGCTTGCAAGCTTCAGGGCCCCGAATATGCGTGGCATCAGTCCTGGATGAACGAGCAGATGTATTCGCAGATGCCGTCTTTCACGGTGATGGTGAAGCCGCTGTTGCCGGCGACATCGAATGCGGATCCGGCCTCGATGTTGAGGGTTTTGTCGGTGCCATCGAGCACGACCTCGCAATCGCCGGCGATGATTTCCATGCGTTCAGGAGCGGCAGTGCCGAAATGGAATTTGCCGGGATAGATCAGGCCAAGAGTTTTGCGCGAGCCGTCGCTAAAGTGAACGGTGTGGGAAACGACGCGGCCGTCGAAGTAGACATTGGCTTTGCTATCGACGGTGACATTACTGAACGAGGTCATGGTATGTTGGGGGTGTGGGGGTGATCAATCGGTGGGGAGTCCGGCTTTTTTCCATGCGTCGTAACCGCTGGAGAAAATTTTGGCCGGGTGGCCGTAGCCGGAAATGTGCATGGCTACCGTGCGTGCGTCGGGGCAGAGGAGACCCGAGCAGTAGACGATGATCGGCTTGCCAGCAGCGACGGCGGACTTGAATCGTTCGTCCATTTTGGCAATGGAGTCTTCGCAGTCGGATTTTGGCAAACTCTCGGCGCCGGGGATGTGGCCGAGATGGAACAGGTAGCCCGGTCTTGCGTCGAAGATCAGCGCGTTGCCCGAGCCTTGGAGCGCGAACATTTCCTCGAGAGAGATCGACGAGACATCGCCGCGGCCGTTCATGCGGACCGGCTTTTTGGTTTTGGGTTTCGGGTTGGTGGATTGGTTGAGGATGTGGGCTGGCTGATCATCACCGCGTGATTGTGGCTTTGGAGCGCAGGCCGTGTGGGCGAGCGCCGTCGCAAGCAATGCGGTGATGAGCCGGGCGCGAATCATTTGACGATTCGGATGAGTTCCACATCAAAGACCAATGTGCCGGCGGGTGCGCCTGGTGGTGGGTTTTCACCGTAGGCGAGCTTGGCTGGGATCCAGAGACGGCGTTTTTCGCCTTCGACCATCAGTTGCACGCCTTCGGTCCAGCCGGGGATCACGCGGTTGAGCGGGAAGACGACTGTCTCGCCGCGCATCACCGAGCTATCGAAAAGTTGGCCGTCGGTGGTCCAGCCGGAATAGTGGACTTCCACTTGATCGGTGGCCTTCGGGTGAGTGCTGCCTTTGCCTTTTTCGAGAACGCGCGAGGCGATGCCGGATTCGGTTTTCTCTGCGGATGCGGGGGCTGCGGCCACATCATCGGGAGTGGTGGGAGGTTTGGGGGCGGGCTTGATGCCGAGGAGCTCGACATCGAAGACCAGCAATCCGCCGGGGCGTCCGCCGCCGGGGTTTTCGCCGTAGGCGAGGTTGGCCGGAATCCAGAAACGGCGTTTTTCGCCTTCGACCATGAGTTGCACGCCTTCGGTCCAGCCCTTGATCACGCCGTTGAGCGGAAAGCTTGCGGGTTGGCCACGCTTCACCGAGCTATCGAAAAGTTTTCCATCGGTCGTCCAGCCCGAGTAGTGGACGGTCACAGTGTCGGTGGGGCCGGGGTGGGTGTTGCCTTTGCCTTTTTCGAGGACTTTCGAGCAGAGGCCGGACGCGGTTTTGTGGGCGTCGGCTGGGGCGGCTTTCACATCGGATGGAGTGTCAATCATGGTGTTGTCGGCGTGGGCGGTGAGGGTGATGGCTAGTGCGGCCGCGCAGCCGCCGGCGGCGGACCGAAGATTTGGTACGAGACGCATGTCGCGGACGACAAACCATCGGGGGTGGACTGTCAATCCCGCGGAGCGGATCGTGAAAAAACTCGCCGGCGAGCCGACGGAAATTGGAGCACTTTGCTCAACTCCAAAGCCGACGATTGAGTCGCAGTCTTTCAACTCAACCCATTGATGCTGCCCTCGATGTTGATTGGCACCGTTCTCAAGCCGCGTTGCGCAGCAGGGCGACCAGCACTCCTTGGATGACCAGATCGGTGACGGGGATGAGATCGGGGTAATCCGGGTTTTCGGCGCGGAGGAAGGGTTGGCCTTTTTCGACGAGGTAGCGCTTGAGGGTGGTTTCGCCGTCGATGAGGGCGGCGACGATGTCGCCTTTGCGGGGTTCGCGTTGTTCGAGGATGACCGTGTCGCCGTTGCAGATGTGGGCATCGATCATGGAATCGCCGCGGACCTTGAGGGCGAAGGTTTTTGCGTTGCGGTGGATGCCGAGGGCGGTGGCGTCGATGCTGATCGAACCTTCGCGCTCAGGGGTGACATCCTGGGCCATGCCGGCGGCGATGTTGCCGTAGACCGGGATGTCGCGGATTTCGCCGCGGTCGAGCTCATCGGGGAAAATGACCGCGCGGGCCTTGCCGGGTAGGCGCTGGATGACGCCCTTGCGCTCCAAAGCACGCAGGTGACTCATGGCGGCCGTTTGGCTCGCGAACCCGAAATAATGCTGAATTTCCCGGGTGGATGGCATCAAGCCACTGCGGCGCTGGGACATTTTGAGGTACTCGAGAATGTCGTTCTGGCGGCGGGTGAGGTTGGTTTGCATGATTTTGAACAGTGTTCGAGGGAACAAAGCACGCGATGCGGGTCGGATCAAGGGGAAATTTTTTGGCAGGGGCGCTTTGTGAAATCGGTGCCGGGCCGAAGCTGCGGCTTGCGGTGCGTCGCGGGCTCCATTATTATGCGGGTCTCATCAGATCATGAAACGCATTTCCTTTCTTACCTTTTTGCTCGGTGCCATGTCGGTAATGGCTCAAGAACAGCCCGCACCGAATGCGGCGGCGGCCGCTTCTTCTGATTCCGCCGCCAAGGCTGAACAAGCGCCCGTGCAGGAGCTTTTGCCAAACCAGAAGTCATTCCTGAATCTTGCCGAGGAGAGGCGCAAAGATTTCATCAAGCACCTCAACGAGGCCAACCGCCTGTTCCAGCAAAAGCGGATTTTCGAAACGCTCGAACAACTTCAGATGGCTGAGGTGATCTTCAATGAAAGTCCCGAGATTTTTAATCTCCGCGGAAGTTGCTATGTGGAAATGCGGTCCTTCGACAGGGCGCTTGAGGACTTCAACAAAGCCCTTACCCTTTCCAAGGACAATCCGAGCATCCGCTTCAACATTGCCGAAGTGTATTTCGTGACGCGCGAGTGGCTGAAGGCGCTCGAGGTTTTTGAAAAGGTGCTCAAGGACTTGCCGTCGCAGAGCGTGGCGTTGGGTCGCTTGATTGAATTCAAGATTTTGCTTTGCAAAAACAAATTGGGCAAAAAAGACGAGGTTTTGATTCTCTCGGAGAAATACGACTTCCTCGATGATTCGCCCTACTACTACTATGCCAAGGCGGCGCTCGAGTATGAGGCCAACAACCTCGTCAAAGCTGAAGAGTGGATTGCCACGGCGAACCGGATTTTCCAAGATCCGAATATCCTCGCGCCGTGGCAGGACACCTTGGTCGAGTACGGCTACATCAAAAGTTTCTACGGTGGCGAGGGGAGCCAAGAAGCGGAATGAAAGCCGCAAAGCCGTGTGGTGCTTTGCTTGATCTTGCCAAGCATCAATGTGGCGCCTAAAGCTTGGCCCTGCCGCAAGCGCGTCAATGGTCCCGTGGTCCAATGGATAGGACGATGGCCTCCGAAGCCGTAGGTCCAGGTTCGATTCCTGGCGGGACCACCAGCGGAAATGGCTATGGAAACCCTTGAAAACAAGGGATTTTGAAATTCTGAAGAAAATGGTGGAGGCGAGGGGAGTCGAACCCCTGTCCGAGATGCCTTCAGCGATGGTATCTACATGTTTAGCAGGCGGTCTGGAGTTTCGGAGAGGCTGGGCCCGCTTGCGGCGTTGTCTTTCCTAGGAACCTGTTGGATCTCGACTCAAGCCCGGTGCCCCGGCTTTTGGTCCAGCCTTCTAAGTGTCGTCATCCCCCTCAGAAGGCGTCGGGGTTCTGACGTGGCCGTCAATTAAGCAGCCAGTGCGAGCTCGTTAGAGTCTGCATTTGTTTGTTTGAACGGCTTTTTAAGGAGGCCAACCGATCAACCTCCACATGCAACCAGCGCATCGAACATCCCGTCGAAGCCGGGACGCCCCCTGACGCAGGGTCGGATTCAAAGTGCCACGGATCGGAAGGATGGCAAGGGGGAAGTTGGGGGGAGATAGAAGACAGAAGATGAAGAGGGGATGAACATTGAAAAAAGTTTCAAGCTTTCAGTTTCAAGAGAAGACAATGAAGATGAGGCATCTTCATCTTCTGTTTCGTTTCGAATTTAGAATTTGCCATTTATGATTTCCCCCCTCAATCCAGCTGGGCGTTCCAGTCGTTGAGTTTTTTGCCGATGTGCGGGACGAGGGGTTTGATGATGCCGTTGTCGAGGCGGTAGATCCAGCTGTGGATGGAGATTTGTTGGCCACGTGCCCAGGCGTCTTCGACGATGGTGGTGCGTGCGACATGGCGGGCTTGGGCGAGCACATTGAGTTCGCAGAGTCGGTCGGCGGCGGCTTGGGGCGGAAGGGCGTCGAGCTCCTCGCGGTGGGCGCGGTGGAGGCTGCGGATGCCAGAGAGCCAGTTGTCGATGATGCCGTGGCGGAAGTTTTCGAGGGCGGCGATCACGCCACCGCAGCCGTAGTGGCCGCAGACGATCACATGGCGGACCTTGAGGACATCGACCGCGTATTGCAGGACAGCGAGCAGGTTGAAATCGGTTTCGGCGACGACATTGGCGACGTTGCGGTGGACGAATACTTCGCCGGGTGCGAGGCCGGTGATTTGGTTGGCGGGCACGCGGCTATCGGAGCAACCGATCCAGAGGTATTGGGGAGTCTGTTGGTTGGCGAGTTCGGAAAAGAACGAAGGATCTTCAGCTTTAACCGAGGTGGCCCAGTTGCGGTTTTTTTCCAAGAGGTCGGCGAGTGTGTCCATCGTGGGTTGGGTTTGATTCAAGCGGTTTGGCGAATGGGCGTCCACCATGGTTTTGGGTGGTGAGTTTTTTCGCATTGGCCGGAGGGGTCTCTGGGATTGGAATGGGGCGTGCGGTGCATGGGATGCGTTGTGCGTGAGTAAATTGAAGCATGGAATTTTCGGGCTCATGGAATTATCCGCAGGAACTGCCGGTGGTCGCGCACCGGGAGGAGATTCTTGGCGCGTTGCGTGAGCATCGGGTGGTGGTCGTGGTGAGCGACACCGGATCGGGCAAGACCACGCAGTTGCCGAAGATGGTCGCCGAGGCCTTGGGGCCGGAGGGCGGGCGGGTGGGTTGCACGCAGCCGCGGCGGATCGCGGCGGTGAGTGTGGCGGGGCGCGTGGCGGAAGAATTGAAGGTGTCGATGGGCGGTATGGTGGGTTATCAGGTGCGCTTTGATGAGAAGCTTTGCAAGGACACGCGCATCAAGTTCATGACCGATGGCATCCTGCTTGCCGAGACGCAGGGGGATCCGCAGATGCGTCAGTATGGTGCCTTGATTCTCGACGAGGCGCACGAGCGATCGCTCAACATCGATTTCCTTTTGGGGTATTTGAAAAACCTTCTGCAAACGCGCGCGGATTTGAAGTTGGTCATTTCATCGGCCACCCTCGATGCCGGATCATTTGCAGAATTTTTCACGATCGATGGTGTGGCAGCGCCGGTGATTGAGGCACCGGGGCGGATGTTTCCCGTGTCGGAGTTTTTCCTGCCGCCTGCGGATGACGAGGAAATGCCGCAGCATGTTGCGCGTGCGGTTGAGTGGTTGGGTGGGGTGGATCCGCGTGGCGATGTGTTGGTGTTTTTGCCGGGTGAGCGCGAGATTCGCGAATGTGCGGAGGTGCTTGAAGGGAGGAAATTTCGCGACACCGAAGTGCTGCCCTTGTTTGCGAGGTTGGGTCTTGCAGATCAGCAACGGGTGTTTCATCCGGGAAGATTGCGGCGTTTGATTTTGGCGACGAATGTGGCGGAGACATCGCTGACGATTCCGCGCATTGCATGTGTCATTGATACCGGTGTGGCGCGGGTGAGTCGGTGGAGTCCCGGTAAGGGTGTGCAGCGTTTGTTGGTCGAGCCGGTGAGTCGGGCGAGTGCGCGTCAGAGAAAAGGCCGCTGCGGTCGTGTGCGCGATGGAGTGTGCGTGAGATTGTATGAGGAGCTGGAGCTTGAAGAGCGCGCGGAGTTCACCGATCCCGAGATTCGCCGCAGTTCTTTGGCGGGGGTGATTTTGCGGATGAAGTCGCTGGGTTTGCCGGAGATCGACGAGTTTCCGTTTCTTGATGCCCCATCGCCGAAGGCTGTGGCCGAGGGGTATCGCACGCTGCGTGAGGTCGGAGCGCTTGATCGCGAGAGGAAGCTCACCACGTATGGTCGCGAAATGGCGAGGATGCCGGTCGATCCGAGGTTGGCGAGGATGATCATTGAAGCGCGCAAGGAACATTGCCTGGCGGAAATTTTACCGATCATCGGATTTTTGGAATCGAACGATCCGCGTGAGAGGCCTGCGGAAAAAGCGCGCGAGGCCGATGAGGCGCATGCCGCATGGAAGGATGCGGAGAGTGATTTCATCGGAATTTTGCGGATGTGGAACGCGCTTCAGCCATTCCGTGATGATCGCGGAAAGTGGCGGCGCAATGCGTTGAGAAAATTTGCGACGGCGTCGTATCTCAATATGCGGCGTGTGATCGAGTGGTCAAATGTCGTGGACGAGTTGGCGGATGCGGAGTCGGCGCATTTGAAGCGCGGCGGTGGCAAGGATGCGGCGGAGAATGCGTACCCTTATGCTTCGATCCATCGATCATTGTTGGCGGGTGTGCCGCGGCAGTTCGGATTGTGGGATCGTGAGAACAAAGCCTATCGCAGTGCGTCGGGAGGATTTTTTGCGGTGTTTCCGGGATCGGGATTGTTTGGTGCGCCGAAGCGCTGGGAATGGGTGGTGGCAATGGAGTTGGTGGAGACTTCGCGTTTGTGGGCGCGGCGGGTGGCGCGGATTGATCCCGAGTGGGTTGAGCAGGTGGCGCCGCATTTGTGTCGCAGCGTTTATGGTGAGGCGCGGTGGGATGAGGCTCAGGGCGCGGTGTATGGCAAGGAGCGTGTGGTGTGCGGTGGCTTGGCGGTGGTGATGGGGCGTCGTGTGCATTACGGCAGAGTCGATGCGAAGCTCGCGCATGGCGTTTTTGTTCGCGAGGGTTTGTTGGGCGGTGGTTTGCGCAAGCGTGGGAGGTTTCTCGATTTCATCGACGAGCTGCGTGAGGAGGTCGGTACGATCGAGGATAAGTTGCGTCGGCCGAACGGTGTGTGGGATGAGGATGCGGTGGTGACGTATTGCGAGGAGCACATCCCGCAGGAAGTGCACACGGCGGCGGCATTTCATAAGTGGTTGTCGCAGCACGAGGAGGCCTTGATCGCAGGACTGCGGGCGATGGTGGACGAGCAGTTGCAAAACCATGGAGTCGATGGATTGCCCGATGAAATTTTGCATGAGGGTGAGAGCTATCCCGTGTATTACCGCACCGCTCCCGGTGAGCGTGATGATGGCGTGACGCTCGGCGTGCATGTGGATCAACTGCCGAAGTTGCCCGAATGGTTGCCAGCATGGGGTGTTGATGGTCATTTGCGCGAGCGGGTTGAGTTGATCCTGCGATCGCTGCCGAAGGATTATCGGCGTGTTTGCCAACCGATTGCATCGCTGGCGGATGCCTTCGTGGAACTGTGGGCTTTTGCGCCGAAGGATGGGGCTATCGGAGTGGTGCTTTCGGACTTCATTCGCGAGCGGCTTGGTGTCGATGTGCCGCAGGATGCGTATGATTTTTCGCGGTTGCCCGATCATTTGGTGACGAAGGTGTGGGTCTGCGACGATGATGGTGAGGAGTTGGCGTTTGGCACCGATGTGGCGGAGCTGAAATTGCGACTTGGCGAGAGGATGAGGCAACGATTTGAAGCGGCGGCGAATGAGGATCTCAAACGCAGCGGGATGAGCAGTTGGGATGGGGAGAAACTGCCCGAGCGGGTGGCGACGCCCGGTGGATTTGCGTATCCGGCATTGGTTGATGAAACAGGCAGCGTCGGCGTGCGGGCATTTGTGAGCGAGGCCGAGGCGCGTGAGTCGCATCGTGCGGGTGGTGCGCGATTGCTGTGCATCGCACACGCGGGCGAGGTGGATCACTTGCGGAAGAAATTTCCAATCGGCCTGATGGCGAAGGTCGAGTTGCCGCGTCTCGGTGTCGGCGGCACGGCGATCGACGATTTGCTTTTGCTCACTGCCGAAGGTGTGGTTGGCGGCAGTTTCCCGCGATCGCCGGATGAATTTCGCGAGCTCGGCAAATCGCGAAGAGGTCATTGGTTTGATGCGGCCAAGGTCATTGGTGCGACGCTCGACGAAGTGGTCGAAGCGCTGGCGGGAATCCGCGCGTGGATCGATGAGCATCGCGCCGATCGCAACCTTGGCGTGGTGGCGGCGGATTTGGATGAGCAGCTCGGGTGGTTGATGCGCGAGCGTTTCGCGTGGCGTGCCGGCTTCGCGGGACTGCGTGATTATCCGCGTCGGCTCAAGGCGATCCGCTCGCGGTTGGGGCGGATCAAGTCACTACCATTGGCGAAGGATCTCGAAAAAATGCAACGCGTGCGCCGGCTATGGGAGCCATGGCATGAGCGATGGAAAAAGGATCCGCAGAATCCCGCGCTGTGGGAGATTGGTTGGATGCTTGAAGATTGGCGCGTGGCGATTTTCGCGCCTGATCTGCCCTGTCCGGTGAAGGTGTCGGAAAAGCGGATCGAGGAGATGATGGGGTGAGGAAGAGTTTACCGCAATGCCCTGTGAGCGTTAGCGAACATATAATTAGCGAAGCCTCTTGGCATGGACGTAGTGCAACGGAGTCAAAGCCGCAGAGGTCGCTGAGGGACGCGGAGAAGATGTAGTTGTGAACGGGCAGGGACCTTTTTCCAAAAGGTCCGTTACGGTGGGAGAGTTTTTGAAGAAGAGGCTTGGTGGTTGGAAACCACCGCCACGGAGGCTTAGCCTAGGACATCGTTCATGGCGTCGATGAGTTCCTGCATGGTCTCGGGGGTTTCGTTGCCCATGTTGGAGATGCGGAAGGTGAGGCCTTTGATTTTTCCATAGCCGCCGTTGATGACGAAGCCGTGCTTGGACTTGAGGGACTTGATGAAAGCCGATTGGTCGAAGCCGGGTGGCGTGTGGAAGCAGCTAAGAGAGACCGAGCGATTGCCTTCGGGAGCGAAGTGCTTGAAGTCGTGGCGCGCGGCCCAGTCGTGGATCATCGCGTTGTTTTTCTTGTGGCGTGCGAAGCGTTTTTCGACGCCTTCGTTTTCGATCACGCTGAGGATGTGTTGGAGTCCGAAGATCAGAGAGATGGCAGGGGTCGATGGCGTATTGTTTTTTTCGGCGTTTTTCGCGAATTCGATGAAGTCGAAATAGTAGCCGCGGTTGGGCATGCTTTTCGCGCGTTCGAGAGCGCCCTCCGAGCAGGAGAACACCGTGAGGCCGGGTGGCAGGGCGAGGGCCTTTTGCACACCGGCGAGAAGAACATCGATGCCGAGCGCGTCCATGCCGATCGGCACGGCGGAAAACGACGAGACCGAGTCGACCACCAGCAGGACGCCGGGGAAGGATTTGACCACTTTAGCGATGCCAGCGAGGTCGTTCATCACGCCGGTGGAGGTTTCGTTGTGGATTAGGGTGACGAGATCGAATCCGCCTTCCTCAAGTTTCGCGCGGACGGCTGCGGGTGAGATTGCTTCGCCCCACTCGACTTGGATTTTTTCGGCGGGGATGCCCATCTTGTTGGCGACATCGAACCACTTGTCGGAGAAGGCACCGCAGCAAAGCGTGAGGACTTTTTTCGCGCAAAGGTTGCGCAGCGAGGCTTCCATCACGCCCCATGCGGATGAGGTCGAAAGGAAAAACGGGCGACTGGTGCCGGCGAGTTGTTTGAGCACCGGTTGGGTCGATGCGTAGAGGGCTTCGAATTCAGCGCCGCGGTGGCCGATCATCGGCTGGCTCATGGCGGCGAAGGTTTCTTTGGAAACGTCGATGGGACCTGGAATGAAGAGTTTGGCCATGGGAGTGTGTGATTGAGTTGGTTTGGTGTGTTGGGAAAATATCAGGGGAGGAGATTGTACGAATCGAGGAGCGCGCGGAGTTTGGCGGAGGCTTCGGATGTGAGTGGCGCGAGTGGCAGGCGAAGCTCGGGCGAGCAGTGGCCTTGGAGGGCCACGGCGGATTTGATCGGCACCGGGTTTACATCCAGCGTCATCAGGCCGCGCATGAGCGGGTAATATTTTTTCTGAAGCTCGAGTGCTTCGTTGAAGGAGCCGTTGAGGCAGGCGCGGACGAGGCGTGCCATGACATCGGGAATGAGATTTGATGCGACGGAAACCAAACCAGTCGCGCCGCAGGAAATGAAGGGCAGCGTGAGTGGGTCATCGCCGCAGAGGATGGCGAAATTTTTCGGTACGGCCTGCACGAGTTGGTTGATGCGATCGACCGAGCCGCCGGCTTCCTTGATGGCGACCACATTCGGGCAATCGGCAGCGAGGCGAGCGGTGGTTTCGGTGGAAATTTCGACGACTGAGCGTCCGGGCACGCTGTAGAGCATGATGGGCAGGCTCGTTTCGCGCGCGATGGTTTTGAAGTGCTGGTAGAGTCCTTCCTGCGAGGGCTTGTTGTAATACGGGCAAACTTGCAGTGAGCCGGTGACGCCGATTTTTTCCGCCTCTTTGGTGAGCTCGATCGCTTCGCTGGTGGCGTTGGCACCGGTGCCGGCAATGACTTCGCAGCGGCCAGCGGCAAACTTCACGGCGAGGCGGATTGCTTCGAGGTGTTCCTTCGTATCGAGAGTGGGTGACTCGCCGGTGGTACCGACTGGCACGATGCCGTCGATGCCGGCGGCGATTTGCCGTTCGATGAGGGCCTCGAAGGCGGGGACATCAATGGAGCCGTCGCGAAACGGAGTGATCAGAGCGGTGTGGGTGCCGGAGAAACGCATGACCGGCAGACCATGAACCATCCCCGACAGAGGTCAAAGCCCTATCCGCGTGGGGACGCAAAAAATCCGATGATGTGCATCCGCATGCGGGGTAAGTGCCAAATGAAAAAGCCTTTCCGGAGTGACCGGAAAGGCTTTTTTGTTCATCGGTGCATGCCGTGCATGCGCCACGATGGGATCAGAGTGCCATGTCCTTGAGTTTCTTGAGGGGACGGATGCGAACCACGGTGGTGGCTGGCTTGGCCTTGAACATCACTTCTTCTTTGGTGAAGGGGTTGATGCCCTTGCGTGCCTTGACGGCAGGCTTGCGAACGGTGGTGACCTTGAGAAGGCCGGGGAGAACGAATTCTCCGACCGCGTTTTTCTTGATGTGACCTTCGATCACACCAGTGAGCGCTTCGAGAACCGATGCCACTTGCTTGCGGCTGAGCTCGGTGCTGGTTGCGATGCTGTCGACGATCTGGGTCTTCGAGTACTTGTCTTTAACGGTGGTAGCTTTGGTTGCCATGCGCATTGAATGCTGGAAACGCGCGGCGATGTCAAGCCTCCGAATGATTTTTTAAGCTTAAAAAATAGGGTTTTTTTGAAAGCCTGACGGCGCGAAATTTTAAAAAATTTACATCATCGCCGCGCGAAGATGGTTGGCAAGCGATCGGTCGCGTTTAGGGTGAGGTCATGCGAATCGATATCGTGACGCTTTTTCCTGAGGTGGCGCTGGCGCCATTGAGTGATTCGATCATCCAGCGCGCGCGTGTGGCGGGCTTGGTCGAGGTGTTGGGTCACCAGTTGCGGGATTGGTCGGAGGACAAGCATCGGCGTGTGGATGAGGCTCCCTGTGGTGGCGGGCAGGGGATGGTGCTGCGGCCCGAGCCCTTGTTTGCGGCGGTGGAGGCATTGAAGGGGTCGAAGACGCGTGTGATTTTGATGACCCCGCAGGGCCGGCCTTTCAAGCAGGCAGTGGCGCGCGAACTTGCGGGCGAGGAGCATCTGTTGATTTTGTGCGGTCACTATGAAGGGGTGGATCAGCGGGTGATCGAGGCCTTGGTGGACGATGAAATTTCCATTGGTGATTACATTCTCACCAATGGTGCCTTGGCGGCGGCAGTGTTGTGTGATGCGGTGATTCGGCTTTTGCCTGGGGCTTTGGGTGATGAGCGTTCGGCGCAGGACGAATCATTTTCACAGCCGGATTTATTGGAGGCGCCGTGCTACACCAAGCCCTTGGATTTCCGCGGGATGAAGGTGCCGGAGGTGCTGGTTTCCGGTCATCACGAGCGGATCCGCCAGTGGAAGCAAGAGCAGGCCGAGCGGAGGACAAGGGTCATGCGGCCCGATCTCCGGCCGGGCGCTGATTGAAGCTGGCGCGGGGAGCTGTGGGAAAATGCGTGCCTTTGGGGCAAAAATGTGCGTGAAATCTTTTGTGAGCACGAACATGGCAATGGGAAAAAATGGTGAGGTCGAGGATCCGCCGCGGGTTGAGCCTGCGACGATCGAGGACCTGCCGGCGCTGACCGAGCTGGTGATGGAGCTGTTTTCCCGCTCGGGTGATTTTACGCCCGATCGTGCGCTGCAGGAGCGAGGCTTGAGGTTGATCCTTGAGCAGCCGAGCCGCGGTCGCATTTTTGTGGTTCGCAACAAGGATCGGATCTTTGGCATGGTGAACTTGCTATTCACGATCTCCACCGCGCGTGGGGGCTTTGTGATTTTGCTCGAAGATGTGGTGATCCACCCCGATCACCGAGGGCAGGGTTATGGTGCGATGCTGGTCGATTATGTCGTCGATTTTGCCAAAAAGAAAAACTTCAAGCGCATCACGCTGTTGACCGATCGGATCAGCGCCGAGTCGCAGGAATTCTTCAAAAAGCAGGGCTTTGAGTATTCCAACATGATTCCGATGCGGCGGATCATTGACTAGGTCGATCGTGGTGGGATGGTGCGGCCGCTGGCAGGTGTGGTTGCGCGATATGATTCATTCGCGGGTGGCATCGGTCATGTCAGTGATCCGGCAGGTTTTCTCCTTGATCGTGAAGCGTACATTTTTGCCGCAGAGCATGGCGCCAAAAGTGCGGTCTTCTTGGTGGGCTTGCACGGCGGGGCGTGGGTCGAGGGAGAGCGCTTCGAGGATGAGATTTTGGGCTCGGGTGGGGAGTTTTTTGAAATCGTTTTCAGCGTTCTCTTCGATTTCCACTTTGAGTCTCGGGATTTCCTCATGCGCAAATCCGGCGCGGGCCCCGGGGATAGCTTCGGCGTAAGGGATGTAGGGTTTGATGTCGTAGATGGGCGTGCCATCAATCAGATCGATACCGCCAAGTTTGAGGATTGGGCCATCGGGCGAGGTGGTGTCGATGCCTTCGAGTGTCACCAATGATAGGCCGAGTCCGTTGGGTCTAAAGGTGGAGCGACTCGCGAAGACGCCAACGCGTTCGTTGCCACCGAGGCGGGGTGGGCGCACGGTGGGTTTCCAACCTTGATCGATTGTTTCGTGAAATCCGAAAATGAGCCAGAGGTGGGAGAAACCCTCGATGCCACGGATCGAATCCGCATTGCGGTAGGGTTGATGAAACACCAACTCGCCCCACGCGCTCGGGCAGAGGCCGGGTTGGCGCGGGGTGGCGAACTTGCTGCCGAAGCAAGTGCTGACCGTGGCGATCGGCTCGATGTTCATGCGAATGGGTGAGTTATGTGCTGCGGATCATTACGCGGCAAGTCGATTGGGGCTTTTCCGCGTTGTGTGGCAAGATCCGCATTGCGGATGTGGCGGGATTGTGGCTTGTTCGCGGCACTTAAGCATGGCCACCGACGCGACGCCTTCCGGCGGAAATCTTTTTCCCTTCGAATTGGTCCGCCCGCATTTGGAGCGGGTGGAAGTCCAGATCCGTGAGCAGGTGCGCGGCTTTGATTCGGCGATTGAGCCTTACATCGCCTATGTGTGCAACACTTCGGGCAAACGAATTCGGCCGGCGCTTTCTATTTTGATCGGTGGTGCGGCAGGCGGCGTAAATGATGATCACATCAAGCTCGGAGTGATCCTCGAACTCATCCACATGGCGACGCTGGTGCATGACGACATTATCGATGATGCCGTGACGCGGCGTATGGTGCCGACCGCGAATGCGAAGTGGGGTGATTCGCTGGCGGTGTTGTTGGGTGATGCTTTGTTTTCGCATGCCCTTACTTTGGCGACGGATTTCAACAGCATCGAAATTTGCCGTAAGGTCGGCAAGGCGGCGCGGGAAGTGTGCCAGGGTGAGATCATCCAAACGCAGCGGCGCTTTGATCCGACTTTTACCAAGGATGATTATTTCAAGGTCATCGGCATGAAGACCGGTGCCTTGTTTGCGGCTTCCAGTGGTTTGGCTGCTACGCTGTCGGGGATGAGCGCGGCGGATGCGGATCGACTTTACGATTACGGCATGCGCTTGGGAACTGCGTATCAGATTTACGACGACTGCCTTGATTTGGTCGGGTCCGAGGAAGTGGTGGGAAAAACTTTGCGCACCGATCTGGTGAAGGGGAAGCTGACCTTGCCGATTTTGAATTTGCTCGAGACCGCGAGCGAGTCGCAGCGGGCGATGCTGGCGCAGCGGATCAGCGATCACGAGTCGCTCGATTTGCCGGAGCTTCTGGGCGTGGATGGATATGATGCTTCGATCGAGTCGGCGGTCGAGGTTGCGTTGGATTTGCTTGAGTGCTGCCGTGCGGATCTCGCGCCGTTGGGCGACTCCGAGTACCGCGACGCGCTGGTGGACATCACGCGCTTTCTTGGTGACTTGCTTGTGAAGTGCCGGCGCTGAAAGTTTCGGTCACTCGCGGATTGCCAGCGGCGCGGGCATGGGCATCATGACTGGCATGTCCGGACGCTTCGGAATTTTACTCGTTGTATCGGGTCCATCGGGCTCGGGAAAAACCACCTTGTGTCGAAAACTGGCGGAGATGGGTGAGGTTCATTATTCGATTTCCTGCACGACGCGCGAGCCGCGTCCGGGTGAGGTGAATGGCCGCGACTATCATTTTCTTGATCGGGCCGATTTCCAGAAGCGTTTGGATGCGGGGTATTTTCTAGAGCATGCGACTGTGCATGGGAATTTTTACGGATCGCTCAAGTCCGAGGTGCTTTCGTATCTCGAATCGGGGGTGGATGTCGTGATGGACATTGATGTGCAGGGCGCGGATCAGGTGCGGGCCTGCGAGCAGGCGGAGATTCGCCGGAGCTTTGTGGATCTCTTTGTCATGCCGCCGAGTGAGGATGAATTGCGCGCGAGATTGTCGGCGCGTGGCACGGATGCGGATGCGGTGATCGAGCTGCGGATGAAGAACGCACTCGGCGAGATGAAGCACTGGCCGAAGTACCAGTATTTGCTTTCATCCGCCGGGCGTGAAGAGGACTTCCGGCGTTTCCATGCGCTGGTGGTAGCCGAGCGCATGAAGGTGAGCCGCTTGCGTTGAGTGGAGTTTTACTTTTTGCGCTTTCTCAATTTTTCCTCCTCCATCATGCGCAGTTTCTCGAGCTCCATGTCCATGTCGTCGAGCGTATCGCTATCGCGCTTGCCTTGGGCGTAGAGGCGCATGGCCTTCATCTTGCGGTTGAGCGCATTTTTTCCCGATTGGTAGGAATCCTCGTCCATCGCGAAGTTGGCCGAATTTTCCCTGCCGATGCTCATCCGGGCGGCGGTGGCGATTGCGTCCTGGTTGGCACCAAGGAAGAGGAAACGCCATTGGTAGGCATCGGTCTGATGGCGGATGCGATCGGAGATGTCCTTCCAGCTGAATCGCCGTGAGGCGTTTTCCTCGCCATCGGTGAGGATGGCGACGAGCACCTGGCCCGGGCGCTCCGCTTCTGGCGTGTTGGATAGACGCGCGCCGAGTTCGTCGATCGTGCGGCCGATCGCATCGAGCAGGGCAGTGTAGCCGCGGGGTTGATAGGTGTTGGTGTTGAGCGGCCGCACCTCGGCGATGGGCAGTGATGAGACGGGAACTTCGTAATGATCGTCGAACAGCACGAGGCTGAAGCGTGCGCTGCCGGGCAGTGCCTGCTGTTCCGCGAGGAGGTTGTTGAAGCCTGCGATGGCGGGCTCGACCATCGATGCCATGGAGCCCGAGCGGTCGAGGATGAATGCGATTTCGGTGTGGTTGGGGTTCATATGTGACCGAAATGTGCCAGACGGGGTGGGACATTTGTAGGTACAGGCTGAAAATAGTTTATTTTTTGTGAAATTTTTTCGGAGGGGTGTGGAAAATGCCTTAGAGAGCTGGGGTTTGGCCTAAGGATCGCGGATCGTGGATGGGCGCTTAGAAAGGAGCTCAGGCGATTGGAGTTGGTGGGCTTGGCGGTTGAAAACCACCGCCACTTTTAGACTCCGCGTTTGTCGCCCCAGAGGCGGATGTGGAGGCGGTCGCAGAATCGGAATCCGTCTGTGCGGCAGAGTTCGGCGATGTCGGCTGCGGATGTGTCGAGTTCGGCTGCGGTCCGGCCTTCGGGCATGAACAGGATGCGTGACGCGGGGATGGAGAATTCGTTTTGCAGCGCGAGCACTTCGTCGAGATCGGCCTTGGCGGCGATGACGAATTTGAACCATGCCTTAGGTGAGCTTGCGAAAAAACTCAGCGTGTCGGGCACTAGGCGAAGTGATGTTTTCACGCCAGAGTTTGATAACTTCGGCGAGACATTGAATTGATCGACCGCTTGAGCGAATGCGGGTGATGGTGTGCGGGTGCCATTGGTTTCCACTTCGAAGACGCAGTCGGGTTGCTGTGCGCGGATGTGGGTAATCATTTCGAGGAAATCATTTTCCTGAAGGAGCGGTTCGCCGCCGGTGATCACCACGCGCGGGCAGTGGTATGAAAGGATGAAGTCGGCCGCGGCGGGGGGTGTGAGTTCGATCGTAGTCTCCGACTTTCGGTGTTTCGCGTAGCCTGGTGTCGCATCCTTTTCATGGGGCCATGGCGTGCCTTCGAAGTTCCAGGTGTGATCTGTGTCGCACCACACGCAATGGAGGTTGCAGCGTGAGGCGCGAATGAACATGGCGGGCAGACCGGCGGAAGGTCCTTCACCTTGCAAGGTGTGGAAAATTTCCGGGCCGTCACCGAGTCGGGCAAGTTTCATGGCGGGAGAAATGGGGATCAGGGCGAACGCTGGTGGACAAGCAAATCCGTGGGAGCTATGGATAGGCGCATGAGCATCATCACCGGACGCGGCGATTCAGGCGAGACCGATTTGTTGTTTGGCAAAAAGATCGCCAAGACCTCGGCAAGGATCGAGGCCTTGGGCAGTGTCGATGAGTTGAACGCGGCATTGGGATTGGCGCGTGCGACGGCATCGGACGAGGAATTGATCGGTTTGATCGATGCCTTGCAGGAGCGCTTGGTGGGCTTGATGGGTCAGCTTGCTACCTTGCCTGAAGATGATGCGAGGTATCGTCAGAAGGGCTATGCGTTGATCGGAAAGGCGGATGTCGAATGGGTGGAATCCGTGGCGCAAAAATTTGAGGGCATGGGGGTGCGATTCACTGGATGGGCGCGGCCGGGAGCGGAGGGAAGTTTGGCTCGGGCGGGAATGGATTTTGCTAGATCGCTCTCGCGGCGTGCTGAGCGATGCGTGCTGGCCTTGCATGAATCGGGTGAGCCTGTGCCGGAAGAGGTGCGGATTTTTCTCAATCGTGTCGCCGACCTTTTGTGGATTATGGCGAGGGTGAAAGAATAAGTTTCAAGGTTCAGGTTTCAAGTTTCAAGAAAAAGAGAAAAAGAGAATAAGAGAAGAAGAAGAAGAGGAAGAGATTTGCGGGCGGGACGACTGCGGTCCTTTTTCAAAATTGGCCGCTGAGTTTGCGGGCGATCCAGAAGGTGGCGAGTAGTGTGATCAGCGCGACAAGGGTCACCCAGTGGGACCAGAGAGGGGTGCGCGAGATGATGGGGCGCGGTTGGGGGAGGGCGTTGATTTCGTTGATGAGTGAGGGGATTTGATCGGGTTGGATGATGCGGCCGCGGGTGATGCGGGTGATTTCTTCGAGGACTTCTGGGCGTGCCGGTTGTCCGGTTTTTTCGATTTCCGATCCTTGGGCGATGAGGCTCGTTTCGAGCGGGTTGGATTCGTCGTTGTGGTTGGTGACGTGGAGTTTCCAGGTGCCGGGTTGGTCGACTTTGAAGCGTCCGCTGAAGGAACCCCAGGTCGATTCCAATTTCTCGAGGCTGAGGCGTTGGCTGCGTCCGTCGGGTGAGGTCAGGTCGACTGACACGCTGCCATCGCGCAGCGGTGAGCCATCGGGTTCGAAGGCGTTGGCGTTGAGCGTGACCGTGTCGCCGGGTTGCGGGCGTTCCGGGTTGAAAAATACGCGCACGCGTTTGCCGGCGGCCATGTTGCGTTGGTAGGACATCCAGCGTGCGACTTGGCCCCAGAAGCGGTAGTGGTAAAGGTCTTCCACGCCGCGGCGCCATCGCCATGCTGAGTCGATGCCCATGAAGAGCACCTTGCCATTGCCGGCGGATTTCGTGACGAGCAGGGGCGCGGCTCCGAACTTGCTGCGGCTGTTGCCATGGACGGCGAGGACCTCGGCTCCGGCTTTGGCTTTGATGACGGCGGCGTGCCAATGGAAGCCGGGAAGTTGTCGCCAGATTTCGGGGTTTTCCTCTTCGTTTTCGCCGAGGAGCGTGAGCAATGACGAGCGACCTTCGGAGGTGAGCGTGAGCGGCGCGGCCAGCGGATCGCGGATGCCATTGCGCTGAGTGTCGTCGAGCACCACCGGCATCAGATCGGCGAGGTCGGTATCGAGCAGGGAAAACTGGTTGCCCTTGCTGCCAGGGAGGAAGACCACGCCGGAGGCTTGGTTTTCAACAAGCCCGCGGATGAGTGTGCATTGTTCCTTGGTGAGTTGATTGTTGCCGATACCGATATCGCCGAGGAAAACCACATCGTAGGGTGCGAGGTCTTCGGGTTTTGATGGGAAAGAGGAAATGTAGTGGGGTCCGCCACCGGGCCCGAGGGTAGGGTGGAAGAGCAGGCATGAGAGTTCGACGCCGGGGTCGCGTGAGAGCGCGTTGCGAAGGAAGCGGTATTCCCAGCGTGGGAGGCTTTCGACGACGAGCACGCGGATTTTTTCCGGGCGTCCGGCGATGGAAAACTTGCGGGTGTTGTTGGTGGCGATGCGTTCGCGTTCGTGGACGGGGAGTGAGAGTTCGAGGGTTGATGCGCCTTCTTTGCGGATGCGCCAGAGCAGTGAGTCGTAGGTTTCCGCATTCGGTGGGATGACGATGTTTTTCGATTGCTCGTTTCCTTTTTCGTCGCGCATGCGGATCACCGTGCGGACCTCGCGGTCGAGTGATGAGCGAATCGTGAAGGGGATCTGCACATTTTCGCCAACGATGCCATAGCTTGGTGCGGCGACGGTGAGGATCTCGATGTCGGGCATTCGTTGGGTGCTGCCGATCGGCATCGCAAAGAGCGGGATGCCGCGGACGCGCATTTTTTGTGCGGCGGCGACGGGTGGCTGTCCGAGGTTGTGGTCGCCGTCGCTGAGCATGATCACGGCGCGGAGGTTGTCGTGTTGCTTGAGTGTGTCGCTGAGCGCGGAGTCGATGTCGGTGCCGGCTACCGTGTCGGGTGCGGCCTTGGCAAAGGGGATGCGCAGGACATCATTTTTGCCGTTTGCGGCGAGCGGGTTCCAGAGTTCGGATGCGAGCGTGGTCGAGCTCAGTTCGGCGCGCGAGACCACTTTTGCTTCGCTGTTTGGCGTGGCGGGAATCGATGCGTCGATCGTTTCCATCGATTTCGACGCGTCGTGAAGGATCACGATTTGCGGTTTGGTGTCTGGGTGCAGAGTTTTTTGCCATTCAGGTTGCCAGAGCATGATCACGACCGCGGTGATGGCGACCATGCGCAGGCATTCGAGCGCGATCGTGCGATTGCGTCTCGGCGAGCGTTTGATGGCGAGAAGTGACAACGACGCGGCAAGCATCAGAGCGGCGATGCCGATCCAGAGGCTTGCAGGCGTTGGTGAGAAATGGAGCAAGGTGAGAGGTCAGTGAAAATGATTCATCCGCGTTTTGGAATGCTGGTGGCGTGCACGGTGCACGGTGCTTTGGGGTTGAGGCAAAGAAGTGCTTCGGCGATGAGAAAGAAGAGCATGGCGAAAAGGAAAAGGCGCCATGCTTCGGCGGAACCTTTGCCATCGCTGTCATTGCCGGCTTGGTCGAGCAGCGTGTGGCGGGTGCCTTCGAGCAATGAGTTGATGGCGCCGTTGTTAAGAGATTCCGCCGCGTCCTCGATGACGGGTCGATTGATAGCGAGAAGGCCGTTGTCGGATTTTTCCACCCCTGCGAGGAAGACGTCGGCTGTGAGTTCATCGCCGGGGCCGTGGATGCGGATACGGGCTTGGGAATTTTGCGGTCGTGCGTTTTCAGCGCCGATGGTGGTGGAGAGTGAATTTTGGAAGCGATCGTTGCCTTCGTCGATGATGCGTTGAACGAGGGGCAGTAGGGCATCGGCGTCGCCGAGGTTGGACCATGAATAATCCGGCACGGTGCCGAGTAGCCATGCGGTGCCGTGGTCGAAGATGCGGCGCACGAAGGCGGGTTCGCCATCTTCCCAGCGGGCAAGGGTGGTCGCGTCGCCTTCGGGGATTTGGCGGCGCAGGGCTTTGAGTCGTTGTGCGGCGACGGGCGATCCATCGAGTCCGTCGCGCAGTGGGCCGTCGCTGCGGTTCCATTCCTTGAGGATGAAAAATTTCCCGGCGGGCGCCATGGTGGTTGGGCTCCATCCGAGGTTGTTGAAGGTGTTGCGCGATTGTGTGACGGGCGCGAAGAAGCAGACATGGCCGCCGGAGACGAGGAAGCGGCGCATGGCTTCGGCGGCGGCGCCTTCGGGCAGTGGCGCGGCCCAGAGGACGGCGGCGAGCTCAGGGGAAATTTTCTGTGCAGCTTGATCCGGCGAAGCGATGGGCGCTTCCATGTTCATGCCCGGTGGTGCGGCGGCGAGCGCGAGGTAGTTGGCGGATTCGCCGGGTGCGGCCACGACCAGTGACACGGCTTTGCGTGAAGGGCCATAGACGAAGTAGGCGGTATTGTCGCGCGTGTTGGCATCGGCGCCAAGCGATAGCCAGCCGTGGCCCTTGGATTGGGAATTGGGCAATGCGATGCGTTTTTGAAAGCGTGCGAGTTTGCCGGTGGTTGCGATGTTTTCGCTGGTGTTGGATCCGTTGAGGTGGGTGGTGAGCGATAAGGGTGCGTCCTTGTTGGCGGTGTCGCGATGGATTTCCACATCGAGCAAAAGTTCATCGCCGGCGCGGCGTGATTCGGTGATGCGGATGGCGGCGTTGGGGCCGCTTGGGTTGTTCATTGATAAGACACGAATCGTCGGTGCTTCGGGCGGCGTCGCGATGGTCGAGCGGATGGTGTTCCAGCGGTCGTCGGAGGGCAGCCAGTTGCTGGCTTGGAGGTCGGAGGCGATCCAGATTTCCGATCGGCCGGTGACATCGGAGAGAAATGCGATGGCGCGGTTGAGGAGGGCGGGGATGTCTGCAGCCGTGTCGGTTGGCGCGGTGGATGAGAGGGTGGGCAGAAGTTCCGGCGAGGAAATTTCCTGCAATTCGCCGCTGGCGCTGTCGACAAGCATCAGTCGCGGGTTGCCGAGATTTTTGATGGAGGTGGAAATTTTTTCCAATGCGCTATCGCGGCGTGATTGGTTGGAGGCGGTTTTGATTTCCATCGATGCCGAGCGGTCGAGGATGAGAACGACCGTGTTGATCGATCCGCTTCCCCAGCCGATGATTTCGGAAACGACCGGTCGGGCGGCGGCGATGGCGAAGGCGGTGATGCCCAACGCGCGGCAGGTGAGAATGACGATGTGGCGCAGTTTTTTTTCACCGCGGTACTGGCGAGTGGCGCTGAGCAGAAATTGCATCGCGGCCCACTCGATGGTTTTGTGGCGGCGGCGATTGACGAGGTGGATCACGACCGGCACGGCTGCGGCGAGCAGAAACCAGAGAAGCGATGGGGAGAGAAAATGCATACTCAGTGCTTTGCCTTAACTCCTCTCGCAGTGAGGAAATCGCGCAGGAGTGGCTCGAGCGGCGAGTCGGTGGTGATGAAGCGGTAGTCGCAGTGTGACTCGGCGCATTCGCGGCGGACGGATGTGAGAAATGAATTGAGAGCGCGTTGGTATTCTTCGGCGATGAGCTCCGGTTCAGCGACGATGGTGGTTTTGGTTTCCATATCGACGAAGCGGTGGGGGCGTTCGAAGTTGAAATCGATTTCCGCGCGGTCCATCACATGGAAAACCGAGACATCATGTTTTTGTTGTTGGAGGTGGCGGAGGGCGTTCGCAAGTGGTGCGGTGTCGGCGAGGAGGTCGGAAAGTATCACGACGAAGGAGCGACGCGGGGCTTTCGATGCGATCGCATGAAGGGCGCTGGCGAGGCCGGTTTCGCCGGCGGGTGCGATCGAATCGAGTGCGGAAAAAATCCGTTCGAGGTGGGCGGCGCGGCGACTGGGCGGAATCTCGAGTTGAAGTTTCTCGGCGCAGACCGAGAGGCCCGCGGCGTCGCCTTGGTTGACGAGCAAATAGGCGAGCGATGCAGCGATGCGGCGGGCGAATTCGAATTTTGATTCGCCGTCGCTTTGGAAGTCCATCGAGCCGGACGCGTCGACCACGAAGATCGCGCGCATGTTGGTGTCGGCTTCGTATTCCTTGATGTAAAATCGGTCCGAGCGCGCGAAGGCTTTCCAGTCGAGCCGGCGGGTATCATCGCCGGGGACATACTTGCGGTACTCGGCGAATTCGACCGATGAACCGCGGTGTGGCGAGCGGTGGCGGCCAGCCATGTTGCCGGTCATTGCGATGCGTGCCTCGACAGGAAGCGAGGAGAGCCTGGCTAGCAGTGGGCTATCGATGAAATCGTATTTCATGCTTGGCGGAGTGCATCACTCCTCGCGTGATTCGCGGATCAGGCGCTCGACGATTTTTTTGGAATTCATGCCTTGAGATTCCGCGTTGAAGTTGGTGATGACCCGGTGGTTGAGAACGGCGGGGGCGATGGCTTCGAGGTCTTCGAGCGAGGCCATATAGGATCCGCGGAGGGCGGCGCGGGATTTTGCGCCGAGGATCAGGTACTGGACGGCGCGTGGTCCGGCGCCCCAAGCGACCGAGTCGTTGACCCATGCCGGAGTGTCCGCTTGGCCCGGGCGAGTTTTGCGCACGAGGCGGACGGCGGCTTGGTAGACATGTTCGGGGACGGGGAGGCGTCGCACGAGTTGTTGGCAGGCGAGGATTTTTGGTCCGTCGATCAATTTCTCGAGTGGTGTGCTGTGACCGCCGGTGGTTTCGCGGGCGATGCGGGTTTCCTCTTCGAGCGATGGGTAGTCGACTTCGATGAGGAACATGAAGCGATCGAGTTGCGCCTCGGGCAGCGGGTAGGTGCCTTCCTGTTCGATCGGGTTTTGAGTGGCGAGAACGAAAAATGGCGAGGGAAGCGAGTAGGTTTTGCCGAGGACGGTGACCTTGTTTTCCTGCATCGCCTCGAGCATGGCAGATTGTGTTTTGGCGGGCGCGCGGTTGATTTCATCGGCGAGTACCATGTGGGAAAAGACCGGGCCTTTGATGAACTCGAATTCCCTGCGACCACCAGCGCCGGATTCCTGGATGATGTCGGTGCCGGTGATGTCGGCGGGCATCAGATCGGGGGTGAACTGGATGCGGTTGAAGGTGAGGTCGAAGGTCTGCGCGACCGAGGAAACGAGCAGAGTTTTGGCGAGGCCAGGTACGCCCATGAGCAGCGCATGGCCTTTGGCAAAGAGGCAGATCGCGAGCTGTTCGATGACTTGTTCCTGGCCGATGATCACCTTGCCAATTTCTCGGCGCAGGACTTCGTGGATATTTCCAAGTTCGTCGATGGCGGCGACATCGTCTTCGGGAAGTTGTGGGGGGAAGTCGGTGTGAGATTCCATGTCTGGGGTAGGATGCCAAGCTAGGTTCGCGCGGGTTTTTGTCCAGAAGTGATCTTGGCGGTTTGGTGGGGGTTATGCGGTGTCTAGAAAAAGCCCTCAGTTGTAATTTTCGACCGATTTTGAAGCAGGTCGACATTGCGGAGAATGAATTTCGGGCCCTTTGAATGACTTCTGAGAGTCTTAAGGTCCGATTCAACCGGATATTGAGCTACCCCCACTTTTTTGTCCCAAGGAGAAGAAAATTTCCATTTCCGGCTTGCCAGACTGTTGATGTCTGCTAAACCACCCGCCCCGCAGGGTTTCGGAGACAGTCCGAATGTCCCGAGCAACCACGCGAAACTCCGCACATCATGGCACGCATCCTAGGCATTGAAATCCCCAACGAGAAGCGCATCGAAGCTTCTCTTCCCTACATGTTTGGCATTGGCCGTCCGACGGCAGCCAAGATTCTCGAGCATGCGGGAATCGACCCCAACATCCGCACCGGTCAACTTACCGAAGACCAGCTCGTTCGCATTTCCCAAGTCATCCAGACCGAAGGCATTCTTGTTGAAGGTGACCTGCGCCGTGAGCGTCAGGCCCAGATGAAGCGCCTCACCTCGATCAACTGCTATCGTGGCATCCGCCACAAGCGTGGCCTGCCCGTCCGCGGACAGCGCACCCGCACCAACGCCCGTACCCGCAAGGGCAAGAAGAAGACCGTGGGCGTTAAGAAGTAATCCTATCAATCATTGATTCATGTCCGACCAAGAAACCAATCAGGAAATCGAAGCCGAAGTGAAGGCTGCCGCAGCGGCCCCCGCGCCGGAGGCTGTTGCCGAGGCTCCGAAGAAGGAAGCCAAGCGCGACATTTTCGCCGAGATCGGCGGAGGTGAAGAGGAGATCAAAATCCACAAGGCGAAGGGCTCGAAGAATGTCACCCGCGGAGTGGTCCATGTGACCGCCACCTTCAACAACACCTTGGTCAGCGTGACCGATGTGAATGGCAATGCGATCGGTTGGTCGACTGCCGGCAAGATGGGCTTCAAGGGATCGCGCAAGAGCACTGCATACGCCGCTCAGGTGGTGTCGCAAGACGCCTGCCGCCAAGCGATGGGCCACGGCCTCAAAGAAGTCGATGTTCGCGTCAAGGGTCCGGGTTCCGGTCGTGAGTCTGCGGTTCGCGCCGTGCAAGGCCTTGGCTTGGAAATCCTTTCCATCCGCGATGTGACTCCGATTCCGCACAACGGCTGCCGTCCGAAGAAGGCTCGCCGCGTTTAATATCCAACTTACTTATTTCACAACATGGCTCGTTACACAGGTCCCCGTACCAAGATCAGCCGCCGGTTTGGCGTCGCACTCTTTGGCTCTTCCAAGGCGCTTGAGCGTCGCAACTTTCCGCCCGGTCAGCACGGTGTGCGCGCCGGTCGCAAGAAGAAGAGCGAATACTCCGTCGCACTTGGCGAAAAACAAAAGCTCCGCTTCCAATATGGTGTGCTCGAGAAGCAGTTCCGCGGTTACTACGAAGAAGCCGCAAGGCGTCGTGGTGTGACCGGTGTGATCCTTCTCCAGTTGCTTGAAACCCGTCTGGACAATGTTTGCTACCGTGCCGGTTTCGGCAACTCGCGCCAGGCAGCCCGCCAAATCGTCAACCACGGCCACATCCTCGTGAACGGTCGCTGCGTCGACATTGCGAGCTATCAAGTTAAGCCAGGCGATGTCATCAAGGTCGGTGCCAAGCCTTCCTCGCAACAGCTCGTGCTTCGCATGACCGACCTGACCCAATCAATGCCTTCCTGCGATTGGCTCAATGTCGACAAGGACAAGCTTGAGGTCACCGTTTCGCGTGTGCCTGAGCGTTCTGACATCGATCCGGTCGTTAACGAGCAACTCATCGTCGAGCTTTACTCGCGCTGATTTTTTTCGGTCATCAATTTCTCCAAAAGCCCGGGAATTTCCCGGGCTTTTGTGTTTTTGGAGGAACCACGAAAGACACGAAAATTCACGAAAGAGGCATCATTTTAGCGATTTGCCGAGCAGGTGCCGGCCTTGATGGTGAAGCGGGCGATTGGGCCGAGGCTTTGGGTGGATTTTAGCCAATCAAGGTGCGTGGTGGTGATCCACTTTTGGGCATTTGCGGGCATGTGGCTGATGAGCGCGTTGCGGCGGACCGGATCGAGTTCGCCGAAGATGTCGTCGAGCAGGTAGACAGGTGTCGATTTGCCGGCGGTTTCGAGCAAGCGGCCTTGTGCCAGTTTGAGGGCAAGCGCGATGGTGCGTTGTTGACCTTCGCTCGCGAAATCGGCGGCCGGTTTGCCGTCGATGCGCAGTGAGATGTCATCACGGTGGGGGCCGACCACCGATTGGCGGGTGCGTCGTTCGCGTTCGCGGGCGTCGATGATGGACTGGTGGAGGTCGGGTCCGCTTGCGGGGATGTAATCGAGCGTGAGCGATTCGTTTTTGCCGCTGATGGCGGCCTGCGCTTCGGCGGCGAAGGGGTTGAGTTGCGCGATCATTTGCGCGCGGGCGCTGATGATTTGGCTGCCGTGTTCGAGAAGGATCTGATCGTAGGAAAGGATTTCTTTTTCACGACCGTGGCCTTCGCGCAGCAGCAGGTTTTTGGCCATCAATGCGCGACGATAGCGGGCCAATGAACGGCGGTAGGCGGGGTTGATTTGCGAGCCGATAAAATCGAGGTAGCGTCGGCGGGTCTCGCCGGGTCCGCGGACGAGTTCAAGGTCCTCATTGCCCATCCAGACGATGAGACCGCCTTGTGCGAGGTAGTCCGAACGGCTGGCGCAGGGCGTGTTGTCCTGTTTGAGAATGATGCCGCTGCGGTTCCATTTTACCTGTCGTTCATCGTTCCATGCGTTGCCGGCGATACCGAAGCCGTCCTTGCCAAAACGAGCGAGCGTGGCGAGTCGGTGGCTGCGTGGGGATTGCAGTCGCACCAGCATGCAGATCGCTTCGAGGATCGAGGTTTTCCCTTGGGCATTGTCGCCGGTGAGGATGGCGCCGGCTTCGGGCGCTTCGAGATCGAGCGACTCAAAGCACCTGAAGTCCATCAATCGCAGCGATCGGATCACGGGGGGTTTCATAACGCCTGAATTCGCGTGTGGAAAGCGAGCAATCTGTGCGGGCGGGCAAATTGTTTTTTTGCGGGAAATTTTCCGACTCGATCATTTCTCGTGTGGCTGGCAGATTCGGGCGTGGATTTGTTTTCGCGTTCCCAGCCTGTCGCGGATGGCGCCTTGTCGGTGACGCAGCTTTTGCGGCGGATGAAGTTTGTTCTCGAGGGCGAGATTGGCGAGCTGTGGGTCGAGGGCGAAGTGTCAAATCTCAAGAAACAGGGAAGCGGGCATTGGTATTTTTCGCTCAAGGACGAGGGTGCGCAGATTCAGTGCGTGATGTTTTCCGCAGCGAGACGCGAGGGTTCGGCGGCTTTGGTGGATGGCGCCAAGGTGCGGGTGTTTGCTGAGGCCAGCGTTTACGAGGCACGCGGGCAATTGCAGGTCATCGTGCGGCAAGTCGAGCGTGCCGGGGCGGGGGACTTGCAGGCGAAGTTCGAGCAACTCAAGCGGCGTCTGCAGGAAGAGGGATTGTTTGATGCGGAACGCAAAAAACCGCTGCCGTTTTTCCCTCGCGTGGTGGGTATCGTGACATCGGAGTCGGGTGCGGCTTTGCAGGACATGCTGAATGTCTTGTCGCGGCGTGCGCCATGGGTGAAGGCGGTGCTTTATCCGGTGAGGGTGCAGGGAAAAGGAGCGGAGGTCGAAATCGCGAGGGCGATTGAAAGGATGGGGCGGCCGGATGATTTTGGTTTACCGCGCTGCGAGGTGTTGATCGTCGGGCGTGGCGGCGGGTCCATCGAGGACTTGTGGAATTTCAATGAAGAAATTGTAGCGCGCGCGATTGCCGCGTGTCCGCTGCCGGTTGTTTCGGCGGTCGGGCATGAGATTGATTTCACCATCGCGGATTTTGTCGCCGACCTGCGGGCGCCGACGCCGAGTGCCGCGGCTGAGTTGGTGGTGCCGGATGCGTCGACCTTGAAGGCAAGGCTCACGCAGCTTCGCCGCCGTGGTGGGCGCGTGATCCATGAGCGAATTTTGCAAGGTCAGAGGCAGCTCGAAACTTTGCGCAGAGGCGCTTTGCAACGCGATGGCGAGCGTTTGTTGCGTGAGCCGGTGATGCGCTTGGATTCCTTGGCTGATAGGCTGGTGGGCGCGCTTGAATCATCGATGGACGCGTCGCGTATGAGATTGCGTGAGTTGAGTTTGCGACACCGGGGGCATCATCCCGCGCGGGTGCTTGAGCGTCGCGTGGAGTCGTTGGCGGCGACGCGAAGGCAATTTGATGTGGCGTGCATGAATGCGATGCAGCACAAGCGTGAGCGTCTGATGCAACTTGCGGGGTTGTTGCGTGCGCTCGGGCCGGAGTCGGCATTTCAGCGTGGATTTTCGATCACGCTTGATGCGCAAGGGCGCTTGGTGAGGTCGACCCATGAGCTTAAGCCCGGCGATGAATTGCGCACGAGGTTTGCCGATGGCGAGACTCGCAGTCGGGTGATTGGCGAATGATTCCGTGCGGCGTGAAATGTTTTTTGCGCTTAAATTTTCTCCACATCCGGGCGGATTGGCGGCATTGAAGAGTCATGGCAAATTTGCATGAGTTGGTGGAATTTCTCGATCGCGAGTTGAAGGTTTCGGAGATCGTCGATTACCCAGGTGCGATCAATGGCCTGCAGTTGGCCAACGAGGGCAGGGTCGATCGTGTGGTGGCGGCGGTGGACGCTTCGTTGCCGGTGATCGAAGCCGTGGCTGCGGGCGGACCAGGCTTGCTGATTGTTCATCACGGCATGTTTTGGCAGGGCGCGCAGCCGGTGACGGGGGCGTTTTACCGCAAGCTGCGCGTGGCGATGGAGGCGGGACTGGCGATTTATTCGAGTCATTTGCCCCTCGATGTGCATCCCGAGTGGGGCAACAACGCTCTGCTAGCAGGGGCTCTTGGGGTCGTTGATCCGCGGCCGGACATCGAGATCAAGGGCTCCCGGGTCGGGCTCAGCGGCCGCTGGCAGGGCAGTCGGGAGGAGCTCAGGGCCCGTCTTGAGGAGGTTCTCGGCGGGCGGGTGCACCTTTGCCCGGCCGGACCGGAGCAAATTTCGCGGGTCGCGATCATCACGGGCGGTGCCGGCAGCGAAATTGCAAAAATTGCCGAAATAGGGGCCGATGCCTTCATCACCGGCGAGGGTCCACATTGGAGTTATTGCCTGGCGGAGGAGCTAGGGGTGAATCTCTTTTACGGTGGGCACTATGCCACGGAAACCTTTGGTGTTCAACGAGTTGCGAAAATTCTTGGAGAGCGCTTCGGTCTGCCTTGGAGCTTACATGAACATCCCAGCGGCTTGTGAGTGGGCGAGGCATTGGCTGGTTGCGACTGAGCGTGGATTTTCCTGTCGAAATCTCGCTTTTTGCATTGTTTAAGTTTTCTTAAATAGTTGATGCGATTACGATTAAATTTGCTTGATTTTATACCGTTTTTTGTGAGATGTTTACCTCGTCAAGCGGGCATAGCTTAGTGGTAAAGCGCTATCCTTCCAAGTTAGACATGCGGGTTCGATTCCCGCTGCCCGCTCCATTTCAATTTTTTTCAACACTCACCCAATCTTCGGTCATGAAAAAGTTTACCGTCATCGCAACCATCATCGCATTGGCTGGCGGAGTTGTTCAAGTCGGCGCGCAATCCGAGAGTTCCACTGCTGCCATCGAGAGCGTCAAGAGCGCGATTGCTTCAAGTGGTGAAGATAAGGAAAAAATCTTGGAGGCCATCTCCAAAGCGATTCGGGCAAATCCTGATCAGGCGGCTTCAATTGTCGTTGCGGCGATCGAGGCCGTTGTTGGGAGCCAGTTTTTTGGTGGTGATACTTCCTTCATTGCCCTCATTGTCGAAGTTGCGGTTAAGGAGGTTCCTCAAGCGGCTGCAACCATTACCGAAGCGGCTGTCGCCAAAGCCACAACTGCAGCCATCGTCAGCGCAATTGTTGAAGGCGCTGTCAAGGCTGTGCCCGACAGTGCGCCCGCCATCACGACGGCGGCTGTTAATGCTGTGACCAACACGGCCTTTGTTCCCGTTGTTGTTGAGGCAGCAGCGGGAGAGGCGCCACAAAGTGTCGCCCTCATTGTAGAGGCTGCCGTGACTGCCGCACCGCAGAGTGCAGCCGCCATTGTCAGTGTCGCGGTGACGGCTGCCCCGCAGAGTGCGGCTTTGATTGTTGAGGCGGCGGTTAAAGCAGCACCACAAAGCGTGGGCCCCATCGTTGAGGCGGCGGTAACTGCCGCGCCGGAAAGTTCAGCGGTCATCACTCAAGCTGCCGTTGCTGCCGCACCAGAAGCTGCCGCGATCATCCAGACTGCCGCATCCAATGCCCAAGCAGCTATGGTGCCCAATCCGATCAACTTCCCCGGAGAGGACCCACTCGGTAATGTTCTTGAATCTGATAAAGGCACACAAGATGGTGCAAGCGGTGATGGGGGTTTTGGCGGCGGCGGCAAGGGTGATGGTGGCTTTGAGGGTGGTGGTGGTGGTGGCTCCGTGATTGTTTTTCCGCCGGTGATTCCACCTGATGTCACCTCGACCAATCCCAATTAACTCTGATTTGAATTTGATTTGTTAGAATTCTCTCACCCTTCCCCCGAAGCAAATTATGAAGCGCAAGTTTCCATTCCTATTTTTCGTCGTACTCATCAATCACGCCATCGCTGCCGATGGTTTGTACTATACCGGCACGGAGGCCCAAGAGTCTCTCCCCATCAAGTGGTTGTTTGGCGCCAATGCCATTTATGACGACAATGTGAGTGCGGGTAGCTCCACATCCACAGGATCGGACTCTTCGTTGGCCCTCAACCCAAATGCTGGGGTGTCTTTCACCAGTCTTACTCCGCAGACCACATGGGATGTCTACGGCAAGTTCGGATTGATTTACTATTTTGACGCGCCTGAATCGCTTGCAGACGATACTTTCAGCCAGTCTCGGCTCAATGCATCGGTTAGCCACCGTTTCAGTGAGCGGGTGAGATTCTTGAGCCGTAACTTTGTCGCCAACGAGCTTGAACCGGAATACTCTTATGGCGTTGCATCTACCCGTAGCGGCAAAGAATATTTCAGCTGGATGACCGACAATTCCATCGGTTATCGCTGGACTGAGAGGCTCGGTACCTACACGGGTATCCGCTTCAGCGGAAATCGCTTCGATACGGATGGTGAAAACAGCAACGACCGCACCACGATCGAAGGTTATGAACAGTTTCGTTACCAGTTGACTCCGCAGTCGGTTCTCACTCCTGAATATCGTTATTCCCAGACTAATGGATCGGGCGTTGCGTCTGATTCCACCGACCAATACTTCATCATCGGCGTCGACCATCGATTTTCGCCCAATACCGTCGGCATCTTCAAGACGGGTTTGCAGTTGCGCGATGTCAATGAAGGAGGGGATAGCTCAAATCCCTACTTGGAGATTGCTCTTCAATCACAAATCAATGAGCAATTCAGACTCGGTGCTTTTACCCGCTACAGTGCTGAAGTCAATGATACGGTGTTGGGGGCACTCGATTACGAAGATCGCCGCGCCTTGCGGATCGGTGCTAATGCCAACTATACTTTGTCTGAGGATGTATCGCTGTTCTCGGGAACTGACCTCATTTTCTCAAATTACATGAATGGGCGTGATGTGAACAATGTCAACACCTACGGACCGGACAAGTATGAGAATAATCTCAACGCCTACATCGGGTGTTCCTATAAGCTGACGGATTATCTTTTCTGCAACCTGTCCTACACCTACAGTCAAGTCTTCACCGATATCAGCGACGAGCGTGAGTATGTCCGTAATCGCATTACACTCGGTTTGTCGGCCGAGTTCTGAGCCATTGCCAACTGCAAATCAAAACCATTCGATTATCCCGTTTGAAATCCGATTTCTAGGTTGTAAGCTCCCGCAATGGAATCGTTGCGGGAGTTTTCATTTCCTTTGAAAAGCTTCGAAACCGTGAAACTCTAGTCTATGAACACGACCTCCGTACAACAGAATGAAGCCATGCTCCACGCGGTGGACTACTGGCAGGTCATCAAAAACCGCTACGGCATCATTCTTCTCTCCCTGCTGCTGGTTTTCATGACGGCCGCGGTTATCACTTATGTGATGCCGAAAAAGTACGAAAGCGGTACGACCATTGAGGTCAAACCGCGTGCTGCAGGCATTTCGCCGCTGGGATCACAGCTCAACGAGCTTTCGGGAGCTGGTCGGATGACCGAGCAGTTCTTCGGAACCGAGTTTGAGAAAATCAAGAGCCGCAATTCGCTTGAGAAGGTGGTGCAAAACCTCGAGCTGGTGAACCGCTGGGGCGTCGACAAGGAAACCGCTTTCAACATCCTCAAGGGTATCGTCAACACCCAGAACATTCGCGGTACCGACCTGATTTCGATTCGCGTGCGCCACACCAACAAGGTTGATGCGAGGGATGTTGCCGAGGAAGTGGCACGATCCTACCGACAATACCGGGCCGAGTTGGAAAGCCGCGATGCGGAAAATGCCCTTCAGGAACTCAACAAGGCGGTCAGAAACCAAGAGGACAAGGTTGAGGAGCGCCGCAAAGTGCTGTCCACGATCGTGCGCACCAAGGGGATCATCTACAAGGGAACCGACTCGTTTTACGGTCAGACCGGCGTGGACGAGGACCAAGGCGCAAGGTCGGCGCTCGAGGCTTTCAACATGCTTGAGCAGGAAAAGCGCAAGCTTGAGAGCCAGATCAGCAGCCTTCTGAAATACGACAGTGATCAGTTGATGGTCTATGCGGCAGGCCTAGATTTGCCGGACAACATCATCCGCAACCTTTACCCGCAGTATCTGGAGGGCAAACGCCAACTCGACGGTCTTCGCATCAATGGACTTGGCGCGAAGCACCCGACTGTGCTGGCCGCCAATGACCAGATCCAAAACATGAAGCGCCAGCTCGACGAGGGTGTGGTCAATCTTCGTGCTACCCTCACCGCACAGCTCGATCTTGCGGCCGACCGCCTCAAGAGTGTCGAGGCCATGAAGGATGAGACTCGCGAAGAGGCCATCAAGCGCGGCTTGGATGCTCAGGACTATGTCGATGCCAAGCGTGATTTCGAAACCGACCAAGAACTTCTGCAGACGATGAAGCTCAAGCAGATGGGTGAAACAATTTCCAGCAAGATGCCGCCCGAGACGGTGTTGGTGCACGATTCGCCGGTCATTTCCGAAAGCCCGGTCAGCCCGAATGTCACCTTGAACCTCGTGCTTGGCGCGGTGGTCGGACTGATCTTCGGCGTGGGCATTGCCTTCTTCCTTGAGTACCTCGATACTTCGGTGAAGACGCTCGAAGATGTGGAAAGGTACCTTCAAGTACCCGTGCTGGCGGTGATTCCTAAGGACATCACCCTACTCCACAGACAGCGGGGATCGACTCCCGACGCCGAGGCCTACCGGATTCTGCGAACGAACATTGAGTTCAACCGCAAGAACCCCGAGGACAACGCGATCACCGTCGTTTCCGGCGGCGCCGGCGAGGGCAAGTCGACGACGCTGATGAACCTTTCCTACATTTGCGCGCAGGGCGGTTACACCACGCTCATGATCGACGCCGACCTTCGCCGTCCGCGTTTGCATACCTATTTCGGCATCAACAACTCGGTAGGTCTTACCAATTACCTCACCACCGATCTGATGCTTGAGGATGTGATTTTGCAGACTCCGGTCGACAACCTGTACTTCATGCCATCCGGCATTCTGCCTGTCGATGCCGCAGGTATTCTGAACTCGCGCCGCATGTCCGAGCTGATGCAGGATGTGAAACAGCGCTTCGACCTGATCTTTGTCGACAGTCCGCCGATTCTTGGCGTGAGCGACGCGTCGGTGATCGCCAGTGAGGTCGACCTCACCATCATCGTCGTTCAACACCGCAAGCTCCCAAGAAACATGCTTCTTCGGGTCAAGCAATCGATTGAGAATGTTGGTGGCAACATCCTTGGTGTGGTCCTCAACAATGTCGATGTACGCAGCGACAGTCAGTATCAGTACTACACAAGCTATTACACCTACTACGCGCCATCGGAGTCGCAAGGCCCGCCTGTGATGTCCACATCCTCGGTTACAGCGACTGCCGCATCAACGGACACCAAGACAAAACCGAGTGCCACGGCCGCTAAGGATAGCAAGTCCGATTCGGATCTATACTAACCCGTCATACCAACACGCCCATGAGATTCAAATCCATCGCTTCTTTGTTTATCGCCCTGATATGCCTTGCCACTGGTGCATTCGCACAGATCCAAGCCGGGCGAGCGATCCAGATATCGGTGAGCGGTGTGCCAGGTGAGGAAAAAGGCCGGATCGATGCGATTTATCCGGTTTCTGAGTCGGGCATGATCAATGTTCCCTTCATCGGTCAGGTGCGGGCAGCGGGTTTGCGAGCTGAGCAGCTGGCATCGGCTCTCGAAGCTCGATTCCGCGCGGCGGAAATTTACACCACTCCGACTTTTCAGGTGATTGATTCCAGTTCGAAGAGCATTGAGGAAAAGGTGGTGACGATTGGTGGCCAGGTGCGAAAAACCGGACCTGTCCCTTACAACAGGGGGCTTACCTTGTATCAGGCCATTCAGAATGCTGGTGGCCCGACGGAGTTTGGCAGCATGTACCGCGTGAAGCTGTATCGTGCTGGCACGCAGACCGAATATGACCTCACCAAGGGCGAGGCCATGAATGTTCTGCTGGAGGCCGATGACACCATCGAGATACCGCAGAAAAACGCCTTTGGTCGCTGATCTGCGGTGTTTCCCGATGCCCTTGAAAGAGTGGCGTCGGTGGCGATCAGCACGAAGCATCGCCGGTGATTTTTCAAGTGATTGAAACAGTCTCCTTACGATGTCGTTTTTCAAATGCCTCTTGCTCTTCGTGACGATGACGAGCGCGCTTTGCGCGCAGGCGATACCGAAAAGTTTTTTGAAAGCCTTGGAGTCCGAGGATTTCAAGGCGCGTGAGTCGGCGGAGTCCGATGTATTGTCGTGGGCGAGGAAGAACCCCAAGGCGGCGGTGGCGGAATTGCTGCGCCTTTCGTCGGATGCTGGCAGTCCAAGCCCTGAGGTGCGCGAGCGTTGCATGCAAGTGTTGCGTCAACTTGCGGAGGATGATTTCGCCAAGGAAGGCGATGGCTATCTCGGCGTGCGCATGAAAGACCGGATGGTGCGAATGCCGGGAAACAAGCCCGATCGCTGGGCGGTGATGGTGATCGAGGTGGTGGCGGATTCCGCCGCGGCGAAGTGCGGGTTGAAGGCTGGCGACGCGATTGTCGAGTTGGATGGCCAAAAATGGCAGCAGGAGGCATCGAAGCCATTCAGTGAGCAAATTCGCAAGCGTAAGCCCGGTTCCCGGGTGATGTTGAGGGTTTTGCGGGATGGGGCGCTTGAGGACTTGCGTGTTGAGTTGGGACGTCGGCCTGCGGACGCCGATCAGTTCATGCCTGGCATGGACCCCGAGGGGCGGAAGGCCTTGGAGCAGCAGGCCAAGGAAGATCATTTTCAACGCTGGTTGCTCGAAAAAAGAGGTCCGCGTTGATGCAAATGGTATTTTGGAAATCGACAAGCGCAAAAGCGATGGCAAGTTAAAACCCGCCAACCGGCACCTTTCATTCCCCCGAATCGCATGACATTTCATTGGCTTCGCAATACTCTCCTCGCGGCAGCGGCATTGGCATCGTTTGTTCCCCTCAAAGGCCAGCAGGCGGACTTCAACGAGGTCGGCCGCCAGATGTCGATCATGCTGCAAAACAGCCACTTCGCACGACTGCCATTTGACGAAGCTATGGGCCGGCGTTTCCTTGATGACTATTTGAAGGATTTGGATTTCCAGCGGCTGTATTTCACGCAGGAAGATGTGGACCGTTTCAACGACGCCTACGGCAGCGAGATGCACAGCTTGATTTTGCAAGGCAAGAGCATGGAGGCTGCGACCACGATTTATGACATCTTCAAGGAGCGTGTTCGCGCGCGCGTGGAGCAGACTGAGAAGCTGCTGAACGGGAATGACTTTGATTTCAATTCCGAGGACAAGGTCATGATGAGTCGCAAGGATGCGGCATGGCCAAAGAATGAAAAGGATGCGGCAGAGTTGTGGCGCCTGCAGATCAAGGAGGCGGTTTTGGGCGAGGTTCTGCGTCGTGAAATGTTGGCAAAGATGGCCAAGGAGCAGGGCAAGGCAGACCCCGGCAGTGATGATCGCAGTCCGAAGGAGAAAGTTTCGCTGCGTTACAAACGCTTCCTCGCCAGCGTCGAGGATGTTGATAACGAGGAGGTCGCCAATTATTTCCTCAGCGCCGTGGCGAGAGCTTACGACCCGCACACCGATTACATGAGCGCCCGCGAAATGAGCCGCTTCAAGGACAGCATGAAGAATGAGCTCGTCGGCATCGGTGCTTTGCTCCAGGGTGAGGAAGATGGCGCCACCAAGATCATGGGCATCGTGGTCGGTGGCCCCGCTGATCGCGAGGGCAGCCTCAAGCTCAACGATCGGGTGGTTGGCGTGAATGCGCTCAACACCGACAAGCCGGCGGACATGGTAGACATCATGTTCATGAAGATCGACAAGGTGGTGGATCTGATCCGCGGCAAAGAGGGAACCTCGGTGGCGCTCAAGGTTGAGTCGGCATCGGGCCCGCTAGGCGTGACCCGCATTGTCGTGATCAAGCGTGGCAAGGTCGAGATGAAGGACGAGCAAGCGGGCGGAGAGCTAATCGAAATCAAGAATGATAAAAACCAGTCGAAGAGGCTGGGTGTCATTACGCTACCTTCGTTTTACGCGGATTTCGACAATGGCGAGGTAAGCTGCGCCGATGATGTTGAGAAGCTACTCAAGCGCTTGATGGAGGAAAAAATTGACGGGCTGATTCTTGATCTTCGCAACAATGGTGGTGGTTCGCTCGATGAGGTCCGTCGCATGACGGGATTTTTCATGGAGCAGGGGCCGGTGGTGCAGGTCAAGGACACCCTTGGCCGCGTGCAGGTAAAGAATTCCGAGAACGGCAAGCCGATCTACACTGGGCCGATGGTGGTGCTGACGGATCGCAGCAGCGCCTCCGCAAGCGAGATTCTTGCGGGTGCCTTGCAGGACTTCAACCGTGCTGTGGTGGTGGGTGAGGCCTCGACATTTGGTAAGGGCACCGTGCAGCAGCCGATGGACATCGGTCGCATGCTGCCACTTTTTTCAAACCGCAATGGTGCCGGATTCCTCAAGGTCACGATTCAGAAATTCTATCGCCCATCAGGCTCATCGACGCAGATGGATGGAGTGGCATCGGATGTTGTGATCCCTAGCATCATGGACGGACTCGAGATTGGCGAATCCTTCCTGGAACATCCATTGGAGCACGACCTCATTCGCCGTGCGGATGATTTCAAGCCGCTGGATGCCGAGACACTTTTCATTCCTAAGCTCAAGGGACTGAGTCTTAAGCGCATCGATGCCTGTAGGGACTTTGAGTATGTGCGTGATGATGTGCGCAGAACCACCGAGCGCATCAATGCGAACACGCTCTCACTCAACAAGGCCGAGCGTGAAAAGGAGCTCGCCGACTCGGACGCGCGCCAGAAGGAACGAAATGCCGAGCGCCGCGAGCGTTTCGCGAAAGTCGCGCAAGAGGACAAGCAGCGCTTCAAGTTCTTCAAACTCACCCTCGATGACATTAAGGAAGGGAAAAAACTCATGTCCTACGATCCTTCTGATGAGAGCGCTTCGTTTATGCGCCGGGCCAAGGACGAAACGGAGGATCTCGATGATTCGCCGAAGTGGCCGACCGGGCTGGACCCGATCAAGCGTGAGTCGATTGCGGTGATGCGCGATTTGGTTGAGCTATCGGAAAGCGCGCGAGTGGCGGGTTTGATCGAGTGAGATCGCATTTTTTACCTGCATTGATGGAGGGCATTGCGACGAATTTGGCGGAGGTAAGGCGGCGCATGGAAGCTGCCTGTCGCCGTGCTGGCCGCGAGCCCGACGATGTCGAGTTGGTGGCCGTGTCGAAAACTTTTCCGGCAAGCGACGTTGCCGAGGCAGTGAAGGCGGGTCAGCAGGTTTTTGGAGAGAGTCGTCTGCAGGAGGCGGAGCCGAAGATCGACGCGCTGCCTGCTTCTTTGACTTGGCATTTCATTGGCGGCGTCCAGCGCAACAAGGTGCGGAAAATTTTGCAGAAGTTTGCTGTCATTCATGCCATCGATTCGCTGCGGTTGGCCGAGTATGTGAATGGCATTGCTGGCGAGTTGGGTCATGCGGCGGAAATTTTCCTGCAGGTCAATGTCGGTGGTGAGGCGAGCAAGGGTGGATTTGAGCCGGCGGTGCTGCGACAGGAGATTGGGAAACTGTGTGCGTTGGAGCATCTGCGGATCTGTGGGCTGATGTGTATTCCACCAGCTGAGCCTGATCCGGAGTCGGCACGGGCGTGGTTTGTTGCTTTGCGCGAGTTGCGTGATGAGCTTCAGACGATTTCGGGTCGTCAATTTCCCCAGTTGAGCATGGGAATGAGTGGGGATTACGAAGTGGCGATTGAAGAGGGTGCGACCCATGTGCGGGTTGGATCCTTGATCTTTGGTCACCGGAGCCGGAGGGTAGAAGGCGAGCTTGGTTGAGAGCCAAAAAATTATGACAGAAATTTTGCAACATGTGGCCATCATTGGGGACGAGTTTGCCTGCTTGTTTGGTGATTCATTCGAAGCGTATTTGCCGTTGGCCATGCTGCGGCGTGCCTGCCCCTGTGCGGCATGTCAGGGTGAGCCGGATGCCTTGGGGCGGGTGGTGAGGCCATTGGTGGAGCACGGGCCGCGCGCGTTCGAGTTGTCGCGCTTCGAGCAGGTGGGTGGTTATGCGCTGCAGTTGTTCTGGGCGGATGGCCATTCTTCCGGGATCTACAGTTTCAGTTACCTGAGGAAGCTTGCGGCGATCGGGGAGGCTTGATAGAAAGCATTCCTGTCATTGATGCCGTGATATCCGCCCCAGATGATTTGGCCCAAGTCGGCCTCTTGGTGAGCCGTGAGCTTGAGTCCTTGCGCTCGGCCGGTTACTCGACCGTCGCGGATTTGCTCGGCCATTTCCCCAAGCGACATGAGGACCGGCGGCAGTTGGGCTTTGCGGTGAACTCTGCCAGTCTTGGTTCAATTTGTTTTCGTGCGGAGGTCGTCGATACCACGCAGCGGCGTTTTGGTCAGGGCAAAGGGCTTTTCGAGGCGGTGTTGGTCGATGCGAATGGCGGTCTCTTTGGTTCCGCGCGGGTCACCTGCCGTTGGTACAACATGCCTTTCATGAACAAGGTCCTTGCGGCGGGCCAGCAAGTGGTTGCGCATGGAAAATTGAAGGAAATCGACGGGCGTCTTTTTATCGATCATCCTGAGTTTGAAATTTTGCGTGAGGATGATCTTGAAGGTGAGTCCATTCATCTCGACCGAATCGTGCCGGTTTATCGGAACATTCCTGGCATTGTGCAGCGCCGCTTGCGTGAGCTCATGCACGAGTTGCTTGGCTTAGTCGAGCCGACGAGCCTGGATGCCGGTATCGATGTCGGCAGTGGAATTGCGCGGGTAGATGATCTGCGAGCGGTGCATTTTCCTGATTCGTTTGAAATCGCGAAGGCCGCGAGCCGCAGGTTTGCGCTCGAGGAATTTTTTGCCGTGCAGCTCAATGTGCTTTGGCGGCGCAAGAATCATCACCGGCTCGAGGGGCGCACACATGGACGCAAAACAACCTTGCTGAAGAAATTTTACGCGAGCCTGCCCTTTGATCTGACAGAGGCGCAGAAGAGTTCGATTCGTGAGATCATTGAGGATATGCGCGCCCCACGGCCGATGGCGCGCTTGATGCAAGGGGATGTGGGCTCGGGAAAAACTTTTGTCGCGATGGCGGCGATGCTGATGGCGGTCGACTCTGGCTCGCAGGCTGCGCTGATGGCTCCGACGCAGATCCTTGCAGAGCAGCACTTTTTGACATTTCGCAAGTGGCTTGAGCCTTTGGGGATTCGCATCGCCTTGCGCACCGCGTCGCGCGATGAGCGAACCCATGCGGATGATGATTCGCATCCGCAGATGGTTATTGGCACGCACGCCTTGATCCATGGTGGTGGAAATTTTGAGGATCTCGGATTGGTGGTAATCGACGAGCAGCACAAGTTCGGGGTGGGTCAGCGCGCGGCATTGATCGGCAGGGGCACAACGCCGGATGTGTTGGTGATGACTGCGACGCCGATTCCGCGCACGCTGACGATGACCTTGTATGGCGATCTTGATGTTTCTGTTTTGGATGAAAAACCGCCCGGGCGCGGAGAGGTGGTCACTGCGGTTCGCGTTTGCGCCAAGCAGTCGGATGTCACCGCATTTGTGAAGGGCAAGCTCGCAGAGGGGCGTCAGGCTTATCTGGTGTATCCTCTGGTGGAGGAAAGCGAGGGGCTTAAGGTCGAGTCGGCGGTGGAGGCGCATGCCAAATGGAAGAAGCGCTTATCTGGGCACGAGGTTGGCTTGATCCATGGCAAGTTGAAGCCGGATGAAAAGGAGCGGGTGATGCAAGATTTTCGCGATGGGCGTATCGGGGTTTTGGTGGCGACATCGGTGATCGAGGTCGGCGTCGATGTTCCGAATGCCTCGCTGATGGTGGTGCATCATGCCGATCGCTTCGGCATGGCGCAGTTGCACCAGTTGCGGGGAAGGATCGGCCGCGGTGGCAACAAGGGTTACTGCATCTTGTTGAGCGATGGAAAAAATCCTGAGGGCATGGAAAAGCTCAAGGTTTTGGAAGGCACCGGCGATGGGTTTGAAATTGCCGAGGCCGACCTGCGTCTGCGCGGGCCGGGTGATGTGCTGGGGACTTCGCAAAGCGGCCTTGCGGAGCTGAAATTTGTCGAATTTCTTGCCGATCCGTCTTTGGTGAGGGAGGCGGGCAAACTCGCGGCCGAGGTGCTTGCGGCCGACCCGGATCTGAGTGGGTGTCATGCGGGCTTGCGCGGACTGATCAAGGAGCTTGCGGCCGATACATTTTCCCCGGGCGGGACCGCCTGAACTGTCGCTGAAGGGAACTTGACTCTTGATTAAAACGCGGCCAGGGGTCAACGATTGGGGCGTGACGCATCATCGTACTGACGACCTCCGGATCACCGGCCTGAATCCTCTCATTTCGCCAGCGGTGTTGGCTTATTATTTGCCGCTGGGCGAGAAGGCCTCCGAGTTGGTGGCGGGCGCGAGGGCTCAGGCCGATGCCATCATTCAGCGTGAGGACGATCGCCTGCTGGCGATTGTCGGGCCATGTTCGATTCATGACCCCGAGGCGGCGCTCGAGTACGGGGAAAAAATCCGCAAGGAGGCCAAGCGATTTGAAAAGGATTTGTTCGTGATGATGCGCGTCTATTTCGAGAAGCCGCGCACAACGGTTGGTTGGAAGGGCTTGATCAATGATCCGCGGCTCGATGACTCGTTCGACATCAACCAAGGTCTGCGCGTCGCTCGTGGTTTGCTGCTCGATCTTGCCAACATGGGTGTGCCGGCGGGGACCGAGTTTCTCGATACGATTTCACCGCAGTACATCGCTGACCTCATTGCGTGGGGTGCGATTGGTGCCCGCACGACCGAGTCGCAGATTCATCGTGAATTGGCTTCCGGGCTTTCGATGCCGGTGGGCTTCAAGAACGGCACGGGTGGCTCGGTGCAAATCGCTATCGACGCGATCCAATCGGCATCGCGCCCGCATCATTTTCTCTCGGTGACCAAGCAGGGGGTTTCGGCGATCGTTTCGACAACCGGAAACAACTCCTGCCATCTGATCCTTCGCGGCGGCAAGACCGGCCCGAACTATGAAAAACCCTTCATCGATGAGGCTGTGACGATGCTGCGTGAGCAGAGCATGAATGAATCGATCATGATCGACTGCTCGCATGGCAATTCACTCAAGGACTTCCGCAATCAGCCAATGGTCGCCCGCAGCATTGCGAATCAGGTGGCGGAAGGTTGCCGCGAAATCACTTCGTTGATGATTGAGTCGAACTTGGTCGAGGGAGCTCAGAAACTCACCAAGGATTTGTCCGCGCTGAAGCGGGGTCAGTCGATCACCGACGCCTGCCTTGGCTGGGATGAAACCGTCGAGACGCTCGAGGTGCTGGCCGAAGGTGTGCGCAAGCGCCGAGGGAAGTGAAGAGTTAGAGGTTTTTTGTTATTGGGGAGAATGAAGAATCGGTTTCTTCCTCTTCCCCAATGACTATTGACCAATGCCCGCTGACATCAATGCCCGCTGAGGTGGCGTTCCGCTTCGAGGGCGGCGGCGCAGCCTTGGCCGGCGGCGGTGATGGCTTGGCGGTAGTAGTGGTCGGCAACGTCGCCCGCGGCGAAGAGGCCCGGGGTCTTGGTGGAAGTCCGGCCGGGGGTTTGGATGATGTAACCGTTTTCGTCCTTGTCGACCAGGTCGCCGAGAAACGCGCTGTTGGGGACATGGCCGATGGCCACGAACACGCAGGCGACGGCGAGTTCTGATTTTTCTCCGCTGACGAGGTTTTGCAAAGTCACCGCGCGCATTTCGCCTTTTTCGTCGGTGAGGTATTCGCTGACGGTTGAGTTCCAGACCGGCTCGATTTTTGGGTTGGCGAGAACGCGGTCGGCCATGATTTTTGAGGCGCGCAGTTCGTCGCGGCGGTGGATGAGAAAAACTCTGCTGGCAAAGCGTGTGAGGAAGTCGGCTTCCTCGCAGGCGCTGTCGCCACCGCCGATCACGCAGACCGGCACATCGCGATAGAATGCGCCGTCGCAGGTGGCGCATGAGGTGAGGCCGTGGCCGATGAGTTTCTGTTCGCCGGGCAGGCCAAGATGGCGTGGTGCGGCGCCGGTGGCGACGATCAGGGTTTTGGCATCGAAGGATTCCGCGCCGGCCTTGAGAAGGAATGAGCCATCGCTACGGCGCTCGACCGACTCAACGCTGGCATAGGCGATGCGGGCACCGAATTTCTCAGCTTGGGCCTGCATTTTCATCATCAAGTCCGGGCCCATGATGCCTTCGGGATGACCGGGGAAATTTTCCACTTCGGTGGTGGTCGTCAGTTGTCCGCCCGGTTGGGTGCCGGAAAGGAGGAGGGGGCTGAGGTTGGCGCGAGCGGTGTAGATCGCTGCGGTGTAGCCGGCGCAACCGGTGCCGATGATGATGACATTTTCCATGGATGTGAGAAATTGAAGTGCGCAGGAGTATCTGACGATCCGAGCAGTCGAGTCAACCGCCCGCTCGCGTGATTGGCTGATGATTTGCAATTTTCGCGCTGTCGTGGCTGGTCTCATTGCGAGTAGTGCTTGCACACGGGCGTGGTCGGGCGAAACTGTCGGCGTTTATGAATTCCGATTCCATTCGAGAAATTTTGCGGCAGGTGCGATATCCCGGGTTTTCCCGCGATATCGTGTCATTTGGGTTGGTCAAGGATGTGCGTGTGGAGGATGGCGTGACGCTGGTGAAGATCGAGGTTACCACCCGCGACCCCAAAGTGCCGGAGCAAATTTTCAAGGACTGCCATGCCGCGTTGGACGCGGTGCCAGAGATTGGCAGCGTGAAGGTAGACATTGATGTCAAGGACGCGCCCGCTGCGGCTGGTGACTCGGGTGTCGGAAAATCATCAATCCCCGGAGTGAAGCGCGTGATCGCGGTCGCATCGGGCAAAGGTGGTGTGGGGAAATCAACCGTCGCGGCAAATCTCGCGGTGGCTTTGGCGGCGACTGGTGCGCGCGTCGGGCTTTGCGATTGCGATCTATATGGTCCCTCGGTGGCTCAGATGTTTGGGGTCAATGATCGGCCGATGGCCAATGAGCGTGATGAGATCATCCCGCTCGAAGCGCATGGCATTCAGCTCATGTCGATGGGTTTCCTGCTCGATGACCGATCACCGGTGATCGTGAGGGGGCCTATGGCGACGCGTTATACCCAGCAATTTTTGCGTCAGGTCGCTTGGGATGATTTGGATTATCTCGTGCTCGACATGCCGCCGGGCACGGGTGACATCCAGTTGACGATTGTTCAGACCGTGACGGTCGATGGTGCGTTGATTGTGACGACGCCGCAGGAGGTTGCCTTGATCGATGCGCGAAAGGCCGTGTCGATGTTTGCGAAGGTGAATGTGCCGATACTGGGTTTGGTGGAAAACATGGCATGGTTCGAGTGCGATGCCGGCAAGCGTTACTATCTTTTTGGTGAAGGTGGTGGCGTGCGCGAGGCCGAGGACATGAATGTGCCATTGCTTGGGCGAATTCCGATCGATGTGGTGACGCGTGAGCGGGCCGATGCGGGAGCGCCGGTTGCTCTGATGGAGCCTTCCGCGAATGCGGTTTCGGGAGCCTTCCATCAACTTGCGGCTGGCATTTGCAAGAGAGTTTGAAATGATGATGTAGTTTCCCTGAGTGGAAACTATGTCATCATTTCATCATGCAAAATGTCCCAAAAAATTCCGGTTTCGGCGAAATGTCTGACCATAAGCTGACCGATCATAGCGGAATTCTAAGGGTCGAGAAGGACGCATCCGGCAATGGCTTGCACATTGATTATGATCCGCGCTTGTTGAGCGAGGGAGAGCTTCGCCAAATCGTCGACGAGCACCGCGAGCAACTTGCTTCGGCGATCCGCAGGAGCACCTTTCGCATCGAGAGCGATGCGAGCGAGGCAGTTGCGCAGAAGCTTGAGAAGAGAGTAACAGACATTCTCGGGGTGAGGCGTGCGACGGCGACTTTCATTGGCAAGGTGTTGTCGGTCACTTTTGACACACAGATCAAGTCCGAGGAAGCGATCATCGCCGACCTCAAACATGCGGGTGCCGACATCCAGCCATTGCAGGCGAGTTTGATGGAGAAGCGTTCGCTGTGGGAAAAGGTTCGAAGTGGCGATTTGAACGAAGAAATTTCCTGCGCATTGGGTTTTGTGTTTTTGATCGCCGCGTGGGTGATCGGTCGGTGGGTGAGCGAGCCTTTGTCACATGGGCTTTATGTTGGGGCCTATGTTTTTGCGGGTCAGCAAGGGGTGAGGTCGGCGATCGCGTCGCTGCGCGAGTGGGTGCTTGATGTTGATGTGCTGATGGTGCTCGCGGCCTTGGGTGCGGTCTTGATTGGTGCGCCTTTCGAGGGGGCATTGCTGCTGTTTTTGTTCAGCTTTTCCAATGTCCTGCAGCGTCATGCGATGGATCGCACGCGGCGGGCGATTGAGGCCTTGCTCACGCTGCGTCCGACTGAGGCGATGGTCAAACGCGATGGGGCAGTGGTGCGGGTGCCGGTCGAGCAGGTCGAGGTGGATGAAATTGTGGTGGTGAAACCCGGTGAGCAGATTTCGGTGGATGGCGTGCTGAGCGAGGGCTCCACGCATGTCAACGAATCCTCGCTGACCGGTGAGTCGATGCCGGTTTCAAAGACCGTTGGCAGCTTGCTGTTTGCAGGGACGCTCAATCAAAGTGGTGGCATTGAATTGCGGGTGACCAAGCGGCCGGAGGACTCCGCGCTTGCGCGAATGGTCAAGCTCGTGGCGGAAGCGCAGGCGGAAAAGTCCGGCACGCAAAGGTTTCTTGAGCGTGCGGAGCAGTATTATGCGATGGGCGTGATCGCATTCACGATCGCTGTTTTCCTCATTCCGTTTTTGGCGATGGGAGAAAACTTTTCCACTGCGTTTTACCGTGCGATGACGCTGATGGTGGTGGCCTCGCCGTGCGCCTTGGTCATCAGTACGCCGGCGACTGTGTTGTCGGCGATTGGTGGTGCGGCGAGGAGGGGGATTTTGATCAAGGGTGGATCGCATCTTGAGCGTGCGGCCTTGATCGACATTGTCGCTGTCGACAAGACCGGAACGCTGACCGTGGGCAAGCCGTCGCTGACGGAGATTGTTACTGGTGATGGTGTGCATGTCTTGGGTGCGAGTTTGCCGGCGGATGTTGTCGGCTTGTTGCGTTTGGCTGCGGCGCTTGAAGCGAAGTCCGAGCATCCCTTGGCGCATGCCATCGTGAAGGGTGCGCTGGATTGTGGTATTGCTTCGCCCGAGGTGACGGATTTCCAAGCCACCCCCGGCAAGGGCGCGGAAGGAAATGTTGATGGTTTGCGGGTGATCGTCGGCAGTGAGCGTTTGTTTCGTGAGTTGGAGGTGAGTGGATTTGAAGCAATAGAAAATCTCTCGCGGCCATTGCAGCAGATGGGCAAGACCTGCGTGTGGATGGGGTTGCGTGAGGGCGACCGCGTGGTTGCGAAGGCGGTGATGGTCATGGCCGATACCATTCGGGCCGAGGCGCGGACATTGACGGATGATTTGCACAAACTTGGCGTGCGTCGCGTGGTGATGCTGACGGGGGATCAGCAACCTGTTGCCGAAGCGATTGCGCGCGAGGCTCATGTGGATGAGCTGCATGCCGGTCTTTTGCCGGAGGACAAGCTCAAGCTCATACGGCAGCTGCGTCAGGAAGGTCGGGTGATGATGGTCGGCGATGGGGTCAATGATGCGCCGGCCTTGGCGATGGCGGACATTGGTGTGGCGATGGGTGCGGCTGGAACTGATGTCGCGATGGAAACGGCGGACATCGTGCTAATGGGCGACCGATTGGAAAACATTCCGCTGCTGTTGAATCACGCGCGCCGGGCCAAACGGGTCCTATTGCAGAACCTGTGTTTTTCCGGTGGCGTGATTGTGCTGCTCATTCTAGCCGCGCTTGGCTGGGGCTTGCCCTTGCCGATTGGTGTGGTGGGGCATGAGGGCAGCACCGTGTTGGTGTGCCTCAATGGCTTGCGCTTGCTGATGATTTCGCGCTCGGAGATTTGAGCGGGATTTTTTTTTGATCAGCGATCCATCAGCGCGAACTTCAATTCCGCTTCGGACACCACCTCGTTGTTGACGAGGCAGCGGCAGCGGGTTTGGCCGATTGAGCCGCGGATCTTGATGATTTCGGTTTCGATCAGCAGCGTGTCGCCGGGGAGCACCGGGCGGCGCCACTTCACATTGTCGGCGCTCATGAAATAGCCAATTTTGCCGACATTTTCCGGTTTGCGAAGCATGAGTACCGAGGAGACCTGCGCCATCGCTTCGAGTTGGAGCACGCCGGGCATGATTGGATGGCCGGGGAAGTGGCCGGGGAAGTACGGCTCGTTCATCGTCACATTTTTCAAACCAGTGCACTTGTTCTCGCCGAGGCAATCGACGATGCGGTCGACCATGAGGAACGGGTAACGGTGAGGAAGAATTTTGAGCACCTCTTGAATGTCGAGCACGCTTTCGCCATCGGGGATGCTGACGGCGGCGGGGACCATCGAGCGCATGCGTTGGTACTCGGCCTTGAGTGTGGCGGCCATTTTGGTGTTCGGACCGTGGCCGGGTTTCACTGCGATGACATGACCGTGGATGCGGACGCCGGAGAGCATCAGATCGCCGATGATGTCGAGGGCCTTGTGGCGTGCGAACTCATTGTTGAAGCGCATGGGCTCCTTCGACATGATTTCATCGCCGCGGATGACCACCGCGCTTTCGAGCGAGCCACCCTTGATGAGGCCTTTTTCCAAGAGCGGTTTGACATCTTCGTAATAAACAAAGGTGCGCGCCGGAGCGATTTCCTTCTCGTACTTTTCGGGAGTGATTTCGCTGGAGAAATATTGCGTGAAGCGTCCGTCGGGTCCGACATTGGTGACGGAAATTTTGAAGGTCTTGCAGGGGACGATCGTGATCAGCGTGCCATCGGCGGTCTCTTGGTGGATTGTTTCGCGGATTTCCCAAACGCGGCGCGGCGATGGTTGTGCGACGATGCCTGCCTTGCGAATCATTTCGACGAATGGTCGTGATGATCCGTCGCCGATCGGCGGTTCGTTCGCGTCCATTTCGATCAGCGCGTTGTCGACGCCCATGCCGGTGAGGGCGGAGATCACATGCTCGACCGTGTGCACCTTGACCGAGCCTTCGGCGAGCGTGGTCGCGCGCTCGACCGTTTGGACCTTGTCGACATCGGCATTGATGAAGGGTTGGTCGGGCAGGTCGATGCGGCGAAATTTGAAGCCATGGCCTTCGGGTGCGGGTTTGAGGGTAAGGGTGACCTTTTGTCCGGTGTGGAGTGAGGTTCCTTCGAGAGTGGCGGGGCCGGCGAGGGTGTGTTGGAAAGCGGCGGACATGCTCGGGTGATTTTGATTTTTCCCGGCGTCGGATCAAGTCGTAATAAGCTGATTCGAGGTTTGCAGGGGCGATGGATCAGTGATTTCCCGCGAATCGTCTTGCAAATCGGGTGGATCCACATGACCTCTGGGCCTGCCTTGCCGGTGGATTCCATGTGATTTCATCCGATGGCCGGGCTCCTTTTTCCCTTCTTGATCGATGAGAGTTGGCCTGAGGTTTCACTGAACATGCTCATCGACCTGTCCGACGCCGAGATCCGGTGGGTGCGGACCCTATCAAGAAATGAAGACCAATCGATTTGATGCGCTGCCGTTGGCGGCGCCGTTGCAGCAAGTGTTGAAAGAGCTCGGGTATGAAGAGCCATCGCCGATCCAGGCGCAGGCGATTCCGATTTTGTTGCAAGGCAAAGACTTGCTCGGTTGTGCGCAGACCGGCACTGGCAAGACCGCGAGTTTCGCGTTGCCGATTTTGCAGCAACTCCATGATCGACGCAAAACTGTGCGACCGAAGGCATGTCGTGCCTTGGTGTTGGCGCCGACGCGCGAGCTTGCGGGGCAGGTCGGCAAGAGCTTTGCGACTTATGGAAAGTTGATCAAATTTCGCCAGACTTTGATCTATGGTGGTGTCGGATCAGTGCAGCAGATCAATGCCATGCGCAATGGCGTCGATGTCTTGGTGGCGACGCCCGGGCGTTTGCTGGATTTGATCGATCAGCGTCATGTCGATCTGTCGCAGGTCGAGTTTTTCGTGCTCGATGAGGTTGATCGTATGTTGGACATGGGATTTTTGCGTGATGTGAAGCGCATCATCTCGCTCCTGCCATCGCGGAGGCAGTCCTTGTTTTTCTCAGCCACGCTGGCGCCGAACATTGTTGAGCTCGCGCAAACGATTTTGAAGGACCCAGCGCGGGTGAGCATCACACCGGAAACCACGACTGCCGAGAAGATCGAGCAACGGATCTGTTTCTTGAACCGTGAGAACAAGCGGCCGCTGCTTGAGCAATTGTTGCGCGAGCAGTTCGAGGCGAAGCAGCAGAAGCTCACGATTGTTTTCAGCCGCACTAAGCATGGCGCGAACAAGCTTGCGAAGAGCTTGAATGCGGCGGGTTATCCGTCGGAAGCGATTCACGGCGACAAGTCGCAATCACAGCGGGAGAAGGCGTTGGAACGCTTCAAGAAAGGGCTCACGCCGATTTTGGTGGCGACCGATGTTGCGGCTCGCGGGGTCGATGTGAAAGAGGTCGGCCTTGTGGTGAATTTCGATTTGCCCAACGAGCCCGAGTCGTATGTCCACCGGATCGGCCGGACCGCGCGTGCGGGTGCCGATGGCCGGGCGGTTTCCTTTTGCTCGGAGGAGGAGTTGGAATTTTTGCGCGAGATTGAGAAGACCATCCGCATGGCCATTCCCAAGTGGGAAGGCCATGACTGGCACAACGAATCTCTCGCCGAGCGTCATGCACGCGGCAAGTCGGCGAATGGTGCGAGGCCATCGGCCGCTAAACAGTCGGCGGGTGGGGGTCGTTCCGGCCAAGGCCGGAGACGCGGTCGGCGCTGAGTTAAAAACTCAGCGATCGAGGATCGAGTTCCAGTGTTCGACGTTGTCTTTTTGAGACTCGAAGAGTGCGGTCGTGTCGTCGTGAATGGTGATCGAGGTGATCTTGTCGCCGACACCGTTGTATTTGCAGCCGCGCTCGCCGGTGTTGTTTTTGCCGGTGATTTTTTCCACGATGTCTAGGCCGTTGGTGACTTGGCCAAAGACCGAGTGGCGGTTGTCGAGAAAAGGGGTGGGCACGGTCGTGATGAAAAATTGCGAGCCGTTGGTGCCGGGGCCGGCGTTGGCCATGGAGAAGACGCCGGGTGAGCGGTGGCGAAGTTCGGGGTGGAACTCGTCGGCAAACTTGTAGCCCGGGCCGCCGCGGCCAGTTTCCGTTGGGTCGCCACCTTGCAGCATGAAGCCTTCGATCACGCGGTGGAAGGCCACATTGTTGTAGTAGCCGCGGCGTGCGAGGTTGAGGAAATTCGCGCAAGTAAGAGGAGCCTTGGACGCGTAGAGCGTGGCGTCGATGTCGCCGGCGGTCGTGTGAACGGTGATTTTGATGTCGGACATGGCGCGATCCAACACGAGCGGCGGCCGCTTGGCAATGCGCTACATTTTTTGCGCGAGCACCCAGCGGTATTCGCCGGCAATTTGTTCCTCGACCGGTCGGCGAAGCTCGTTTGGTAGCACGCCCCAGGTGTAGGTCTCGATCTCGAGGTGCGTGCAGGCATCGGGGTGGGAGCCCAGCCATGACAGCGTGTCGATGACATGATCGCTGGTCGAGCCGAGCGGCGTCGATGGCTTCGCATCGAGTGGGATGTGGAAATGCACGCGTGCTTCTCCGGTCAGGCTGGATGGTGTGGCGCGGAGGAAATCGGGAAGGTCCATGAAGCGGCTCAATGTGCCGGATGCATTTTGATGAATGACCTGATGCGAGTACACCGGCTCATCGAAGCCCGCGATCGCCGCGATGGTTGCCGGATTTTGCGGATCGAGTGTGAGGGCGTTTGAAAGGTGAACTTTTGATATGCGGATGCCGGCGTGGGTGAGTAAGTCGAGTGAATGTTTCGCGTCCTCGAACTGCAGGGCGAAGTGGCAGCAGTCGTAGTTGATGCCGATGCGATTGAGCAACGATGTCGGGTGACTTGCCTCATTTGTGAGGCGATCGAAAAATGCCAGTGATTCCTTGGTGTTTTCGATGTGGCCGAGTGGTTCCGGTTCGAGTCCGAGGTGCAGGTCCTTGCCTGAGCGGGCGGAGAGATCATCGAGCCAATCGGCAAGGTTGATCAGGTTTTTCCGAATGTTTGATTCGTCCGCTTCAAACAACTTGTGGGACCCGGGCAGGGTCGAGACGGATGCGCCGCTGTTTGCAGGAGCGATGGCGGCAAGGATTTCGAAAAGGTTTTTGGTGTATTCGACGCGGTCTTGATGTGTCCAATCCGGTGCGAAGACTTGTTCCTTCACACGGGTGCCGTGGAAGTTTGCGTAGGGGAATCCGTTGATCGTGAACACATAGGTGTTTGTCTCGGCGAGCCAATCGCGAAAGCGTGCGAGTTGGTCGCCCTGCAGCAGCTCGCTAGCCGCGTGGGCTGACAGTCGAAGCCCGATCGCGAAGGCTTCGTTGGTGGCGAGCATGCCTTGTTTTTTCAGCAGGTCGCGGACGCCAAGCGTGTGGGTTTGGAGGCTGTGGCGTGTTTCCTCCCAGTTTCCGGCCGGGTGGATGTTGGTGCAGTATGCGAGATGGGTGCGGTGGAATTTCAAAAGACGATTCTGTTAGATCACGAATCTCGGCGACTGGCTGAGGAAGTCGACGGGGTTTTGGTGGATGACCCTTTCGATCGCTGCGGGGTCATGGCCGCGGGCCTTCATGCGCAGGGCGCACTTTGGCACGGCGAGTGGATCCGAGATGCCCCAATCGCAGGCGGAATTCATCCAAAGGCGATCGGGTCCGTGCACTTCGAGAATGTCGATGGCGCGGTCGAGCGAGCACTTGCTGTGTGGGTAAAGCGTCATGCCCGCCCAGTAGCCGGCGTCGAGCACCTGTGTGACGGTGTGTTCCTCGACATGATCGATGATCACTTGCGAGCGGTTGAGTTGGGAAAAGTTTGCGAGCGAATCGAGGATGAGCCGAGTGCCCTTGAGTTTATCCTCGAGATGGGGAGTGTGGATCAGGACCGGAAGCTTGTGATCGAGCGCGAGCTGCACATGTTCTTCGAAGATGGTGAGTTCGTTGCGCGTGTTTTTGTTGAGACCGATTTCGCCGATGCCGAGGACATTTGGTGCTTTGAGAAACTCCGGGATGAGCGACATCACTTCGCGAGCGAAGCCCGGGTCGTCGGCTTCCTTCGGGTTGATGCAGAGCCACGAGAAATGTTTGATGCCGAACTTTGCCGCGCGTTGGGGTTCATACTCGGTGAGTTGGCGGAAATAATCGTGGAACCCTTGAGCGGATGAGCGATCGAAGCCGGCCCAGAATGCCGGCTCGCAAACCGCCTGACAGCCGGCGAGTGCGAGCTTTTCATAGTCATCCGTCGTGCGGCTGACCATGTGCGCGTGGGGTTCGATGTATTTCATCGCGGGGGAAATCAGAGGTCTGGCCTGGGTGCGCCGGCGGCACCTTGGGTGATGGCGTGTGGGATCGGTTCGCTGGAGGAATCCGAGAGCGACTCGAGAATTTTGCGGGCACGATCCGGATGATTTTCCAGCAGAATGGGCAGCGCGTTTTTCAGCGCTTCGAGGCGAAAGTCGGATGGGCCTTCATGCCGGTCGAAGCGATCGAGAAACGCCGCGAGTTCGACCAGCGAGTGTCGCGCTTCGATGAACTGCAAGTTCAGGAGTTCGGATTTTCCCGGCATGGTGTTTGCTTATTCGGGGAGCGCGACCGGATTGGTTTTTTTCTCTGAAAAGCGGCAGACGATCAGAAGCTTGTCACCTTCGCGTGAGGCGCCGAGCGTGACGCTGCCTTTAGGGCTGAGATTCCAGAGGTGGGTGGGTTGATACGCTCCGTCGGGTATCGAAGAGGTGTTGAGTTCGGGTGATGAGATCACGGGTTTGCCGTAGAGGTTGCTGAGCAACTTCGCGAACTCCTTCCAGCAAGGAACGAGTGTCTGCTTGGCTTGTGTGATTGGCAGTGGGTCGGTGTGCAGGTTCACTTCCTCGAGGCTGTCCTCGTTTTTCCACTCGAAATAGAGCGATGCGTCGAGCCCGCCGATTTTTTCGGTGGTGCGGAAAACCCCGTTGAGTCCTGAGCGTCCGATGAAGGTTTCGGCGACGGTGAGTTTGGCGAACTTGCTGGCCTTGAGTTTTTCCTCCACCTGCTTGTGGTTATCGCCAAAGGTCAGTTGATCGAAGACGGCGGCGGGATTTTGTGAGGGCTTGGCATTCGGCGGGTGATTGTTATCGAGCCAGAAGCGGTCGTCCTCGTGCAGTTTGTCGAGCGCGATGGTGGTGGTTTTTTTGGTTGCGAGCCGGATGGTGACATCCTTGTCGGTGCGGCTCACATATTCCCCTTCGATGGATTTGCCTTCCACATTTCTCCATGTCTTTGCTTCGACGCCAAGTGTGGTGGCCAAGGCGATGGTGATGATGGTGATGGGTTTCATGGTGGTGAAAAAAATTCAGTGCCCTTGTGGCTTTTGGCGAGGTTCCCATTCGCGGCGTGAGCGTGAGCGCACCGAGAAGATCACCGGGATGCCGGGAGCCGGGTGGGCGGCACGGTATTGGTTGGTGAGGTAGGATTCGTAGCTGCTGGCCATGAGGCGCTTGTCGTTGACGAAGAGTACGATCACCGGCACGGGAATCACGCTGTATTTTTCGTTGGTGGCGGCGGTGGCGTAGTAGAGTTTGAGGCGGCGTTTGAGTCGGCTGTCGAGTGGGGGCGGGTTGGTGTCGAAAGCGGTTTGGAGAATGCGGTTGAGTTGGCCGGTGCCGGGGATGTTTTGCGAGCCCTTGCGGATTTTGAGGGCCTCTTTGAGGACTTTTTCCACTGAGCCGCCGGTTTTTGCCGAGCAGGCGACGAGGGGTGCAAAGTGGAGGAAAAACAATTCGCGGCGGGCGTGGGCGGTCGCTTCTTCGAGGCGAGCGGATTGTTTGGCGCCGGGGTGGTAGAGGTCGAATTTGTTGAGGACGATGAGGCAGGGTTTTTTCTCATCGATGATCGTTTGGGCGATCTTGCGATCTTGAGCAGAGATGCCTGCTGCGACATCGACGACCAGCACGCAGAGGTCGGCGCGGCGAATGGCCTTTTCGGTGCGCATCGCGGAAAAGACTTCGACTGAGTTGTCGCGTTTGCCGCGTGGGCGGAGTCCGGCGGTATCGATGAGCGTGAAATTTTCTCCTTGGAACGAGCAGGGCAGATCGATCGCGTCGCGCGTGGTGCCGGCGATGTCGGAAACGATCGTGCGTTCGTCCTTGAGGATGGCGTTGGCGAGTGAGGATTTCCCGGCGTTTGGTTTGCCGACGATGGCGATTTTGATGCCTTCATTTTCGGCGACCTCGGCCATGGCTTCCGATTCCTCGGCGAGTGGTGCGATCACCGCATCAATTTCATCGCAGAGACGACCGAAGTTGCGTCCATGTTCGGCGGAGACGAAGATGACTTTTGAAAACCCGAGCTGGGCGAAATCCGCGAATGCGGATTCGTGTTTCGGGTCGTCGACCTTGTTGAGCACGAGCATGACCGGTGGCGCGGCCTTGCGAAGTTTTTGGGCGATCGATTGATCCGTCGCGGTGAGGCCGTCGTGGGCGTCGACCACGAACAGGATGAGGTCGGCTGTTTGCATCGCGATGTCTGCCTCGATGGCGACTTGCGCGTCGAAGCCATCCTCGATGTTGCCGCCGATGCCACCGGTATCGATGATCGTGCAGGAGCGGGTGGTTGCTTTGGATGGCGCGCTGATGCGGTCGCGGGTCACGCCGGGTTGGTCGTGCACGATGGCGATCTTGCGACCGGCGAGGCGGTTGAAGAGCGCGGATTTCCCGACATTCGGGCGGCCGACGATGGCGACAGTAGGCATGGGGTGGGCATGAAAGGGCGGAAACCCGTGGAACGCAAGGTTTTGCGTGACGCTATCCGATGGCTTTCGGTGTGGTGGTGATGATCAGATCCAAGTGGTGGAAGTGAATGTGAAGGGAGGAGGGGGAGGGAGAGGAGAAGAGGGGGAGGAGAAGAGCGGCGACCGGTGATCGCCGCCACGGACGAAAAAACCCCGCCTTTGTGGGGCGGGGTTGATTCTCACGAACGGGGATGGCGGAGCGGACGGGGCTCGAACCCGCGACCTCCAACGTGACAGGCTGGCGCTCTAACCAACTGAGCTACCGCTCCATCCCGTTCGGGTGGGCGGGAAACTAGGAGGCGCTTTGGGCGGAGGCAATCCCTTTTTTCAAATCATTGAAAATTTTCATTCGATCAGGCGAGTTGTTGGATTGCGGCTTCGAGGCTTGGGAGGTCTTCGACCGATATCACGGTGGCGTCCTTGTCGATTTTGGCGACGAGTCCGGCGATGACTTTGCCGGGTCCGAGTTCGATGAAATGGCGATGGCCCATGCTGATGAGGGTTTGGATTGATTCCGTCCAGCGGACCGAGCCGGTGACTTGTTTTTCGAGCATCGATCGAATTTCGGCAGGTTCGCTGACTGCCTTGGCGGCGAAGTTGCAGACCACCGGAATGGCGGGTGCTTGCATCGGCACGGCGGCGAGTTCGGGAGCGAGTGCGTCTTGCGCCGATTGCATGAGGCGGGAGTGGTAGGCGCCGGCGACATTGAGTTTGATGGCGCGGCGGATGCCGAAGTCTTTCGCTTTGGCAATCGCGTCGTCGATGCCGGTCACGCTGCCGGAGAGAACGATTTGGCCTGGGGCGTTGAGGTTGGCGACATCGACGTCGGCGGCTTTGGCGAGTTCGCGGACTTGAGCTTCATCGCCGCCGATGAGTGCGGCCATTGAGCCTTGGGTTGCGTTGCAGGCTTGTTCCATCAGTGCACCGCGTTTGCCGACAATTTTGAGGCCATCTTCGAAGCTGAAAGTGCCGGCGGCGGCGTGGGCGGTGAATTCGCCGAGTGAGAGACCGGCGGCGGCGACTGGATTGAGGCTGGGGACTTTTTCGCGCAGCAGGGCGAGGGCCATGAGGCCGTGGAGGTAGAGTGCGGGTTGGCAGTGCGCGGTTTTGGTGAGTTCATCCTCGGGCCCTTCGGTCATGATTTTGGAAATCGGAAAACCGAGTGCTTGATCTGCCGCATCGGCCATTTGGCGGGCGGTGGCGGATGATTCGATGAAGTCCTTGCCCATGCCGGTTTTCTGGGCCCCTTGTCCGGAGAATAGAAGAACGATGTCGCTCATGATGGATGGGGATTTAAGGCATGCCCGGCTGGCTGCAAAGCGCAATCGGCGTAGTGGTTATGCGGTTGATTGCGGAGGAGAGAAAATTCGGGGCATCGCATGGCTTGTCGGTTGACCAAACCCGCGTGGGGTCCTAGATTCGCCGCCTTTCCCACATTACACATGAAGACACCCATCACAGTTTCAGTCACCGGTGCGGCCGGCCAGATCGGCTACGCGCTCCTTTTTCGCATCGCATCCGGCTTCGTATTTGGCCCGGACCAACCCGTGAACCTGCGGCTCATCGAAATCGAGCCCGGCATGGCCGCGCTTGAAGGTGTGATGATGGAGCTCGATGACTGCGCCTTCCCCTTGCTCAATGATGTGGTTGGCACTCCGGATCTCAATGAAGGATTCAAAGGCTCCAACTGGGCGCTCTTGGTCGGCTCCGTGCCGCGCAAGGCGGGGATGGAGCGTGGTGACCTTCTTGGCATCAACGGAAAAATTTTCACCGGTCAGGGCAAAGCCATCGCCCGCAACGCGGCCAACGATGTGCGCGTGCTGGTGGTCGGCAACCCCTGCAACACCAATGCGCTCATCGCGATGAACAACGCGGACGGTGTGCCAAAGGATCGTTTCTTTGCGATGACCCGCCTTGATGAAAATCGCGCCAAGAGCCAACTCGCCAAGAAGGCCAGCGTGCATCAGTCGAAGGTCACCAACCTCTGCATCTGGGGCAACCACTCGGCGACCCAGTATCCGGATTTCACCAATGCGAAAATCCACGGTCGTCCGGTGACCGATGTCATCTCGCATGTCGAGTGGCTCAAGGGTGATTTCATCAGCACCGTGCAGCAGCGCGGAGCGGCGATCATCAAAGCCCGCGGTGCTTCTTCGGCAGCCTCGGCCGCGAATGCAGCGCTGGATACCGTCAAGAGCCTCATCACGCCGACGCCGGCGGGAGATTGGCACTCGGTTGCTGTTTGTTCGGATGGATCCTATGGCATTGAAAAAGGCCTGATGGCTTCGATGCCGATCCGTACGATCAGCGACGGCAAGTGGGAAGTCGTGCAGGGTCTGCCGATCGATGCCTTCAGCCGCGAGAAGATCGATGCATCGATCAACGAGCTCAAGGAAGAGCGCGATGCGGTGAAGAACCTGCTTCCGGGCTGATTTTCCCCAGCGTAAAAACGCTTTCATTCATGCGGTCGGCTCGCGAGGGTCGGCCGCATTTTTTTTGTTGGGCCTGATCTTTCGAACAATCGCCGCATCAAGATTGCTGCGAGGCAAAGGCGAGCGCGCGTTGTTTCATTTGTGAGGCCATGAGGCCGAGGGCGTTGGCGCGGGTGGGGGCGAGATGTTCCTTGAGGCCGGTGCGGTCGATGAAACTCATGTCGGCGGTGAGGATTGAATCGGGTGACTCACCGTTGAGTACGCGGATGAAGAGGGCGATCATGCCTTTGGTGATGAGTGAGTCGGAATCGGCGGCGAACTCGATGTGGCCGTCGTGCATCGAGGCATCGAGCCAGACTTGTGATTGGCAGCCTTTGATCAGGTGATCCGGGGTTTTGGCGGATTCCTCCATCGCTGGGAGTTTTTTGCCGAGGCCGATGACATACTCGTAGCGTTCGGTCCAATCATTGAAGAGCGCGAGTTCGTCGAGCAGTTGGTTTTGTTTTTCGGCGATGGTCATGAGTGGTGGCGGGGATTTGAAACTGCGGATGGGTGGGACCGCAAGCCGGATCGCGGGTCAGGTCGCGGGAACGATTTTTTGCAGGGATTTTCCAAGGATGAATGCGATGGGTGGCGCGCAGAGTGCGAGCCATGGCAGTGAGGCGTCGGGGTGCTTTGCAAAGGGGATCAGAAAGGCCCAATCAACGAGCGGGATTCCAGCAAGGAGCATGGAGACGCCGGTGAAGGCCGATCGTCGCAAAAGGAAAAGCGCGAGAAAAGTCCACAGCAGATAAGGCAGTGCGGCAGACCATAGGTGGATAATGCTGCGTGTGCCGCTGATGTGGGCAGCTAGGCAGGCGATTGCGACGGCGAGCGGATAGCCGTAAAGAAACAAGCGGCTTGGGTGGCGGTCAGGTTTTGATTCGCTCCGCGCGACCAGTGAGAGTCCGCAGGTATGGATCAGCAAGGCGGCGGCGATCAGGATGAGGCTTGGTGTGAGCGCTTGATGACTGCATGCGAAGTATCCGAGCATCGGAAGAAAAGCACGGCAGAGCCCCATTGGGATGATCGCGAGTGCGGAGGACTTGTGTGATTTCGTGTAAATGAGGATCAGGCCGAGGATGATCGCGGCGATCGCAAGCGAGCGTGGATTTGCGGCAGCTGTGGCGAGGCCGGCGAGGCTGCAGGCGATGGCAAGGGTCAGATAGCTTGATGGTTGGAAAATTTTTTGCGGCAGCGCGCGTTCGGGGCGGTGGAGCGCGTCCCAGTCGCGGTCGTGCCAATCATTGAGGAGGTTGCTGGCGAGGTAGAGCAGGACGCCGGAGGCGATGGCGGAGATCGCTTGTGGGGTCTGGAGGGGGGCTGCGATGCTGGCGAGCAGGATGCCGGTGAGGACATTGCAGGCAACGCTGGGGATATTGGGCGTGCGGATTGTCGCCAGCAGGGCAGTCCATTTTGACTTTTGGCTCATGAGGGCAGGGGGCTGGGGAAATTTGGGTGCACGCGTGATTGCGTGAAAAACATTTCAACCGTCAGTGGTTTTGCTGACATTATTTCCATTGCCATGTTTGAAGGTTTGAAGCGAATTGCCGACCAGCGTCCCGGGTTTAGGCTGATGGAGCTGGCGGTGGGCATGGCTGTATTTATGCTGCTTTGCGCGGCGGGCGTTGCGGGGAGCATGCGCATGGTGGAAAACGGGCGCAAGTCGAAGGCGCTTTCGCAGTTTCGCGATTTCCAGATGGGCATGTCGCTTTTTGAGGGCGACTACCAGAAGCCGCCGATTCCGAGGTCGAAGCGCGACAGCGGGTGGGACACGATTTATGGCGACCCGGATGGCAATTATTCCACGCAGTTCCTCGTTGCGGCCTTGGCTGGCGAGGATCGGGAGTTTCCTTACAAGGGCGAGACTTTCTCAACGAGGGAAAGCAACCCGCAGAAGAAGTCCTACATGGTTTTTCAAATGGCCCAGGACGGAAAGTATGGCATCGGGCCTGATGGCAGATTGCTCGATCCTTGGGGTGGCAATGTCATTGTGGCGATCAATGGTTTCAAATCCATCAATCCGTTGGACAAGTTGGTGGATTTCGACAACGGCCGCAATGACCGGAGGCTGCACACCTGGGGGCTTGCCGAGTATCATGAAACCAAGCCCAAGGACGAGGCCTATGTCTTTTGGTCCTACGGCAAGGACGGCCAGAAGGGCAAAGGTGGCGATGCGCGCAGCGTGGTGGCGCTGAAGGGCTCTGACGATGTCGTGTCGTGGTAAGCGGGTGCGGCCTCAGGCAGGTTCCGCATCGATGATCCTTGGGAAAACCGGGGCGGGTTTGTCGATTTCGTGGGCATCGGCGATAAGCCCCCAGTGCAGGTCGTGCAGGTGGAGTTGCGCGAGGTGAGGCAGCTTGAGTTGTGCGGCAAGGCTTCCGACTGCGGTGGGAAGGATGGGGCCGAGCAGGACTGTGCAGTGAGCGACGCTTTCCGCGAGGTGATAGAGTACGGTCGCGAGGCGTTCGTGCTTTTGCGGGTCCTTGTTGAGTTCCCAGGGTTTCATGCGTTCGGCGTAGCCGTTGCAATGAACGACATGGCGGCTGATCGCTTCGAGCGCGGCTGCGACATTGAATTCATCCATCGCCGCGCGGTAATCGGCGGTGGATGTGATGAGTGAGCTTTGCAGCGCGAGGTCATCGTCGCTGGTCATGCCGCCGCGGTGCAGGATGCCTGCGGTGAATCGCTGGGTCATGTTGAGCGCGCGGTTGCAGAGATTGCCCAATTCGTTGGCGAGCTCCGTGTTGTAGAGCATCACGAGTCGTGACGGGTCGAAGTCGGCGTCCTTGCCGGTGACGATATCGCGCATGAGATAGTAGCGCAGGGCATTGACTCCGAATTTTTCCGCGAGCTCTTTCGGATCGACGATGTTGCCGAGCGACTTACTCATTTTTTCGCCGCGGATGTTCCACCAACCGTGGACGAGCAGGCGTGGCATTTCGGCATCGGGGAAGCCCATCGCGTGAAGCATGCAGAGCCAGTAGATGCCGTGTGCCGGCACGAGGATGTCCTTGCCGATGAGGTGGACGGGGCGCTCGTCGCTGGTCCAGAGATTTTGGAAATTGGGAAGATGGTCGGCCGCCTCGGCGTGGTAGCCGGCGAATGAGACATAGTTGATCAGCGCGTCGAACCAGACATAGGTGACGAAGTCGCTGTCGAAGGGCAGCTCGATGCCCCAGTGGAGTCGGGCCTTGGGTCGCGAAATGCAGAGGTCGGTGCCGGGGTTGCGTTCGAGCGCGTTGAGAAGCTCCGATTTGCGGAAGGCGGGAATCACCGCGTCTTGGGTTTGCTCGAGGTATGACTTCAGCCAAGCCGTGTGTTCGCTGAGTTTGAAATACCAGTTTTCCTCCTCGATGATCACCACTTCGCCCCATTCGGGTCCGAAATTCCCGGATTCGTCGCGGTCGCGGTCGGAGAGGAACTGCTCCTGGCGCACGGAATAGTGGCCGGAGTGGGATTTCTTGTAGAGTTGGTCGGCGGCCTTGAGATTAGAGAGTATCGCCTGGACGCATTTTTTGTGGCGGTCGTCAGTCGTCTCGGCCCAGCCGTCAAACTCGACGCCGAGCGTTTCCCAAAGCGCGGTGAACCTTTGGGTGATCTCTGCCACGAAGCTTGCCGGATCGACTCCTTCCTTTTCGGCGGTCTGCTGGACTTTTTGGCCGTGTTGATCGACACCAGTGAGGAAGTAGGCCTCGTCGCCACGCAGGCGGCGGTAACGGGTCAGGACATCAGCGAGGATCTTTTCGTAAGCGTGACCGATGTGAGGCGAGCCGTTGGTGTAGTCGATGGCGGTGGTGAGAAAAAACATGGAGATCGCTGGATGGGGGGGCTTGTGCCTCGAGGCATTCGCGGCTGCGGATCCAAGCAAAGCTGCGCGAAGGGCGCAAGCCAGACCGGAATGTGGGTGAGCGTCGAACATTCCGAAAGTGCGAAAAGAAGGCGAAAATTCTCAAAAAATTTAATTAAGTTTTCTTAACTACATGGCGTAAAGGCTTAGATTTTATCGGGATTTTACGGCTTCGCGCGTGCGTTCGTTTTGGCTTGATCCCTCATTTTCAAGCTCTTACAAGTTTCGCCCCGCGCGCTTCGGTTTTGCGGCGGAGATCAAATCAACCAACGACGATCATGACACGGAAACTTCACTCTGTTTGCCTAGCGCTCGGTGCTATTCTTTTGATTCCCAGTTGCGCGTCCACCAGCAACGCCAAACAGGAAAATGCGGCAGCTACACCGCAGGTCAAATCGGTGCAGCACGGCAAGGCCTCGTGGTACTCGATCAAGACCAATGGCGGCACCCGCACGGCAAGCGGTAAAAAACTTTGCAATCATGCGCCGACGGCGGCGCACAAGACTTTGCCGATGGGCACCAAGGTGCGCGTGACCAATCAGGTCAATGGCAAGTCCGAGGTTGTGACGATCACCGACCGTGGCCCCTATATTCGCGGTCGCATCATTGATGTGACGATTGGGTCGGCCGAGCGACTTGGCTTTGTCAAGCGTGGCGTCGTGCCGGTCAAGGTCGAGGTGCTGGGCCACATCAAGTCGCAGAGTTGATCGATGGCACGACGCTTGGCGTGGAGTCAGTCTTCGCGCAGGCGCTTCGTGATGTCGGCGATCACGGATTTCGCACTCGGCATCATCGGGTGAAGAAGCACCGTGAAGCTGAGGTTGTTGGCGCGTTGCCATTCCGAGCTTCGCGACGGAAGGATCATCAGGTCGAAGGGCGTGCGGTAGGAAATGACCGGGATTTCGCCGAGGCGGGATTCGGTAGCGGCGAGATCCTTGAGAAAACCGCTGCCGGGCCGCATTTGTTTTGCGCCTTTGCTGGGGTGCAGCCATGCCGTGAGCGTGCCTTGATGCGGTGATGAAATCGTGATGAGCCGATCGCAGCGTTTGGCTCCGTCGAGTTGCTGCAAGTAATGACGGGCGACGAGTCCGCCCATGCTGAAGCCGATGAGTGTGAACGATTGCTGGTGCGGGATTTGGCTTTCGATTTCCTGGCGCAGGCTTTCGGCGAGTGGCTCGATGCCATGACGGGCATCGCGCGGACGGAGGTTTGGCGCGACGCAGCGATGGCCTTTGCTCTCGAGTTGGCGTTGAAGGGATTTGAAAACCGAGCCGGTGTCCATGAATCCATGCACCAGCACCACATGGGATTTTTCGGGTTCCTTGGCGAGAGTGCTCATGGGAATCAGAATCGCGGCAAGCAAATGAGGAAGCGGCCCGGCCATCGAATTATATCAACCGGGTGGCCAATCGAGCGGACGCCCACCCAAGACGTGGATGTGCAGGTGCGGGACGGTCTCGCCGCCATCGCGGCCATTGTTGATAACAAGGCGGAAACCGCTGTCGGCGATGCCTTGTTGGCGGGCAACGGCCGCGGCTGCGATCAAGAGACTGCCGAGCAGGCGGGCGTCGTCCTCGCTGGCAGCGGCGATGCGCGGTATCGCTTTTTTCGGGACCACCAAAATGTGGACGGGCGCTTGCGGCGAGATGTCGCGAAACGCAAGGCAGTGATCGTCCTCATGGACGATGTCGGCTGGGATTTCGCGGTCGCGGATCTTTTCGAAGAGTGTTTTTTCCAGCATGTGGCGGGTGTTGGGATGTCGAAATTCATAGCTTCGCGGGCCGGTATCAGTCGAGAAAATCCATTCACGACAAAACATCGAATGTGCTGTGATTCCGTGATTCCAATGAGGGGATCTTCGTATCATGCTTTGTTGAGTGAACCAAACAACCCCATCATCCGGCACTGATTCGGCGGACCCGGCGATCACCGAAAAGGACATCGAGGCGCTTAAGATGTTTGAGCTCGAACTGCCCGACCGCACGCTGCTATCCGGCCCGAGTTCGCGGATTAAGGACCTGACCACACTTTTCCGGATCTGTGCCGACATGTTGAGGGCATTTCGCGTGCTGCACTTTGTGGGGCCTTGTGTGACGATCTTTGGTTCGGCGCGCGTCGCTCCGGGGTCGCGGTATTATGAAATGGCGAGGCAGATGGGTCAGGAGTCGAGTCGCTTGGGTTTCACAGTGATGACCGGTGGTGGTCCGGGCATCATGCAGGCGGGAAATCAGGGGGCATATGAAGTGGGAGGGCGCTCGATTGGGGTGAACATCGAGCTGCCCTTTGAGCAACATCTCAACCCCTATGTGCATCGGTCGCTGACCATGCGGCATTTCTTCACGCGCAAGGTGGTCTTGGTGAAATATTCCTACGCCTTCATTGTGATGCCGGGTGGTGCGGGAACAATGGACGAAATGTTTGAGACCATGACGCTGATCCAGACCGGCAAGCTCAAGGGGTTTCCGATCATCCTCATGGGCAAGGATTATTGGCAGCCGCTGATGGACTTTGTTTACAAGATGGCGGACGAGGGAATGATCAGCTCCGATGATCCGGAATTGATTTTCTTCACTGACGATGTCGGTGCGGCTGTGGCGCATTTGCAGCGTCACGCGGTGAGGCAGTTTGGTCTGCGTCGTAAGCCGATGCCCAAGGCGATTCGGATCCTTGGAGAAAAGCCGATGCCCTGAGGCGTCAGGAATTCGGCAGGAAATATCCGCGCTGTTTGGCCGATATTTCCATGCCGATTTTTTCCATCACCGCGAGCATGTCTTCCCAGATCATGCGCTTCACGGCTGGGCTTTCGCCGGATTGCAAGAGGTAGCTTGGGTGATAGGTGACGCGCACTGGGATGCCATCGAACTCATGCCAGCTTCCACGCATCGATGACACCGTCGAATCCGTTTGTAGCAAGGCTTCGAGCGGAGTGGCGCCGAGTGCGACGATGCATTGCGGGCGCACGATGCGGATTTCCTCGCGGATCACCGGCATGAAGGCGGCGACTTCCGCGACTGATGGCTTGCGGTTGTTGGTGGTTTGCCTCGGCGTGGCGGGGCGGAACTTCACAAGGTTGGTGACATAGACCTCGTCGCGATTGAGGCCCATGGCTTCGAGAATTTTGTCGAGCTTCTTGCCGGCTGGTCCTTCGAAAGGTCGGAGGGCTTTTTCTTCTTCGTGGCCGGGAGCTTCACCGATGAGCATGACGCGTCCATCGGGGCTGCCAGAGGAAAAGACCAGCGTCTGGCGCAGGGATTGAGGAAAATTTCCCGTAAGCCATCCGCGCAGTTGTTGTTCGAGTTGCGCGAGCTGTTCGTGCTTCGGCAGTGATGCGGAAATGGGATCAGGCCCGGGCAGATCAATGATCTCCACCTTGTCAGGTGCGGGCATTATTTTTTTGCTCGATGGAGACGGTGTCGTGCTTGGTGCTTTTGCCTTGTCGCGCTGCTTTGCGTTCGACCGGCTCGCCAGATGGCGAAGAACTTGGCGCGCGTCCGCATCGAGAAGAACATGACTGCGGCCCTTTTCTTTTTCCGATTCGAGATACTTCACAAGCTGACGCATCACCATGGTGCTACTTGGTGCTTGTGATGTTTCTGCAGTGGATGGGTCGTCGCTCATGCTGGTGGATCATGCGGAGATTTTTGCCTGACGCTCGGCGATGCTCCATGCTTTTTTGGGAACGAGCTCCCGCCATTGTGGGTCGTTTTGTTGGATCATGCGCGAGACATCGCGACCGGTGAAGGTAAGCAGCGCTTCGTTCTCGCTGCGAATGGCCCTGATGCGTCCATTTTCCACAAAGTGACGGTAGAGGTGCTTGCAGTTTTCCGGCGCGAGGAAATTTTCCGCCGTGACCAGCTCGCCGGTTTTGCGGTTTTTCCATGGATAAACTTCGAGTGTGACTCCTTTTTTGAAGAGTCGGCCGAACGATTCGAGTAATCCGCCGGCAAGGTTTTCGGACCACTTCGCTTTGAAGAGCTCGTTGAGGAGGCCGATGCTGAGGACGATGCCGACGGGGCTGTCGGTGCAGCGGTTGAGAAATGCGGCGATGCGGTGGAACTCGGCGCAGCGTGAAACAAGCACGGTTTTGCCAAGGGCTTGGAGGGCATCTGCGCGATCGATGAAATCGACTGGATCTACGCCGGGGCCGCGCAGGAGGTTGTGCATGGAAATTTCGCAGAGTTCGATTTCGCGTCCTTTTTCTTCCGGTGTGAGTGATTGCGAGAATTGCTGGCGGGCGCCCTTGAGCATCTCGAGGTGGATGTTCATCACTGGATTGAAACTTCCGCGAAGCAAAAGAACCGGTCTGTGATAAAGCGTTTCGGAAGGTTGGACGACCTCGCCATCGGGCATGAACATTGTTGCATCGGTGAGCCCGCTTTGCACAAGTTGCAGGGCGCAGAGGCGGTTGTCGAAGAAGCCGTATCCGTGGCCGCTGAATTTCAGAAGATCGATCTCGACCCTGCCGGGGTTGAGGTTGTCGGTGAGCGACTCCGCAAATTCGCTGAGGTGCCCGCGGTGGCGGTAGGCGGCGTAAATCAGGTTGAGGCCGACGGTGCCGAGAGCTTCCATTTGATCAATTGATCGCTGGTCGAGCAGCCTGATGTGGATGACGACATCCGATGGCGGATCACCGGGCTTGATTTGAAAGCGGATACCGAGCCAGCCGTGGCATTCGCCGGAATCGCGATAGCCACGCGCGCGAACGGTGTTGCAGAACGAGAAGAAGGTCGTATCCGCACCGCGTTTGGGTGCCAGACGATCGAGCAGGATGCCGTATTCGTGTTTAAGCATCGCGGCGAGTCTTTCGGCGGAAACATAGCGACCGGTCTTGCCGTAGATCTCGTCGCTCATCGTCATGTCGTAAGCCGAAATCGTTTTGGCAACGAGGCCCGCGGTGCCAGACGCCCGGAAGAACCAGTTGGCGGTCTCCTGTCCGGCACCGATTTCAGCAAGCGTGCCGTAGACTTTGGGGTCGAGGTTGAGCTCGAGAGCCTTGTCGTATGAAGTTGGTTTCATGGTGGTGGGGCAGTTGGTGCGATCCAACCGTTGCTGATGACGCGCTCGATGATGACTTGGTTGTTGGACTCCGCGTTTGCGGGAAACTTGAGCGACAGCGTAAAAAAGCGATCGCCGGGCTCTACTGCCTCGCCGATATCCGTCGCCGCTTGCGAGCCTGACTCGACATAGCCATAGATCCGATACTTTTCATCGTGTGAGAGCAAAGTGTAAGACCTCCACTTTGCCTCCTCGGAAAAATTGAAATTGTAGTAGTTGGTGTTGTTGAGCTTTACCCTGAACAGCGTGCCGGTGGTTGGTTTGACGGCCATGAATTCTTCCCAGTCCATTTCGCACCAACCGGCCCAACTTTCCCAATCGATGCGAATTCCGTCGGCGGTCTCGGCAAAGACCAAGGTACGCTCGTCGTAATTTTTCGTGCGTACCGTGACGGAGATGAATTCGCCTGATTTCCTGAATTGGTCGGCCGGGTTGAATGTCAGGAGTCCGCCCATGTCGATCTTGCCATCCGGGTGAAGTTTCATGATCCGCGGGATGGTGGTGTCCGGATTCCGGACGAGGGGCCTTAGCTCCTCAACGGACTGGGCTGACAAAAAATTGCGGGCGAGTTCTTCCGCTTTGGCGATGAATGTCGCATGCCTTTCGAGAAAGTCGGTGTCGAGTTCTGTTGGGTTGACCTGTGGCTGAGACTTGGGTGGCGGCATGACGACCGGTGCTTCGATCGTTGCATCGCTTTTGGATGACTTTGTTCTTTCTTCCGTCACAAACAACCATGCAAGCAGACCACCCGTGATGATGATGCTGATGATCGTGAAAATCGGGGGCTTTCTCTTGCGCTTGCCTTTGCGTACCAGCTTAGGACTGCTTTCTTTTTCCCACGAGAGATCTTCATTGGATCGGCTGTGCTTGCGACGTTTCCTGATTCTTTTCGGCCCTTTTGTCGGTGACGAAACATCCGGAATCGGCAGAATGTTTGAAGAATGGTGATCCGGGATTTGGAGCACTTGATGGCAGGCGGGGCAGCAGGCGCCCTGTTCTTCGGTGCCGGCGGGGAATTTAAAAACCAGACGGCATGCCGGGCAGACATACGCGTTCCAGCGGCGGTTTTCCGTCATTTCCGTCACGCCGGGAGCATGCGCGAAGGTTGATGCGACTGCAAGCTCCGCGGCTGCGACGAGTATGAATTCTGGGGCTTGAACAAATGGGCGCCAACAGCGACAAAAGGGGCCGGATGAGTGGAAAATTTGACCATCGGATCGAAAGAAAGGGCACGGGCTGCATCAAATACGACCGCAGGCCCGAGCTGGATCCATTCTGGGTGGCGGACATGGATTTTGCCTCTGCACCGGAAATTCTTGAGGCCCTCCATCGGCGCGTGGATCACGGAGTTTTTGGTTATGCGCAGCCTCATGCGGGTCTCAACGAGGCAGTGATCGATTATTTGCGCGTCAGGCGCGGTGTTGAAATTCCGCTCGAGCAAATTGTTCATCTGGGTGGCTTAGTGCCGGCTTTGTCACTCGCGGTGAAGGCCTTCTGCAAGGGTGGGGCGGTGATGACCTGCACGCCGGTCTATCCTCCATTCGTCGGTGTGCATCAGGACTCCGGCGCAAGATTGGACACCATCGATCATGTCATGACCGATCTGGGTTGGGGCTTTGATTGGGATGCGATGGAGCGCGCGGTGACACCTGATCTCAGGGTTTTCCTATTGTGCAATCCGCAGAATCCGCTGGGTCGTGTTTTCACGCGTGGTGAAATCGAACGGCTTGCGGATTTTTGTGAGCGCCATGATTTGGTTCTGGTTTCGGACGAAATCCACTGCGATTTGATATTTGATGAAAAGGCAACGCCGCACGTTTCGGCGCTGAATTTGCCGGAAAAATTCCAATCGCGCGTCATCGCGCTTTTGTCGCCAAGCAAGACATGGAACATCGCGGGGCTTGGATATGCGTTTGCAGTGGTGCCGGATGATTCGTTGCGCCGCCGTTTTTCTGCAGCGCGTGGCCACACGCTGGCTGAGATCAATGCGCTTTCATACTACGCGGCAGAGGCGGCATATCGTCATGGCGAGTCTTGGCGGGTCGAGCTCGTGGATTACCTTCGGGGGAATCGGGACGCGCTCGTGGATTTCATTGAGCGTCGCTGTCCGACTTTGAAAGTCGCGGCAGGGGAGGCGACCTATCTGGCGTGGATTGATGCACGCGGCATGGGTGTGGAAAATCCGGCGAAGCATTTTGAGGAAAAGGCGGGTTTGTTTCTGTCAGACGGAGCGTTTTTCGGATGGCCCGGATTTGTGCGTTTCAACTTCGGATGCCCGCGCGAGAGGATGATGGAGGGGCTTGAAAAAATTGCCAAAGCCCTGTGAACACGGTGAGAGAAAATTCGCGATTCGGCGACTCGATGCGTGAGCTGTTGGAGTCGGCGCTCGCCCGCAGGGTTGGGATTTTGAGTCCCGATACCGACGCGGTGCGATTGGTGGACGGTGCGGGTGATTCATTGCCAAACATTTGTCTCGAAACTTTTGCAGGTCGCTGGCTCTTGTCATCAACGAGTGATCGGATCCAGCCATCATTGGGCGAATGGCTTCGCGATCAGGATGTGGCGGTCTATGCTAAGCGGCTCGACATGTACGCGAAAGAATCGCCCGCGTGGGTTTGCGGGCCACGCTGTGATGAGCCATTTCTGATTCGTGAGAATGGGCTGAAATTTGAAATTTCATTTCAGTCGGGCTACTCGCAGGGGATTTTTTTGGATCAGCGTGACAATCGCGCGGAGCTTCGCCGTTTGCTTGAACCCGGAAAAAAAGTGCTCAACACCTTTGCCTACACCGGTGCCTTTTCGGTGGCTGCGGCAGCGTCCGGCGCGGAGACGACCACACTGGATCTTTCACAGCCCTATCTCGATTGGGCGAAGCGCAATTTTTCACACAACGGCTTGGATCCGCAGATGCACCACTATTGCAAGGGCGACACCTTTCATTGGCTGTCGCGATTTGCGAAACAAGGGCGAAAGTTTGACGGTATCGTGCTGGATCCACCGACCTTCTCTCGCGACAAGGATGGCAGGGTGTTTCGCGTGGAAGAAAATTTCGGCGAGCTTGTCGCGCTCGCAGAAAAGGTCCTGGCACCGGATGGGTGGATCCTTTGCTGCACGAATTATCGACAGATGACGCCGCGTGAATTTGAAAAACAACTGCTCGCAGCCCTGTCGCGAAACTATGCCGTGAAGCATGCGCCGATGCCGGCCGACTTCACGGGTGAAAAATATCTCAAGTCGCTGTGGCTTCGAAGTTGAGCAACCGAATCAACTGCTTGCGTAAATTTCGCTGCCGCTTTCGGTGAACTCGCGGCTTTTTTCGGCCATGCCGGCATTGAGGGCGTCTTCTTCCGAAAGGCCCTGCTCGGCAGCATATTTGCGCACATCCTCGGTGATCTTCATCGAGCAGAAATGTGGTCCGCACATGGAGCAGAAATGCGCTGTTTTGGCGCCATCCTGCGGCAGGGTTTCATCGTGGTAAGCACGGGCGGTGTCGGGATCGAGGCCGAGGTTGAACTGGTCTTCCCAGCGGAACTCGAATCGGGCCTTGCTGAGTGCGTTGTCGCGGTACTGCGCGCCGGGGTGACCTTTCGCAAGGTCGGCCGCATGGGCTGCGAGTTTGTAGGTAATGACACCTGCCTTCACATCGTCCTTGTTTGGCAAGCCAAGGTGCTCTTTGGGGGTCACATAACAAAGCATCGCGCAGCCATACCAACCGATCATCGCGGCACCGATGCCGGAGGTGATGTGGTCATAGCCCGGTGCGATGTCGGTGGTGAGCGGTCCAAGCGTGTAGAAGGGGGCTTCATGGCACCACTCAAGTTGCTTTGCCATGTTTTCCTCGATCATGTGCATCGGTACATGGCCGGGACCTTCGTTCATTACTTGGCAGCCTTTGGCCCAAGCTCGTTTGGTGAGCTCGCCTTGCACTTCAAGCTCGCCGAACTGCGCCTTGTCATTGGCATCAGCCACCGATCCGGGACGAAGCCCGTCGCCGATCGAGAACGAGACATCGTATGCCGCGCAGATGTCGCAGATTTCGTCCCAATGCGTGTAAAGGAAGTTTTCTTTGTGATGGGCGAGGCACCATTTTGCCATGATGGATCCGCCGCGCGAAACGATGCCGGTCATGCGACTTGCGGTGAGCGGCACAAAACGCAGCAGCACGCCCGCGTGAATGGTGAAATAATCGACGCCTTGTTCTGCCTGCTCGATGAGGGTGTCGCGATACAACTCCCATGTGAGGTCCTCGGCCTTGCCATTCACTTTTTCAAGAGCCTGGTAAATCGGCACGGTGCCGATCGGGACAGGCGAGTTGCGCAGGATCCATTCGCGTGTGGCATGGATGTTTTTGCCGGTCGAGAGATCCATCACCGTGTCGGCTCCCCATTTCGTGGCCCAACGCATTTTTTCGACTTCTTCCTCGATACTTGATGCCACGGCACTGTTGCCGATGTTGGCATTGATCTTTACCAGGAAGTTGCGCCCAATGATCATCGGTTCGCATTCGGGGTGATTGACATTCACCGGAATGATCGCACGGCCGGCGGCAACTTCACTGCGAACGAACTCGGGAGTGATTTCATCCGGAATGCGCTGCGGGAAACGTGAGAAAATCGACGGGGTATAAGGACTGCTGGATAGTTGTGACGAGCCGCTGTGCTGCTTGTCGGGATGATTGCGGACGATGTCATCCTTGAGGTCCGCAAGTTTTGCGCGCCGTATGTTTTCGCGGATCGCGATAAATTCCATTTCCGGCGTGATGATGCCGGCTTTGGCGTAGTGAAGTTGGGTGACGGGCTTGCCGTTTTTGGCGCGCAGTGGTTGGCGGCGTTCGCTGGTGAGGCCGGGGAATTCAAGCAAGCGATTTGAGCGCTCCGACTGTGAGGCGTACTCGGCATGCTTTTCCGTGAGATAACCATTGTCCTGCGGTTTGACGGGCCGACCTTCGTAGCTTTCGACATCGCCACGTTGCAAAATCCATTCGCGGCGCAGTGCGGGCAGGCCGTGCTCGACCGTTCCATCGAATGTTGTGTCACCCCATGGCCCGGAGCAATCGTAGACGCGAACGGGTTCGTTCGGTTCTTCGCGGCCATTAAATGACTTGGTGGGCGAGAGCGAGATTTCACGCATCGGCACCCGAAGCGATGGATGCAGTTTGCCCTCCACATAAACACGCGTCGAAGCTGGCAGGGGAGTGCGGGAGGCGTCGTGATTTCCAGATGTTTCTTCGGTGATTTTCATGATCTGTCGGTGATGTGATGGAATAAAAAAAGCCGTGCGGACTGGCACGGCCGAGGAGTGGAGGAGTGTTTGGCTCGACTTCCTACGGCGGCATGATCCGCATCAGGTTCGGAGGGTCTGTTCTGCGCGTCGGAACATCTCGGCCATTCGTTCGTAAGGCACCCCTGTCGTGCTGAAATCTTGTTTTCGACCCATGCAATGTCAAGCAGGCGAGCTTTGTCTTTTGCTTTTGCGAGGAATTTCTTGATTCGCGCGTCTAAGCGTCCTAGACTGGCTGCCCGTCACGGGGCGTAGCTCAGCCTGGTAGAGCGCCTGCTTTGGGAGCAGGAAGTCGTCAGTTCGAATCTGGCCGCCCCGACCATCTATTACAGCACCGCTTGGGCTGCCCGCATTGAGGATTTGCTCATGGCTTATGGCGCCTCACCCGATGCCCTTTCGCAGATCGCGCATGCTGTAGAGGAGGGTGCCTGCAGCGGAGGCGTCGCCTCGCATCTTGCGGGCGCCGGAGTTTCGTTTTGGGCCGAAGCGCGAGTGAGAATTGGCGAAGGCTTCATCGACAAAGATGCGACTGCCAATGACGGCCCCGTCGGTGAAGTAGCGGATGCGATGCTGCAGCATGCGGGCGAAGGGAATCTCGCCGTCGCGTTGTTCTTTGGCGGATTGCTCCACTGGCGTGAGCTGCTTGTGCGGCTCTTTCGGAATGCCTTTGCGCGTGGTTTTACGCACCAAAGAACCATCGGGTCCGATGCTCTCGGAAGTTTTTTCCACCGCATGCGCCATCAGCATTTTGCGGTATGCGCGTGAAACTTCGCCCGACCACAAGGCGGCATCCGCAACCATGCCCTTGTGTGCGCCCCACGCGCGAACGAGCCCAGCACGCGCGGTTTTTCCATTTCCTTTCGCGCCGCCGCCAATCGCTTCGCTATAGCTGCTCCAGCGGTATTCGGCCGGATCTTTTACAAGGCCGGCTCGCACCGGGTTGAGATCGATATAGGCCGCCATGGTGCGGGCCGCGACGCCGTCTTCGACGATGACGCTTTTGAAGCGGTCTTCCCACAGTCGACCACTGCGTTCGTGAATGCGGTTGTGCCATTGGGTGTAACGCTGCAGCAGGCCTTTCATGAATTCGCCGAGGTCATGCATGCGATAGGTGAAGCGCTCGTGGATCTGTGCCACGACGATGGATTCATCGGCAAGGCCGGCTTTCACGAGTTGTCGTGCATCCGCAAGCTCCTTGGCCACGGTCGCGACGAAGGCGTCGTTGTAGAGGGCGGAGAGGCGCTGGAGGAGTTCGGTGTCGGACAGGCCGGCGTTGGAAATGCCGGCATTGGATTGGCTTTGATTGGAAAGCTCGGTATTTGACGCATTGGTTTTCGGCATCGGCGGGACCTCGAGCAGGAGATGGAAGTGGTTGTCCATCAGGCAGTAAGAGGTGACCCGGCAGCCGGAAAATTTCTCGTACATGCGCATCAGCGCGCGGAATTTCTCCTTTTCCTGGGCC
>CANHQM010000005.1 GCA_947462835.1 Akkermansiaceae bacterium
CCAGGCGCTGCCGCTCCATGTTAGATTGTAGGCAGAAGTAAATCCCTTGCTGGTATTGAGCCAGTTCACGAAAGCTGCCGACTCATACCAGCTCATGTTGGCCGCTGGCCTGTCACCGCCCCACCCTCCTGCCGTGACATGAGCGAGCCCAGATGCGGTGGCCTTATCGATCTGGTACTGAGAGATTTCATAGGTTCCGATCCTATAAGCGTAACCGACCGAGCCGTAGCCAGTCGTATCGGCGGCATTGCCGGGATTTCCGATCGTCGTGAAGTCGAGGGTGAACTGATTGGCCCCCGTTCCGAAGTTATCGGCATGAGCGGTGAGGTTGGTGCCAGCAAGGATCGCCGTGGCGAGTAGGAGCTTCTTCATAAGGTTGAAAATGGGTCTGTGTGGGGTAGGCTTACAAGAGTGAACAATACCAACACACCCGTCAAGCCGCTTTGAAAGGTATCAACGACTTAACCCCTCCTGTGTCATTTATCATTGGCGCAATGCGCGATCAGGATATGCTTGTTCTCAAATCATTCCTTGGAATACCGATCGTCTCTCCTCGGGACTGACTACTAGGAATTTGCTTTCTGCGGGTGGCCTCTGAAAGAGCCATTGGGTTGGACCGAAGGGCGGGGAAATGGGGCTTGATCCGATAGCCCGCATGCAGGGCTTTTGCCGATTTTGAAAAATCAACGCAGCAGGGTGAGGATCGGTTGTGGCCAGAAGCCGAAGACGAGGGTAGCGACGGTGAGTGTGGCGACGCAGAGTTTGCTGATGGTCGGGAAGCGTGGCGGGTGTGGTGTGCGCCGCGTTGGTGAAACGCCGGACCTCGGTAAGCAACGAGTGGATTACCGAACGCCTAGCAATGGGCCACCCTGCGTCGATGAGCCAACATGTGAAACGGATGCGCAAGGAACCCAAGATTGCAAGACAACTGAAGAAGCATGAACAGGCACTTAAATCCAAGGATTGACCCTAGTTACGAAGGCTCCTTTATTTTGAGCAGTTCATTAATTTTGAGATATTTTGTTTTAACCCTGATGGGGCGATGCGGCCTTGCGGTGCCGAAACAACAGTCACAGGCGTTCCCTTATGGAACAAAACGGTTGAAGCTTATGCTCTGCGGCGGCGTAGCAGGAGAAGCGCGCCAAGACCACCAAGCGTCACAACCGTGGGCTCGGGAACAGCGGTCAGCGTCACATAGTTCGAATAGGTCTGCTCCGCGCTGTAGTTGGAACCACCGGTAGTGTCGTTGTAGTTGATCCTCCAGCCCTTGCCATCCGCGATGATGATGTTGGAGTCGTCCTCCAGAACATCGCCATTCCACACGAAGAGCCCGCCATTCCAAGCACCGCTGTAATTGATCATGGTCAACTTGGTGTCATTCGCCCAGTTCCATGATCCGGCAAGATCGGTAAGCGTCAATGAGACGGCTCCGTTGGCAATGTTGAGATTTCCGTTCACAACCACGAGGTCGGCCTGGGTGCCCACTGTCGCACTGCTATCCACCTCTTGAATGAAGTTAGCGCCCGACTGAAGGGTCAGCGTGCCCATCGCAAGACTTTCGATGCTGTTACCTGCGCTGAGTGTGCCCAAGGAGTTGATCGTCACCGAGCCGCCAATGCTGCCGCTGCCTTGAAGTGTCGCATTGCTGCCCACCGACACAGCGGTGTTGCCAAGCGACCCGTTGACCGCGAGGGATCCCTGATTGACTGCGGTGGCACCAGTGTAGGTGTTGGCGGCGGCGAGCGAGAGGGTGCCTGGGCCATTGTAAGTCAGGTTGCCGCTGCCGGAGATGACTCCGGTCAGGGTCGTTTTCAACCGCGTATCCAGGTTCAGGCCGGAAAGGTTCAGGGCGTTGGTTCCGGTGCTGGTGAAGGTGTGAAGCGTGTAGCCGGCAGCTGAACCCGAACCCGCTGAAATCGTGCCGCCGGTGCCGGCTTGCGATCCTTCGTAGCGAACCACCACGAGACCCGAACCACCCGCACCCCCGGATTTGGCGGTTCCACTGCTGGTACCACCACCACCACCGCCTCCGTTGCCGGTGTTGGCTGCCTCGGTCGCGCCGACCACGTTGGATGAATTTCCAGTCCCACCTGTACCGCCAACGCCGTAAGTCTGCGAGCTTCCCGTCAAGGAAACCGTGGTCCCAGTGCCCCCGACCCCGCCCGTCGAGCCCGAGGCGGCTCCGCCCACTCCAAAAGAGCCAGCCCCGCCACCACCCCCGCCACCAACAGAGCTGGATTTAGCTCCTCCGCTGTTGGAACGGCTCCAAGCTCCCCATCCACCCGTTCCATCCGACCAGGTGGTGGAAGTGTCCAGTGCAGCTCCCCAAGCACCTGATCCGCCGGCCGAGGTGACGCCGAAGGCGGAAGAGCTCGATCCATATGCCCCCATGCCACCAGTCCACCCGCCTCCCTGCTGTCCTCCCCCACCGCCTGAACCGCCCGCGCCGACTACAATGTTGTAGCTTCCGGAGGTAATTGAACTAGATCCAGCGCTCACCACTCCAGCCTCTCCACCGCCGCCGCCACCGGCAAAGTTGCCTCCATTGTAACCACCGCCACCCCCACCGCCACCCCCGCCCACGATGAGATACTCGGCGAAAAATCCCTGGCTTAAGCTGATGCCGCTCCCGCTGTTTCCGGTGGAAAAATTGCTACTATTCGTCGCGTTACCGCTCGTCCCGTTCAGAACCGTGGTCTGGGCAAAACCCGTTCCCGCCACCAAAAAAAAGACTGCCTTAATGCCAGCAATTTGCTTTTTCATGCAGGACGCAGCGTAACTTGAAGTGCCGAACCGCGCAAAGGAAAAAATGTAACTGTATCGGCGACCGAGCCTCGGTAACGGCAGGACGGTGGCTTTTTCGTGATCCTCGCGGGCTGTGCCGCCGTGGATGAGCCATGGGGTGAGGGTTTGGCGAATAGGGGGTGCCTAGAGCATTTTGCTCAAATCTGTAGCCGGTGGTTGGGGTTAGGTGTGGTAAATTTGCGGCTTCGCCGGCCTTGAAAAAACGGAATCCTTGTCCATGGCTGCGTTCTTGCTCCGCCGTCGCTCTGCGAGCTATGGAGGACAAGTCAGTCGTGGATGTCTATCCACTTCATCGCAACGCCTTGCCCTGGCCAAAATCTTCTCGCTCCACCGGCTACACCTTTTCGCAAACTGCTCTAAATAACGAGGAGATGGGCGGTCGTGGCTTTCGGCACGGCATGGAGGGGGATGTGCTGGTCGAAGGTAACCAGGCAGCCGTCGTTTTCGACCGCAAGGGCGAGCAGGTAGAGGTCGGTGAGATGTTTGGAACTAAGGATAGCAACATGATTGAAATGGCGCGTGTCGCGGATGCTCAGCACGTTTGTCCAAAAGGCATGATCGGAATGTTCGACAAACGCGATGAGTCGCGCGGCCATTTCTGCCACGTTGAAACGCATGGCTTGGCTGTAGGTTGCCGAGGCCATGATGCGAACGACGCCATTTTCCGTAAGCGGGCACGATGCCCATGAATGGCCGCGTCCGCCCCACCATGCGTGCGCACGGTGATGAAAGGCATGATCCGGATCCAGCAGGGCGATGAGGACGTTGATGTCGAGCAAGCAACGCATGGGACTCAGATTCCCTCCTCTTCCATGATCCGCTGGATTTGTTCAGTCGTGACCAATTCTCCGCGCGAGGGAAGGATCGGAATGCCGTTTTTGAACACAAATGGCTGGCCGGGTTCCAGTCCGGACGCATCAGCGCCATCCGAACGAATGCCTCGGCGAAAAAAATCCGAGAGGATTTTCCCGGTGGTTTTTCGTTCTTTGGCGGCGATTTCCTTGGCGGCGAAAAGCACATCGTCGTCAATATCCAGCGTCGTTCTCATGCACTTGATGATAACGCATCTGATGAGGAAGACAAGATGGAATTGAGCTGAGCAGCTCGTGTGTCCCTATTTACCACGGGCAATGAGCTAGACCCCGAAAATCGGGCCAGTGGCAAGCTATGATTGTGGTGTGTGAGTGCGGACTTTGAACCGTATCGGGACCACAGAAAATTTTGGCATGCGCTGGAGCGTCAAACATTCTCCATGCCGCGCATGATCCGTCGATCAACGCAGCAGGGCGAGGATCGGTTGCGGCCAGAAGCCGAAAAGTAGCGTCGCGACGGTGAGTGTGGCGACGCAGAGTTTACTGATGGCAGGAAGCGTGACCGGAGTGGTGTTGGTGGCATCGGTCCACCACATCGCTTTGATGGTGTTGAAGTAGTAATAGAATCCGGCGGCCGCGCCGATCGCGGCAGCGGCCACGCCCCACCAGAGTCCGGCGTTGATGGCGAGGGAGAACACCATGAATTTGCCGATGAAGCCGGCCGTGAGCGGGATGCCGGCGAGTGCGGCGAGCAGGATCGTGAGCGCGGTGGCGAGCAGCGGGTTGGATTTTCCGAGTCCGGCAAAATCGTGGATGCGTTCGCCGTCGCGTTGGATGCGGACTTGCGCGAGGATGAAGAAGACGCCGAGCGTCATGATCAGATAGGTCGCGAGGTAGAATGAGACCACGGTGATCGCGCCGGGTGCGTCGGCGGTTTCGGCTTGGCCAGTGGCGAGGGCGAGCAGCAGGAATCCGGCGTGCGCGATCGATGAGTAGCCGAGGAGGCGTTTGAAATTCGTTTGGGGAATGGCGGCGAGGTTGCCGAAGATCAGTGTTGCGATCGCGAGGATGAAAATCAGCTTGAGGACGGGGCCGCTGGTGGCGGGGTTTGCGAGAAGTGGCTCGAGGAAACGAATCGTGAGGATGAAGCCGGCGGCTTTCGAGCCGACCGAGAGGAAGGCGGTGGTGGGGGTGGGTGCGCCTTGATAGACATCGGGGATCCAGACCTGCATGGGGACCGCGCCGATTTTGAAGCAGAGGCCGATCATGATGAGCGCGATGCCGAAGAGAAGAGGGGTGGTGGATTGGAGATTGGCGATCGAGGATGGAAGGGCCGCGAGGCTCATCGTGCCGGTAGAGCCGTAGACCCAGGCGATGCCATAGACGAGGAAGCCGGTGCTGAGCGCGCCGAGGATCAGGTACTTCACGCCGGCTTCGAGCGAACCGATGTTGCGGCGCATGTAGGCAACGAGGATGTAGAAAGTGACGGTGACCAGTTCGAGTGAAACGAAGGCGCCTGCGAGGTCTTTGGCCGAGGCCAGCATCATCATGCCGACGCAAGCGAAGACCGATAGCGCGTAGTATTCGCCGGTGCCGTTTTCAGAGCCCGGATGATCGGTGAAGCGTGCGAGGATGCTGCGGTAGTCGATGCTCAAAAGCACGACCAGCAGTGTGCAGACGAGGGCGAAGCTTTTGTAAAAGATGGCGAGCGAGTCGAACTGATAGAAATTCCACAGCGGCCATTTTGCCCATGCGGCATCGGGCTTTGCCTCGGGTCCGATCGCGATCGTCGTGAGGCCGAGGATGGCGGCGAGCCCGAGAGCGGCGAGGATGCCGACCCATGCTTTGGACTTTGAAGGCACGAAGGCCTCGGCCATGAGCAGGATGAGGCCGAGCGTGATGGTGAGGGCTTCCAAGTAGTAGGCGGGCATGATCGGGGAATTTAAATTTTAAATTCTAAGCACTAAATTCGAAACGGAAGAGAGGCGAATAAGGGGCGTGATGTTGGTTTCAAATTTGGCGCTTAAGATTTCGTGCTTTATTTCAGCAGATTCAGCAGGAGGTTCGGATAGAGGCCAACAGCGAGCAGGGAAAGGATGAGCAAGAGCGCGGGGATGCGATCGGCGATGGTGAGATCGGCGGCCGACTCGGTGGCCTTGACGCTTGGGCCGTGGAAGACGCGGCGATAGGCGCGGAGCATGTAAACGGCGGAGATCACGACGCCCCAGATCGCGAGGATGCAGGTGATTTGCACGGGGCTGAGGCCTGCGGTGCCGTTGTAGTTTTGGAAGGTGGAGAGGAAGACCAGCACTTCGCCGGCGAAGTTGGCGAGGCCTGGCAGGCCGATCGATGCCATCGCGCCGATGCCGAAGAGGAAGGCCAGAGATGGGGCGGATTTGGCGAGTCCGCCGAGGTCGGTGAAGTCGAGTGAGCCGGTGCTGCGTTCGATGCGGTCGGCGAGGCCGAAGAGCAAGGCGATGGAGATGCCGTGGGCAAACATCAGCAAGACCGCGGCGGGTTTGGCCAGCGGGTTGGAAGGCATGGCGATGAGTGCGGCGATCGCGAGGAAGATGTAGCCCATGTGCATCACCGATGAGTTGCCGAGCATGGCGTCGAGGCGTTTTTGCGAAATGGTGACGAGGCCGACCCAAAGGATGTTGCCGAGCAGGAGGACGAGCAATGGCGTGAGCCATGCCTGGAGGCCATCGGGCAGGAGAGGGATGGCGAGGCGAAGCAGACCGTAGAGGCCGAATTTTTTCAACACGCCGGCGTGCAGCATCGCGACGGGTGCGGGCGCGCTGGCGTAGGCTGGTGCGGCCCACGAGTGGAAGGGGAAGAGCGAAACGAGAGTGCCGAAGCCGATGAGCAGGAGTGCGGCGATGCCCTTTTGCGCAGAGGCACCGATCGTGCCAGCGGCGGCGATCATCTTGTTCATGTCGAGGGTGCCGGTGAGGCTCGAGAGCCAAAGCAGACCTGCGAGAAGAACGATCGATCCGACGCCGAGGTAGATGGTGATTTTCCATGCTGCTTCACGACGGTCGCCGCGACCGAAGAGGCCGATCATGATGAAGGTCGGGATGAGAGCGAGTTCGTGGAAGGCGTAGAAAAAGAACAGGTCGGTTGAGGCGAAGGCACCGAGCGCGCCGGCGGAAATGAGCAATGAGGAACCGTAGTGAAGCCGCTCGCTGCCAGCGGGTGCTTTGGTGGTGAGGACGGCGGCGAGTGTGACAATCACCGAGAGCAGGATCATCACGGCGCTCATGCCATCGGGCATGCCGAAGGCGAGGTTGAGAGCGGGCTTTTCGAGAACGGGCAGTGAAAAATTCCAGCATTCGTTTTGCCATGTCGCGGCGGCCCAGATGCCAAGTGCGAGGTTGGCCACGGATGCGGCGATGGCGGTAAAGAGTGCCGGTGCGCGAAGGAGGATCGCGATGAAGGCCGCGATCGGCAGGAAGACAAGGATGGGAAGCATGGGGGTGGGTGAACGGGTTGCCTTGGATCAGAAGAAGACCGTGAAGTAGACCACGAGGGCGGCGCCGATGCCGATGGCGAAGGCGTAGCCTTGGAGTTGGCCGGATTGCACTTTGCGGAAAAGGTTGCCGACGCTCACCGCGCTGCGGCTGATGCCGCCGACGAGCAGGCCGTTGATGATGAGTTCATCCAAGAAGTGCACGATCGCGGCGAGGCTGTCTTGGAAATAGCGGACGATGAAGTTGTCGTAGAAGCCATCGATGTAGAAACGGTTTTTCAAAACAGGGACCGAGAGCGGGTCCTTGTCCTTGCCGGTGTAGAGAAGCAGCGCGAATCCGGTGCCGACGACGAGTGCGGTGACCGACACCCAGAAGAGGAAGTTCACATGAAACTCGCCGGCGTGTTCGGGGACTGCAGGCGCAAGTTTGTGGGCAAAGCCGTAGCCGGCGCCAACCGCGAGGACGGAGAGCAGGATGAGCGGCAGCAGCATCAGCGGGCCGACTTCGTGGGCGTGATCGGAATTTTCCGAGCGCGGCTTACCGAGGAATGCGACGATGAAGAGTCGCGTCATGTAAAATGGCGTGAGCACTGCGACGATGGCGGCGATCCAGAACAGGGCCGCTTGTTTTTCGTGCGCTGCATGAAGGATCAATTCTTTCGAGAAGAATCCCGAGGTGAAGGGCACGGCGATGAGCGCGGCAAATCCGAGGAAGAATGTGATCCCAGTGAGCGGCATTTTTCTCAGCAGTCCGCCCATTTTCCAGATGTTTTGTTCGTGGTGGCAGGCGTGGATGACCGCGCCGGAGCCGAGGAAGAGCAGGGCCTTGAACCATGCGTGGGTGAAGAGGTGGAACATGCCTGCCTCGCCGGAAACGAGGCCGACCGCCATGACCATGTAGCCGAGCTGCGAGAGTGTCGAGTAGGCCAGCACGCGTTTGATGTCATCCTGCTGCACGGCCATCAGCGCCGCGACGAGTGCGGTGATGCCGCCGGTCCATGCGATGACGGCGCTGGCTTGCAGTCCTTCGAAGACTTCGAAGCCCAGCGAAAGTTGCAGGCGGAAGAGCATGTAGACGCCGGCGGCGACCATCGTCGCGGCGTGGATGAGTGCCGACACCGGAGTGGGGCCTTCCATCGCGTCGGGCAGCCAGACATGGAGTGGCAGCTGGGCCGATTTGCCGACCGCGCCGCAGAAGATGCAGAGGACCGCGGCGGATAGCACGCCGGCGGAAATTTCTGCAGGGACTGTCATTTCATCGAATGCCAGCGTGCCGGTGATGCCCCACAGCATGAGGATGCCGATCATGAATCCGAAGTCACCCACGCGATTGCAGAGGAAGGCCTTCTTCGCGGCATCGGCCGCCGAGTCCTTGTGGTACCAGTGACCGATCAGCAGGTAGGAGCTGAGGCCGACCAGTTCCCAGAAGATGAAGGTCATGATGAAATTCGACGACAGCACGATGCCGGTCATCGAAAACATGAAGAGCGAGAGTCCGGTGAAGTAGCGGTTTTTCGCCGCGTCGTCCTTCATGTAGGAGAGCGAGAAAATGTGAACGAGCGCGCCGACGCCGGTGACCACCGTCATCATGCCGGTCGAGAGTTGGTCGAGCTTGATGCCGATTTGCAGGTGAAGGTCACCGATTGTGGCCCAGTCGATGTTGAAGGTGGAGGACTGACCGAGCAGGCGCAGTGAGATGACGAGTGTGGCGATCGCCGAAGCGGTCGAGAGCCACGGCGCAAGCGGCCCGCGGCGCAGCGCGAGCTGGTTGATCACCGCCACCGCGAGCGGAAGGAAAAGAAGTAGCCAAGGCAGGTTCATGGGAAAGGAAATGTGATCTAGGAAGGGCTTCTGCTGAATTCGGGCTATTTGAATTTTCTTCCTTCGATGTTCAATGTTGGGTGTTCAATGTTCGATGTTCTTCAGCCTTTCAGGCTGGTCAGTTCATCGGTGTGGATGGTTTGGCGGGCGCGGTAGAGGGCGACGATGATGGCGAGGCCGACGGCGACTTCGGCGGCGGCGACGGTGATGACGAAGAAGACGAGCATCTGCGCGTTGTAGTCGGGAAGGCCGTTGATGGTGTTGAAGCGTGAGAACGCGACGAGGCTGAGGTTGGCCGCGCTAAGCATCAGCTCAAGGCACATGAAGACGATGATGATGTTGCGGCGCAGCACGACGCCCGCGAGGCCTATGGCAAAGAGCAGGCCGGAGACGAGGAGGTAGTCGTTGAGGGTGGGCATGGGTGGTTAAAAGTTATTGGGTTATTGGTTAAAAGTTATTGGGAAAGAATTGGCAGAGGAATGTGGTGCGGTATTTTTGCCATTAACGAATAACTCTTAACGTTTAACTTCAGTCTGCCTGGCGCTTCGAGAGGGTGACGACGCCGATGGTGGCGACGAGAAGGAGGACGCCGAGGAGTTGGAGCGGAAGGTTGTATTGGGTGAAGAGCGTGTGACCGATGAGGTGGATGTCGGGCAGGCGACCGTCGGTGAGGGCTTCGGCGATTTTGCTGTCCTTGGGAAATTGGGCAGCGGCATTGGTGAGTGTTTGCTTGTCGAGATCGGGCGCGGTTTTGTCGGCCGATTGCGAGAGGATGCCGACGAGTTGGACGACAAAGGCAACCACCAGCGCGAGGCCTGCGGCGAGTGGGGCGAATCCGCGGGCGCGTTTTTCCTCATCCTTGAGGTCGAGCAGCATGATGATGAACAGGAAGAGCACCATCACCGCGCCGGTGTAGACGAGGATTTGGATGATCCCGACAAAGAAGGCACTGAGGCCGATGAAAAGCCCTGCAAGACCGACGAAGCAGGTGACCATCGAGAGCGCGCTTGAGACGGGGTTGCGAAACGCGATCACCGCTGCACCACCGATGAGCATGATGGTGGAAAACAACCAGAAAAGGTAAGAGGGCATTGGAGATTGGTTATTAGTTATAGGTTATTTGTGATGGGTTAAGAGGTTGGGTGGCTGCGGCAACTTATAACTTTTAACCGATCACTTTTAACATCACTTCAGCTCGTTCCATTTGTTGACGAGGCCGGTGCGGACGCCGCCGATTTCGTAGAGTTTCTTTTTGTCGTGAAGCATGTCGGCGCGTTTGAGGCCGGTGATGAGGTAGTCCTTGCGCAGGTAGATCGCCTGTTCGGGGCAGACTTCTTCGCACATCCCGCAGTAGATGCAGCGGATCATGTCGATTTCGAATTCCTTCGGGCGCTTTTCAACTTTGGCCCATGGGTCGTCGGAGGGAATTTCGCCGGGGGTGATGCGGATCGCTTTGGGTGGGCAGATGAATTCGCAGAGTTGGCACGAGACGCAGCGTTCGCGGCCTTGCTCGTCGGTGACGAGTGCCGGTGCGCCGCGGTAGTAATCGGGCAGGTGCGAATCCCAGCGTTGCTCGGGGAACTGCATGGTTACGCCGAGGCCGGATGATTCGAGGTCTTTGGCGCCCACCGATTTTCCGCGCAGCGAGCGGATCGCGTGGCCGAGGGTGAGGATGAAGCCTTTGACGAGGGCTCCGAAGTAGATCTTCTCACCGAGCTTGAGTTGAGGGCGTTGGAGTTTGACGACGGCCATGGAATTGCGGGGTGAGGATTGAAAAAAGGGCTTAGGCGCGCAGCGGTTTGGGTTGGTCTTCGGAAACTTTTGCGACCCAGATGATGGCGCCGGTGACAACGGCCAAAAGGATCGCGCCGGCTGCGATGATCGGGGTCGAGAGCGAGGGTGCTGCAATGATCAGCGCGGCGAGGAAGACATTGATGAGTGCCGCTTCGAAGAAGATCACCCAACCGAGTTTCATGAGTTGATCGTAGCGGAAGCGCGGCACGGTCCAGCGCACGAGGATGAAGAAGAGGATGAAGGCGAGCAGCTTGGTGAGGAAGCAGCCCATGTGGATGAGCCCGCCGAAGTGGAAGGATCCGATGTGGAGTTGGCTGATGTATTGGTCGAGCCCGAAGCCGACCGACCAACCACCGAGGAAGAGCGTGATGATGAGCGCCGAGCCGATCACCATCGCGGCGTATTCACCCATGAAAAACAGGGCGAACTTCATCGACGAGTATTCCGTGTGATAGCCACCGACGAGTTCGGTTTCGCACTCGGGGAGGTCGAAGGGCATGCGATTGGTTTCGGCGAAGATCGAAACGGTGAAGATCAGGAATGCGATGAAGGCGGGGATCCAAAACATCGCGGTTTGAAGGTCGGGCAGGCCGATTTTTCCGTCCTTCCAGAATGGCAGGAGAAGCCAGCCGTTGTCGGCTTGGTGCTGGACGATTTTTGAGAGATTCAAATCACCGAAGTAGAGCAGGACTGGGATGATCGAGAGGCCGAGCGAAATTTCGTAGGAGATCATCTGGGCGGTCGAGCGCACGCCACCGATGAAGGGGAATTTCGAATTCGACGACCATCCAGCGAGTGTGATGCCGTAGACCGTGAGTGATGAAACTGCGAAAACAAACAGCGGGCCGGCGTCGATGTCGGCGATCACGAGTTTTTCCGCGTGACCGAAAATCGAGATCGGCGAGCCGAAAGGCACGACGCAGACGGTGATGAGCGCAGGGACGACGGTGAGCGCCGGGGCAAGCCAGTAGAATGCCTTGCGCACATGGGCGGGAGTGAAGTCTTCCTTGAGGAAAAGTTTCAGTCCGTCGGCCATCGGTTGGACGAGGCCGAACATGTGGAAGTCCTTCTTGAAGCCGAGCAGCGAGAGCGGGATGCCGACGCGGTTCGGGCCGACGCGGTCCTGGATGATCGCGGAAAAACGGCGTTCAAAATACACCGAGAGTGGCACCAGCGGCAGCACCACGATGAAGGTGAGCGTGACGATCTTGGTGAGGATGATCGCGAGTTGGAAGATGAGTTCCGGCATGAGAAAAAGTTAGAAGTTATCAGTTAGAGGTTATTGGTGGTTGCCTTTTTCCCGATCCGCCTTGCGCAAATATGCGATGCCTTCATCGACCGCGGTAATCATGTGATCCAAGGTTTCCCAACAAGATCCGCGGGCATTGGAGCAAAATTTGGCGTTGTCGAGGTAATGAAAGCGTCCATAGCCCTCGGCGATGTTGGAAGTTGCCGAGCGAGCCGAGCGCAGAATTTGGTCGCCTAAACGGTAACGCTCTTCGCCGGGAAGAGCTTTGAAGAATTTTTTTGCCACGAATACGCGAAGGTTTCGGCATGCCTTCCAGCAGTCGAGATCTTCGAAGGATTTGATTGGTTCGCGATTCATGATTAAGCGCAACTAACTTATAACCAATAACTTCTAACCATTAACCAATCCCGCCGCCTTGCGGGCGCGTTCGTTTTCTAGGAGAGGAATTTTGTGGCCGGTCTCGGTGATTTGAGTCCCTTGATGGCCGATTTTTGAGAGGGTGAGGTTTTGGAAAGCGGGGATGTTTTCTGCGATCGCCTTGAAGACATTCTCGATGTGATGGATCTCGTGTTTGTCGCCGGTGATGGCGCAGATCAGGTCGCGGATCGCTTCCCAATCGTCGCGGCATTGGCCGGTCGGCTCAACCGCGCGGTTGAGGCGTTGGAGGCGGCCGGAGAGGTTCACCATCGAACCGCGTTTTTCGGCGAAAGCGGCGGTGGGCAGCACGAAATGCGCACGCGATGCGGTCGGGTTGGCGAGCGTGTGAAGCTGTACCAGGAGGCCGAGACTCGAGAGATCATCGCTGCTGAATCCTGCGTCGTTGACGAGGTCTTCGCCGAGCACGATGAGGGCCTTGATGTCGCCCGAGCGGACGGCGCTGCGGATCGAATCGAGCTTCGAGCTTGGGTCGTTGTTTTCCCAAACCAGCTTGGCGCCAGTGGTGTTCGGGTTGCGATCGGCGGCGATGAGCAAGTGGTCGGCTTCGCCGGATCGTGGGACGATCGAGAGGTGCTGGGTGCCGATGTTTTCCGCGAGTGCACGGGCGAGGAAGAGCTCCTCATTGGTCATGCGACCGGAGGCGATGACGGCGATTTGATCGGGCGCGAAGCTCTTGATCGCTGAGGCGGCGCTTGTGAGTGCGGCGCTCCATGTCGTCGGCTCGTGAAGGCCGGCGGCATTTTTTGCGAGCGGCTGCGAGAGGCGGTTTTCGCCGTCGGTGTAGTGGAAATTGAGGCGGTGTGAATCTGGCATCCAGCAGGAATTCACCTCATCGTTTTGGCGTGGGGTGATGCGGTGGATTTTGTTGCCGCGGGTCCAGATGGTGATGTTGGTGCCGGTGCCGCAATTGACATCGATGCTCGGTGTTTCCTTGAGGAACCACACGCGCATTTGGAAACGGAAATCATTCGATGTGAGTGCGCCGACTGGGCAGATATCGGCGGTGTTGAGCGAATAATTCGAATCGAGCAGGCGGCCGGGGTGGACGGTGAGGGTCGTGTGGGTGCCGCGTTGGGTGAAACCGAGGACCGGATCGCCGGCGACTTCATCCATGAAGCGGATGCAGCGGCTGCACATGATGCAGCGCTCGTCGTCGAGGCGGATGCGCGGGCCGATATCGACATTTTTCGGTTTTTTCACCTTCATGTCGATGAAGCGCGAGACGCCGCGGCCGTGGCCCACCGAGTGTTCTTGGAGGCGGCATTCGCCCGCCTGGTCGCAGATCGGGCAGTCGAGCGGGTGGTTGATGAGGAGAAACTCCATCACGCCCTCGCGGCATTTTTCCACCAGTTCGCCGGAGGTGCGAATGCCCATGTTTTCGGCGACCGTGTTGGCGCAGGCGATCACTGGGCGCGGCATCCAGCCGATCGGCTCGTAGCCGTTTTCATCGCGCTGGGGTTCTTGGCCGGGCGCGGGGCGCGGTGGCATGCCGGTTTGCACAAGGCACATGCGGCAGTTGCCGGGCGCAGAGAGCTTCGGGTGATAGCAGTAGTGGGGCACGATGCTGCCGACGCTGCGGCATGCCTCAATGATCCGTGTGCCTTTGGGAAACTGGCGCCAAACGCCGTCGATCTGTACATTGACCACGCCTTTTTCGGCAGCAAGGTCCTTTGGCAATTTCAGTTCCGCAGTCGCAGAGGGTGTGTCGCTCATGGCATCGAAGTTAAACCGGGCGCGGTATGCCAAATCGCCCGGCCCGCACGCGCGGGACTATGTCGGGCCGATCCCTGCCGGGCAAGCGTGCTTTCGGAAAAAATGCAGGGATTTTGGGCGGAAATGCGGTGTCTTGCGGCGACTGGTGATCGCGGCAATGTTTCACAGATCGCGGAATTGGTCTTCGGTGAGTTCCGCCTGCTTGAGGATGGAACGAAAGGTTCCGGTGGGAACATCACCGGTGTGCATCGGCAGGTAGGTCTGCCGCCCGTCCTCGTGACGCAATACGAGATGGGACCCGCTTTGCCTTCGTTCCTCGAAACCGGCCCGCTTGAGCTTGCGCAACACATCTTTCGCCTTGTGCGGCATGTCAGGCGACCTCCACAGTTGCAAGGATCGCCTCAGCTTGGGTGGCGATGGGTTCGCCGTGGGCACGTTTCTCTTCATTCCACAGGTTCACTAGATCACGCGCGGCCTCCAAGGCCCCCTCTATTCCGAGTCCATGCGTCGTCAGGCTCAAGGATGGCACATGGGCGTAGTAGTAGCCCGACATTCCCTCCTCGGCAGGCATGCGTTCAAGCATTACGGAATATTTCATTGAGTCACTTTGATCCAAGGGTCTGGGCTTGTCTAGGTTTCATTCAGGGTTGGCCACAACTTGGAGCGGCGACCGGTGATCGCCGCTACGGTGGGTCAACCTGCTTCGTCTTCCGCGGGGTTGTCTTCGCCCTCGGGGCTGGCGGCTCCTTCGGCATCGTCCCCATCGGGGATGACGAGTGAGATGTCCTGGAGTTTTTCGCCTTCCTTGAGGGTGAGGAGTTTCACGCCTTGGGCGTTGCGGCCGGTTTCGCGGATTTCGTTGACGCGGATGCGGATGCTCTGGCCGGTGGAGGTCATGAGCATGAGCTCGTCCTCTTCGGTGACTGTGACAGCGCCGACGACCGGGCCGGTTTTGTCGGTGACCTTCATCGTGATGATGCCTTTGCCGCCGCGAGATTGCTTGCGGTAGTCGTCGAAGGGGGTGCGTTTGCCGAGGCCGTTTTCGGAAGCGACGAGCAGGGTTGAATCGGCGGTGGCGAGGGCGAGGCCGACGACGAAGTCCTCATCGCGCGGGCGGATGCCCATGACGCCCATCGAGGCGCGGCCTTGCGAGCGGGTGTCTTCTTCGTGGAAGCGCAGGCTGAGGCCTTCGTGGGTGACGAGAATGATTTCGTCCGATCCGGAGGTGAGGCGCACGCCAATGAGTTCGTTGTTTTCCTCGAGGATGATGGCGATGATGCCGTCCTTGCGGTAGTTGCGGAAGTCGTTGAGGGCGGTTTTTTTCACCTTGCCCGAGCGGGTGGCGAAGAAAACGAAGCCCGCGTCCTCGCGGAAGGTGATGTCGTTGTTGGCCTCGTCGGTGGTGCGTTCGAGGCGGAGCATCGCGGCAATTTTCTCCTCGGGTTTGAGGTTGAGCACATTGCGGATGCTGCGTCCGGTCGAGGTGCGTGATCCTTCGGGGAGTTCATAGACGCGCTCGACATAGACGCGGCCGGTGTTGGTGAAGAACATCAGGTAGTCGTGCGCTTGGACTGAGAACAGGTGCTCGACGAAATCGTCCGGTTCGCCCTTGGCGGTGGACTTTGTTTCCATGCCCTTGAGGCCTTTGCCGCCGCGGCCTTGCAGGCGGTATTCGCTGGCGGGAGTGCGTTTCACATATCCGCGGTGGGAAAGCGTGACGATCATCGCGTCATTGGCGATGAGATCCTCGATGGCGACTTCGCCGGCCTCGGCAAGGATCGGGCACTTGCGCGGGGTCGCATGTTTGTCGCGGATCGCGCGTAGCTCGTCCTTGATGATGGTGAGCACGCGGACCTCGCGGGCGAGGATGTCGAGCAGGTCCTTGATGTCGACGAGCACGCCATCGTACTCCGCCTTCACCTTGTCGCGCTCCATGCCGGTGAGTTGGTAGAGGCGCAGTTCGAGGATCGCGTTGACCTGGCGCTCGGAGAATACATAGCGGTCGCCTTGGATGGCGGCTTGCGAGCGGATGAGGATGCCGAGTGATTCCGCGGTGGCGGTGGGGAACTGATAGGCGGCGAGGCGTTCGCGGGCTTCGTCGCGGTTTTTCGAATCGCGGATGATCTTGATGAAATCGTCGAGGTGGCCGAGCGCGAGCAGGAAGGCTTCGAGGAGTTCCGCGCGTTCTTCGGCCTTGCCGAGAAGGTAGCGCGTGCGGCGAATGACGACCTCGCGGCGGTGCTCGATGTACGCGTCGATTGCCTCCTTGAGTGAGAGTTGCTTCGGGCGATTTTCGTGGATCGCCAGCATGTTGACGCTGAACGAGGTTTCCAGAGCCGTGAGCTTGAAGAGTTGGTTGACGATCACCTGCGGGCGGGCGTCGCGTTTCAACTCGATCTCGATGCGGGTTTCCTCGTCGGAAAGGTCGCGCATGCCGGAGATGCCGGTGAGGGATTTTTCGTTTACCAGCTCGGCGATGCGTTCTTGGAGGGTCGCGCGGTTGACGCCGTAGGGGACCTCGCGAATCACGATGAGAGATTTGCCGTTTTCGTTTTCTTCGATCTCGACCTTGCCGCGGAGGCGCATCGAGCCGCGACCGGTGGCAAAGTAGCTTTCGATGCCACGGATGCCGCGGATTTCGGTGGGAACCGGAAAGTCCGGGCCCTTGATGTATTGCATCAGCTCGGGCAGCGTGATGTCGGGCTTATCGATTTGCGCGCAGATGCCATCGATCACCTCGCCGAGGTTGTGAGGCGCGAGGTTGGTGGCCATGCCTACAGCGATGCCGGTGCCGCCGTTGACGAGGAAGTTGGGAAATGCCGAAGGCAGCACTGAGGGCTCTTCTTGCGAGCCGTCGTAGTTGGGTTGGAAGTCGACCGTGTTTTTATCGAGGTCGTCCATCATCGCCATGCCGAGATGGTGGAGGCGGGCCTCGGTGTATCGCATGGAGGCGGCGGCATCACCTTCCACCGATCCAAAGTTTCCCTGACCATCGACGAGCATCTCGCGCATCGACCATGGCTGGCCCATATTGACGAGCGTAGTGTAGATTGATTGGTCGCCGTGAGGGTGGAAGTTACCCATCGTTTCGCCAACGATTTTGGCGCATTTGACGTGGGACTTGCCGGGGGTGACGCCGAGTTGGCGCATGGCGTAAAGCACGCGGCGCTGGGAGGGCTTTAGGCCGTCACGCACATCCGGCAGCGCGCGCGAAATGATGACCGACATCGAGTATTCCAGGAACGATTGGGAAAGTTCCTCGGCGACATTGATGGGCTTGATGGAGTCGTTGGACATGGCTTAAAAAAGAAGAATCACGCTTCCAGTGGATTCCAGACCTCGGCGAATCCGAAGGGCTTGAAGTGCTTGATGTTGGCGGTGGCGAATCGGGTGATCCCGTGGTGCAGCAAGGTGAATGCGATGCGGGCGTCGATCATTTGGCGAAAGCCCGCTTTGGTATGGGCGGCCCACTTCCAAAGTTTTGGCGAAACCAGAGGATCATAATCGACGCAGCGCCAATTCGGATTTTGTTTGAGCGCATCGCAATACGATGCGGACTCCTTCGCGCTGTAGGGTTTGCGAAAGACTGCCGGATTGCGAAGCTGCATGTAGAGCTCGATGAGGATGAGCTCGCAGAGAACGAACTCGTCTTCCAATGTATCGAGCTGCGCAAAAAATCCGCACGCCTCCCGGTGCCACGGCGAATCCGGATCCGCGGCATGGATGAAGAGGTTGGTGTCGGCGGTGAGCATGGCGGTCAACGAATGCGGGAGCGGTGCTCGATGGCGTCGGCTTCCGCGCGCGTGCTAGCGGGATCGATCAAATGCCCGCCGCTGCCGCGAAGAACGGGCATGGTCCACTCCGTATTGGTGTGAGCCGTTTCAGGGCAGGTCTGCACATAGGACTCCATGCCTCTGCGGATCAGCTCGGCCACCGACCAGTCGCGCGCCTTGGCGATGCTGCGAAGGCGTTGGAAAAGGGGTTCGGGGAGTTGGATTTGAGTCCGGGTCATGATGTCAATGTAATGTAGGCGTCAAAGTGATGTCAAGTTTTGCAAATGACCATTGACCAACACCTCACACATCCAAGTTTCTGACATTGAGTGCGTTGTCTTCGATGAAGCGTTTGCGGGGTTCGACGATGTCGCCCATGAGGACATCGAACATGCGGTCGGCCTCGACCATGTTGTCCTCGTCGAGGCGGACGCGGAGGAACTGGCGGGTGGTGGGGTCCATGGTGGTTTCGAAGAGCTGTTTGGCGTTCATTTCGCCGAGGCCCTTGAAGCGTTTGATTTGGACGCCTTTGCTGGAGATTTCGAGGACGCGCGTGAGGATTTCGGGGATCGAGAAAAGCGGGGTGGCTTGCTGCTTTTCACCTTCGCCTTCGAGGAGTTCAAACAGCGGCGTGTCGTCCGCGTGGAAGTTGCGGATATCGATGCCGGCTTCGGTGAGGCGGGCGAAGAGTTTGGCGATCGCGTGGGACTCGTGAAGTTCGTGGAGCACGGCGCGGCGCGAAACTCCGGGGCCGGCGGCTAGTTCATCGTCGGTTGGCATTTCGTCGAAAAGTCGCAGGTCGCGGTTGGCGTTTGCGTAATCTCGAAGCGCGTTTTCGTCGGCGAAATAGAGAACATTTTCGTCGTTCCCCTCGCGAATGCGGACCATGAATTCCACTAGGTGGCCATCGGCTCGGCGAGCCGCAAGGTAGTTGCGGAAGTCGCCGCCGTTGCCCTCGATCGAGCGGGTGTAGCGAGAGAGTGAGGAGAGGGTTTCGAGAATGCCTTTGAGTTCCTCGGCGGAGAACACGCGAGACCGATCATGGGTGCGGAGGATGACCTCGCTGGCGCCCAGCTCGATGAGGATCTTGTTGAGTTGGTCGTTGTCCTGGACGTATTCGGAGCGTTTTTTGCGGGTGACCAAATACAAAGGCGGTTGGGCAATGTAGAGGAAGCCGCGTTTGACGAGCTCCGGCATGTGGCGGCAGAAGAAGGTGAGCAGCAAGGTGCGGATGTGCGAGCCGTCGACATCGGCGTCGGTCATGATGACGACTTTATGGTAACGGACCTTTGCGATGTTGAATGAACCATCTTGGTCACCGTCGCCGATGCCGGCGCCGATGGCGGTAATGAGGTTTTGGATTTCCTTGTTTTGCAGCGCGCGGTGGAGGCGTGCTTTCTCGACGTTGAGGAGTTTGCCGCGCAGCGGAAGGATCGCTTGCGTGCGACGGTCGCGGCCTTGTTTGGCCGAGCCACCTGCGGAGTCACCCTCGACAATGTAGAGCTCGGATTTTGCAGGATCGCGTTCCGAGCAATCGGCGAGTTTGCCGGGGAGGCCACCGCCGGAGAGAGCGGATTTGCGAACCGTTTCGCGGGCTTTGCGTGCGGCTTCGCGGGCGCGTGCGGCATTGACGGATTTTTCGATGACCTTGCGGGCAAGGGTCGGGTTCTCGTCGAAATACTGCATCAGGCCCTCATAGACGATCGATGAGACCACGCCTTCGATCTCGGTGTTGACGAGTTTGTCCTTCGTCTGCGAGCTGAAGCGCGGGTTTGGCATCTTTACCGAGATCACGCAGACGAGGCCTTCGCGGACATCGTCGCCGGAGAGCGCGGGGTCCTTGTCCTTGAGGATTTTGTTGGCCTTGGCGTATTGGTTGATCGCGCGGGTGAGCGCGGTGCGGAAGCCCGTGAGGTGCGTGCCGCCGTCGCCGTTGGGGATGGAGTTGGCAAAGCAGAGGATCTGGTCGTTGTACGAATCGTTGTACTGGAAGACCACATCGGCGAAGACATCGTCGGTCGATTGCTTGCCGTCGTAGTCGAGCTCGATCTGGCGTTTGCCGGAAAGGATGACTGGGTCGTCGTGGATGACGGTTTTGTTTTCGCCGAGCTGGACGACGAATTCCTCGATGCCTTTGGCATAGAAAAACGTGGTCTTTTTCGCCGACTCCGGGCGTTCGTCCTCGAGGTCGATCGTGAGGCCGGGGTTGAGGAAGGCGAGTTCGCGCAGGCGGGTGGCGAGGCGGTCGAATTTGAATTCGATCGTATCGACGAAGATCGTCGCGTCGGGGAAGAAGGTGATGGTTGTGCCGGTTTTTTTCGGGTCGACCTCACCCACAACATGGAGTTGCTCGGTGGTTTTGCCGCGCTCGAACGAGATGCGGTGGACCTTGCCGTTGCGCATGATGTCGGCGCGGAACCAATCGGAGAGTGCGTTGACGCATTTGGCGCCGACGCCGTGGAGGCCGCCGGAGTACTTGTATGCGCCTTGGCCGAACTTGCCGCCGGCGTGGAGGTTGGTGAGCACGAGCTCGACGGCGGGGATGCCGAACTTCGGATGCATGTCGACCGGAATGCCGCGGCCGTTGTCGGCGATCGAGACTGAGCCATCGACATGAATGGCGACCTTGATGCGCGAGCAATATCCGGCGAGGTGTTCGTCGATTGAGTTGTCGAGCACTTCGAAAACGCAGTGGTGCAGGCCGCGTTCATCGGGGTCGCCGATGTACATGCCCGGGCGTTTGCGGACCGCCTCCAGGCCCTCGAGTTTGTCGATTTGCGCGGCGTCGTATTGCTGCTCGGAGGCGACCTTGGTTTCGGCTACTGGCGGCTCGTTCGAAGGGTCGGTCATAGGCTTGGGAGAGGGTCTGAAAAACCCCGCAAAGTGACAAGGAACTTCTTTGCGAAAATGTTCGCGAAAAGGCTGAAAAATCAGCCTTTCATTCCCAGGCATCCAAGCTGCCATCCGAGCAGGAGCGCGGGGGCTTGGGATTCGTCCGCGGCGATCGCCTCGAGGGCGGCGCGGGGCGCGATGAGCGAGCCCTCGATGTCGAGTTTGGCGGCTGCTTGGTCGCGGGATTTGATCAGCTCGTCGACGCGTTTTTCGAAGTCCTTGTCGCGCTTGCGGCGCTTGGTTTTTTCGCGCTCCGGCCAGCTGGTTTGCGGCATCGCCTCGAGATTGGAAATCGCGTTGCGGAAGCGTTTCACGCGGTCGGGGCGGAAGTGGTGGGGCAGGGCGACCGGTTTGCCGGAGGCGAGGTCGATGCTCCACTCGAGAATTTGGCGATTGGGCGCGACCATGAACGAGGGGCGGTCCCACGCGGCGGCTTCGGCGTCGCGCCATTGCCAGATTGCGCGCAGGCAGGCGAGGCCCCACGGCTCGAGCTTGCCGGAGCCTTGGATGCGCCAGTTTTCCTCGCGGCTGTCATCGCGCTCGAGGACCTTGCGGCGGGCGGCGTGGCAGCTTTCCTCAAACCACTCGTAGCGTTCCTTTTCTTTGAGCCCGCTGACGATGCGCTCGCCCATTTCGAGCAGGTAGTCGACATCATTGAGCGCGTACTCGATCATCTTGGGCGAGAGCGGGCGTTTGCCCCAATCGGCCTTCTGCGAGGATTTTGAGAGCTCGACGCCAAAATACTGCTGGACCAGATCGCCGAGGCCGAAACGGCGTGCACCGAGCAGGCGGGCACCGATCTGCGTGTCGTACACGACGGCCGGCAGGTGGCCGAACTCGCGCTTGAACATCGTCATGTCGTAGTCCGCGCCGTGCATCCAGACGGTCGCCTCGCTGAGGTAGGAGGCGAGCGGCTTGAGGTCGTCGATCGCCAGAGGGTCGATGAGCACCGATTCGCCGTGCACAGCAAATTGGATCAGGCAAAGGGACTCGCGGTAGCGATGGAGGCTGTCGGCCTCGGTATCGATGGCGCAAACAGGAGCAGAGTCCTGTGGCTTGCATTTATCGAGATGGAGGATGAGCCGCTCGGTAGAATCAATCATGGGGTGAGCCGTCGTGGGCCGACGGGCGGGCGGGAAAGGGATAAGGCGGACCAGGTGGATCCGATGGTGTCGGCAAACGGCCGTAATCCGCAGGAAAGCGGGCGGATTTGGCTCGTCGGACTCATGCCCGCGAGCATGCTTTCAGGCATGCGGGCTGACAAGTTGAAATTGCCGCCCAAAGGCTGAAAAAATTTACATTGTAGCTACAATTTTCTCAAATCACCGCGAGTTTTTCGGCCTGCTGGTGAGTGAGTTCGACGCATTTCCATGGGAGGCCGAATTGGTTGAGGTCGGCCATGAAGCCATCGGGGTCGAGTTGCTCCATGTTCCAGACACCGACCTTGCGCCAGTGGCCTTCGAGCATCTGTTTGGCGCCGATCATCGCGGGGACACCGGTCGTGTAGGAAATCGCTTGGGATCCGACTTCGGCGAAGCAGGCCTCGTGGTCGCAGATGTTATAGACATAGATCGCCTTGTAGTGGCCGTCCTTGAGTCCGGTAATGATGTTGCCGATGCAGGTTTTGCCTTTGGTGGTTTTGCCGAGGTCGCCGGGATCGGGCAGCACGGCCTTGAGGAACTGGAGCGGGATGATTTCGACGCCGTTGTAAATGACCGGGTCGATGCGGGTCATGCCGACATTGCCGAGGACCTCGAGGTGCTTGAGGTAGTTTGGTGAGAACGACATCCAGAACTGCGCACGGCGGATGGTGGGGATGTGTTTGACGAGGGATTCGAGTTCCTCGTGGTACATGCGGTAGATTTCGTAAGTGCCGACTTCGTCCGGGCAGGTGAACGATTGGTGGAGCGACATCGGTGGGGTTTCGACGAAGCTGCCATTTTCAAAATGACGGCACTCGGCGGTGACTTCGCGAATGTTGATTTCCGGGTTGAAGTTCGTGGCGAAGGCCTTGCCGTGGTTGCCGCCGTTGACATCGATGATGTCGAGCGTGTGGATCTCGTCGAAGTGGTGCTTGAGCGCCCAGGCGGTGAAGACATTCGTGACGCCGGGGTCGAAGCCCGAGCCGAGCAGCGCGGAGAGTCCGGCTTTTTCAAAGCGCTCTTGGTAGGCCCACTGCCATGAGTATTCGAATTTCGCGACATCCTTCGGCTCGTAGTTTGCCGTGTCCATGTAATCGCAGCCGGCGGCGAGGCAGGCATCCATGAGGTGGAGGTCCTGGTAGGGCAGCGCGACATTGATCAGCAACTTGGCGCCTGTCTTGCGGATCAGCTCGGCGGTTTCGGCGGAGTTGTCGGCATCGACTTGCGCGGTGTGGATCGTGCGGCCGGTGCGTTGTTTGATTGAGTCGGCGATCGCGTCGCACTTCGAGAGCGTGCGGGAGGCGAGGGTGATTTCGCCGAAGACCTCGGGCAGCATGGCGCACTTGTGGGCGACGACACTGCCGACTCCGCCGGCACCGATGATGAGGACTTTGTTCATGATGGAAATGTGGGGAAAAGTGCTTGGAATGTTCGCCGTGCGGGCGGCGTGCGCGAAATGATAGGGGCGAAGCGGGTGGGGTCAATCCGTGATGCCGAGCTTGGCTTTCACCTTTTCGATTTCGTCGGTGAGTTCGCCCCATCGCGAGTAGGCGTTTTCGAGCGCGTGGGTGATTTTTGAAATCGCGTTGCTGGTTTCGCGTAGTTTGTCCGGTTGGGAAATGAGTTCCTCGCTGGTGAGTGCGGCGTTGAGCGTGGCTTGGGCGGCTTCGAGCTCGGCGATCTTTGTTTCGAGGGTGGCGAGTTCGGTTTCGAGCGGCTTGAGCAGCTTGTTGCGTTGATCGCGGGCTTCCGCTTCGGCGCGGCGTTGGTCCTTGCGCGAGACGCCAGGTTGGGTGGTCGTGTTGCTGCGGGCGGAGGGTGCGGCTTTGCTCGCGGTTGCGGGCTTGGCGCTTTGGTTTTCTGCCGCGCTTTTCTCCAAGTAATAGCTGATGTTGCCAGCAAAGAGTCGGGGCGCTTCGCCGGGTCGAAACTCGAGGGTTTTGCTCACCACCGGATCGAGGAACGAGCGGTTGTGCGACACGATAAGCACGCTGCCGGGGTAATCAGCGAGCGCGCGTTGCAGCACATCCTGCGATTGCATGTCGAGGTGGTTGGTCGGCTCGTCGAGGATCAGGAAATTTGCCGGGCGCAGCAGCATGCAGACGAGGGCCACGCGCGAGCGTTCACCGCCGGAGAGCACGCCGACTTTTTTGAAGACATCGTCGCCGCGGAAAAGAAAGCAGCCGAGAAGGTTGCGGGCGTGGGGTGCGGATTCGCGCGAGGCCGCGGCTTCGACGGTTTCGAGAATGGTTTTTTCCGGGTCGAGCTCGTCGGCGTGGTTTTGCGAGAAGAACGAGGTCGCGACTTTGTGACCGAAAGTGTGCGTGCCGCCATCGGGTATTTCCTGCGCGGTGATGAGCCGGCAGAAGGTCGACTTGCCCGCGCCGTTCGGGCCGACGATGGCAAATTTTTCGCCCTTGTTGATTTCGAAATCAAAGCCGTCGAAGATGCGGCGCGCGCCGTAATGCTTCGAGGCCTTGTCGAGTTTGGCCACCATGTGGCCGGAATTTGGTGGCGGCGGGAATTTGAAATTCATCACCGCATCGTCCTGCTCGGGTGCGGGGATGCGCTCGATTTTTGCGAGCATCTTGATGCGCGATTGCACGAGCGTCGCCTTATTGGCAGATGCACGGAAGCGATCGATGAAGCGTTGGATCTCGGCGATTTCGCGTTGCTGGGATTCGTATTGCTTGCGGTGGGTTTCCTTGCGGATCACCGACTCGCGTTCGAAGTAGGAAAAATTTCCCGCATACTCCTCGGCCCGGCCGTGGGCGAAGGCGATGGTGCGCGTGCAAAGCGTGTCGAGCAGCCCGCGGTCGTGGGAAATGAGCAGGATCGCGCCGGGGTAGTTGACGAGGTATTGCTCGACCCACACCTGCGTGTCGATGTCGAGGTGGTTGGTGGGCTCGTCGAGCAGCAGGACTTCGGGCTCTTGGAGAAACAGCTTGGCCATCGCGATGCGCATTTGCCAACCGCCGGAAAACTCGGAGCAGTCGCGGCTGAAATCGGCATCCTTGAAGCCGAGGCCCTTGAGTACCGATTCGATGCGCGGCTTCATGCGGGCGGGGTCGGTGGCATCGAGTTGCAACTCGAGCGCGCCGATTTCCTCAAGCGCCTCGGCGTAGGGCGAGGAACGCGGGTCGAGTTTTTCGAGCTCGTGGGAAAGGCGGTCGATCCTGTTGCGCAGCTCGAGCATTTCGCCGAAGGCGGATTCCGTTTCCTGCCACAGCGTGCGGCCGCGGACATGGATCCCTTCCTGCGGCAGGTAGCCGTAGCGCGTGCCCTTGGGCGAGTGGATCGCGCCGGAGCTCGGGCGGATGATGCCGGCGACGCATTTCATCAGCGTCGATTTGCCCGCACCGTTGTGGCCGGCGAAGGCAATGCGCTCGCGGGCCTGCACGGAAAAGGACAGGTCGTTGAACAACACGCGGGCGCCAAACTCCACGCGCAGTGACTGGACTGAAATCATCGGGCGCGGAGCTTGCACGGAACACCGCCAGCGTCAATCCCGATGAAAACCCGAAACTCCGCCCATAATCATAACGAGAATTATCGTCACGAAAATTTCCGTGACGAGTACCCTTGGGCGGTTTATTTCCCGTGCATGTCGACGCGCGTCACGGGCAAGCTTGCCGCCGAATTTCTTGGGACCTTCATCATGGTCTTCGCGGGGACTGGGGCGATTGTCATCGATCAGGCGCATGGTGGCGTGATCGGCCATGTCGGGGTCGCGCTGACCTTTGGCTTGGTGGTGATGGCGATGATTCACACCTTTGGCGACATCAGTGGTGCGCATTTGAATCCTGCGGTGACGCTGGCTTTTGCGGTGGCCGGCCGTTTCCGCTGGTCGGAGGTGCCGGGCTACATCGTGGTGCAGTTGGCCGGGGCCTTTGCGGCGAGCGGCTTGTTGAAGTTGCTATTTCCGGCATCGGCCACGTTGGGCGCGACGCTGCCGGCGGGATCGGTAGAGCAAGCCTTTGTGCTGGAGGTCGTGTTGACCGCGATTTTGATGCTGACGATTTTGAGTGTGTCGACGGGCGCGAGGGAAAAGGGGATCACCGCGGCGATTGCGATTGGCGGGGTGGTCGGGCTGGAGGCGATGTTTGCGGGTCCGGCCTGCGGGGCTTCGATGAACCCTGCTCGTTCGCTGGCGCCGGCGGTGGTGAGCGGAAATTTCCAGCACCTGTGGCTATATCCGGTGGCGACCGTGCTGGGCGCGCTGTTGGCTGTGCCGCTTTGCAAGCTGGTCCGCGGGCGACTTGGGCAATGAAGACTTTCCTGGTGCTTTGCCTGGATCGACAGCAAAGCAATTTTTTAATCCATTGCTACGGCACTCGTCTGGCAACTCTGCGCACCGCGCTCGGTTTGGCCTTCGTCAAGCGGGTCGCATCCGCACTTGCGCAGGAAGGCATCCATTTCGCCGAGCATTCGCTCGCAGTGTTTGTTCCACTTGGTCGAACCTTGAATGATCAGCGAGCTTTCGCGCAGCCCGGTGAAGAGAATTTTTTCCGCGCCGACCTCGCGCAGTTCGCTGATCTCCGCACGGAGCCTCTCGAAAAACGCGAGCTCAAATCCATTGCCCGCCTCGTTGGCGGATTCGACGAGCGATAGCGTGAGGGGTGGTGCGAGCGGCTTGAGCTCGTCGGCAATTTTCACGCAGCCGATCTTCATGAGCATCTTGCGCATGCGCTCGTAGAGCTCGTTGAGCGTGAGCAGGCGCAGCGTGCATTTTGTTTCGAGGTATTTCACGATGCCGCTGTGGATGTCGTTGACGAAGGGGAAGTCCTCTTGGTCGGCAGCGCGGGCAGCGCGTCGAAGGGCTTCTTCGAGGCATGAGGTGTCGTAGTCGAAAACCTGATGGCGGCCGATTTGCAGGGCGGGGCGGTTGGCGATGAAGGCAATCACGGCGTAGGCTGAGGGTTTGAGTTCAGTCTTTGAAAAGTCGGCGTTGGAAGGGGTCGCGTGCGGCGCGGCGCGAGAGGGATTGGATTTCTTGGATGAACTCGTTCACATCGTTGAACTGGCGGTACACCGATACATAGCGGACATAGGCGACCGGATCGATCTGGTGAAGCTTGTCCATGACCTTCGCGCCAATGTTGGCGGATGGCACTTCGCTGGTGTGATCCTTGTGGAGGTCGGTGAGGATTTCTTCGACCGCGCGGTCGAGGCGGTCCATCGGCACCGGGCGCTTTTCGCAGGCCTTGATCAGGCCGCTCATTAGCTTCTCGCGGTTGAGTGCCTCGCGCGTGCCGTCCTTTTTCACGACCCGCAGCTCGGTGCGCTCGATCTGCTCGTAGGTCGTGTAGCGATAGCCGCATTGCAGGCATTCGCGGCGACGGCGAATCGTGGTGCCGTCCTTCGATGATCGGGAATCGAGCACCTTGTCTTTTTGGGACGCACATTGGACGCAACGCATGCAGCCGCGATATTGATCGCGCATATGGTAGGGTCAATCCAAAAACTACGGCATATTTAGTAGTTAACCCTAAATGATCCGTCTTTCCTAAATAATTTTTTTATCCCGTAAAAAACCTCCAAGGCTCGGAGACTGTCGCCAGCTGCCGGCATCCAAGCGGCGCCGAAATTGTCGAAAGCGGGCAATGATGAGTCAAAGCCCGGCCGTTGTTGTCCATGCTTCGAACTCCTGCGGGATCGGAGCTTCAAATGACAGCCGCTTGCGGGTGAGCGGATGCTCGAAGGAGAGTTTCCATGCGTGAAGCATCAGGCGATCGGGCAGCGCCGCATTTCTACTAGGTTTGCCGTAGATCGGATCGCCGACCAGCGGCGTGCCCTTGTGGTGGAGGTGCACGCGGATCTGGTGAGTGCGGCCGGTGTGCAGGTGGCAGAGCACGAGGGATGTGCGGGTGGCGGCATCAGTGCCGAGGATTTCGTAATCGGTGATCGCCGCCTTGCCGCCCGGAGGATTGACCACCGCCATTTTCTGGCGGTTCACCGGGTGGCGGCCGATGTGGGTGAAGATCGTGTCCTTGGCGGGTGCGGGCACGCCTTGGGTGACGGCGAGATAGATTTTTTCCATCGTGCTGCGCTCGGAAAATTGCGTGACCAGCGATTGGTGCGCGGGATCGGATTTTGCAACAACGAGGCAGCCGGAGGTGTCCTTGTCGAGGCGATGGACAATGCCTGGACGCTCGACGCCGCCGATGCCGGAAAGTTTGCCTCGGCAGTGGTGGAGCAGGGCGTTGACCAAAGTGCCGTCGGGGTTGCCCGGCGCAGGATGCACGACCATGCCAGGTTCCTTGTTGAGCACGAGCAGGTCGTCATCTTCGAAAAGAATGTCGAGCGGGATATCCTGCGGCGCGGCATCGAGCGGCACCGCTTCGGGCAGCGCGATGGCAATGCGATCGCCGGGCTTCACCGCATCGCGCGGCTTGGCGGGCTCGTCATTGACGATGATGTACTGCTCGCGGATCAGCGCCTGGATGCGCGAGCGCGAGAGGTCCGGCAAACGGCTGGCAAGAAATGCGTCGAGTCGTTCGGCGGCGGCATCGACCTCAATGATCACGCGGTGAATTTCGCTTGCGGGCCAATTGCCGCAAGCACCAAGTTTCGCGGCCCGCACTCACGCCTCGACCGGCGTGAGCCATGTCTCGCGGCGGAACCATGTTTCCTGGCGCTTGGCGTACTGGCGCGTTGCGGCATTGATCAGCTCTTCGCAAGTCGCGCGATCAATCTCGCCGGCGATGAGTGCGCGGATCTCGCGAATACCGATTGCCTTCGAGCAATTTTCCGAAATCGTGCCAAGCGCGGCGACCTCTTCGATCGCGCCGCCCTCGAGCATTGCGCTGGTTCTTGCGGCGATGCGTTGGTGAAGGTCGGCGCGGCTGCGTTGAATGACGATGCCGCGCAAATGCTGCGACACGTCGCGGGTCTTTTGTTCCCACTGGTCGCGGAGCTCGGAAATTTTTTCTCCGGTGATGAGGCAGACCTCGAGAGCGCGTTCGACATAGCGGCGGTTTTGCAGGTCGGTGCGCGACGCTTCGAGCGGATCGAGCGCGCGCAGTTGCGCGACGAGGTCATCGAGCGACCGCGTATCGAGTTCCGCGCGAAGTTTTTCATCGCCGCTCGGCAAGGGCGCGGGGCCGTGCGTCAGAAACTTCAGATACAAACCCGAGCCACCGGTAACGATCGGCGTTTTGCCTCGGCTTTTGATTTCGTCGATCACCGGTTCGGCGAGGCGCATGTAGCTGCCCGCGTTGGCCGATTCCTGCGGCGACAACACGCCGTAGAGGTGATGCGGCACAAGCTCGCGCTCCTGCGTTGACGGCGCAGCACTCACAATTTCAAGACCGCGGTATAGCTGAAACGCATCGGCATTGACGATCTCGCCATCGAGCTTGCGAGCATATTCCATCGCCAGCGCCGACTTGCCCGAAGCGGTGGGGCCGCAGATGTAGAATGCTTGAGGGCCGGTTCCCTCAGTCTCAAAAATTTTCGAGTTCATGCAGTCTGTTCACGGATTCCGTTTTCCCCACCGCACCCTGCGTTTCGAGGAATCTCCCGTCAACCGCGTTGTGGGACTGCCGAGCATGAGCGCCTTGTTTTGAAGATTTTTTATTCACCACCAAAACACCAAAATCGCCAAGAAAAGAGGGCAGGCAAGGACCTTTGTCCCCAAATGTCCGCGCGAATGAGTTGCCGCTTCGTCATGTGGCTGGATCATCATCATCCATGTTTTGAACAGCCGAAGAATCCGCTGCTGCCGATCTAGCTTCTTCTGTCTTCTCTTGAAACTGACGCCTTGATCCTTGAAACTTCTTTCTCTGTCTTTTGCCAAATCGAAACGCAGAGGCGCTGAGAACGGAGAGGGCTTCGCGGAGAAGATTTGGAAGGCAATTATTTGGGTAATGAACCTCGAACATCGAGTGGAAGAAAATAAAAAAGCGGCTTCCTCGCTTGCTTCTCATCCCGGTAGGGCGACGCGGCCTCGCAGCGCCAATTCTATTGCTGGGAATTTGCTTTTGGAGTGAAGGCCGTTGAAAGAGTCGATGGCCGGACCGGAGAAGGGGAAAAGGGGCTTGTTGCCAAGCGCTACTCGGGAGGGCGGATCGGCTATGAGCTCGAGGAGGAAGAAAAGCGGGGTCAGAGGCTCCTCGGTGAACTGCTCACCCGGCATCGCTTGGTTCCCTTGATCGGAGACGAACCGAGGTATTAGTAGTCTCTGCGATCAGGCTTTGCGCCGGCGCCGCAAGCAGATGGCGGAGATTCCTGTCACGGAGAGGAGAATGGTCGAGGGTTCGGGAACACCTTGCAGGGTGAAACTATAGAGATCCTGCCGCTGACCGTTGGCACCGCTCCCGTTGTCTGAAATCAACAGCAGGCTGTATGCACCGTTGTCGATTTCGGGTCCGAGGGTCATGCCCTCGAAATTGGTGGAGGCGAAGTCGCCCTGCCAGAGCAGTGTCTTGCCCACAGAGGTAAATCCGCCTGCATTTAGGCTCGAAAAACTCGTGACATCGGTGGATCCGGTGAAATCGAGCTCGTAGATCCGGGAGCGGAAATCCGGAACTAAAGATGCCCCACCGAATTCTCGCTCCAGAGCCAGAACTCCGCCTGTCGGCAGGGCCAGCAGATCGACGACACCGCTTCTTATGGAGCCTGCACCAAAAGTAGGAGTGCCGGAAATCGAATCCGTGCGGTAGGCCCACTGGCCCAATGCCGAGAAATTCGCCCCCCCGAACTGCTGGAGCCTGACCCAGCTTCCCGCCGTGGTGGTGGAGATGGAGCCGTCGGGAACCAGCGCCTCCTCATTTGCTGTCCAAAGCTTACCCGCCCCGTAGCTGAGTGATTCCAAGCCCCTGTTGCCTTGGACGTTGCTGGGATTGTAAATCGCCGGGACCGTGACCGAACCCGCATTCGAACCGTTGGAAAGACTGAACTCGGTGATCGTTGAGTCGACTTCATCGGAAATCCAGACGCTGTTTCCTCCGGGCCGGAGGGCGATCCCTTCCGAGTCGGCGCCCATGCCGGGAGCGCTGATGGCTCCGGTGACGCTGCCCGAGGTGATCCGGCCGTTCGTGGGGTTGATCGAGATGCTCAGCTGCCAGATTGATTTGGCGCCATTGTCTCCCACCGCATAGTAGGAGGTGCCGCCTGCGTAGGTGATGCCGCTGAGTTCGGCCGCCCCCGTTGATCCGCTGCTCAGGCTGAAAAATCCCTGTCCGGAGTCCGTGAGTGTGAGGCCTGCTGCATGAGCCGCCGCGGAAAAGGTCAGGAAGCAACAAAACAGCGAGGCAAGATGTCTGAAACAGCGAGGGATTACTGCTAGGAAGTTGCTTTTGGAATGAAGGCCATTGAAAGAGCCGATGGCCGGACCGGAGGAGGGGGAAAGTGCCGAGTGAGAAGTGAGCAGAGAAGAAAAACGCGCCGCAACAGCAGTGTCGCGATGGCTGTTACTGGTTTTGACGGTCAAATTCACCATACCCACCATAGCTCTCCGAACCGCTTTGCCAATAATTTTTTGGCGGCGGTTTTTCGGTAGATTGGCTTCCTCGCTTGCTTCTCATCCCGGTACTGCGACGCGGCCTCGCGGCGCCGATTCTCACGGCGGACTTTACCCACAAAAAACTCCGCGCTTTCCTCCGCTCGCTTGGCGTCTCCGCTTTTCGCTGAAACAGGTGCCAATTAAAATTCACCGATGGAGCGCTTTCAGACAAGAAAACAGGGAGAAAAAAGGTGTTCCGCAAGATGCGTGACACAGCCCGCGGGACGCGGGCGCTCCCCTTTGAAGAAGTGGTAGCTCATTTGCGCGGCCTTTGGGGACAAAGGTCCCTGCCTTTTTGCTCAATCGCGAATCACCGATAGCCCATCACTCTTTCTTCTCTGCCCCTCCTTAAAAAGGAAGCTTCCCGCCCAGGCCTTTCATCATGTCTTTCATGCCTGGCATGCCGCCCATTTGGCGCATCATGTTTTTCATCTTGTGAGGGGACTTCATCATCTTGCGCATTTCGCCGAATTGCTTGATCAGTTGATTCACCTCCATCAGCGAAGTGCCCGATCCGGCGGCGATGCGTTGGCGGCGTGAGCCTTTGATGATCTCTGGGCGGCGGCGTTCCTCGTGGGTCATGGAAAGCACGATCGCCTCGGTGCGTTTGATTTTCCCGGTGTCGAGTGCGCCGGCGGGGAGTTGTTTTTTGATTTTATTGAAACCGGGCATCATGCCAAGCAGTCCGTCGAGCGGGCCGAGGTTGCGGATCATGCGCATCTGGTCGAGGAAGTCGGTGAAGTCGAATTTCCCTTCCTGCATGCGCTGCATCGAGCGCGCCGCATCAGCTTCGTCGACCTTGGCAGCGACCTGCTCGACCATGCCGACGATGTCGCCCATGCCGAGGATGCGGTCGGCCATGCGGTCGGGGTGGAACTCGGTGAGTTGATCGAGCTTCTCGCCTTCGCCGGCGTACTTGATCGGCTTGCCGGTGACCGCGCGCATCGAGAGGGCCGCGCCGCCGCGGGCGTCACCATCGAGCTTGGTGAGGATGATGCCGGTGATGCCGACTGCTTCATCGAAATGCTTGGCGACCGAGACCGCTTGTTGGCCGGTGGCGGCATCGGCGACGAGGAGGGTTTCCTTTGGTTGGATGAAATCGTGCAGGCGCTTGAGTTCGGCGACGAGTTTCTCGTCGATCTCTTGGCGGCCGGCCGTGTCGAAGATCAGGACGGTGCCATTTTGATTTTCCGCCCATGCGAGCGCTTCGCGGGCGACCTTGACCACATCGCTATCGCCGGCTTGCGGTGTGAAACAAGGCACATCGATTTGCTTGGCGAGCGTGGCGAGTTGGTCGATCGCTGCGGGACGGTAGAGGTCGCAAGCGATGAGCAAGGGGCGGCGGCCTTCGCGTTTGAGGCGATTGGCCAACTTTGCGGAGGTCGTGGTTTTGCCTGCACCGTTGAGGCCGCAAATCAGGATGCGCGCGGGCGGATTGAGATCGAGTGGCGATTGATTTCCGCCGAGGAGTTCGGCCAGTTCGTCGTGGAAAATTTTGACGATTTGTTCGCCGGGCTTGATCGACTTGAAGACATCCTCGCCCATCGCCTTTTCCTTCACCTTGGCGATGAAGTCCTTGGCAACGGCGAATTCCACATCGGCTTCAAGCAGTGCGATGCGGATGTCGCGCAGTGCGTCGGTGATGTTTTTTTCCGAGATGCGGCCCACGCCGCGAAGGTTGCGGAAGGTTTTGTCGAGGCTGTCGGCGAGTGACGAGAACATGGGCAATGTGGTTTGAATCAAAATCCGCCCGAGTAGCTGGCGGCGTGGTCGATGCGGAACCACCATTCAAGCGCGGGTTCCGCTGGTTTTCCAGAGCGGTTTTTCCATGTGACCGATATTGAGCAAATCGGTTGGCGCAGCGGGCGGTTCACTTTCCATGAAAACATTCCGCTTTGCGCGTCGTAGGCCGCAGGCACTTCGCCGAAGCCCGCAATGCGCATGACCAGCGTTGATGTGTCAAGGTCGGCGACCTTCGAGAGGTCGGCGGAAATGACCGGCATGCGTTCGGTGATGCTGGCGCCGGACTCCGGGCTCACTGGCTGAACGGTTGTCAGCACTTGCGTCGCAGCGTAGGCCTCCGGCGCGGCGGGAGCTTCAACGAATTGCGTGGACAGCTCAAAGATGTGGTCGTGCGTACCAAGAATGACATAGCGCGGCAGGGTTTCATCGGGCGTCGAATGATTCACCTTGCCGGGCAGCACCGTGAACATATGCGTGTAGCCATTTTCCCGCGCGATCGGAAACATCTCGGGCGTGAAAAATCCGCCGGGATAAACATAGGTGCTGATCGCTTGACCGAATTTCGACTCCAGAAATTTTTTCGAATCGCCGAGTTCCTTCTGTAAAAATGCGCGATAAACTTCGGGGCCCTGGCGTTGGTTTTTTTTCACCACCTTCGGGTAGGGATGGCTCACCGAATGGCTGCCAATCGTCGCACCTGCAGCGATCATCTCGCGGATCATCGCGGAGCTGAGTGACTTGCCGCCGCGGTCGACATAGTTTTTGTAGAGATACATCGTGAACGGGTAGTTGAACTCCCGAAGGATCGGAAACGCATCAGTGTAAACCGAAAGCCAGCCGTCATCGATCGTGATGAGCGCCGATTTTTCCGGCAGTGTTTTGCTGCCATCGTTTTTCTTCCATGCGATGAAGTCGGCGAGTGAGATCACCGTGATGCCGCGGTCGCGCAGTGCTTGCATTTGCCAGCGGAACTTTGCCGTGCGAATGCGCATTTCGGTCTCCGGTAGCGTGGGCGAAAAATCGTGGTAGCCGAGCACCGAGACGCGGCTTGACTGCGACGCGGCTGGCGCTGTTGGCGCTGGCTCCGTCAGGGCAGGAGGTGCCTCGGCCGCGGGGACGGGTTCGACGCTTGGCATCGTGTCCGGCGCAGGCTCGGGGGCCTGGGCAGCAAGCCGCATGCTCGCAAAAAGCAGGGCGATCAGAGCACGGCGAATCATCGGCGAAGGCTAAGCGCGGGTCTGCGGAAATGAAAGCGCAAGAATGCGGCGCGGCCCTTAGTCACGTCGCGATGCGGATCCCTTTTTCCTCAATGAGGATTGCCCGTCTCTTGAGCAGCGCGCCGAGGCATTGCTTGAAGGTGCGTTTGCTCACACCGAGTTCGTCGTGGATTTCGTCGGCCGGGCTGTGATCGCCGATCGCCCAGAATCCGCCGCGGGCCTTGAGTTCGGTGAGGATGCTTTGCTCGAGTGTGTCGACCTTGTCGCGGCCCGGCGCCTGGAGGCTGAGGTCGATTTTACCATCCTCGCGGACGCGTGAGATGAAACCATTGACGCGCTCGCCGGGTTGGAGTTCTTGGAAAACGCCTTCGGCAAAGAGCAGGCCGCTGTGCGTGCCGTTGATGATGGCCTTGTAGCCAAGTGGCGTTTTACCGAAAATGACCAGTTCCACCGGATCGCCCGGCGCGTAATTTCCGCGGCTTTGATCGAGAAAACGCGACAGCCGCGTCGATGCGACGATGCGCCCGGAGACTTCGTCGACATGGACATGGACGAGGTAGGATTTGCCGGGCTCCATGCGCGATTTTTGCTCGCGAAACGGCACCAGCAATTCCTTGGCAAGGCCCCAGTCGAGGAAGGCTCCGACGCCGGTGACCGCAACGCACTTGAGCCGCGCGAAGGTGCCGGGCATCGCCTTGGGGGTCTTGGTGGTCGCGACCGGGCGGTCCTCCGAATCGCGGTAAATGATCACATCGAGCGGGTGACCAATTTCCCAGCTCGCCGGCATTTCGCGCCTCGGCAGCAGGATTTCTCCAAGCTCTTTGCCACCGTCGAGATACAACCCGAAGGATTTTTCCCGCAGGACATTCAACAACGCGCGCTCACCGATTCGGGCCATGCGCGATGATGCGGCATCGACCGACGGCGGTCGATGCCGATTTTTAAAAGCGTGCGATCAATGGGTCCGAGGACCCGCCGCTCAAGCCGGCTTGTTGCCGCCCGCGTTGCGGATCTGCTCGAAGGTGCCTTCGATGAGATTGCGGCCTTGTTCGCCGAGGCTGTGGTAGATCGTGGCCATCGTTTGCACGACGCTGGCGGCCGGGCCTGCAAAGGTGAACTCGCAGTTTTTCACTTCGCACTGGTTGAGCGCGAATGCGCCGTAGCCGAGCACGACAAAGCGGCAGTTGGTGAATTCGCAGCCTTCGTATTCGTGGAAATCGAGGACGACTTCTTCGTTGGTGAACTTGTTTTTGCTAATTTTCATGGATTATTATGGGGTGATCTGAGGGGGTGAACGCTAGTCGAGACGCGTTGATATTGCACATCTTGCCTATTCATTCAATCAACATCATTCAAGGTGGGATCGAGCAATTCTCTCGCTAGGTTTCAATTTTTGGCTTTTCAAAAGCTGGCTGGCGGTTTATGGTCGTCGTCCGCCAACCAATGGTGGTCGTAGCTCAGTTGGTAGAGCCCCGGATTGTGATTCCGGTTGTCGCGGGTTCGAGTCCCGTCGATCACCCCATCTTTCCCATCGGAAGCCATATCGGGCTTTGGGCGGGGGAGGAGGAATCCAAATGATTGATCCATGTTGCCGCTCGAGAGCCGTATTCATTACAAGTTTCGCAACTCCCTGCTTTTGGCAGAGGCCTTAACGCATCCGAGCCTTGCTTACGAATCGCAGCACCGGAATTTTGACAATCAGCGTTTGGAATTTTTGGGCGATGCGGTGTTGCAATTGATTGTCACCGAGGAGTTGTTCCGCCGATTTGCGGGAGCGACCGAGGGTCATCTCACCAAGCTGCGATCGCGGGTGGTTTCGCGTCGGGCTTTGGCGAAATTTGCGATGGCGATCCATCTTGGTGACTACATTTTGCTCGGCAAGGGCGAGGAGTCCACGGGTGGCAGGCGGCGCTTGTCGACCTTGGCCGATGCCTTCGAGTCGTTGATCGGTGCGGTGTTTCTCGATTCCGGCGTCGATAAGGCGCGGGAATTGGTTTTGCGTTTGCTCGAGGACGAGCTTGGAAACATGGAGGAGGGGACCGAGGAAATGAATCCCAAGGGCGAACTGCAGGAATGTTTGCAGGCGATTCATCCGCAGGCGCCGATGTATCGAATCATCAGCGAGAGCGGGCCGGATCACCGGCGCGTGTTTCAGGCGGAGGTTTCGTGGCGCGATAAAGTGCTGGCCAGCGGCAAGGGCAAGAGCAAGAAGGAGGCGGAGGCGCGTGCGGCTTTGGAGGCCTTGCGGGCGAGGCTGTGGGATGTGTGACGCATGACGCGAGAATGTCGCTTGGCAAGCGGGCGGCATGAATGGAGATTGGGCGCGCGATGGGTATAGGTCTTTCGGAATTGCGCGGGCAGATGCCTGCGGGCGGTTTGTTTGGCGGGGGTTCGTGGCGTTGGTCGCCAGAGCCTTTGGTGTTGAGCCAAGCGGAGGCGGACGGTCTCGCGGCGTTGGGGCATCCTCTTGCGCGCTTTCAACAAGCCTGCGATGAAATTTACCGAAGGAGCGCGGCGGGATCCTTGCCGTCGTGGATTGCGGATTGGTTGGATCGCGGCAAGCCGGAATGGTTGATCAATTTGCAGCGCTCCAAAGGCATGGCTGGTCATGCGCCGCGGGTGATCCGCCCGGATTTGATGGTGACGCAGGAGGGCTTTGCGATGTCGGAGCTCGACAGCGTGCCGGGTGGAATAGGCGTGGCGGCGTGGATGGCACGCGTTTATGCCGATGCCGGCTATGAGGTGCTCGGTGGCGCGGATGGCATGCGCGATGGGTTTCGCTCATTGATGCCCGATGGCGGCACTGTTTTGATTTCCGAGGAGGCTGCGGATTATCGGCCGGAAATGGAATGGCTGGTGTCGACGCTCGGTGATGATTGGCGGGTGGCTTCGGCTGAATCGTATGAACCCGATGGCTCCGCGCTGTATCGGTTTTTTGAATTATTCGATTGGCAGTCGGTGCCAAGTGCAAGGCAGTTGGCGCAGGAGGCGGCGGATGGTGCGGTGCGAATCACGCCGCCTTTCAAGCCGCACTTCGAGGAGAAACTTTGGTTGGCCTTGTTGTGGTCGCCGGCACTGAAGGGTGTTTGGGAAAAGTCCCTGCGCGGCAATCACCTCAAGCGGCTGCGCGAATTGGTGCCCTTCGGTTGGCTTGTCGATCCCACGCCTTTGCCGCCGCATGCGGCGCTGCCACGCTTGGAACTTCATTCGTGGGATGAGGTCGCTGGACTGAGTCAGCGCGAGCGGCAGTTGGTGCTCAAGGTGAGTGGATTTCACGAGACCGCATGGGGCTCGCGCGGAGTTTTTATCGGGCATGATTTGCCTACGGCTGAATGGTCGGCGCGGCTGCGGCATGCATTGGATAACGCGGCGGAGCAACCTTGGGTGATGCAGCAATTCCGCGAGGCGAGGCGCATCGAGCATCCGGTTTTCCGCGATGATGGCTCGGTCGAAGTGATGCAAGGGCGGGCAAGGATTTGTCCGTATTATTTTACCGATGATGCAGGTTTAACCCAGCTCGGTGGCTGCCTCGCCACGATCGTGCCGACCGACAAAAAGAAAATCCACGGCATGAGTGATGGGGTCCTGGTGCCTTGTGTGGTGGGGTGAGGGTTTGATGGTCCGCCTATGGTCCGCATAGCATTTTCTCTCTCTTGAGCTCGATGTTGGATTTATACAATTTCCCAGACAAATTGTAGAGATTCTCCTTGCCGTCTGGGATGGCCGTGGTTATTGTTGGGGTATGAGCAGCAAGCGATGGTTGGCGCCGTGGAAGGATTCGGCGGAAAAGCCGGCGATTTATCACTGCATCAGCCGTGTGGTGGATCGGCGGTTTGTCTTTGAGGAAACCGAGCGTGAGAAGTTCCGGACTTTCATGCGCATGCAGGAAAATTTCTCGGGCTGCCGGATTTTGTCTTACTGCCTGATGTCGAACCACATCCACATCCTGCTCGAGGTGCCACCGATGCCTGCAGAAGGCATCTCCGATGCGGAGCTTTTGAAACGCCTCTCTGCGATTCAGACCGAGGCCTTCGTGGCCGTAGTGGCGAAGGAATTAGTCGATGCGCGCAAGGCAGAAAACGCGGCCCTCGTCGCGGAAATCCACGCCCGCTTCACCTATCGCATGCACGACCTGAGCGAGTTCATGAAAACCGTGCTGCAGCGCTTCACGCGGTGGTTCAATCGCACGTACAACCGCACAGGCACTTTGTGGGAAGAGCGCTACAAAAGCGTGATCGTCGAAAGCGGAATCGCGGCACGCACGATGGCGGCGTACATTGATCTCAATCCAGTCCGCGCCGGAATGGTATCCGATCCCGCGGAATATCGCTGGAGCAGCTATGGCGAAGCGGTGGGAGGCGGGCCGAGGGGCAACGGCAAGAAGGCTCGCGAGGGGCTTGTTCGTGCCTGCATGAGCCATCAGGGCGCGGGCTTCGAGGCGGATCGATGGAAAGAAATTTCGCGCATCTATCGGCGTACGATGGGGCTTGCGTTAGGTCGCAAGAACGAGAAGGCGATCGTCGAGAAAGGCGTGGTGAGGCCGCAGATAAACACCGCGGAAGCCTTGGAAGCGAAGGAAAACGGCACCGTGTTGCCCGATCTCGGCATGGCAGAAATGCTGCTCTGTCGCGTGCGATACTTCACCGACGGCGCGGTGATTGGCAGCAAGGCATTTGTCAACGAAGCCTTTGCAGGAGCGAGAGAACGCTTTAGCCCGAGGCGCAGAGACGGCGCGCGAAAATTGAGAGGCAACGCGCGCCCTGTGGCCGACTTGTTATGGAGTGCTCGTGATTTGCGACTGCGCGTTTGATAGAGTTCGTGATAAAAAATTGAAGACTCAATGTAGTTTTTTTGAGGGCTATTTTGAGAACCATTTGTGATTTTGAACGAATCAGGGTTGTCCCAGCGCCGGTTGACACGCGAATGCAACGAGTTAAATTCTCTGAATGTTTCATCATGCGAGGCAAAAGATCTTAGCGGCCTCAATTGCATCAATTTTACCCATTTTTTCAACGGGTGGTGTACTCCTCGGTAAGGTCGCCGAATATGAACTTCAGGTCACCGAAGCGCGTTGGTCGCCGGAGCCGGAAATAAAGCCTTCGCGGGCCTTGATGCTCAATGGCGGCATTCCAGGGCCAACGCTGCGATTTCGCGAAGGCGACACGGCACGCATTCGCGTGAAAAATTTGCTCAAGCGCGAAGAGACATCGATCCACTGGCATGGCTTGCTGGTGCCGAATTCGCAGGATGGCGTGCCGTACGTCACCACGCCGCCGATCCAAGCGGGCGAGACGCGGGTATTCGAATTTCCCCTCAGGCAGGCCGGCACCTATTGGTATCACAGCCACACCGACTTGCAGGAACAGAGCGGCGTTTATGGGTCGATCGTGATCGAACCCAAAGGTGGCGAACGCGTAAAAACTGCGCGCGACCATGTGGTGGTCTTGTCCGATTGGACGCGAGAAAATCCTCACGAGGTCATGCGTTCGCTGATGCGTGGAAGCGATTGGTATGCCTTCCGAAAAGGTGCGATGCAAAGCGTGCTGGGTGCGGCCAAGGCTGGATCTTTGGCGGACTTTTGGGATCGCGAGCGATCACGCATGCCGGCGATGGATGTCTCGGATGTCGCCTACGATGCGTTTTTGGCGAACGGGCAAAGATCGATCGATCTCAAGGGCAAGCCGGGTGAGCGGGTGAGGTTGCGTTTCATCAACGCCGGTGCGGCGACTTACTTTTACCTGCAATCGGCGACAGGACCGATGACGCTTGTCGCGTCCGACGGCAAGGATGTGAAACCATTTCAAATCAAGCGTCTGCTGATCGGCATGGCCGAAACCTACGATGTCGTGGTGACGGTGCCGCAAAGTGGAAGGTGGGAAATTCGTGCGACTTCGCAGGATGGCACGGGTCATGCGTCGATGTGGATTGGCAGTGGCGAGTCTCATCCGGCGCCGGATGTGCCAAAGACAGAGCTTTACAACATGGACGCACACCTGATGGCGGCGATGGACGAGGAGGAAGCGACCGGCAATGAGGAGCGCCCTCTTTCCCCTTATCGACGGATGCGCGCGGTGGAGTCGACCGCATTTGCTGCTTCATTGCCGCGACGCACGATCGAGCTGCGGCTCAGCGGTGACATGACACGCTATGTGTGGTCATTCAATGGTAAGACCATGGCTGAGGATGGAGTGATCAAGATCAAGCGCGGCGAGGTGTTGCGGCTTGAATTGATCAACGACTCAATGATGCATCATCCTCTGCACCTGCATGGCCATTTTTTCCGGGTGGTCGAGGGTCAGGGAAATGAAGCTCCGCTCAAGCACACGGTCGATGTGCCGCCGATGGGAAAAAGGACGATCGAGTTTGAAGCCAACGAGCAAGGCGACTGGCTGTTTCATTGCCATTTGCTGTATCACATGCATTCCGGCATGGCGCGGGTGTTCTCGTATGAGGAGCAGGGTGCGGCTCATCGCCCTAATCTTGGAGAGCATGCCCGCGATCCGTTCTTTTTTATGGTCGATGGTTCGCTGCAAAACCACATGAGCATGGGCATGTTGACGCTGATGAATGCCCGCAATGATTTCTATGGCAGTTGGGATGTTGGCATTCACCACCATGATGATGACGAGCATGAACATGAATTTGATTACGAGGCCGATGTCGCGTGGCGGCGTGTGATCAATCCTGATTTGGCGACGCTGCTCGGTTGGCGTTTCACCAATCGTGAGGATGAGGAAGACCGGGCCTTTGGTGGCATCGAATACCGCTTGCCTTATCTTGTTCACAGTTCGGTGCAGGTCGACAGCGAGGGCGATGTGCGGGTGGGGCTCGAAAAGTCGCTGCAGCTCACCGACCGCATTTCATGGTTTGTTGGGGTGCAATACGATAGTGGCAGCCTGTGGGAATGGACCACCGGGGCCGAATACTTGCTCAGCAAACGGTTTTCGCTCATCACCCAGTACCATTCCGAGCATGGCTTTGGCGCGGGTCTTGGTTTTCGTTTCTGATGATGGCTAAGCAAAAACGCGCGTACTCAACAGGGGATCTTGCTGAAATGCTTTAGGATGTAAAAAACGGTTTTAGCCACTAGCTTACATAGAAAGGTATAAACAACATGAAAACAAAAATCGCCACATTCATCATCGCTGCGCTTGCCGCATGCGCGTCGTCCGCTGCCGAAGTGAAGCCCTATCCGTCCGATGTTTGCATTGTCAGCGGCAACAAGTTGGGATCGATGGGTACGCCCGTTACCATCGTGCACAATGGGCAAGAAGTGAAATTCTGTTGCAAGCCATGTGTTGCGAAGTTCAATAGGAACCCCGAGAAATACCTCAAGAAAATCGCACCGAAGGAAGAAGCTCCGAAGAATGGCGCTCCAAAAAAAGAGGAGACTAAGGAGGAACCAAAGAAATAAGATGGAGCAGGTTTCAGTTTTTCACTTAGAATCGAGAGGCCTTCAATCCATTTCATTTCAGCAGTGAATCGATCGGCTCGGCCTCGGGAGTCCAGTAACGGATGGCGGCGACCTTGTCGCCATCGAGTGTGAGCACTGTGACTTTGCCCTTTTGTTCGGGGAAGCGGGTGATCAATTCGGCGTCGTCGCCGAGGATGATGCGATGGCAATACTTGCGCATCTTTGGAAGCGCGAAGGCGCGTCCGATGCCGGGCATGCCGTAGATATTGGCAAGATAAGCCGCGCGCTTGCTTGGTAGGTATTCAGCACCAGCAGAGTTCAGCGCGGCATTGGCGCGTTTGCCGGTATCCATGTCATGGCTCACCAAGAGATAACGAAGTGCGCCGGATTTGAATTCAAAGGCCTGATCGTGTTGATCCTTGGCAGAGAATGGAGCGAGTGCTTTGCCAATTTCGCAGGGTGCGGCGAATGCCGAAATGCCGAGCGAAAGGATCAAGCAGGAAACGAGTTTGATGAGGTTGTGCGGATTGGATTTCGTGATGTTTTTCATGTTGGAATGATGCAATGCATTCGAGTCTTAAAATGCAAGCTGAATGCACGCTTTTGATACTCATTCTCAACAGCTTGAAAATGTCGCATCTTTTCATATGTCAGCTTGATTCGCCATCGGCCGGCGATAGCGTCGGCTTACGGAGTTATGAAAAAATTCATCGCGTTATGCATGTTGTCGTTGGTGTTGGGAGTTCATGATGCAGGCGCCGAAAGCCTTGCGGTCGACAAGTCCCGCAGTCGGATCCAGGTGGATGCCAAAGCGACGGGTCATCGCTTCACTGGCAATCTCAAATCCTATGAAGTCAATGTCGAGGGTGATGCGGTTTCGCTCGATCCCAAGTCGTTTGAGTTAAAATGGAAGTTCAAGGATCTCGATACCGATGACGCGAAACGCGATGCTGAGATGTTGAAGTGGTTGGGCAGCAACGATGAGAAGGGATCCTTCAAACTCAACAAGGCATGGACCGATGAAAAGGGTGTTCAGCACGGCACGGGCACACTCACGATTCACGGGGTTTCCAAGAGCGTTTCATTTCCTTACACCGCCAAGAAGGACGGTGAGTGGGTGACCATCGATGGCAAGGTTTTGATGGATTATCGGAATTTCGATCTGCCGGTGATTCGAGCGATGGCGGTGATGACGGTCGATCCGCAGTTGGTCGTGCGTTTCCATGTCGTTGGAAAAGTCAACTGAGTCTCAAGCAAAACAAATTCATAGAAATACCTGATCAATGACTCCCGAGGCATGGTGGCAGAGACGGTTGGAATGGGCGAAGTCAGTGATGGCTGAGCGTTTTGCCAACGGGTTTGGATCGATGGAAAAGATTGAGCCGCATTTGGCGCAGGGGCTGACACATGTGTTGTCGCGTTCTGGTTCGCTCGTGCGTGCGGTCACCGCCTATTTGATCGGCCTTGAAATGGGCGTGATCGATGAGGCAGCAAAAGCGATTGCGTGTGGGATTGAGTACCTACACACCGCTTCATTGGTCTTTGATGACCTTCCCGCGATGGACGATGCGCGGATGCGGCGTGGTGCGCCTTGCTTGCATGTGGTGCAAGGTGAAACCATCGCGATACTTGCGGCGCTGGCGTTGGTGAACCGCGGGTATTCGATGCTTTGGCAGGGTATTTCGCAGGCGCAGTCCAGCGAACGCATGCAGCAGGCAGGTGATTTGGTCGACGAGTGCCTCGGCGTGCACGGCGTGATCGGTGGTCAGGCCATGGATCTGAGAGGTGCCGGCAAGGCCTCTTCGGTGGCCGATGTTACGGAGGTCGCCGCGCGCAAGACTGGCGATTTGCTGCGTTTGACGCTGGTACTGCCGGCTTTGGTGGGCAACGGCACGGATCGTGAAGTTCAATTGCTCAACCGCATTGGATTGTTGAGGGGCTTGGCCTATCAGGCGGCGGACGATTTGAAGGATGTGCTGGGTGCCGAAGAGGAAACTGGGAAGACCGCGTCGCGTGACCAGACCTTGGGTCGGCCGAACCTGATCATGGCTGAGGGTTTTCAAGCGACGCTGCGTCGCTTCAGCCGTCTGCGCAGACTTGGAGATCGCATGCAATCGGCTTTGCCAGGTTCGCGTGAGCGTTGGGGCATGCTTGCGCCGCTGCGTGTGACCTTGCCGGTGCGCACCGATCTTGTCGGATCGCCGGTGATCATGAATGCGGTCTGATGGGCCATAGACACGGATGACTGCATGAGTTTTTGGCGAATGATTTTCACCAACCTGCGCCGCCACCGCGTGCGCACGCTGATCGGCATGGCCGGCATCGCGTTGGGTGTCGCGACGATGTTGAGCGTCGTTGGTCTGCTTGGCGGGGCGGTGAGGATGTTTGAGCGCATTTTGCGCAATGACTCCGAGCTGCTGGTGTTTGAGAAAAATGTTTCGGATTTGTTCTTCAGCAATGTGCCGGTGGAATTGGCGCAAAAACTTGAAGAGCAATCATTCGTCAAGGCCGCGCGGCCGGTGTTGTTTGCGATCATTGCCGCGCCGGGGCGTCCGGTGGTAACCTGCTTCGGCATATCCGCCGATGATCCACGGCTTGACGGAGCCGAGTGGATCGGTGGCGGTGCCGGAGATTTCCGCGACGATGCGCGCGGGGTGGTGCTGGGTGAGAGGGCTGCGGATTTCCTCAATGCCAAGGTAGGTGGCATGGTGACGCTGGGTCAGGAGGAATGGCCGGTGGTCGGCGTCGTCCGCATGGAGAATGGATTTGAAAATGGTGGTGTGTTCATGCCGCTCGCCGAATGTCAGCGGGCGTTTCACAAGGATGGGGTTTGCTCGGTGGTGACGGTGGCTTTGGCTGAGGGCGCGAAGACTTCCGAAGTGAAGGATTGGGTCAGCGCCAACTTCCCGCGCATGACGGCATTGGAAAACGAAGAATTCAGTCGCAGTTATTCTCAGTTTCGAATCATGAAAACTACCGCGTGGGTGGTGGGTGGTTGTGCGTTTTTGTTGGGTGGATTGAGTGTCACCAACACGATGATCCTCTCGGTTTTCGGCCGCATTCGTGAGCTCGCGATTGCAAGGGTTTGCGGATTTTCACGAGGTCAGGTGGCGTGGATGATTTTTGGCGAATCGGTTTTGATTTCACTCATGGGCATTGCGGCCGGATGGTTGTTGAGTTCGGCCGGCTTGCGGGTCCTGCGCGAGGTGCCACAACTTCAGGGTTACATCGAGCCCACAGTCGGTTGGGTCGAGCTCGCGGGGGCGGCGGCGCTGGCGATGATCACGGCGCTCGCGGGAACACTTTATCCGGCATGGGTGGCCGCGCGGCTTGATCCGGCCAGCGCGCTTAGATTCGAATGAAAAACGACGAACCAAAACCGGCGCCGCATGTGATTGTGCGTGATGCGTGGAAGAGCTTCGACCGCGGAAGGATCGAGGTGCTGAGAGGTATCAGCATCGAAGTCGCATGTGGCGAGGTGGTGGCCTTGCTGGGTTCTTCGGGCTGCGGCAAGTCGACCTTGCTCAATGTGATTTCCGGCCTCGAGCCTGTCGAAAGCGGCGAGGTGTTGGTGGATGGCCGCGTGGTCGGCGACGAGTCAACGCGCATTGGTCTGCTGCGGCATCAAATCGGTTATGTGTTTCAGCTGCACCACTTGATGCCCGATCTGACGCTTCGCGAAAATTGCCTTGTCCCGGTGGTGGCCGCACGCGGTGATCGCAAGGCAGGGATCAAGCGTCTCAACGAGCTCGCGATTGCGACCGGCATTGATCATCGACTTGGCCAGCGCGTGCGCGAGTTATCCGGTGGTGAGCGTCAACGCGGTGCCTTGGTGCGTGCGTTGATGAATGATCCGCAGCTTTTGCTTTGCGATGAACCCACTGGCGCGCTCGATGAAAGCAATCGCGAAAAAGTTTTCGGACTTCTGCTCGGTCTTGCACGCGCGGGTGGCAGAACACTGATCATTGCGACGCACGATCCGGCGATCGCGGAGCGCTGCGACCGGATGATCCAGATTCGTGACGGCAAGATTGCCGGGGAGGGCGTGGGGTCATGAGCAAGTGCGGCGATGATTCGGTGCGTGATGCCTGTGGTCATGCGCTGGCATGGTTGGCTGTGGCAAATGGTGTGGGTTTGTGGCTGGCCTTGATGCTGTGGTTTCCGGCGCTCAATCACAGCGAGTGGTCCTATGGTCGCTGGGTGCCGGTGCATTTGAATCTGCAACTCTACGGGTGGACCTCGCTGCCGCTCATCGCGTGGTTGTTCCGATTGTACAAAGCCGATGCCGAATCCGTTCGCCCATGGACGAGCGCCGCGTTGTGGGCATGGTCGGCGTCTCTAGTGGTGGGTGCGGCCTCATGGCTCTCGGGCATGACCTCGGGAAAAATTTTCCTCGATTGGACCGGTGGTGCCTTGGCCTCGTTTCTCATCGCGCAGGTGATTTTGTGGGTCGTGCTGGTGGCGGCGTGGAAGAGGAATCAGTCCACATGGGATGGCAAATGGCGCATGGGATTGCTGGTGGTCCTGATGTCATTGGGAATGGTGCCTGTTTCTTTGTGGTTTGCTTCGTCGCCTGCAGTCTATCCGCCGGTCGATCGCAGTACGGGTGGCCCGACGGGTGCGAGTCTGCTGGGATCGTCGTTGATCGTGGTGGGCCTCATGCTGGCGATGCCGCGCGTTGCGCGCTTGGCGGGTCATGGCATCAGGGGCTCATGGCTGTGGATTTACTTTGGTATTTCGTGGCTGGCATTTTTCATTTTCGAACACATCGGTGGCACGCATCGCGATGTGTGCCAATTGATATCGATGGCGATGCTGTTGCCATGGGTGTGGATCATTCCGCGCGATTGGTCGGGCTATGATTGGCCGACATCATCAAAAAGTTGGAGGCACGCGATGATCGCATGGTGGGGTCTGCTCGTGCTGAGCGGATGGCTGATGTATCAGCCGGGCGTGCTTGATCGCGTGAAGTTCACGCAGGCCTTGGTCGGCCACTCGCATCTGGCGATGGGGGGCTTCACCTCGTCGTTTTGCATGTTGCTGATGGGCCTGCTTACCGGTTCCTGTGTTGGCTCGAGGTGGTCGGTGCTGATTTGGAACATGGCCGTGCTTGGCATGGTGATCGCACTTAAAATATCCGGCTGGTTTGAGGGTGGCGGGTGGTCGTGGATGCTTGAAGCACCGCTGTGGCGTGAGATCGGGTGGGGTATTCGTGCGGGTTGTGGATTGGTGATGTGGTTGATATCTGTGAAGTGGTGGCTCGATTGGAATCAGGATCATGAATAAGAGAAATTGGGACATCGTGTGGAGTGCAGGGGTCGGGCTGATGGATCTTTGCACTGGCTTGGTTTTGATCTTTGCGCCGGGTCTGGTGTTTTCAGTCTTTGGCATGAGCGTCGATGAGGCGGCGTTGGATTTTGTGAACTGGGTTGGCGCCTTCGTTTTTGCGGTTGGCTTGAGTTATGCTTGGGCGCTGTCGCGCGAATCGATGCCGGTGGTGTGGAAAATCACGGCTCTGGTGAGATCGGTGATCGCCGTGTTTCTCATTGGCAAGGTGCTCGCCGGATCGATGCCTGCGAATTGGCTGGGCGTTGCTGTATGCGATGGTTTTGTGGCCTTGGTGCAGTTTGTGGTCTTGTGGCGGCGAAGGATTGGAGGTGGCGCATGACGATGCTTTCTATGCGTGCGGTCTTGGTGATTGCGGGGGTCTATGGATATTTCCTGATCTTCGCGCAGTTTGCTTTTGTGGAATTGATGCGAAGTGCTGGTGTTTCCGGCTCGAAAGAGAAGGTGGTGCTTGGCATCATGGCGCTTTCGGGAATTGCCGCGGGTTTTCTTGCGGCCAAGCGCGGAGCCAGTGTGCGGTCACTGGGCATCGCATTGATCGCCGCAGCGTTGGTCGCGGCTTTGAGCCCTTTTGCGCGATCGGTGCCTGAAGTTTTTTGGGTTCCGGCGCTACTCACTGGTGGGGCATTGGGGATGATCACGGTCAACCTCGCCGCTCTGTTGCGGCGCTGGTGTGGGCTGATGAGCGTGGGCATCGGCGTTGGGCTTGGTTATGCGATTTGCAATCTGCCGCCGGTCTTCATGTCGGGCGCGGTGCATCAATCATTTTTTGCGGTGGGCTTCGCCATGATCGCATGCCTTGCGGTGCCGCGTGATGGAGAAGCAGCAGCCGACGAGTGGTCATCGCCGAGCCATGGGACGCTGCCATTGATTGCGTCTTTGTTGGGTCTAACCGCTCTCGTGTGGCTCGACTCGGCGGCATTTTTTATCATCCAGCACACGCATGATTTGAAAGAATCGACATGGGGCGAGGCCTTGCTGTGGCGCAACGCTGCGGTGCACCTTGGCGGTGCGCTACTTGCCGGGTGGTGGATGAAGAAATCCTCTGGCCGCGGGCTCATGCTTAGTGCGTGGGCTTCGCTGGCGCTGGCGGCATTGCTGGTGAATTCTCCTGATGGTCGCAGCGTCGCGGGTTGGCTTTATCCATTCGGCGTGTCGCTTTATTCAGCGATGCTGGTGGCGGTGCCGGGTTGGTTCTCGGGTGCGAAAGACTCGTGTGCAGCGGCATGGCGAGCAGCATGGATTTTTTCGGTCGCCGGATGGTTTGGTTCGGCCAATGGCATTGCGATGGCTGGTGAACTGCAGCGGGTGCCGATCATGTTCATCGTCATCGCCGGAATTTGCGTGTGGCTTGCCACAGGTTTTTCCAAAGCGCTGCGTTGGCGTAACTGGTTCATGGTCGCGTTGGTTGTCATGCCAGCGTTGATTGCAGGTCGTGCCAAAACTGCTGCGGAAATCGCGCCGACCGCGATCGAGCGTGGTCGTGCGGTGTATGTGGCGGAAGGATGCATCAACTGCCACTCGCAGTATGTGCGTCCGATCGCGCTCGATGAGGCAACATGGGGAAGTGCCGGCAAGCTCCAGCAAGTGCTCGCAGGCAAGCCGGTGCTGATCGGCAATCGCCGCCAAGGGCCCGACCTTCAGCATGTGGGACTGCGTCGCTCGGAAGCTTGGTTGAAAATCCATTTCATCGAACCCCGAACCCTCGTGCCTAGTAGCGCGATGCCTTCCTACGCGCATCTTTTCAATGATCAACGCGGTGATGATCTGGTGGCTTATCTCAAATCACTCGGTGCGGAGCGCGCTTTTGAAATGATTGGTGAGCGTGAAAAATGGCAGCCTGCGCCTAGCGCGAAACAGGCAGATGCCAAACATCTTTTTGCAAACCATTGTGCCGCGTGCCACGGCTGCGATGGGCGTGGCGGTGGCAAGCTCGCCAGTCGTTTGATCCGACCGCCTACGAATCTTGTCGATGGCCCCTATCTCTGGACCGCTGGTGAAGGAAAAGACGCATGGCAACGCGTCGCGAGAACGATCAAGTTTGGTCTTCCTGGAACCGACATGCCGGGCCACGAAGTCTTTGATGATGCGATGATCCGCGCGCTGACCGATGAGCTGATGTCGTGGCGCGTGAAGTAATTTCCGTGCGCGCTGATCTTTCAGCTTCGCGGAATTTCCCACGATTGGCCGATGTCGCCCGCAATGAATTTTTCTGCCGCGATGTTTCTTGCTTCGAGCGCGGCGCTCAAACGCAGCGGCGGTTCGCCCATGGGTTCGTCGGTGAGCTTGAAGGTGCCCCAGTGCATCGCGACGGCTCTGCGGCATCCGCTTTCGATAAAGGCCTCGACGGCTTCCTCGGGATTCATGTGCATCGCTTGCATGATGTCGCGCGGGTCGTAGGCGCCGATCGGGATCATGCCGAAGTCGATCGGACCATGACGCTCGCCAATTTCATGAAAGGCCGGGCAATAGCCGGTGTCGCCCGCATGCCAGAGTTTGCTGTGGGCATCTTGGATCAACCACCCGCACCAGTGGCCGAGGTCGCGATCCCATAGGCTGCGCGCGGTGAAATGCTGCGCTGGTGTGGCCGTGATCGTGACCTTGTCGCTGATCGCATGCACGCCATGCCATGGGATCTCAGTGACATTGCGAAAGCCCTTTTTTGCGAGCCAACGCGCATGACCCTGCGGTGTGATCAAACGCGTCTCAGTGCCGAGTTGCCTCAGCGTTTGGATATCCAGATGATCGTAATGCGAATGAGTAAGCAGCACCGCATCGATTTTTGGAAGGTCGGCCACGCGGCAGGGCGCCGCTGTTTTGCGTCGAAGCTGGGGCAGGGGAACGGGCGAGCAGTAGTCGGCAAAAATCGGATCGATCAGCAGCGAGATGGCCCGTGATTGCACGAGAAACGACGAATGGCCAAGCCATGTCGCGCGCCATGATTTGTCGGTCGGCGGTTGCAGGCTTGAGGCATCAAGCCTGAGGCATTGCGGCAAAGCCATGGCCTTTGGCTCATGCGCCTTCCGCCGCATCAACAAAGAGCCAAGCTTCCAGCGAAGAATATCGCCCACCCCATGACCCTGATGGTCCCATGGGTTGATGAATCTACCGTTTTTTCCAGTCATTCGCTGCGGTAAGATCCTTCATAACCATTCGGAGATCGAATGAAAAATTGCATAGATCGTGCCCGACGAAGAATCACGGTGCGGTGTTTCTCCCGTTGTCGATTTGATCAATCACGTTCGTTGGGTGGCGATTTCAGGAAATGGAATTCTTCTGCGACAAGAAATGTTTCGAGGATGTCATTTGGATCAATCGCCACTGGTGGTAATGGCGCCTGATCCGCCATCATCGCATGGATGGCGATTGTTTTTTCGAAGTGCGTCGCGATAGTATAGGCCTCGGGCAGCTGCTGTGGGTGTGCTTGGTGACGATGGGCCAGCGCATCATCAAGCCATGGCTTGAGAGGCAATGTTTTGCCGTGGATCAATGCCTTGGTTGTTGCGTGATGGCTGGGATCGAGCAATTTGCGTATTGCTCTTTCCTGCAGCACTTCGGGAAGATTTCCGAAATCCAAAAAACCATCATGTTCCAGTGATGCGATGGAGGATTCGATCTCATCGGCGTTTGGTTTTCGATTCCATGCCTGCCACAGGTGTGTGATTGAACTTTCTAAATGTCGCTTGAGCGATTCGCGCGGAATCCAATCGGCAGGGATTAGGATTTTTTCGTAAAGTTTGCCGTGATCGATTCCGTGTTTTGCCAGATCGTGAGAAATGTGTGGCAACTTACGACCGATGAGCGGTTTGCGGTGTGCGAGCGATTCGAGAAAAACGAGTCCAAAGCCTTCGGCAACCGAGCATGTGACGAAGTGGGTTGCATGAGAGATCCACGATTCGAATGATGCGTCTGAATTCGAGTTCGGCGCGATGCGGTCGACGACCGCAAATTCGACAGGGAGCTGGTTTACGGCGCAGAAATTTTTCCAGCGCTCGTGGATCGCGAGCGATTGTGGATTTTCGGGTGCGAGAGTGATTGCTGCGCGTGTGCCTTTGGGGGCGAGCTGGGTGAGGAGGATCAGTTCGCCGATGTTTTTGCGGCGGATGCCGCGTGCGGGGCAGAGCAATAAGGGCGCGGTCTTTGGTGTTTCCGATGATGTGTTGGGAATTGAATCCGCATCGAAAACCGGATTCGGCAACAAGTGCGCGTTGGCTGCGGGGAGTCCGGCTTTGATGAAATGGTTGCAGTCGCGTGAGTTGATGAACGCGTAGTGGATTTGCGGCGCTAGCGGGTAAAGATTGGGACAGTCGGCGATGTTCGCGTGGTTTTCTGGTCGGCCATCTTCCGCGAGATCGTGGATGTGCAGCAGGAGTCGCTCGCGCTGCGAGGCGAGCATAGAAACGATCAGCGGGACCGCGCGGTTTTTGCCGAGCGAGTGGTTGTGAAAATGCCAGATGTCGGGCGGCGCACCTAGCGCATCAGTCGCGGCGGCGCGGAGTGCATCCAGAAATTTTTCGGCGCCTTGCTTGTCGAGCGGCGCGTTGCTGTAGGCGAGTCCATCGACCACGCGTACGGGCAGCGTGTTGGCCATGTCATACGCACATTTGCCGACCAGAATGACATGTGCGATGCCTCGTCGCGTGAGTTCGCGCGACGCGCGTTCGATGACGCGTGAGACGCCCGACGGCTCGAGGTGGTAGTGGATGATGGCGACCTTCATCGGGTGAGGGAGGTCGACTCGCGCTTGGCTCAGATTTTTTTCTCCTCGTCGTCCTCGTCGATGTTGTGCGTGAGGATGAACTGCAGGTCATCGATGCCAAGGTTGGAGGCGAAGCCTTCGTCGCCGAGGACATTGGTGACCAGCTGTGTTTTCTGGTGTTGGAGGATGCGGATCTTTTCTTCGACCGTGTCGCGGGTGAGCAAACGGTAGGCGATGACCTTGTTTTTCTGGCCGATCCGGTGGGTTCGGTCGATGGCCTGGTTTTCCACGGCCGGGTTCCACCACGGATCGTAGAGGATCACATAGGAGGCCGAGGTCAGGTTGAGGCCGGCGCCACCGGCTTTGAGCGAGAGCATGAAGACCGAGGGGTCCTTGGTTGTCTGGAAGCGTTCGATCTCGCCTTTGCGGTCCTTGGTTTGGCCAGTGAGGTAATTGTAAGGGCGGTTTTCCAGTTCGAGGCGGGCCTTGATGAGGTCGAGCATCGAAACAAACTGCGAGAAGACGAGCACCTTGTGACCTTCTTCGTGGAGTTGATCGAGGAGGTAGAAAAGCGACTCCATTTTCGCCGACTCTTCTTTGAGGTATTTCGGATCGATGAGGCCCGGGTGGCAGCAGATTTGGCGAAGGCGCATGAGGCCTTGGAGGATGGCGAAGGAATTTTTCTTCACCGCTTCGTCCGAATCGAGTCCGAGCAGAGCCTTTTGGATGCGTTTCAGCTCGGCCTTGTAGAGCTCCAGCTGCACGCCCTCCATCTTTGAGTAGACTTCCTCTTCGGTACGCGGCGGAAGATCTTGGGCGACCTGCAGTTTGGTGCGGCGAATGAGGAAGGGGCGAAGGCGCGAGGCCAAACGGGTTTGGCTGAGCGGGTCCTTGCGTTTGTCGAAGCGCTTTTTGAAATAGGCGCGCGAGCCGAGCACGCCGGGCATCGCGAAGGCCATGAGCGACCACATGTCGAGCAGGCGGTTTTCGATCGGCGTACCGGTGAGCACGAGGCGGTTTTGCGAATCGAGTTCGCGGGCGCACTTCGCGGCCTTGGAGTCCGGGTTTTTGATTTGCTGGCCTTCGTCGAGGATGATCGTGAGCCACTTCACGCCGTTGAGTTCTTCGCCGCAGACGCGGAGTTGCGCGTAGTTCAGAACGAGCATGTCGATGTTGTTCTGAATGTGGTCGACATCGATGTCGTCGCGGTTCTTGAGGATCTTGACGACTAGGTTGGGAGCAAACTTGTTCGCTTCGCTCGCCCAGACATCGAGCACCGATTTCGGGCAGACCACGAGTGCGGGTTTCTTGGGCGCATTCGTCTTCTTGTGTTCTTCGAAGAGCCAGAGCAGGTAGGTGAGCGACTGGATGGTTTTGCCGAGACCCATGTCATCGGCGAGGATGCCGCCGAAATTGTTGACCGCGAGGTAGGCGAGGAATTTGAAGCCATCGACCTGATACGGGCGCAATGTCGCGTTGAGCGTGCTGGGCACATCGGGGTTCACCTCGATCTGAATGTCGCCGGCGCGGTTCTTGATGCGTTCCCATGCTTTTGGATCGAAAACTTCAGCCGCCTTCGGATCGGCGAGCTGGAGTGCGTGCATGCGGTGGGTCTCGCCGGAAAGGTCGAAGGGATCGAGGCCGAGGCGGGTGACGGCCTCGCGTTGGTCGGCATCGAGTTTAATTTCGAGGCGCATCCATGAGCCGTCTTCCATGCGGACATAGCCACCGCGTGCGGCGACGAGTTGGCGGATTTGCGCTTTCGAGAGATTGACGCCTTGGACATCGATGACGATGCGAAGGTCGAACCAGTCGATGTCTTGGCCGACGACTTCGAAGCGGACAGCGGCCGTGACCGGATCGGCAAGGATCGACTTCAGGCGCAGGTCGATGTCGAGTTCGATGTCCTCGGGCATCGCTTTGATCCATTCCGCAAATTTTTCGGGGAACTGCTTGGTGATGCGTGATTTGAACGAAAGGAGTTTTTCGTCGTAGGAAAGGCCCATGTCGTCGAGGATCGGCGGGACCGGGTAGAGTGCCTCGCGGGCGAAGCGGAGAAGTTGTTTGCCTTTGACCGGTTGTTGTTCGGCGAGTTCCCAGCCGTCCTTGGTGAGGCGTTCGGTGCGGCGGCCTTTGGTTTCGATCGCGGTGACATCGATGACCAGGTGTTCGGTTTCGGCGGCGGTGAGGCCGGCGATGAGTTTCATCTCGAACTTCGGTTTGAGTTCGAGGTCGACGACGCGTTTCTTGAGCGATTCGGGCAGTGAGGCGCCGATCTTGCGGAGGAACTCCACGCCTTCGAGCGAGTCGATCACGCGGCGCGGGATCAGGTAGCGCGGCATCACATCGGTTTCCTCGAGCCAGCGTGGCGGGCCGGGAAAAACCGTTTCATCCGATTGGTAGAACTCCTTGCGTCCGGGCAGGAGGCGCACTGAGTGCGAAACATTTTCGCCGGCGGCGGTGACGAGTTGGAGCGCGAAACTATTCGCATCGTAGGGATCGTCCTCGCAGTCCCAGCGGAGCGCGTCGGTGACGACCTTGAAGTCCTTGTCGTCGAGGTTGACGATGTAGCCTTTGAGCGCGGGTTGGCGGAAGACCCGGTTCATGAAGCGGCATGATTCTTCCTGATCGAAATCGAGGGTCGTGTCGCCGTGTTGGCGGTAGAATGCGAGGTAGTGTTCCCAGAGTGTTTGGCTCGAGGCATCCATCAGGAGGGCGCCTTCGTGGTGGAGCTTCACATAGTGCTCGATTTCATTTTTCTCGCGCAGCTGGATCCACACGGATGATTTCGATTCCTTCACTTCCATGCGCGCCTCGTTGATCGTGGCGACGAGGCGGAAGGTTGCGGTGATCGGTTCTTCTTGCGGCGGGCGTTCGTTGACTTGCTCGATGCGTTCGTACCATGCCGCGACTTCGCGTTCCTGTTCCCAGTCGGCCATTTTGCGCTGCACATGGCCGAGGTCGGTGATGACGCTCATGAACTCCGGGTAGGGGAGTTTGCGTTTGTAGAATGCGTAGGCGATGTAGTTCCAGAACTCGAGGATGTCGCCCGGCGGCATCGGCCAAAGTTCGAGCGGCTCGTAGGAAGTAATTTCCCAACGCGGGCTGATGCGGACCATGTCGTGGTCGTGGAGCTCGCCCTCGATCACATAGCGGCGGTAGCGTTTTTCGATTTTCGTGACGAAGTCCGCTTCCTTGTCGTCGAGTTCGCGGCCGAGTTTTTCCTCGATGATGTCGAGGACTGGCGTGTCGTCGAATTCGTTGGGCGACTCGGGCAGGTCCTCACCGCGGTGCATGCGCTCCATCATCGTCGCGTACTGGCAGGCGCCGGAGACGATGTCGTCCTCGGCGGTGCAGGATCCGAACCAGCGATTGCCTTGGAGGCGCAGGCTGGTGCGGAAGGTGCCGGTTTCGTCCTCGACGCGGCCTTGGATGAAGAGGTGGTTGCCGAAAATCTGGGTGACGGCGCCGTCCTTTTGCAGCATTTCACCTCGCTTCCGTGATTCTTCGGGGAAGCTGTTGAGAAAGTTGAGTGTGGCGCGGTCTGGATTCATTGTAGGCTGGGTGATGACGTCGTTTTCGGCTGAGCAGGGTGATCGGATGCGGCACCTCGGGTGCGCACCTCACGGGGGCGAGATTCTAAACCGTGATTTTTTGATGAATCAATCAAAACATCAAGGATTCCGCCGCTTGGCTTGCGACGGCCGATGGCCAGGGTGCGGGGTCGGATGGTGATATGCATGGCGAGGGCGCTTAGGCAGGGACGCTTTTCCAAAGCGTCCGCAGTGAATGAATCGGCGCCGGCATCGACATTGCATTCGCAGAGCGGACCTTTCGGAGAAAGGTACCTGCCTGGGTTCCTGCTCGGCGTTGGATTGCGACTCTTAGGCAAAGACGCTTTTCCAAAGCGGCCTCAATCGCGTGCAAGTTTCGGGCGACGCAGCCCGGCAAGCGCGTTGATGGTGATGCCGAGGCCGGCGATCATGAAAAGCGCGGGAAACCAAATTGAATAACCGGGCGCGAGCGAGTCCGGCTTGAGGACTGCGAGCTCCGGGTTTTGCGGATTAACGAAGCACTCGGTATTCATGCCCACGGAAAATTCCGCGAGGCGTTCATCGGCGAGGTTGCGTTTATTCGTCCACGGGTTGCCGCGCAGGGTGGTTTTTTCGCTGAGGAGGCCTTGGCCTTGCCATTCGTAGCCGAAGCTGACGCGGTGGCGGTATTCGATGGGCGAGTTTGGATCGTGGCGGCGTTCTTCGAGCTCGGACGCGAGGATGACGCATGGAACTTTGGGCCAATTTCTCATTTCCTTGGCCCGCATGAAGCTGCGTGCCATGAGGAAAACGAAAAGCCCGCCGATGATGGCAAGCGAGAGCCCGATGAAGGCCATGAACCAGCGGCCGCTGCGAGGCTCGCGGGTTTGGCGGGTGGGCGCTTGGTCGGGCGGGGTGGTCGACATGCCGGGCGCTCAGGCGAGCTGTTTTTGCCAACGGGAAATTTCCGCGCGGACATTGGCGACCGAGGGGGCGCCGGGGTTGGTGCGTGCGGCGAGGGCGCGTTCGACTGAGAAAACTTCCGCCGCGTCGGGTCCGTAGGCGGGGTCGATCGCGGCGAGGTCGAGCGCATCGAGCGGAGTTTTTGTGCGGATCGATTCGGCGACGGCCTTGCCGACGAGTTCGTGGGCTTGGCGGAAAGGGACGCCTTTGCGGACCAGATAATCGGCGAGGTCGGTCGCCAGCAGCATCGGATCGGAGGCGGCGGCGCGGCATTTTTCCTCGTTCATTTCGAGGGCGGCGACCATCTCGGCATTGACCGCGAGCACGAGCTTGAGGGTGTCGACCGAATCAAAGAGCGGCGGTTTGTCCTCCTGAAGGTCGCGGTTGTAGGTGAGCGGCAGGCCTTTGAGATTGGTGAGAAGGTTGAGCAGGTTGCCGATCAGGCGGCCGGTCTTGCCGCGGGTGAGCTCACAGACATCGGGATTTTTTTTCTGCGGCATCAACGACGAGCCGGTGGTGTGCGCGTCGGAGAGCTGGACGAAGGAAAATTCCGCCGTGCACCAGAGAATCAGGTCCTCGCTGAGACGCGAAAGGTGCGCACCGCAGAGTGAGATCGTGAAAAGCAGCTCGGCGATGTAGTCGCGGTCGGCGATGGCATCCATCGAGTTGCGCGTGACGCCATCAAAGCCGAGCTCGGCGGCGATTGCTTGGCGGTCGAGGTTAATGGTCGATCCGGCCAGTGCGCCGGAGCCGAGTGGGCAGATGTTGAGGCGCTTGCGGCAGTCGGCGAGGCGGGATTTGTCGCGCTCGAGCATCTCGACATAAGCGAGGAAGTGATGGCCGGCGGTGACCGGCTGGCCGCGTTGAAGGTGCGTGTAACCGGGCATCATCGAAGAGGCGAATTTCTCCGCGCGATCGAGCAGGGCGAGTTGCAGCTTGGTGGCGGCGGTGATGATTTCGCCGATCTGCGTGCGGCAGTAAAGGCGGGTGTCGGTGGCAACTTGGTCGTTGCGCGAGCGGGCCGCGTGGAGCTTTGCGCCGGCCGGGCCAATGCGGCGGGTGAGCTCCGCCTCGATGTTCATGTGGATGTCTTCGAGCGAAGTTTTGAACTCGAATTTTCCGTCGAGGATTTCCTTTTCGATTTCCCTCAGGCCGCTCTCGATTTTTTGGAACTCATCGGCAGTGAGGAGTCCGGCATTTTGCTGTGCGCGCGCATGTGCGATCGAGCCGGCGATGTCGTGCGGGAATAGCCGCCAATCGTACGAAACCGATTCACCGAATTGTTGTACGAGCGAGGAGGTGTCTTGGGTGAAGCGGCCGTGCCACATGATGCTGCTGGGAAATAGGTTGGCGGAAAATTGCCGGGCGCGTGCGATCCGGCGCGCTTATTGGAGCGCAGCGGGCATCACATGCAAACGAGAAAGTGCGGCGATGGGGGTAATTCGCCCGTGGGGGCCGACCGCACCCATGGCCCCGGCTTACCGATCGGCGGCTGGATAGTTTTCTTTTTCCCAATCGGTCACGATTTTGAAAATCGCCCGCTGCTGATCCACAATAGGGCCAATGCCATCGAATACCCGCAGATCGCCGGAAAACATGATGCTGGTCCAGCCCGAGATCACCTGTGGCAAAATCTCGGGGTATGCATTCGGAAATCCGGATACATATGAGTGCAAGCGGGCGATGGGTGCGGTTTTTCCGGTGGCTTGCATTGAAAGCGTTGAGAAAGCAAAGCCGACCGACTCGCCCGGCATCCAAGAGTAAAAAGTGAGGAATCCATTGGGGTATTGGGCGTAGATGCGATTCTCACCTTCCACATTGCTTATGAAGGGCTTGAACTCTTCGGGTTTGTCTGCCGGATAGCTCCACACACCGTTGACGCTGATGCCATCGCTCGTCTTGTAGTTCCAGGTGCCATAGATGCCATAATAAGGCTCTTCGGTCTTTATCACCGCGACTTTCAGATTGGAATTTTTGGCAACGCCGAGCAAACCGCTGAGTTTGGTGGAAACGAAATCATTCGTGGGTTCCGCGCTGTCGTCGTCGATGAAACTTCCATTGCCGCCATCGTCGGTGAAATCGATCGTGTCCTTGACTCCGTCATTATCGAAGTCCTCATCGATCTCATTCTCAACGCCGTCCGAATCCATGTCAGGGTCTTCATCGTTGATGATATTGTCGCCATCGATGTCCGTTTCGTTGTCGGTCGCATTTTCGAGATTGTCGCCGTCGATGTCGGTTTCTTTGAGCGCTTCGTCATCCAGGCCGTCGCCATCGACATCATGTTCGTTGCTCGCATCGTCAGCTAAATTGTCGCCATCGATGTCGGCTTCGTTAGTCGACTCGTCTTTCATGCCATCGCCGTCGATATCGGCTTCATTCGCGGCGTCATCCGTTTTTCCATCACCGTCGATGTCGGTTTCGGCCGCTGCATTGTCCTCAAGCGAGTCGCCATCGATATCGGTTTCGTTGGTCGCAATGTCTGTTTTGCCATCACCATCGATATCGTTTTCATTGCTCGCATCGTCGGCCCGTCCGTCACTATCGATGTCGGTTTCGTCGGCTGAGTTGTCATCGCGGTTATCGCCGTCAATGTCGGTTTCGGCTGCAGCGTCATCTTCCAGTCCGTCCCCGTCGATGTCGGTTTCGTTTGGTGCATCGTCAGTTTTCCCATCGCCGTCGATGTCCATTTCATTCGCCGCGTCATCGCTGCGTCCGTCGCTATCGATGTCGGTTTCGTTGGTGGCACCGTCGGCAAGTCCATCGCCGTCGATGTCAGTTTCTTTAAGCGAGTTGTCGGCGAGGCCGTCGGCATCCATGTCGGTTTCGGATGCATTGTCGTTGTTGAGGCGGTCGCCAATGTAGCGGCCCTTGAGTGGGCCCGACTTGGCGGTGCCGCCGTCGATGTTTCGGTCCGCGCCATTGAGAAGCCCGTCGTTGTCGACGTCGCGGTCGTTGATGTTGGCAATGCCGTCGCGATCGAGGTCGGGTGCGGTGGTTGCTTGCGCGTTTGCCGGCGTGCCGAATGCCAGATACGCGGTGGACAACCAAATGAGCGAGTGGCGCTTGGGGGTTTTCATGATACGATATTCAGTGGAGATGGAGACGGCGAATTTCCTTATCATTTGGCGAATTTACACCGTATTTAGTTCGGTATGAGGGTGGTAGAAAAACCATATCTTGTCAAACTTCTGAAAGATCCGTCGGAGGCCTGACAAATCGCCTGTGATTCTGTGAAAATCCCGCCGCCGCCCGGAATTTTCGGCTATTTTTTTCGGGGGGATAGAGCGGATTTTGGGCTTCGAGGTCACTTTTTTGTTCGAGCGAACATCTTTTTTCTTGCTTGGGAAAAATTTGGGCCTAGGTTCCAAACATCACCCGACCCCAAACATCATGGCCAAACAAACCGCAGAAGAATCCGCCCAAGAAAAGCTCCAAGACGCCCGCAAGCGCAACCTCGACCTCGCGATCTCGCATATCCAAAAGGAATTCGGAGAAGCGGCCATCATGCGCCTCGGTGATGAAAGCCGCAGCGATGTGGATGTGATCCCGACCGGCAACCTGCTCATCGACCGCGCGCTCGGCGTGGGCGGCTTCCCCCGCGGCCGGATCGTCGAAGTCTTCGGGCCGGAATCATCCGGCAAAACCACGCTCACTCTCACCGCCATTGCCCAGGCTCAGAAACGCGGTGGCCTTGCTGCCTTCATCGATGTCGAGCATGCGCTCGATCCTCAGTATGCCCGCAAACTCGGCGTGAACCTCGATGACCTGCTCGTTTCCCAGCCTTCTTCCGGCGAGGAAGCTCTGCAGATTTGCGAGGCGCTCGTTCGCTCGAATGCGATCGATGTGGTCGTGCTCGACTCGGTGGCCGCGTTGGTTACCAAGCAGGAACTCGATGGCGAAATCGGCGACTCGACCGTCGGCGCCCAAGCGCGCCTGATGAGTGCCGCGATGCGCAAACTTACCGCGCTGATTTCCAAAGCCAACACGGTCTGCATCTTCACCAACCAGATCCGTGAAAAAATCGGCGTGATGTTTGGCAACCCGGAAACCACTCCCGGTGGTCGCGCGCTCAAGTTCTTTGCCTCGGTGCGTGTCGACATCCGCCGCATCGGCCAGATTAAGGCCACCGATGGCACCGTCACCGGCAATCGCACGAAGATCAAGGTCGTGAAAAACAAGGTCGCACCGCCCTTCACCGAAGCGGAGTTTGACATCATGTACAACGAGGGCATCTCCTCGACCGGTTCGCTGCTCGACCTCGCACTCGAGCTCGAGCTCGTCCAGAAGCGCGGCTCATGGTTCTCCTACAACGGCAATCAACTGGCCCAAGGCCGCGATGCGGCCAAGGAGCTTCTCAAGGGAGATCCCGCGCTCTACGAAGATATCGCGACCAAGGTCAACGAAGCCCTTGAAGCGAAAAAGAAAAAGTAATCGAAAGAACGAGGAAGAAGCGGCACTTGGGTAAAACTGAAATGCCCCCGACTAACTTGATTCGGTCAAATGCAGCAAATGTTGAATGGTGTCCTGCGCCTTGCGGGACACCTCTTCAATAGTGGCGGCGCCTTCCAAGCGCCATCTTCTCTTGCGTCTTGATTCTTTGATCGGTAGGGCGATGCGGCCTCGCAGCGCCGACTATGTTAGAAAGATGGTTCAACCGCGAATCAACGCGAATGGACTCGAATAAGAAAGGTCGCGGATTGCATAATGGCAGGGACCTTTGTCCCCAAAGGTCCGCGCGAATGAGCTGCCACTTCTTCAAAAGGGGAGCGCCAGCGTCTCGCTGGCCGTGTCACGCATCTTGCGGGACACCTCTTCAATAGTGGCGGCGCTTTCCAAGCGCCATGCTCATTCTCGCTGCCCGTGAAATGGTAGGACAAAATCGAAACGCGGAGGCGCAGAGCGCGCAAAGGACTTCGCGGAGGGGAAGAGTTATTGGTTATTTGTGATTGGTTATTGGGGAAGAGGATGAAGAAGCGGCTTCTTCGTTTTGGCTGGATCATCTTGCTCCAGGCCGTCCTTGGAGCAGCGCCGACTTTTTTTTCAACGACTATTTCAGTAAGATGATTTCACCGCGAATCAACGCGAATGGACTCGAATAAGAAAATGGGATCAGGGTGCAAATTTTGACAAAAATCAGTCTCTTCCCTACTCTCGTGGCATGCCACGAAGTCTCCGAATCGAATTCCCCGGTGCCTATTGGCATGTGATGGCCAAGCTTGTTGCGAGGAGGCTTGGCCTGGCAGTGGGGCATCTGGGTCCGCAGCGCTTGTCAAACTCGAGGTTGATTTGCGCCGCAATTCCGACTCGTTGATCGTGCCGCCCCACAACCCGCAGGGTCCGCCCTCGGATTACTACAAGCCAAAAAAGTTTTCCCAGGGAAAGAACTGGCCCATCCGCTCTTTCACCTCATGCAAATCCTCGGCGGCATCCGCCAGACCGCCGCCTCCTCAAGAGACCGGTCCATCTTGACTGATGAAATGCCGGGTGAAGTGGTGTCCGGCATGACGACGCATGCGCGCTCTGGTGATCATCGTCCACCCGATTTCCTGCACTCGTTCTTTACGGCCTGCTGGCCGATGGATACGATGCCAAGGGCAAGGTAGTGAGAAAGTATTCGATCCACTCCCAGACCCTGGCGGTACTCACCCACCTCGCGCCAAAGCATGAGAAAGTCATGCTCGAAAAGCGGTCACAGGGCATCCACAGAGGATACGGCATCCTCGCGTTTTTCATCGCGGGGCATCCGGTTTTCATCGGTGTCCAGCGTGATCGAAGCTTGCGAGCAGTGCTCGAGCAGGAATGGCGATGCGGCCATTCGACAGGGCGGGTAGGCGTCCGATTGTTCGTGAGTGTTTCGTTCGAACACGAGGCCTTCGGCGCCCTTGGCGACAAACAGGGGCGTCCCGTCAAAGGAAACGAATGCATTCCCGACGATCGTGATGTTCCGGTGGCAACGTTCGCCGAGGCCATTCTCATCAAGGTGGGGAGAGGAAATTTCGATCACGGCATTTCCCCAGACTCCAAAGTTGCAATTCTCAAAGCGGTTTCCCGAGATCACCAGATCGCGCACCGCCGCCTGCTCGAACCACGTCTTTCCATCGCCTTCCAGAAGAATGGCCGCGCCGGGATTGTGGAAGATGTTTCCCGCGACGAGGGTTTTGCCTGCGGAGCCCAGAAGGATCCCTCGGGCACGGTTGCCGGTGAAGACGCAATCCGTGATCTCGACCTCCGGAGCAGTTTGTCCGGCGTTGTGGACCAGGGCGCCTGGCGCGATGCCCGGCGGCAGATCGTTGGCAAGGTGCACCGCGAGCAGGTCGCGATTGATGACGTTCACTGCACGGATGGACGCTCCGCCCAATGGGTGCAAGGTTCGGCCATCGGAAAATGCGGCCGAATCTCCGGCTCCGAGCAGTGGAAATCCCGCGTGCTGCGAATGCATGAAGCGAAGCTCGATGCAGCGCGGGTCCGCAATGCGGTCAATGGTGGCATAGTTGCCATGAATGTTCGTGGCGTCGTCCATCTGGCTTTCCATCCGGCATCGGTCGAGCCGGATCTTTCCCGTGCAATTGACGAAATGAGTGGCATCGGCTGTCGCGCTCACGATGCGCCCTGTTCCCGCCTTCGCCAGGACCCGGTAGTTTGTGAAGGCGAGCGATTCGCATTTTTGGGCGATTGCCGCCATGCCTCCCGAGTGGTGAATGGTCACATCGGCGATCGTGACATCCGAACAATCTTTGAGAAAAACCCCAGGCACACGGCGGTGATCAGGACCGAAATACATCACGTTACCCACGGTCGCATGGATGCCCGGGACTTCGACTCGCACGCACCGGTCTCCACAATCGCTGGCGCGAAAAGCCGAGAGGAACGATCCTTTTTCGTCCGCCGGAATCATCCCGCTGATGACAAAAGATTTCCCCCAGTAGTCGAGGGCCATGTAGGCCGGCTCCCGCTTCACCGGATCAAACTCAAGCAAGCGACCCCACGGGTAACGGATTCCATCCTCGTCCAAAAAGACCAACTCATCGCCCTCGATCCGATACGGGTAATGCTCGGAAAATCGCACCGTGATGGCGTCTGGCTCCACTTCCAATATTTCGCCCTCGCTGCTGAAAGGGCGGGCGTAGTCGACCGAAAAATTCCGCAGCGTCACCCCGCGACAGTTCTCCACGGCAAAGGGCATTAGAAAACCGTGAAAAATAAACTCAGCGCCCTGCCCGTCGATTTCGACCTCGGAAAGACCCTCGAGATGAAACGCAATGCGCTTCAGCCCCTCGTCATTGTTGCTTACGAAGAGGTATTTTTCGAAAGCCCGATCCGGCCAAAAGTCGTATCGGCCCGGTAAAAACTCGATGCGCCCGCCCCCTTGTTTCGCAAGTTCGGTCAGCACCTCCCGCAGGGCCGGTGTGACGTCGGCACCCGTGTCGGGCGGAACGGGAAACAGAATGGATTTCGAACGAGTTTCTGGGATTGATGGAGCGAGGTCTTTCATGGCTGAGTGTGTAAGTAGGCGTATCCCACGAAGGGAGTAAATCGCGGTGATCTTGGCGGGCGGTTAAGTTAATTCCACAAGGGAAGGGGTTTGCATTTTATACTCCGTGACATATAGCAGCATCATTGGCGTCACCGGCGGACCAAACTCAAGGTTTAGGCCTGGGATGTTTTGGGCTCGCCGAAGAGGTCAGCGTGTCCACTGCGTAGGTTTTTCTAGTAGCATCGAAACCGCGCATCAGGACTCAAACTTTCCCCTGACATCTCTCCAAGTCTTGGTTCCAGATCGATTGTTCGCGGGAAGAGTGATATCCGCGCTACACCCGGGCGGAAGCTGCAACGAAAACCGTTGGCGTTTCCAATCCGCCTTCACCGTGCACAGACCTCGCGGAGTCATGGTTTTTCCATGAACCTCTTGCCAACCCACATCCACCGGGCTCCAGGTGAGTTTGGTGCCACCCGGACTCGCAATCCGTACGCCGAGCACCGTGTCGTGCAGCCAGAGCAGCGGGACGGCCGCCCAGCCATGGGAGCCTGTCGGATCGTCAGGTTGTCCTTCACCAGGTATAAAATACTCTGGTAAGGGACCGTCGGGCAAATAGGGGCGATATCGCTCCAGAAAGTGGGCGGCTGCCTTTTTCCCAAGCCCGTGATCGCTGAGGCAGCGCAGAGCGCGATAGGCATAGGTCGGATTGTTCCAGCGGTGAACGCCGCGTGGTGGCGAACCGTCCTTCGCAGCGAAAGCGGCTTCGAGAACCTTGATGGATGCACCGGGTGTGAGGAGTCCATGGAAGACCGCGGAGACGCTCGCTGCTTGTCCGAAGCCTTTTGGTTCCGCAACTGGCGACCAGACTTCCGAGACCAGACCCTTTGTCGGGCCCGCTTGGTTGATAAATCGCGGGAACTCCTTGCGGACGCGCTCTGCCCGCTGGAGCCACGCATTGGCTTGATTCTGTTTTCCGATCGCGCGAGCAAGCTCAATGGCGTTCTTGAGAAACCCATAATACCAGGCGTTCGGGATGCTCTCAATTTCGCCATTATTCAGGTTCGCGCGAAGCGCACAGCGGAGATCCGTCATGCATGTCCGATCCACGAGCAGGCCGTCCGAATTTGTCTGCGAATGCGCCAAATCGAGGAAGCGCACCAGATTGGGGAAGTATTTGCGGAGGCGCGTCGTTTCCCCGGTCCACATCCAGTCATCGTAAAGCATCCCAATCCAGACAATGCCCCAATCCAAAGTCTGCAATCCCTGCTCCTCATAATCCTCCGGCGGGAATACCCGAAAGCGGCCGCTTGCGGTCTGTTGTTCGATGGTGTGACGCAGGGTGACCTGACGCAGAGCGGTATCGCCAAACCACTGCGCGGCCAATTGCGCGCGGTGTTGGATATCCTCCAGCCACTGGGCATCCTCGCGCCCGGGAGTGTCCACGTAGGTATCGGACATCGTCACTTTGGCATGGTCGAGGCACAACTCGACGAGCTTGGGAATGTCCCTTTGTCCCGTGGCGAAAAAGGATCCCAGCTCCGGAGCCGGATGCTGGCTGGTCATGATGGAGATGGAGCCGATTTCAATCGGAGCGGTCGCGTTCCGCCATGTGATCATCAACCAACGCCAGGTTCTCTCTTCTGGGATCTCCAGGGTTTGAGGGCCTTCACGCAGGGTAATCCTGTCGCCGAACGGCGTGCCAACCGTCAGCTCCGGATCAAAAGATCCATCGTCGAGCAGGACCGGCTTCTCGGCATGGAGGTCATAGTGGATTTCACCGTAAGTGAAATCGAGAACGGCTCCGGCGGGTGCATCCAGAATTTCCAAGCGCAGATAACCATGCAGCGGTTTGCCGAAATCCAGAGTGGCGTAGCCATCCTTGCCGGGTTGCAAGCGGGTCAGGGAGTCGCCTTCTTCTTTCGCTCGTGCCAAATCTTTTTTATAGTGCGAGTGCTTGGCCAACCAACTGACGGGTGCGGCAGGATGCGGTGCTTCAGCCAATGGAGGCGGCGTCGCTGTTCCAACTGCCACCACCCGCACGGGAAATTCTTCCGTCCGAGTAAGGGGTGGAGTTTCCTTCAGGGCAGCACGCGACCACGCCTCGGACCGCACAGCGACGGCCTTTGCCCATTTGGCCCGATCGGGATCCATCAGCCGCGCATCCATGATCACCGGGAACCGTATACGCTGTGCGTTACCCCCGATGGTTTGATGGGAATGATTCAGAAACTCATCCGCATTCCGCCACAGCCACGTGGAATCGGTCTTGAGAAAGTCGCCATGGATCGCGATCCCAGGCGCTCCCCCGCGCGAACGTTGGAATGTCGGCACACCCCACCAATGGTGCAGCACCACGATGGCATTTCTTCCTTCCTGTAGATACCCGGCAAGATCAATTTCCTCCACCGTGATCTGCGGCGAAACGAACCTCATCACACGCGTGAGCACCACATGTCCGTTGACCCAAAGTCGTGCCGTCGGATCCGCTGAGAAATGGATCTTGGTCGGCTGACTGGCATCCCAGAGGAAGGTCTTTTTGAAATACGTCCATGTATTCGGAGTCAGCGCACTTTTGCCTGATCGCCAGATGAAGGGTGAATGGAATTTTATTGGAATCATCGATATAGAGTAGCTGCGCTTAAGTCAAAACCCTCCCGTAAAGCCGCAGGGTTTCCACTTGGGCTAAAGGATTCGCCCTCGCAAGGAAACCCAATGGTGGCAACGGAGAGTGCTTTCATCAAAAAAACGAGTGCAGCGAAGTTAAAAAGGTATTCACAGGATCAGGCGAAATCATCCTGACTGGACAGTTGAGCTAAAGAGTTGTATAGAGGCACCATGTCGTTGCCGCAAGCCTCCGCTCCCATGAACTTCCGGAAGATTGCTTTGGAGAGTGGTTTTTCAAAATCCACGGTATCCCTGGCCTTCAAAGGCGACCCTCAGATCCCTCCCGTCACGCGGCAGAAAATCCTCAAGATCGCGGAGCGGCTTGGTTATGAGCCATCCCCGGCGATGAGGAAGCTGATGTCCGAGATCCGGCGTTCGCCAAAGAACCGCTCGGTGCTCACGATTGCAATTCTGCACAGCATTCGCCGCCCGAAACCCACCGGGACAGAGGAACCGATCTATAAAATGTTCCAGGGCGCGACTGAACATGCCAATAAACTCGGATATCGCTGGGAAGAGTATATCACCCACGACTCCTCCCACGACATCGTCAAGCTGGAGAAAAGGCTGCGAAGTCTGAATACGGACGGGGTGTTGTTCCTCCCGCCGATGGATTTGGATTTCGTGCCCGACTTCAAATTGCTGACGCTGCCTGCCATCCTCATGGGTGTCGCACCCGAGGGAGTCCGATTCAGGTCCGTTCGGGCGGATCATTATGGGAACGTGCAGAAAGCCTGCCGCACGCTGATCGCGCGCGGGTGCAAACGAATTGGACTGGTCGGCGGGACTCATATTTTGCGACATGTGTTCTCGGCGTTTGAAGGCGCATTCTTTGCGACGATTTATCAGGCCGGCTTGGCCCATATTCCCCCATTGATTACGGAAATGGACTCCATGAGCGTGATTGCAGATTACATCGAGAAAAATGCCTGCGATGGCATTCTGACCGGCCCAAACTGCGACCCTAGGTTCCTGGCCTCCGCCCGGGGAAAACATTCGCGAAATGTTCGTATCGCAACCTATCCAGGCCAATACAGCGTGGATCGGTCGCGGAATCTGTCCGGGATCGACGAGCAGTGGGACACGATCGGACGATGCGCCATGGATGAATTGGCGCGGAGCATTGAGATGCACCGGGTCGACACGGTCGAACTGCCGCAGCACCTGCTTGTACCTGGAGTATGGGTGGAGGGAGGGACGACAAAACCCCTCGCAAAAAAAAGTGCAAAAAGTGCGCGTAAAAAATCCAACTAAACTGTCCAGTAATGAACTGGTTGATTGGCGGCGGCTGGGTGTGAAAAGTTGGTTGTGAGCGAAGAAAAAATTTCGCTGAACCCAACCTAAGAAAAGCAAACTACTATGAAAACCTCATACGCGCCCTCGTTAACAAAAATCATGTCAGGCAGTTTTGCCGCGTCCCTCCGATTCGGCATCATCTCGTCGGTGGCGACTGCCCTGTGTAGTTTAACGCCAAGTCATGCCACAACCTTGCTCACGGATTCGTTCCTCAACCCCAATGCGCCTGCTTCAGGGGCAGAGATGAATGACAATCTAGCAAACCGGCAGACCGGCTCGCTTGCCACGGTGGGATATAGTTCGAGCACGCTTAACACGGGTGGGGCTGGGACTTCCGGCTTCGCCTATCTCAACGAAGGTTCCAATCTGGAAATTCTCTCGGATGTTGGCACCTTCGCAAAGGTTTGGACGACAACGGGCTTCTCCACATCTGCGCAGACGACCATTTCCGTGGATCTCTGGCCCACGGTCACGCAGAGCAGTGGATCAGGGTCTGCCTCCTTACTTGTTGGTGGCGGGCTTGCCAACACGCAGGCGAATGACGGGGTGCTTTGGGCTGGTGGTGCGGCAAACGCCATCACGGTCACCCTCTATGGTACCGGAACCCTCACGATTAGGGATCAGTCGTTATTCGACGGAGCTGATGGCGAATACATTTACTGGGGGGCAGGGGCTTTCACGAATAACGGATTTAAAAACCTGAAGATCGTTACCTCCGCCTTTGCTTCAGGTTCACAATCCATGAGCTTCTACCTCGATGATACCGCCGTGCTTTCCAACTACACACGCGCCGCCGGTTTTACCTCGGATAACTATATCGGCTTCCAGGCCTACAGAAATACTGGCGCCACGCAATCGGCCTTTGACAACCTCAGTGTAACGGTCGTTCCGGAACCTAGCAGTCTCGCTCTCTTGGGCCTTGGAGGACTCGCCCTGGCCGCCCGTCGCCGCCGATAGTCGATTGATAGCTAACGCTTATATCCTTAATTAAGATAAGACACATAATGCTGACGCCATGCCGCTGGAGATTCATTCAATCGTTGCTGAAAGGGATCGCATTGATAAATCCATGCCTATTGGCGTTGGCTATTCTGTCCTCTGCTGAGCTGAAAGCTGAAACGGCTCTGCTTGAGGACGCGTTCACTCTTCCCTCAGGGCTGAAGGATGAAGTGAACGATTCGCTGGCTCGCCAGACTGGTCAGCTTGTTCCGGTTGCCTACGGTTCCAATATCAAGAACTCGGGTCCCGGCGATTCCGGCTACGCCTACATCAATGAAAAGCAGGCGCTCGAGTTGAATCCCGACGTGGTCCCATAAAAATTATAGCACAGGACTGCGGGCGACACACAGTCCGTGTTTGATGATTTTAGCTTGGAGCAAGATGCCTTGAAATGATTCTTGCAGCAAAATGCCGTTTCAGAACCCAGAAACCATATCCATACACACGAAATAAATGAAAATGAAATACTGGGTCCCCATGATCGCGCTGTTAGGTGCGTCTGCTTCCTGCGACAAGATCAAGCAAAGCGCGAGTGAGAAAATCAACTCTGGTGCCGAGCAGGTTGCCGAGGGCGTGAAAGAAGCTGCCGAAAAAACCTTTGAGGTGGTTGAGGAATCCGAGAGACATGTATCAAGGCCCGCTCCCTATCGCCCGGATCGCTTTCCGATCATGACGTATAGCCAACATCTTGATGATTCAAAAAAGACGCAGGATTGGTATCAGGGAATCGCAGACTGCGGGTTTACGATAGTGGGATTCTGTGACAACGTCGTTCAGCTCAACCGAGCCAAGGCGGCAGGTTTGAAGGCGTTTGTCGTCGACGCCAACCTCGCCCTCCAACCATGGGAACAAGCGGACCCTGCAAAGATTGAAGCCGCCGTAGATCAAGCTGTTGCGACTTTCGGCAGCGACAATGCGACTTTGGGCTTCTACCTGTGGGATGAACCAAAAGCGTCCCAGTTCAAAGGATTGTCATTGGCGGTCTCGCGACTCAGAGAGTCCGCGCCCAGGCTGACAGAATTTGTCTGCATGCTGCCCAACTATGCCAAGCTGGACACCTCCTACCGCGAGTTTCTGACGCAATATGTTGAGACCGTTTCACCTGCGGTTCTGTGCTATAATTTTTATGGGACCATGGAGGGAGGAAAACTCAGGGACGGCTATTGGAACAACCTGAATGATGTTCAATTCGTAAGCGCCAAGGCGGGAATCCCGTTTTGGACCACGGTTCTTTCCTGTCCTCATTTCAACTTCCGTGAGCTGAGTGACGCAGATATCCGCTTTCAGGTCTTTTCGGCCATTGTCTATGGGGCCAAAGGCATTGGCTATTATTTGTACCAGACGCCCACAATAGGAAACTACAGGCTTGGGCCGATTGATATCGACGGGACCAAAACGGAAACGTGGTACAAGGTCAAGCGAGTGAATCGCGTTCTGAATGCGTGGGGCCCAACCCTCCTCCAACTCCGCCTTAAGGGAGCCTACCATCTTGATAAAACTGAACCGCCATCTGGAAAACCATCGAATCTGATCCTTGCGAATCCGGATTCCACGGAGCTTGTTGTCGGGGAGTTCGAGCATGAAGATGGCGGCACCTACCTGATCATCCTCAACAAAAACCTCTCCCAATCGGCTGGGCTGTATCCTGTCTGGAGCAAAAAGCCGTCTAACATTGAGCTCTTGAGGGAGGATGCCTTGTGGGTGCCGTTTTCGGGAGAGGATATCTGGTTGGCGCCCGGCCAGGCGGCTCTCTTGCGAATCAAAGAATAGTGATAACCATGGAGCCCAAGATAATTGCGCATTTTACTGAGAGCGGAAAGGCCCGCACCACCGGAGCCGTTCTGAAATCAGCGCAGCGGGCGAGGCAGGCTGCTTTCACCCTTACGGAACTTTTGATCGTTGTCGCAATCATTGCCATTCTTGCTGCGATCTTGTGGCCTGTCGGCCGTAGGATGATCGAGCAGGGAAACCAGGCGAAGTGCATGTCAAACCTCCGGCAGCTTTACGGGGTTCTCATGTTCTACGCGGATGAAAACAATCAAATGCTTCCCTCTCCGGACGTTAATGCGGACCAGGATTCCCCGTCGTCGGCTCACTGGTTCCGCCGACTTGATCGCTATATTGCCCAGCAGGAGCGAATCAAAATCTTAACATGTCCTTCCGCCAAAACGTTTATACCCGGCGATTGGTCGACTGCATATGGAATGAATTACTATCTAGGTGAAAACCAGGATTGGCGTGCCTTGTCTATTGATCAAAAGAGCAGGGTAATTCTATTGGCCGATGCAGTCATTAACCCCGCGTGGCATAGTGCCGGATCGGCGATCTTTGAAGATGGCGGCCCCTTTAACAAAACGGTTGATCTGCGGCATGGAGGCAGGGCCAATTTTCTCTTTCTCGACGGCCATGTCGAAGCGTCGGCAGAATATTCACGAAAACCTATATATTTTAATAAGAACTAATATCGCACTCAGTCGGATGCCGTCCCTTTTCCGAAATGACAAGATTATCCCATTACCGCAACACAGACAGCTCAGAAGCGCGTTTTTTCTCGGCGCTGGGGCGTGCCCCCTACGCACAGTTGCAACCTCAGATTTAACTGACATCCCAAAATGACATCAAGAAACATGAGCCGTCAGAATCCTCTGCGATTCGGAGTGAACTACATTCCGTCCAAAAATTGGTGGTATTCCTGGCAGGATTGGGATGAGGGATCCGTGTCGGACGATCTGGCTGCGATTGCCGGCCTGGATTTAGACCACATCCGCATTCAGTGCCTCTGGCCCGTATTCCAACCGAACCGTCATTTCCTGAACAACAGCGCGCTCGACCGGCTTTCGAGTTTGGTGGATATGGCGTACGAGCGCGGGCTCTCCGTTCAAATCGCCGTCCTCGACGGATGGCTGAGCGGGTTTGCGTTTTTTCCGGAATGGAAAGACGGGAGGAACATGTTCACGCATCCTGACATGATCGCCGCCGAGAAAGCCCTGTTCAAGGGGATTGCGGATCGGGTGGGAAGCCATCCGGGCTTTCTCGGGTTTGACCTTGGAAATGAACTGAGCGTGCTGGTGGAGATGGGTGAGGCCTGCGGATTGTCTGAGGGCGACCAGTGGGCCTCCGATATGCTGAGCTTTTGCGAGGATCTCGCGCCTGGCAAATTCCACGTCAATGGCGTGGACCACTGCCCTTGGTTCTGGGATACGGCGTTTTCCCGACGCGGGCTGGCCAATACGGGTGCAGCGAGCTCGCTGCATACCTGGACAAAATTCACAAAGGCACTCGATCTTTATGGCCCGCTCGGAACCGGCAGCGTCCACCTAGCCGAATACTGCGTCGAACTCGCAAACGCCTATGCAGATGATCCCACGCGTCCGGTCTGGATCCAGGAATTCGGCGCCTCTTCCCTCTGGATGTCTCATGAGGAAATCCCGGAGTTTGCTGAGAAGACGATCCGCAATGCCGCGACGTGCCGGAATGTCTGGGGCTTTACCTGGTGGTGTTCGCACGACATCCCATCGCATTTTTCAGACTTCGATCCCATGGAATACGATTTGGGACTGCTGACGACGGCCAACGAGGTGAAGCCGGCCGGGGCCCGCGTCAAGCAGCTCATCCGGGAGTTCCGGACTTCGCAGCCGACGGCGATCGATCGCCCGGACGCCCTGATTTTGCCGGACGGACTTCTGGGAGAGCCCCAAGCGGGGCCTCGTGGCTGGCAGTTTGCACGGCGCTACATGCAATGCCTTGAAGAGGGCTTTCGTCCAGCCATCGTTCTCGAAAGCCGCGCCAGTGATTCCGCCTACCTTGCTTCGCGAGGCATTCGAAACCTGATCGGCGGCCTACAGGCCGGCACCTGCCCCGATAACAACGAGTGGATTTCCTCAACCCTTGCGCCTCTGGAGCGCCCCCGGAGTTTTGAGCCAGTTGGTTGAGATCGTCGTGCGCGGACGCGTACGCGGAGTCTTGATCCAGCAGTCACTCGTTTTGATTTAGGGTGGTCGCCGATGTCAACCGCCACCGATCAGGCCGCTGGCGTCATCATCAAGTCCGACCACTGCGCCCTCTAGCGGACAGGCGCTGCGGTGATGCCTTTGGGAAGCTTGAGATGGACTTCGTATTCATTCCCCGCGCGTTTCCATGAGGAACGGATCGGGCCGAGCGGCGTCGGCACCGTGCACTCGAGCGAGTCTCCGATGAAGCATGGATCGTGCGTGACACGCTTCCAACCGGGAGCGGTCTGGCGGATGCCGCCGAGGATTTGCATGAGGTGGAAGAGTGGATGGGCCGACCAAGCGTGCGAGAAGCTCTCGTTGCCAAGAGCCGGTTCGAAGGTCTCCCAGGTGGTGCCGTGCTCGGCCATCTTGGCCCAGTGTTTTTTGATGAAGGCGGCGACTTCTGCTCCGTGGCCGCGTTTTGCCAACTCGGAGAGCACATAAGTCGCCCAGTAGGAACTGGGCATGGCTTCGAAGGCCTCTTCGCCGCGGAGATAGGGGAGCAAGCGCTTTTCGAGCATGACTTTCTCATGCTTGGGAGAGAGGCCTGTGATTAGGGCGAGGGTCTGTGAATGGATGGAGTATTTGGCGACGACCTTGCCTTTCTCGTCATAGCCGTCGGAGAGCAGGCCCTCCTTGCTGATCAATTTTTGCAGCGAGGCGCGCAGTCGTTTGCTCCATGCCTCGAACGGTTTGGCTTCGGCCTTGCGACCTGACGCGGCATAAAGCAGGGCCAATTTGTCGAGGGCTTCGAGCAGCCAGAGATTCAGCACCGATGGGCAGCCTTCGCGGTGCAGGGTGGTCCAGTCGAGGAAGAGCCAATAACGATTATCGAAACGCGCAAGGCCGGTCTTGGCATCGGTCATGTCACGGAAGTAGTCGAGGATGCCAAGGGCCGTCGCTTCATGGGTTTCGAAGGCCTCGGTCGATCCAGTCTGCCAGTAGTGGTCCCAGAGCGTCAGAACCCATGTGAGGCAGAAATCCGGTAGGATGCAGGAATGGGCCTTGGTCGGTGCGTGGGCGTAGGTGAGGCCGTTGGGAACGGTCTGCGAGGCGATGCAGTGGATGCCGCGGCGCAGGAGGCGCGCGTCATTGCAGAAGTGGAAGGTGTTCCAAGCTTGCACGCGCGCATCGCCCCACCACTGCGCCTGCTCGCGCCATGGGGTGTCCACATAGCCGTCGAGGCTGCAGCATTCCTGGGTCCAGGCGCAGGCCTCCCAGATCGCGTTGAGCGTTTGATCCGAGGATTGGAAGGAACCCTCGCGTGTGAACGGGTAGGCCATGCTGCGGATCGAGAAATCCAGCTTCAGCGGCTTGGCGGCATCGCGCACCGTGATCACCGCGTAGCGGAAGCCCAACGGATGGAAGAAGCTGTGCTCATTGTTTCCCTCTCGCAAGATGGCCCGGTTGCCCATCGCGACCTCGGACCATGAGTTGGTATCCACATACGGCGCGAGCGTTTCGGGATCGACGACTTCATGGAAAGTCAGATCGACGATCTCCCCGCCGCTGGCACCCTTCACCGTGAGGATGGGGCATCCGACCACGGTTCTCGAAAAGTCGACGAGGTAACTTCTCCACCGACCCTTGGCCGATGCTTCGATCGTCAGCGGCCAACGCGCGGGGCCGGTCGTTTTGTGGGCGAATCCTTCCTCATGGCGCGTCAGATAGACATCGCGGGTGCTTGCAGCATCCTTTGCGGAGCGACCGGCAGCGATGCCGACGAGGCGGCCTTTGAAACTTTCGTCTTCGCGGAGCAGCGGGATTCCGCGGGTCTCCAAGGAATACCACGGCATGGCGTTCCAGACCCGTGGCTGGTCTTTGGGATGTTTCCATGCCGAGTCGTCGTAGCTGGCCCCGGTCCATCCAGCGGGTTCTTCACGCAAATCAATCTGTTCCTGATAGGACATCTGCGCGGCCAGTGGGACCACATCCTTGCGAACCTCGGTTTGGCGGCGGGCTTTCCAAGTCTCGTCGGTGACCACGAGGGTTTTGCCGGCCTGCAGGGCGAGCAGGAGCCCGGCCGTGTCTTCGCTGATGTAGGAAAAGGTGCCGCACCCCGGATGATGCGCGCGCACGGCGATGATGTTTTTGCCTTTCTTGAGCCAGGGCCGGATGTCGATCTCGTCAAAAGGCCAGTGCGATTGGAAACCGCGTGCCGGCCCACCGCAGACGTAGCGGCCGTTGAGGTAGAGTCGATAGGATTGGTCGGCGGTGACGAAGACGCGCGCCTTGCCTGGAATCGCATCGAGCGTGAAGCTCTTGCGGAAAAGGGTGTAGCTGTTGTGCAGATCGGTGTTGGCAAGGCCCTGCCAGATCCAACGCGCCTTCTTCAGTGCGTCGGGGACCATGGATGTTTGAGGCATGCCGTTATCGGCTGCTGAGGATTTGGATGATTTCATGAAGGTCAATTGTGCAAGTCCGTAGGGTGCAAACGCTCTAGTCCGCGTCAAGGGGAGTTTTCTCCAGCGGGCTTTCGGGTGATTGCGTTTGCTTAAGGTTCAAAAGAGGAGCGCCAGCGTCTCGCTGGCTGTGTCACGCATCTTGCGGGACACCTCTTCAATAGTGGCGGCGCTTTCCAAGCGCCATGCCCCACAAGCAAATTCAAAATCATAAATTCTAAATTCAAAACGGGGAAAAGTTTCAAGGTTCAAGGCTTCAGTTTCAAGAGAAGACAGAAGACTTCGAGACAGAAGAAGCTAGATCAGAAGCCGTTTCCTCCAAAGAGTACGACAAGAGTGTCGTACCTCCCAAGCGCGGGGCGCCTTTTCATCTGCGATCTACGATCAACAATTCACGATCCCCCACTTCTCTCCCATTCGTGTTCCTTCGCGTCCATTCGCGGTTCAAAATCTTCATTTTCTCTTACGGCAATGGTTCAGCGTGGGATCTTCAACGCGCCTCCCCCCAACTCTTTCTCCAAAAACCTCGCCGTAAGGGATCTCTTGGATTTGGCGACTTGTTCGGGTGTGCCTAGGCCCTGTTGGCCACGAAAGGCAAAAATGACACGCCGAATGGCGATAATTTTCTTGTCTAGGTCCCATCACACGGATTTTCTCTCATTTATGGCATCGGTAAGTATACTCACGTATCCGTAAGTCTGCGATCCTGATTGTCGCCCTTTCCATTCACATTATTTTTATCTCATGCGAGCGATTCAACTACACAGCAGAAAGGCGATCGGGGCTATCGCCACCGGCATTTTTTCGTCATGCGCGCCACTTGTGGTGGCGATATCTCTCACTCCATCCACTGCATTCGCAGAAAAGGAAGACGACATGCGCGCTGTCGAGGCAGAAGGTGAAGCGCCGGGAGATGCCCCCAATGCCCGAGCGGAAGCGTTGACAGCTGCCTTGCGCGAGGCTGTTCGCGTTGGAGTCGGTGTGAATGTGGTAGACCAATCACAGGTTAGAGATTTTCAACTCGATTTTGATCGGGTTTTCACCGCTTCGATGGGCTATGTCCGTAACTACAAGATTGTTTCAAGCGCACTGGATGCGGACGGAATATACCGGGTGAAGATCAAGGCGGATGTGGCTGCGGGAACTCCCGAAGGCAATGACATCATGATTCTCAAAATGCTTGCGCGGTCACGCCAATCACCGCGCCTGATGATTGAGCTGGACGAAAAAATCAACGGGCAAAGCGGAGCAACAACAGGCACCGAGTGGTTCGCGCGGGTTGCGAAAGAACTTGGCATTCCGATTGTCTCCGGCGCGCCACAAGGCGGCGACATGGCATCCAAGAGAGCGGCCATTCTGAAGAGGGGAACGGAAGCCGAGCTGAGGTCGGCGGATCTTGTTTCATCCTGTGATTATATCCTGAAAGGAACGATCACCGCCAATTCGGCGGAGCCGAAAGAAATCTACGGTACCATGCGGCGCATGTGCTCAGTGGACATCGGGGTGCAGATCATCGACCCCATTTCCCGCAATGTGGTTGTCAGCGATACGCTTGAAGCCCGTAGATTTGCGCTGGAAGAAGCGCTTAGCCCGGAGGTCGCTTGTCGTGAAGCAATTCGTCGTTCGCTTGAAGAACCACCGGATGAAGGCACAAGCAAACCCGGCATGCGGGCGATTCGAATGCTCTTCACGCACTGGATCGCCGAGATGGATCTGGGATCGATTTTCAAGGTTGAGTTCACTGGGCTGGATCTCGATGCCGCCGAGGGATTGCGAAATACGCTTTCCAGCCGCGACAAGGTTGGGGCTGTCTGGGTACGGAGCATCGATCCCGCCGGCGTCTCTGTGGTCGATGTCGAATCACGACTCGATGGCCTCACACTGGCCAAATCGATCACCGATGCCACGGGCAAGAAATACCAGCTTGATCGCTCGGACAACCGCTACCTATCCATGCGGCCGAAGGCCGTGTCTGCGACTGCGGACAAAACCTCCGCGCCAGTCGCCGAGAGCGGGAAATCTACGGATAAGGCAGAGGAAAAACCCGAAAGCAAATTCCCCATTCTGCCCGTCTCAGGCGGTGCGGTACTGCTCGCTGCACTCTCGTTTACCATTCGCAAACTACTGACCAAGAACAACGCATGAAAAAAACAAGCATCAGCACACTGCCAGCAATCGCCCTTGCCATCGGGGCCGTTTTACCGACCACACTTTTTGGCGTCGAGCGCCCGGAGATCGTGGCTGCATCACCAAGCCTTCCTGCCATTTGGCAAAAGGTCAGCACTCGCGATCGCATGAATTTGGTTCGTGCCGCTGAACTAGATGCCGTTCGTCTTCTCACGGAGCGCATCAATGGTGTTCAAATTGATAGCACAACCACAGTCAAAGACCTAAGCGAGTCCGATGACCGCGTCAGCGCCGAAGTCAGCTCCTACATCAGCGGAGTCAAAACCGGCGACCGCCCGCGCTTTCTTGAGGACGGCCGCGTTGAGGTTGTAAAAAAAGTGGATCTCGAGCAGGTCATCGCCAAGATCGAGGAAACCTACACGCGTCGTGAGGGCGGGCCTCTCAAGTCTTCATCCAAGGCCTCGGTAGACGACCGGGAAGTGACTTTTGAAATTCTCGGCTCTGCCGCCATCAAGGGATCGGAGGGTCACAAGCGAATCCTCGCCAAGCGAGCCGCTGAGGTCGATGCCGCACGCCGCCTCGCCGAACGCATGGGAGCCCTCAAGATCGACTCGAGCACCACGGTCGCCAATCTTGTTACGGAAGATGACACCATTAAGGCGGCCATTACCCGAGTCGTGCAGAATGCAGAGACCATCAAGATCCGCTTCATCGCCGACGGCAGCTCTGAGGTGACTCTCAGGGTCAAGCTTGACCCCTTGGTTCGCGTCATCGCCCGTAAGTTCAAGGGCAAAGAAGTCACCCTCCTATCCGACGAAACAAAGCAGGTTGTTCTCGAGGAAACCGGAGTCGGCGTGGCACCGGAGGACCTTGGGATACAAGTCGATGTCACGATCGAAAGCGTCGTTGAGCAAACCCTGTCTGAAAAAGGAGACAAGCCATGATTCACTATACCAAAATGTTAAAAATCGCCTCTTTTCTATTGAAAGGTGGATTGGCCTTGGGGCTGGTGCTGGGTGCGACTTCCTGTTCCACCAACCCCTTCGACGAGGGGTATCAGGCAGTAAGCGGCTTGCCGCCTAGAAAGGTCAAAAATCCAAGCCCAAGAATCATCGAAGTGCCGGCTCATGAACATGAGAAAGCCGTGCGCGAACAGATCAGCCAAGGTGCGTTCCTGATCGGCTACTCGGAAAAGAGAAGCCAGGAAAGCATCAGCGTGGAACAAGCCCGTCTCTTCGCCATCAAGAAGAATGCGGATGTGGCGGTTTTTTCCAAGGAGTTCACGGGTAATTCGACACAATATCAGGCCGTTCCTTTGAAATCGGAGAAGATCGAGAATCAAAAGAACACCAAACATACGAACTCGAGCACCCGAACCAGCATCGGGTATCGCGAATACCAACTGCCGGTCTGGCTGCATCGGGTAAGCCTACTGCGCTTTCCGGACAATTACATGCCTCCTCCACCACCGACGCCGACGGTCAAGGCTCCGCCCAAAAAGGCTCCTGTCAAAAAAGCCGTAGCCAAGCCGAAGGAAGAACCTGTGATCTACGAAACCATCAAAACCATCGAAACTACCAAGGAGTTCAAACCAAAAATTTCGGGTGATCCGTGACACGGATCGCCGACTGAAAAACAACAAAGTAACAAATACACCCAACCAAAATACAAAATGAAAAAATTGTTCACATCCATGAAATTCCAACTCGCGGCAGTTAGCATGCTTCTGCTCGCGTCCTGTGCCCAGACGATTGATCCAAGGTATGCGATTACAAAGGATGAAATCGAAACCATGAAAAGCAAGCAATTCAGACATACTGCTGACGGCGCAATGCAGGGAGCTGTTGTAGGAGCTGCATTAGGAGCTGGCACTGCCGCGCTAACAGGTGGCGATGTCAAAAAGGCCGCTATCGGTGGGGGAATCGCCGGGGCAATAGGCGGTGGTGCACTTGGATTCAACCAGGGCGACAAAAAAGGAAAAGAGCTAGTTCAGCAAAAGCGTAACACTAAGGCCATACAGAGTGAAATTGCTGAAAGAACAAAAGATGCACGAAACAAAAATAAACAAGCGCAACAAATGCTTGCTAAATTGCGTGCTGGTGTGACTTCAGGCAATTTGACCGAAAGTCAATTGAGCCAAGAAAAAAGAAAAGCTACCAATGCCATCGATGAGGCAATCAATAACCTTCAGTTGACTGACGAGCTTAAGGGTGGGCCAGGCGCGGCAGGGCTAAACGCACAAATCAGCGAGCTGAAAAGAAGCCGTGCTCAAATTGAGCAATTGGGCTCTCAGGCTGGCAAAGTAAAGAAAGCATAAATGAAGCCTATTTACTGTCTTTTGAGCTCCTCCTCTCTTCTTCTTTCCGGCTGCATGGTTGCTTATGCGGAATATGATGCAAAACGGAAAGGCCAGACAGGAGATCCCAATGCAGGTGGCGCTTGGGGTTACAGCCAAGAAATGGCTGATGCCAACACCAGCATTATGAAGCAAGAGCTCAAATCCGCTGAAGCCCAACGCAATGCAACCTATGCAGAGATATCAAATCAGAAGTCCAGGTTGGCAGCGTTGCAGTCTAAGAGAAGCTCCAGTACGGATGCTGCCGTCAGCAAAGCATTGGACGATGAGATAAATCTCACTCGTAAGCGTATCATAACACTGCAAAAACGATAATTAATTCAGCGAGCCGCCCTTATTCAAGGGCGGCTCGTTTTTTCTTATGAAAAAATTCATATTGAGCTTTTGGATATCCTTTGCGTTGCCTCTATTGGCAGATCCATATTTGGAGTTAGCGCAAGAACTTGTTCCAGAGGGTAGCCCGCCAATTCGAATGACCTTAAGCGAACTGGTTGGGCGGGGGGCTGGATCAGACCAGTGGCAATCTAGCCTAGATCTTGCTCGGACCAAACTTGAGGAGGCTTTTAAGAGCTTACAAAGTGTAACACTGATAGATCGAACAAATCTCAAGGCCCTTGAAGAGGAAAATGCATTACGTGGAAAGTCGACCAAAATTGCCGAGGTTGATACGATCGCAACAGGCTTTATCATGATTGTGGAGAAGAAGTTGGTCATGAGCCTTTCGCTTTTGAATACGGCTACTCAAAAAAAGGGCACCGCGACCAAAGAAATTGATCCTCAAAGTCTGGGGATTGATATCGAGAAAGATGACCCGCCTGCAGATGCAGCTGTTAGGTTGTGTGATTCATTCATGTCGGAAATAGTTGACAACCTTGCAAATATTGAAATAAGTAGGGATGAAATAAAAAATGCCAAAATTCGATTCAATGAGTCTGATAAAAAGTATATTAATATACAAGAAAAATATATTGGTGATTATGAAAAACAAATAGATGACAACGGGAAAAGAGTCATTGAGGAAATCTCGAAACTTTCAAAGCTCGACAATGATATAGTTGAAAAAAGCCTTACGGACAGGGCTGATTATCTTTATGTTCAAGGGCGAATGGAAAAAAAAGACTATTCAAGGCAGCAAAAGCTGAATGCAAAAGTAGCTGAAATTTATGAAAAAAATGTTCAGGATGGCTTGAAACCAGATATACAAACTGTGCGTAATGCCTGTAAGGATGTATATGATTCTGAACCTAAAACCGACCAAGATAGCGGTCTATAAGTGAGCTTTTTGCTGCCGCTAATTGATTACAAATCCTCCCACCAACTCCTTCTCCAGAAACTTCGCCGTGAGGGATTTCTTGGATTTGGCGACTTGTTCGGGTGTTCCTTCGGCGATGATTTGGCCGCCGTTGGTGCCGGCTTCGGGGCCGAGGTCGATGATCCAGTCGGCTTCGGCGGCGACGGCCATGTGGTGTTCGATGACGGTGACCGTGTGGCCCTCGTCGACGAGACGGTGGAGGACATCGATGAGGCGGGTGATGTCTTCGAGGTGAAGGCCGACGGTGGGTTCTTCGATGAGGTAAAGGTTGTGTGCGGCGTGGCGCGGGCGGTTCATTTGCGCCTTGGTGCCGCGGCCTTTGATGAGTTCGGAAACGAGCTTGATGCGTTGGGCTTCGCCGCCTGAAAGCGTCGGTGAAGCTTGGCCGAGTTGCAGGTAGCCGAGGCCGGTATCGGCGAGCAAGGCGAGAGGTGCGGCAATGCGTGGTTGTGATTCGAAGAAGGCGGCAGCTTCGTCGATGGTGAGCGCAAGAACATCGCCAATGTGCTTGCCGCGAAATGCGACTTCGAGCGTGGCCGGGTTGTAGCGGCTGCCATTGCACGACTCGCAATGGACCCAGGTAGGCGGCAGGAAATCCATTTCCAGTTTCACGCGGCCATTGCCTTTGCAGGCTTCGCAGCGTCCACCTTCGGTGTTGAAGGAAAAGCGCGAGGCATCGAAGCCGCGGATACGGGCTTCGGGCAATTGTGCGAACAGCGCGCGGATGTGATCGAAGACCTTCACATAGGTCGCCGGGCACGAGCGCGAGGTTTTGCCAATCGGCGATTGATCGACCTCGTAACAGGCCTTGAGAAATTTTTCGCCGCTGACCTTGGCGAAATTTTTGTTCTTTGTCGTGCGTTTGAAAATTGGCGCAATGCACTGGTGCATGAGCGTCGACTTGCCCGATCCCGAAACGCCGGTGAGCACGGTGAGGCGGCCGATCGGAATGGCGGCCGTGATGTTTTTGAGGTTGTTGGCGCAGCAGCCGTGGATTGTGAGAAATGCATGATCCTTTTTCACCGCCCGTCGCTCTCCTCGAAGGGGGTGGGACAATGGATGGGACAGGGCGCGGTAGGTGGGGGAGTTGGCAAATTTTTGGTTTTTGGTTTTTCCGGCGACCGCGCGTTTTGATTTTGTTGAAACTTCAATCGATGGCGGCAGCCCTTGATAAACCACTTCGCCGCCGAGGCGGCCGGCGGCCGGGCCGAGATCGATGAGGTGATCGGCGGCAGCGATCGTGTCCTCGTCGTGCTCGACCACGACCAGCGAGTTACCTTGGTCGCGCAGGGAGATCAGCGTTTTGAGCAGCGCGGCATTGTCGCGCGGGTGGAGGCCGATGGTTGGCTCGTCGAGCACATAGAGCACGCCGCGAAGGTTCGAGCCTAGTTGCGCGGCGAGGCGGATGCGTTGGGACTCGCCGCCGGAGAGTGTGTTGCCCGAGCGGTCGAGTTGCAGGTAACCGAGGCCGACGCTTTGCAAAAATGCGAGGCGGCGGGCGATCTCCGGCAATATGTCGCGGGCGATCAATGCCGTGCGTGAATCGCTGAACGAAAGTTTCGAGAACCACTCTTCTGCCTCGGCGATGCTGAAGCGTGAGAGCTTGCCGATCGATTGCCCGGCCGATGTTTTTTTCGCCTTGGCGGTGGGAGTTCCAGTGATCAGGCGCACGGCCGATGCCGTGGGGTTGAGGCGGGTGCCATGGCAATCCGGGCATGGCACGAGCTCGTCATCGTCCATGCGCTCCATCGCGCGGTCGGCATCGAGCTCCGCTTCGAGCAGCGTGTCGAAACGCGAGGTATCGGGCACAATCGCACGATGTTTTTTCGGAATCTTGCCATGGCCGCGGCAGGTGCCGCACCAACCGCGTGGTGAGTTGAAGGAAAACAGGCGTGGGTCGAGCTCCTCGAAGGACTGGTTGCAGCACGGGCAGCTCGACTGCGTCGAGAGCAGGATGAATTTCTTGTCGGCGGTGAAGAGCTTGATGAGGCCCTTGCCGATGCTGAGCGTGCGCTCGAGTGATTCGGCGAGATTCGGCAGCGCCGTGTTTTTGGCGTGGCGTTTGAAGTCCGCCGTCACCACATCGATGTCGTGTTCCTTAAAGCGCTCGAGACGCGTGAAGTTTTCCGCATCTCGAAACTGTCGATCTACTATAAGTCTAGTAAATCCCTGTTTCAGCGCCCACTCGGCGATTTCCGTGTGATAGCCTTTTTTGCTGCGGATCAGCGGCGCGAGCAGGCAGACATCGCCTTTTTTCAATTCGGCTCGGATCACATTCTCGATGGCGGCAACCGATTGTTTTTCGACCGGCACCTGGCAGTCCGGGCAGTGGATCGTGCCGAGCTTTGAGTAGAGCAGTCGGATGAAGTTCCAGAGTTCGGTGACCGTGGCGACGGTGGATTTGCCGCCGCCTTGTGAGACGCGTTGTTCAATCGCGACCGTGGGTGGCAGGCCTTGAAGTTGATCGATCTCCGGGCGTTCGAGTTGTTCGGCGAATTGCCGCGCGTAGGCCGAGATCGAATCAAGGAAGCGGCGCTGGCCTTCGGCAAAAAGGATGTCGAAAGCGAGGGTGGATTTTCCCGAGCCCGAAAGCCCGGAGATCACGACGAACTGATCGCGCGGGATGTCGAGCGAGAGGTTCTTGAGGTTGTGATGGCGCGCGCCGCGCAGCGTGATGGCGTTGGCGGATGCTGAAATGACGCTTTGTTTGGCTGGCTTCGACCGTGTTGCGGCAATGGCGCTGGTTTTGCCGACTTTTTTCAATGCCTCGCGTAAGTAATTCGCCGTCGGGCTCTTGAGTTTGGCGATCTCTTCCGGTGTGCCTTCGGCGACGAGGCGCCCGCCATTCGCGCCGGCATCGGGTCCAAGGTCGATGATCCAATCGGCGCATTTGATCACATCGAGATTGTGCTCGATCACCAGCAGCGAGTGTCCGGCATCGACGAGTTTTTGAAACACGCCGAGCAGGCGTTCGATGTCGGAGAAGTGGAGACCGGTGGTGGGCTCGTCGAGGATGAGAAGTTTTGTGCCTTGCGAAGATGAGGGCGCTTCGCCCAAAAGCTGGCAGAGCTTGAGTCGTTGTGACTCGCCTCCAGAAAGCGTGTTGAGCGCTTGGCCAAGCTTCAGGTAGCCGAGGCCGACCTCGACTAGCGGAGCAAGCGCCGCGTGGATTTTTTTGATCAGCCTCGCTTCGACCGTTGGGGTTTCGGGAGTGAGGACAAATGCCTCGGGAATTTCGGCGGCAGTGAGCTCGAGCACATCGGCGATCGATCGGCCGCGGTAGGTGAACTCGAGCGTTGATGATTTGTAACGGCGGCCATTGCAGGCGGGGCAGGTCACGTGGATGTCGGCAAGGAATTGCATTTCCACTTGCTCGCTGCCAGTGCCGGAGCAGCGGTCGCAGCGTCCGTCGCCGGAATTGAATGAGAAAAACCCACCCTGCAGTCCGCGGGCGCGGGCCTCATCGGTCATCGTGAAAAGCTGGCGGATCGGCTCGAAGGCGCCAAGGAGCAGCGCCGGCGTCGAGCGCGGTGTGCGGGCCAGCTGCGATTGATCGACGAGTGCGATGCCCGATAAGTACTGTGTTCCTAGTAGTTCTTTGAGCGGGGCCGGATCCAGCGAGGCATCCTCGATGGCGAGACGGCGGGCGACATTCGCGTGCAGCACATCGTGGGCGAGGGTCGATTTCCCCGAGCCCGAAACTCCGGTGAGGCAGACGAAGAGGCCGAGTGGCAGATCGACATCGAGCTTTTTAAGGTTGTGGCGAGTGGCACCGCGAATCGACAGTTTCGCTTTGCCGCGTGTGCGGCGCTTGGTGGGCACCGGAATGAATTTTTCACCACTCAGCCAGCGACGGGTTTCGTTGGGAGCCGCTTGCTTTTTGGTTTTCCCTTCGGTGCTGTTTGGCGGGCCTTGATAGATGATGTGGCCGCCGTGTTGGCCTGCTCCGGGGCCGAGGTCGACGAGATGATCGGCGGCGCGCATCACCGTGTTTTCGTGTTCGACCACTACCAGCGTGTTTCCTTTGTCGCGCAGGCTGTGCATGATGCCGACGAGGCGGTCGATGTCGCGGGCGTGGAGGCCGACGGTTGGTTCGTCGAGCACGAAGAGCGTGCCGGTGAGCGAGGCGCCGAGGCAGGTCGTGAGGTTGACGCGTTCGACTTCGCCGCCTGACAGTGTGCGCGTCTGACGATCGAGCGTGAGGTAGCCGAGCCCGACTTCGACCAGATAGCCGAGGCGCGAGGTGATTTCCGCCAACACGACAGCGAGCGTGGAATCGGTGGAATTTTTGATGCGGTCGGTGGATTGGAGGTGTTTGAGTAAATCCAGCAGATCGCTGACCGGCAGTGCCCAGAGTTCGGGCAGCGATTTGCCGTCGATTTTGAAACAGAGGGCTTCCGGTTGCAGGCGCTTGCCACGGCAGGTGTGGCAGGTCGTGTAGGAGCGGTAGCGCGAAAGAAAGACGCGGACATGCATCTTGTAGGCCTTGGTTTCGAGCCAATCGAAAAATCCTTTCACGCCATACCATGAGCCCGAGCTCCAGAGTTCCTCCAGCTCTTCGGGGGTCAGGTCGGATTTTCTACGATCTCCATAGTAGATCCATTCCTGCTCGTCTTCGGAGAGGTCCTCCCATGCTTGATTGACATCGATGCCTCGTTCCTTGCAGCAGCGCAGCAGGTCGCGTTGGCATTCGCCGCCGCGTTCGCCTTGAAAGGGCTTGATCGCACCCTTGCGGATCGAGAGCGAGGGATCGGGCACGGACTTTTGCGGATCGATGCCGATCACGCGTCCGAAGCCGCGGCAGGTCGGGCAGGCGCCGACGGGGTTGTTGAACGAAAACAGCGAGGGTGTCGGCGGGCGCAGCGTGAAGCCGGTGGCGGGGTTGGTCCAATCGGCGCTGAAGCTGCGGGCGAGCTCGGCTTTGCCATTTGCGTTTACCGCGCGCACCGATGCGCGGCCTTTGCCCAAGGTGAAGGCTGCTTCCATCGCTTCGAGCAAGCGGCTACGGTTGGCGCGGGTGAGCGTGATGCGGTCTTGGAGTACATCGACCGTGCCCGGCAATCGCGTTTGCGTTGGAGTTTCGTCGGTGCGGACGATCGCGCCATTCAGCACAACGCGCAGGTAGCCTTGTTGGTTGAGGAAGGCGAAAAATTCCGCGGGTTTGGTGCCTGTGGGTGCGGGCACGGCGAAGGTGATCAGAACCGTTTGATCGGCGAGATGTTGCATCGCCCATGCGGTGGCGCTGGTGGCCGAATCGGGCGCGATGAGTTCGCCGGTGTGTGGATCGTGCGCGGTGGCCGCGCGGGTGAAGAGCAGTTTGAGGTAGTCGTTGATCTCCGTGAGCGTGCCGACGGTCGAGCGCGTGGATCGCGTGTGGTTTTTTTGTTCGATCGCGATGGCGGGCGGGATGCCTTCGATCGCGTCGACATCCGGTTTGTCCATGCGATCGAAAAACTGCCGGACATAAGGCGAGAAGGTTTCCACATAACGCCGCTGTCCTTCGGCGTAGAGCGTGTGGAAGGCGAGTGAGGATTTGCCCGAGCCGGATGGGCCGGTGACCACAGTGAGTTTGCCGAGCGGGATCTCGAGGTCGAGGTTGCGCAGATTGTGTTGGCGGCATCCGCGCAGCCGGATCGCGGCCGCTGAGGTTTTCTTGGGGGTGGGCACGCCGCGAGTCTAGGCGGGATCGCGTTCACTGCCAGCGGAAGCTTGGGCCAGGCGCGGGAATTTGATGCAAGGGGGAGAGGTAAAGCGGAAAGTTGAAAGCAGAAAGTTGAAATGGAAGAGGGAGGGCCTGCTCTTTCTTTTACACGTCAATCATTCTTCCACTTCCGTGAGCGCGGGAATTTGGCAGCCCATGATTTCTTGAAAGTGAGTAGTGCTTTTGCGGGTGAGTTCGATTTCTTCGGCCATTTGAGCGGCGGCCACATCATCGCGATCTTCGATCAAGGCATCATGTTTTTTTTGCAGTCCCATGATGTAGGTTTCGCTGAGCGGCTTGAGCTGCTCGACCATCTTGAGATTGATCTCTGATTGTTTTTGAAGGTGTTTCTTCAGGTTTTTTTTCGATTCGCTGAGGCTTGCCAAATGGGGATTGATCACATCGGGAATGCGGCCTTCGTCCTTTTTGCATTCATCGACAAATCTTGCGAGGTGTTGTTCAATGACATCCTGCACATCGCGGCTTGGAATGTCGCGGATCGAGCGCTTGAGGGAGCGTTCAAGATCCTCCACATTGCCTTCGAGGGCATTGCGGTATGCGGCGATGGTGGTGTCGCCTTTTTTTCGCATGCTATTTTGGGCGTATATCAAGTATCCTGGCACATCGAAGCGCGCTTTGGGCTTGGGCGCGGGTGGTGGAGTGGTCTGCGGCTTGGGTATTGGAGTGGGTGCCGGGGCGGGCGTTGGCTTTGGTTCGGGCGCAGGTGTGGGAATTGGTTGTGGTGCGGGTGGCGAGGGTAGCGGATTGGGCGAAGGTGTGGGTGCAGGTTCGGGCGCTGGTGTTGGCTTTGGTTGCGGCGCTGGAGCGGGTGGAGGTGCAGGGGTGGGTGTTGGAGGGGCCGGTTTGACAGGCTGCTTGGTGGCATCGGGTGTGACCACGCTGCGTTGGGTGGCGAGTGCTTCGCCGATGTGGCGTTTGTAAGCGAGGTATCCAAGCGCGGCGGCGAGGATCAGCATGGCGAGGCCGGAGACCATCGGGATGCCGGAGGATTTTTTCTTCACGGGCGCGACGGGCGCGAGCCGTGGGGTTGGTCGTGCGTCGTGGGCGGGTGCGATCGCGACTTGGAGTTTGATTTGGGAAATGTCCGCGATGATCTGATGCGCGTTGGGGTAGCGCATTTCGGGGGCTTCCGCGGTGGCGCGTTGGATGATCGCATCGAAGCGCGGATCGCAATGGGCGATCTGTGAGGCGGGCCTTGGGTCATCGGCGGGCAGTTTGCCGGTGAGGAGTTCGTGGAGCAGGACGCCGATCGAAAAAATATCGGCGCGGTGGTTCACCGTTTGTGGTGCGTTGACCACTTCGGGCGCGGTGTAGCCGGGGGTGCCGTAAATTTGTGCGCCTTCCTGGTGTCCGGTGCCGACCGGATGGGCCAGGCCGAAGTCGCCGATTTTTGGCTCGTTGTGATGATCGAGCAGAACATTCGACGGCTTGATGTCGCGGTGGATGATGCCGTTTTCGTGAGCGTGGGCGAGGCCTTGGCAGATGCCGGTGATGAGGCGGATCACTTCGTTTGGCTCGACCGCATGACCGTGGGCGCAGTGGAAAAGCGACTGACCCGGCACGAACTCCATGATGATGAAGAGCATGCCGTTCACTTCGCCGAAGTCATAGACGCTGATGAGGTTCGGGTGGTTGAGCCGTGCCATGCTTTTCGCTTCGGCTTCGAAGCTCGCGCAGAACACCGGGTCTTGGCTGAACTCGCGCGGCAGGATCTTGATGGCGACCGTGCGATCGAGCGATTTTTGCACGGCGCGATAGACGGCACCCATGCCGCCGGTGGCGATGAGGCATTCGATGTGATATGCAGGAAACAGCGGCGCCAGTTGATCGATTTCCGGTGCTTGGAAAATGATTTGGGAGGATTCGCTCATGTCACGGGCGCCGGCTTTGACGGCATCATGGTTGGGATATCGCATGCTAGATTTCACGCGCGTCATTGTTCAAGGCGAATAATCGGCTGAGTGAGTTGGTGATTTTCCATTGGCGCTTTTGCAAATGCCGTCGCAGCCTGTGGGGCGTTACGAGCGAAGCATGAATGCGGCAAACGATCCCACCTCACTTGTCATCTCGGCCGCGTTCGTGGTGGCGGCGTTGATCTTTCCGGTTGCGGCCGTGATCGGCGCGCTGAGGCGGGTGCCGCAGAGCGCAGGGTCGGATCCGCTCGAGACTCCACGCGTGCTGCCACCGCCGCTGCCTTTTGGAAAAGTGTCGGTGGGCCTCTATCAACCTTTGGATCTGTTGCCGGTGGCGTTGATTTTTTCCGCCTTCTCGCTGCTGGTGGTTTCATCCTTGTCGGCGCCCGCTTCGCCGGACCGGGTGCTTGCGGCATCGGATCTGGTGATGAACATCGGGTTTCAAATTTTCATCGCGGGAACGGTCTTGGTTTACATGATGCGTCGCACGACCGCTGCCGATTGGCTGGGTCTGCGTTGGCCTGCTTGGCCGAAGGTGTTTTTCATCGCGCCCGCTTCGGTGTTTGGCATGTGGCTGATTTTTGGCGTGCTGCAGGCTTGCGGCTACATGCAGTGGATGGAATCGCTCGGCGCGGAGACCATGCAGGAGTCGGTGAAACTTTTGCAAACCACTGAGGACCCCGCGGTGCTGTGGCTGATGGCTCTGGCGGCGGTGCTGGTCGCGCCGCTTTGCGAGGAGCTGCTTTTTCGGGGCTACCTTTATCCGGTGGCAAAGAAATTCACGGGACCTTGGCTGGCTGCGTGTTCCAGCGCGCTGTTTTTTGCCGCTGCCCATGGTAACCTGAGCGCCTTGTTGCCGCTGTTTCTCTTCGGCCTCTTGCTGGTGTGGATTTATGAAAAAACCGGCTCGCTGTGGGCGCCGATCGCCGTGCATTTTTGCTTCAACGGCGCCACCGTGGCCGTGCAAATGGCAGCCCGCTACTTCAACATCCCACTCGATTCCGCCCCATGAGCCGCCTCAGCGACATCGGCGAGGACGCCCTCATTGCCCGGCTGATTTCTAAGGCCCCTTGCGATCCGGCGCCGGGTGCCGGACCCGGTGATGACTGCGCGGTGGTCGAGTATCCCAAGGATCCAAATCGCCTCGAGCTCTTAAAAACCGATGCTTTGGTATGTAATGTGCATTTCACGCTGGAGTCGCCGCCGAGGCAGGTGGGTTGGAAAGCAGTGGTGCGGGTGGTTTCGGACTTTGCGGCCATGGGCGGGCGGCCCGAGCGTTTTTTGGTGACCTTGGCCCTGCCACCGGAAACCGAGTTGGCATGGGCGGAGGCACTCTATGAGGGGATCGGCGAGGCCTTGCGGGCCTTTGATGCACGACTGGCGGGCGGGGAAACTTCGCGAGTGCCTAAAGGATCCTCTGCGGTGATTTCCATTGCGGCCACAGGCAGCGTTGCGCGGGAAGCGCTGGTCCTGCGCTCGACCGGTAGGCCGGGCGATGTGCTCATGGTCACTGGCCGGCTGGGCGGCTCGATCGCTCACAAGCACCTGCATTTCACCCCTCGCATCAAGGAATCAGACTGGTTGGTATCTAATTTCAAGCCCACGGCGATGATGGATATTTCCGATGGTTTGGCGAAGGATTTGCCGCGTTTGGCGGAGTCGTCGGCCTGTGGTTTTGAATTGGATTTCGAGGTCCTGCCGCGGGAGGAGGGCTGCGGGGTGGATCGGGCTTTGGGCGATGGTGAGGATTACGAATTGCTCTTTGCGATGGCTCCCGGGCGGGTGGTTGAATTGCAAGCCGCGTGGGCGGAGCGATTCCCGGATTTGGAACTTACCGTGATCGGCCGACTGGTTGAAGAAGGCAAGGGCATCACCTTGAGCGGTGGCTGGGATCACTTCGCGGGACTGCCCAATGCTTGAAAAGATGCCTGCGGCAATGAGTCGGCGCTGCGGGGCCGCATCGCCCTACCGTGAAGGAGCATGGTGCCTATCGGGACAATCGGCGCTGCGGGGTGGCGATTTTTCTGGAATCACGGGCGGGTGACTTTGAGCCGCATGAATCTTTTGGTCGGGGTGCCGCTGGGTGGGTTGTCGGAAACCGTGACCGGTGATGATTCGTTTTGGCCGCCTTCGTAGGGGGTCTGCGCGCTCGAGTAGAGCGTGGTCCAATCGGTGGTCGGATCGCTGGTGCCTTCGACGCGGTAGGTGATGTCGGTGGCATCGCGGCGGCGGGTGAAAGTGAGTTTGAGTAATCCACTTTGGCGGATGCCAGTTGGTGCGGCGCTGGCGCCGGGAGTGGTGGGGTTGATGCCGAGCGCGTATTTCATCAGGTTGGGCATGCCATCGTTGGCGACGATGTTTCCATCGGCGCCTTGTCCGGTGTTTTCGGGCGAGCCGAAATGCAACTGGCGCCATGCCTCGATCGGTGAGAGTGCGGCGGTGAGCGTGACCGCATCGCTGCTTGTGTTGTTGAAGGGGTTGGCATCGCCGCCGCCGTTGATGCTGGCCGTGTTGGTCAAGTCGGTACTGGCGTTTGCGCTGAAGCTAACATTGACCGTGACCGGCGGATAACTGGCTCCGGCTGCGAGCGAGTCCGAGCGGGCGCATGTTTGATTGGTCGCGTTGTAGGTCCATCCACTTCCCGACATTGAGTTGATGCTCATGCCGGCGGGTGGTGTTTCGGTGAGTGTGAGGCTGCCGCTGCTTGCAGTGCTGCCGGCGTTGATGACGACGATGGAAAAGCTTCCGTTGCCGCCTTTTTGGAAGGTGCCGTTGTGTGTTTTGGAAAGGGTCAGGTCCGGACCGGTGACGAAGGTTTGGTTGCTGCCGTAGGTGGCGCCGATCGTGCTGCTGGCTGCGACGCGGTAGGTGTAGGTTGTGTTAGCTGTGAGGCTGCCCAGGGCTTGTGAGACTGGGGCGGCGTTGGTGCTGCTGCCGATGGCGGCGTAGTTGTTGAACTGCAGGCTGTCGAAGATGAGATTTTGGTTGAGCGCTCCTGAGTTGTTGGAGTTGAGGTAGCCGAATGCCACGAGTTTCACACTGGCGCCGGAGGATTTGAGCGTGCCGGTGTAGGTTTTGTAATTTGCATCGGCGCGGAATTTTACTCCGCTGGTGTAGGCGCCGGTGAGCGTGTCGAAATCGATTTTCACATCGATGATGCTGCCGCGCACTTCAGCTCCCATGTCGATCATGTGTTGGCCCGTGGCGTCGGTGATCATGATGCCGGTGTTGCCGCCGAGAGTTCCGCTGGCAGGCATGATGCCGATCGAGAGTAGCTCGCCTGCGCCGAAGGAGGTGCTTGTTGATGACTTGAGGTTGAAGCCGGAGAAGCCCTTGGTGTTGTCGACATCGAAGCGCATGGAAAATGTCCAGCTGCCAAATTGCTGGTTGCCATCGGAAAGCGTGCGGTAGCCCGAGTGGGCGCCGCGGGTCGTTGAGCTTCCGGCGCGAACGCCGAAGGATTTGGCGCCATCGATCATGCGCCCTCCGGTGCCGTTGGCGCTATTTGCGGTGACGAGCAGGATGCCGCCGCGGGACAAGCTGGTGGTCGTGTAGAAATTGTAGATTCCGAATCCGCTGCCGCCGTTGTTCGTGGGCGAGTTGTAGGAAAAGTTGGCATATCCTTCCGCATCATCGCTGGCGGTTTTGCGCGTGTTGGATGTGAGGTTATTTCCGGCGCCGTATTCGATCCAGTATCCCGAGGCCCGGCCGTTCGGGTTGACCGTGCCACTGACGGTTGCCGTGGTGGAGCTCACTGGGCTTGCGGCGCCGGTGATCACATTTGGTGGTGGGAAGCCGGTTGAGAATGTTTGATCGGCGGAATAGGTGATGCCGTTGGTGTTCCATGCGCCGACGCGGAAGTGGTAAATTTGTCCTGTGGCCAATCCGCTAATCGGCATCGATATGGTGGTGTTGCCGGCGGCGAGAGGCACATCCTGCGCGACTGTCGCGCTTCCGTAGTTTTCGCTCGTGCCGTACTCGAACCATGCATTGGCGGCGGCGCCGTTGGCATTGACCGTGGCGTTGAGTGTCGCGCCGGTGGAAGTCACGCTGCTAGCGCCGGATGAAATGATCAGCGGTTTCACCGAGAGCGTGGTGAATGATTGCACCGAACCTGAAATGACATCGCTGCCACTGGTGGCTACGATGCGGAAAAAGTAGGTTGTGTCCGGAGTGAGATCGGCGATCGATGCCCATTTGTCGACGTTGCCGCTCGTGCTGCCAACATCCTGTGGCGCGGTGGTGTTGGATAACACATTTGGTTGCACTCCGTACTCGAAGCGGATGGTTGTGGCTACGCCGTTCGGGTTGACCGTGCCATTGAGGCTCGCCGTGCGCGCGGTGACAAACGAGGCCGGCGTGGTGGTGGCCTGCGGCAAAGTGGTGGAGGTGTTGAAGGTTTGATTGGGGCCGTAGCTGGTGCCCTGCGCGTTGGTGGCGATGACGCGGAAATGATAGGTCGTGTTGGCGGCGAGTCCGCTGAGATTGGTGGCGACGCTTTGCGGTGAATTTCCGCTACCGATCGATTGCGAGCTGGTGGTGCTGCCGTAGGAAACGCTGGTGCCATATTCGAATGCGACGCTCGTGGCGGATCCGTTTGGCGTGACGGCGGCATTGAGTGTGGCCGTGGAAATCACGATGTTGGATGCGGACGAAGAGTTGATGGTCGGGCGTGCGAGGCTTGATGAGGCGCCAGTGGTGAAGCGCGATTCGAAGGCGCCGTGAAGCGGAAGGCCGGTCGAGTCGGTCGCCGTGCCTTCGAGCCGCACCGTGTGCAGGGTGTTGGCGGCAAGATTCGATGTCGGCGTGAAGGTCAGCACCGTGTTGCCGACGCTCCATGCGAAGTTTCCGCCCGTGTTGGGCGTGATGGAAAATGCCGCCTGAGTTGTGGCGGTGTTCATCGGCTTGCTGAAGGTGAGCGTGACGAGTGTGGCCGGCGAGATCGAGGCTTGGTCGTGGCCCGGTGCGATCGTGTTGACGACTGGCGAGAGGGCGAGTGACTGCGATTGCGCGACAAACATTTTGTACGAGGTCGCCGGCACGGTCATCGAGGGGATGCCGTCGACGTCAGTGGTGACGGTGACGGTTTCGCTGGGGTTGAGCACATTCACCAGCACCGTGCCCGCCGGGTGGATCGTGGGGCGTGCGCCGATCGACTGTGCGGATGTCGAGGTATTGAGCACCACGAAGACTTCCTCGTTGTTGAGGCGGCGCGCATAGGCGAACAATCCGGGTGATGCAAAATTTGCCCATAGGTTCACATGCGTGCCGGTGCGCAGCGCCGGGTAGAGTCGGCGCAGGTTGTTGAGTTTGGCGACCAGCTTGAAGCGGGCACTGGTCATGTTGAAGTTGTCGCCGAGCGATGGGCCGGCTTCAAACTGCCCGTCGAACATGTCCTCGCGGTTGTTCGGATCGGTGCCGCCGATGAAGTCCTGCTCGGTGCCGTAGTAGAGGCAGGGGATGCCTCTGGCCGTGTAGAGAAAGGCAAGTGCCACCTCGAGGCGTGATGGGTTGCTGCCCGTGGTGTTCAAAAACCGCGGCTGATCGTGGTTGTCGAGAAAGGTGACCAGCGACATCAGCGATGACGCGTCGTAGTTGGTGGTGTTGAGGTTGTTGTAGCGCGATTCAAGCTGACCGGTGTTGCCGCTGGCGGAGGCGAAGACGCTGTTGATCTGATAGTACAGCGGGTAATCCAGCACCGATTCCATCTTGTAGTTTGCGGTGGATTTCGTGCCGGTGTAGGAACCGCATTTTGCATCGGAGCCATCGTAGATTTCACCGAACTGGAAAAAGTTCGGTTTGTCGGCCGCCAATGCCGTCGCGCGGATCCGAGGGCTCCAGTTATCCCAGAATCCCATCTCGACATGCTTGACCGTATCGATGCGGTAGGCATCGAAGCCGACGCTCTGGATCCAGTGCGAAAAAATTTCCGCCATGCGGTCGCGTACATAACTTGTTTCCGTGCGGAAATCGTCGAGCGAGAGAAGCTCGCCATATTCGACCTGGGTGGCATCGCCCCAATTCTGCGTGGTGCCGTTGTTGTGAAACAGCGTTTCGAGCGGTACGCCGAGCGCGGCGTTGTCGAATGGCGCGGCATAGCGACGAGAGCCGTTGTAACGCAGCGTGTAGCCGCTTGGCGGATATCTGAAATTCGGGAATCCCGCGTCAGTGCTGTCGACAATCGTGCTGCCGTGGTTCACCACCACATCATTGACCACTAGGATTCCGCGCTGGTGCGCGGCGTGAACAAAACTTTTCAACTCGGCGAGCGACCCCATCCGCGGATCTGTTTGATAAAAGTCGGTGGCCGCATAGCCGTGGTAATCGCCATTGCCGTTGAGCAAGACTGGTGAAATCCACACCGCCGTAGCACCGAGCGATTTGATGTAGTCGAGCTTGCGCTCCGCGCCTTTGAAGTCACCGCCATGTGCTTGGCCGCCATCGGCAGGATTGAAGTTCGGTGAGAGGTTGTCATTGCCGCTGTCGCCATTGAAGAAGCGGTCGGTGATGATTTGATAGATGTTTTGATTGCGCCAGAAATCCGCCGAAAGCTCGGGGGTGTAATTTGGATTTTGCGTCAGCAGAATGCGGTCGAGGCGAAACCCTGGATCGTGCATCCAGATGTGGATGTTGTGATTGCCGGCCGAGGGGACCTCGATGCTCACCGGTGTGCTTGATGTCGGACCGCTGTTGGTCCAGCTCCAGCCGTTGAGGGTTTTGATATTGAGCACCGGCAGGCTGGCGGCGACGCCATTGATGCCAACACTCACTGCGGTATCATCAGCCGTTTCGGCAAAGCCGCGCAGCCAGACATAATAGGTTCCCGGCCGGGTGAAATTGACCGCGTAGCGCATCTCGGGGCTCGTGCTGCTCCAGTTGCCGGTGACCGTCGAGCCATCGAGCGGCGTGGTTTCCATGAAGCCCGTGCCGGAATAACCGGGAATGCTGGTCGAGGCCTGCCATGAATAAGTGACCCCTTCGACCGCGCGCGCCTGAACCTGCGGCGATTGCTCGGCCTGAATCATGGCGATGCCGCCGGACTCGTTCACGCTCTGTGCCATGAGCCCGGCGCTTGCCGAGATCAGCGCCGCCATCACAAGTGCGCTCAAAGTGCTCGATGGATGCTTTTGCATGCGTCGTATCATTCTCGGTGGTGCAGATTTCGCCGCAAGCATGATCACGCATCATATGTGCTTCCGGACGCTGCAGGTTGCTTCAATCGGCACCCTGGGCGACGGCTCGCAAAAAATCGGCATTTTTATGTGTTTTTCCGCACATGGATTGTTGCCAATTTCGAGTTCGATTGTTATAGGTGCGATAGATGGATCGCAGCATGCCGCAACTGGAATTCCGATGGGCCTCTTGGCTGCGGGTTTTGCGGTTTCCGGCACCGGTCAAAGAGCGGCCTACGAGGGAGGATGGCGGTCTCACGGCATGGTGTACCGAGGCGTCCAATGACCTTGCTTTGCCGGAACTCGCGCGCAAGGTGCGGGTCGTTTGGAATCCGCGCATGCAGACCACTGCCGGACGCGCGTGGTGGCCGGATCGCACGATCGAGCTCAACCCGAAATTGCGCGACTGCCAGCCCGAAGAACTTTGGCGCACGCTCAAGCACGAGCTCGCCCACCTCGTCGCTTACGAGCGCTGCGGTCGTCGTCACATCGATCCGCACGGCGACGAATGGCAGGCCGCCTGCACCGAGCTCGGCATCCCCGGCGAGAAACCATTCCACACGCTGCCCTTCAAGCGTCGTCGCATGAAGCGCAACCATTCCTACATTTGCCCGAATTGCCTCGGCATCATTCACCGCGTCCGCCCGATCCAGCGCACGGTCGCCTGCTACGATTGCTGCCGCAAATTCAACCGCGGTGCCTACCACGAGCGCTTCAAGCTCATGAAGTACAAGCCGGTTTGAGTCATGACGGAGGGCGGATTTACGGAAATCGGCGATAAAATTTCCCGATTTGGGCCTTCCAAGCAGCCCCGATGGCCGGTTTTTTGTCAAATTTCTCGAAATAGCGGCGATTTTTTCAACTTTGGGCTTGCGTCCGCCGCCCGGCCCCCCCTTTAATCCGCCCCCGCATTATGGCTAAGAAAAGTTGGATCGCCCGCAACGAGCGCAAGAAGCAAACCGTCGATAAGTACGCAGAAGTCCGCCGCAAACTCAAGGCAGAGAAGGACTATGTTGGTCTCTCCATGCTGCCACGCGACGCGAGCCCGACCCGTCTCATCAACCGTTGCGAAATCACCGGCCGCCGTCGCGCATTCCTGCGCCGCTTCCGTCTTTCTCGGATCACTTTCCGCGAGCTTGCCTCGGCGGGAATGCTCCCAGGCGTAACCAAGTCCAGCTGGTAAGCTGGCACGGAATACGCTCTCTGTGGCGTGGAACGGAAACTACCCGGTCCGCGCCCCCCAAATGCCGATTTACGAATACCGCTCTGAAGCACCCGAGGATCCCGAAAGATCCTGCCGTGTCTGTGCCCGCGGATTTGAACTCCGCCGCCCCGTCGATCGCGCTCCCTTGCTTGCCTGCCCATTGTGCAAGTACCCCGTTCGCAAGGTCATCTCGCGCATCAACACGCCGACGATCACCAAGCCGCTCTCGGTGAGCGACGCCAAAAAAGCCGGCTTCACCGTGCTCGAAAGGCGCGATCAAGGGGTGTATGAAAAACTCTGACTCTCTTCTCCAATGACGGCACTTCCCTTCACTGTAGATTTTCTGGCATCGGCAACGAGTTTGCCGCCTAGCGAATTTCCGAGCCTCGGCAAATCGCTGCTCTACCTTTTCGGCATTCTGTTTTTCCTGCTACTCAACGCGTTTTTCGTCGCGTCGGAATTTGCCATCGTCAAGGTCCGCCCAAGCCAGCTTGAGGCCGAAGGAAAGAACCGCCCGGCGAAACTCAAGTTGGCGCTGCATGTGGTGAACCACCTCGATGGCTACCTCTCCGCCAACCAGCTTGGCATCACGATTTCCTCGCTCGCACTGGGTTTCCTCGGCGAGCCATTCGTGGAGGCGCTCGTCGCGCCGCTGCTTTTGATGACCGGCATGTCGCTCTGGTGGGTCAAGCTGATCTCCTTCGGGCTTGCGATCGTGTCATTCACTTTCCTGCATGTGGTGATCGGCGAGCTGATGCCGAAATCGCTGGCCATCAGCCGCTCGGTTTCGACGACACTCGCTTTGGCGACTCCGCTGCATGCATTTTACCGCTCCGCTCACTGGGCGATCCGCGTGCTCAATGGCACCGCGAACTGGCTGCTCAAGCGACTTTTCAACATCGAGCCGGTCAGCGAAGGCGGTCACTCGCATTCGGCCGAGGAACTCGCATTGCTCGTCACGCAAAGCGGCAAATCGCAGGAAGTGACCGAGACCGAACGCGAGATCCTCATCAATGCGCTCGGGCTCAACGAACTCTGGGTGCGCGATGTGATGACCCCGCGCAACAAGGTGATCGTGCTCGATGCCGACGAACCATTCGAGCGCACACTTGAGCTTGCCATCCGCAGCAAACACACGCGTTTCCCGCTGGTCAAAGGCCACCTCGATCACGCCATCGGCCTGATTCATATCAAGGACCTTTTCAAACTCATCAACGATCCGAACCCTGACCTCATGCGGATCAAGCGCGATCTCAAGATCGTGCCCGACACGATGCCGCTCGACACGCTGCTGAAATTTTTCCTGCGCGAGCACGCCCATCTTGCGATGGCGGTCGATGAGTTTGGCACGCCGGTGGGCATCGTGTTCCTCGACAACATCATGGAGGAATTGGTCGGCGACATTCAGGACGAATTCGACAACGAGCGATCGGCCTTCACCCGCGTGAATGGCGATGAGTTTGTGATCGAGGGCTCGATGACGCTCAATGATCTGGGCGGTCATGTTCCCGAGCTGGTGCTCGAAAGTGGCGAGGTCACTACCGTCGGCGGGTACATCACCCAACAGCTCGGCAGATTTCCTGAAGTGGGCGAGACTGTCGAGATCCTTGGCTACGAAGCGCGCGTCACCAGCACCGATGGACGCCGCGTCGGGCAGATTCACTTCCGCAAACTCCAGAGGCCGGAGGACGAAGAGGAAGCGAGTGCGGAAGAGGAATGATTTTATTTGTCGCGTGTCAGTATCGCGGGGTCGATGCGACATGCTTATGTCATTTCCGGCAGCGGCGACTTGCCTTCATTGAGTGCCAGCCAACCTCGGGCGATGCGATAGATCGCCCAGATTGCGAGAATGAGAAATCCGATGACCCATGTGGCGAAGCCGACAAGCACGATCATGAGCACGAGTGACACCATGCCGACTAGGCAGGCCCATAGGAGAGAGTACCAAAAGGTCTGGATCTGCCACTTGAAGTGTGGCTCAAGCCATGTGCCGCGTGCTTCGGAGCGCTTCACATAGTTGATGACGACTGCAACGATCGATGGCCAACCGAACAGGAAGCTCCCGATAACCGTGGCGGCACCAAAGGCCCCAAGTACGAGGCTCACCGCATGCAACGCGTAAACCAGATGGGTGGCCTGTACGAGGCCTTGCGAGGGAGTGCGGGCGTCATTCATTGGCATATTTCCAACTTGCTGCACATCGTGAGGGGATCAAGCAAATCCTCGAACCGCACCAACCCATACGAACCGCATCAACCCACTCGGTCGATGAGCCAAGCCTTATGCATCGCTTTTGAGATGTTGACCAATATGTCGCTAGTGGTGGGTAGGCGTGGTGTGCGGGACCATGAAATTTTTCTATACAATTTCCCAGACTATACAATTTCCCAGACAAATTGTATAGATTTCTCTTGCCGTCTGGGATGGCCGCGGTTATTGGTGGGGCATGAGCAGCAAGCGATGGTTGGCGCCGTGGAAGGATTCGGCGGAAAAGCTGGCGATTTATCACTGCATCAGCCGTGTGGTGGATCGGCGGTTTGTGTTTGAGGAAACCGAGCGTGAGAAGTTCCGGACTTTCATGCGCATGCAGGAAAAGTTCTCGGGCTGCCGGATTCTGTCTTACTGCCTGATGTCGAACCATATCCACATCCTCATCGAGGTGCCACCGATGTCGGCCGAGGGCATCACCGATGCCGAGCTTTTGAAACGCCTCTCCGCGATCCAGACCGAGGCTTTCGTAGCCGTGGTGGCGAAGGAACTCTCCGACGCGCGCAAGGCGGGAAACGCGGCCCTCGTCGCTGAAATCCATGCCCGCTTCACCTATCGCATGCACGACCTGAGCGAGTTCATGAAAACCGTGCTGCAGCGCTTCACGCGGTGGTTCAACCGCACCCATAACCGCACTGGCACGCTATGGGAAGAGCGCTACAAGAGCGTGATCGTCGAAAGCGGCATCGCGGCGCGCACGATGGCGGCTTACATTGATCTCAATCCGGTGCGCGCGGGGATGGTATCCGATCCCGCGGAATATCGCTGGAGCAGCTATGGCGAAGCAGTGGGAGGCGGGCCAAAAGGCAATGGCAAAAAGGCTCGCGAGGGGCTGGTGCGTGCCTGCATGAGTCATCAGGGAGCCGGCTTCGAAGCGGATCGATGGAAAGAAATTTCGCGCATCTATCGGCGTACGATGGGGCTTGCCTTGGGGCGCAAGAATGGAAAGGCGACCGTGGAAAAAGGTGTGATTCGGCTGCAGATGAACACGGCGGAAGCCTTGGAGGCGAAGGAAAACGGCACCGTGTTGCCCGATCTCGGCATGGCGGGAATGCTGCGATGCCGCGTGCGATATTTCACCGATGGCGCGGTGATTGGCAGCAAGGCATTTGTCAACGAAGCCTTCGCCGGTGCGAGAGAACGCTTTAGCCCGAGGCGCAGAGACGGAGCGCGCAAGCTAAGAGGCAGCGCGCGTCCCGCAGCCGACATGCTATGGAGTGCTCGGGATTTGCGCGTTCGCTTATAGAGCATTTTGCTCAAATTCGAAGTCAGTGCTTGGGGTGAAATGAAAAACGGCCCGGTGTTTCCACCGGACCGTCAATCATGAAACCACAATGAAAATAAACGAAAGAGAGCGTGTGCTTAGAGCAGGCCGGCTTTTTGCAGCGTCTGGAGGGCGCCGTTTTTGTTGATGGTCTTGAGTGCGCGGCAGCTGAGCTTGAGGCGCACATGGCGGCCGAACTCAGGGATAAAGATGCGCTTGGTCTGAAGGTTGGGGGAAATCTTGCGTTTCACGACCTTGGTGACGTGGCGACCGATACCGCCTTTTTTCTTGGCCAAGCCGGAGCGGTGAATTCTGCCGCCGGAGCGGACGCTGGTTCCTCGGATGATGCAAATACGGGCCATGGCTTAAAAATGTTTTTGTTGCGGGGCGCGAAGAATGGCTATCAGGCCAGACCCGTCAAGACGAATCGTGTCCTAAAATCACGATTTTTCCGGCCGCTGGTGCCTGATCCGCTTCAGCCAGCGCTCGATGTCACGGAAAATGGCGTCTTTTTTCTCATCGTACATCAGAAGGTGGTAGGCATTCGGGTAGTTTCGATAGGTTGCCGAAGTCCCGGGTGGGATGCGGCCCACAAAGCCGCGGACATCGGAGTCGTTGTTGAAAAAATCCTTGTCGCCGTGCAGGATCAGCACTGGCTTGCGGAAGGTGGTGGCGCAGTGGTTCATGCCGTTGATGTGCGAGGACAAGGCCCCGATCAGGCGCAGGGTGTGCTGCCGGATGTGGTAGGGGTTTTTCACCGCTTGCTCGGCGTGATGAGACTTTTGCGTCATCTGGACATTCTGGTCGCCAGCGAGCATGTCGAGCGAGATGCGTGCCAGCGGCAGTGTCGTCGCGGCGATTTGCACCAGCCCTGGAGTCCAAGCTGGGATGTCGTCGCGGAAGCGAACGATGGGGGATGAGAGGATCAGCCCGTCGCAAGGGGCTTGATCGGGCGGGGCTTGGCGCCAGGCGTGTGCGGCGATCAGCGCGCCCATGCTTTCGCCAAACCAAACGATTTTGGCATCCGGGTGGCGCTCGCGCACGAGGCCGGTGAAGGCAAAAAGGTCGCGGTACCAATCGCGCGGGTCGCCGATGTCACCGCGGCGAGCGTAAATCGGGTCGCTGCCTTGGCCGCGGATTTCATAGGCATATAGCGCGGTGGTGGGTTGGTGCTTCAAAAGGTGCTGGCCAAAATTGTTGTAATCGATCGAGGCGCCGCAAAATCCATGGATGCCGATCACCACCACCTCGGGTTCGTGTTTTTCGGAGATCCATTTGCGGTACCCGAAGGTTTCGCCCTTTGCGCCGGCGGTATTCGGGTTCTGAACCATGATCGACCCCGGTGCGCAGGCACCGAGGCACAGAGCCGCGACTGCGGCGATAGCCAGCCAAAGCCCCTCGAGTAGTCGATCAATCACTGTAGCAGTTTCGCCGAGTCCGGTGAAAAGGCAATGCCGGATGGGGCTGGCACGCGGGCAGATGGCAACGACGGTGACCGAGCTCCCTCTGTGCTCAATTTCGGCTATGCCGTGAGGCCCCACATTTTTACTGGCTGCTTGGCTGGAATTTAGCCTTGGTGAAATAGGCGCGGGCTTCGCCGACAAGGTAGAGCGATCCTGCGACGAGCACCGGCAGGCCGTGTTTGCGCGCGGCGTCGTAGGCCGATTCGAAATCGGCGAATGTTTCGTGATCCGGCGCATCCGGTGGCAGGCATGCGACCATGTCGCCGACCGGTGTCGCGCGCGGAGAGTTGATCGGGCAGATGAACATTTTCGACGCGAGCGGGCAAAGAATTTTGATGACGCCCGCGATGTCCTTGGCATCGACCGCGCTGAAGACGAGGGAGGCTTTTTTTCCGGGAAATTCGCTGTGCCATGTCTTGGCGAGCGACTCCGCCGAATGTGGATTGTGAGCGCCGTCGAGGATCACATCGGGCGTGATTTTTTCGAAGCGCCCGGGCCATGATACCGAGGCAAGGCCATGGCGCAGGACATCGGTGTTGAGGGGGAGCCCGGCACGGTGCAAGGCGGCCACGGCGAGTGCCGCATTCCAGCGCTGATGTTCGCCTGCCAGTGCGATGCCGTATCCGCCCAGCGGCTCGGTGATGAATTCCAACGGCGTACGTTTTTCATTTGCCTCTTTTTCCAGCACGATGCGCGCCTCTTCATCCTGTGGCGATGAAAGTGCAGGTTTGCCTTCGATGAAAATGCCTGCCTTTTCCGCTGCGATGGCACCAAGCGTGTTGCCAAGCCATTCCATATGATCGAGGCCGATCGGCGTGATCACGCACACATCCGCAGGCACCGCGGTGGTGGCATCGAGTCTGCCGCCCATACCGGTCTCGAGCACGATGATCTCGCATCCGCATTCGCGAAACCAACGCATCGCCAACGCGAGTGTGATCTCGAAAAAAGTCGGATGCGTTTCCATTTTCTCGCAAATTCCGCGCAGATCTTCCAGCATCGCGGCACATGTTTCCTCGGGGATTTCACGACCGGAGACCTTGATGCGCTCGCGAAAATCAATGAGGTGCGGTGAGGTGAAAAGCCCGCTGCGGCGGCCGCATGATCGCGCGATGCTGTCGATCATCGCACAAGTACTGCCCTTGCCGTTGGTGCCCGCGACATGGATCACCTTCACGCCGTGCGCGGGATAGGCGAGGAACTCCTTGAGTAGCTGGCGCGCGTTGTCGAGACCGAGCTTGATGCCGAAGGTCTGCGTGGAGAACAACCACTCGATGGCTTCGCGGTAGTTCATGTTGCCGGTTCCACGTATGGATTTTACCGATGCGGATGGGCTTGCGCCTCAGCCATGATTAGCGAGCGCCTCCATGAGATAGCGTGCGGGGCGGAAGTTTTCGATCAGCACCTCACGCTGCGCGCCGCGAATCATTCGCACCTGGCGGATGTTGAAGTTCGGGGTCTTGTGTGGCGCGAAGAGAATGTCGTCGTGCGTCGAGTTTTCGTGTTTTTTGAACATCGATGGCAGGATGTCGCCGCCGAGATGATCATCGCGGCCTGTCGCAAGGTGACAGGTGCCGAGCACCTTTTCGTCCTGAATGTCCGCACCCGATACCGGTAGCACCTGCGTGCCGAAACCAAGTTCACCGAGCGTGCCGGTCATCGGATCATCCGCCAGTCGTGCATTGTGTGCGTCGATGGTTGATTGGTTTCCGGAGATCAGCGTCGAGTGAATGATGCAGCGGTTTTCGACTTCGAGCACACCGAGCGTGCCGTCCTCGTATTTCATGGGAAATTGACCGCGTGCGTCGCTCGGCACAAAGTAAACCTCGCCGGCTGGGAGGTTGGCGATATCGGGAGATTTCCCGAGGCACAGGCCGTGAGATTTTTGCGCTTCCTGACCATCGAGACCGAGCCATGCGGTGAGCACGCGTCCGTCCTCGAGCGCGAAGTCGATTTCGATCGCGTCGGCGCGGGTGAGTGCCAAGCGAAGTTTTTCCGCGTCGGCGGAGACTTCATGATAATCGACCGCAAGGCCGGAGTTGAGAATCACATCGTTGAGCCCGTGCAGCGTCGCGCCGCGGAAGCCGTATTGCTTGCACTTGGCAGTCAATGGAGCAGTCGCAGAATAGGTCGAGATGCACAGGATGAGATCGTAGTTCGAATAGATGTCGCGTTCGAGAGAAAGGTGATTGCCCGCGGTGTCCCACACATCGTCGGCTAGATCGAGATTCGATCCATGGGTGCAACGATAGGCAAACATTTCGCCGCCACTCATGCCAAGGGCCTCCATCGCGCCATCGCGCAGGCCAAGGTAGAAATGCTTGTGGGCATTTTTCTGCACCGAAAAACCTTCGTGCTTTAGAAACGCGAAGTCCTTGATGAGTGCCGCGGGTTCGTCGAAATCAATCAGAATGCAAACGCGGCAACCTTCGGTCGGCGCAAAAACGGTCCCGAGCAAACGCTTGAGATCGAATGCCGGAAAACGGCGCTTGTTCGGGTTGAGAAGGATCTCCTCACTCAAATAGTCAGGCAGGGCGGCCAATGTGTGCTGTGACATGTCCACGCAAGCTAACATCTCGGGACCTGTCCGCAAGGGCGATTGAATGCTTGGAAGCGGAATGGGCTTTCCCCGATCATGGGTCTCCGGCATCGCGCAGCTTGGCAAGCTCTGCCGTCATGTCGTCGAGGCGATGCCATAGCCCGCTTGCCACGTAAAGCGGCGCGCCGCAACGGACTGCAAGAGCGATGCAGTCCGAGGGGCGGGCATCAAGCTCGACGATCTTGCGCTCCATGATCTCGTTCTCTGCCTCGATGATCAGTCGTGCATGATAAATTTCCCCGATGAGATCGAAAATCACCGCCCGCGAGATGGTTGCGCCGAAAGCCTGAAGCGTGAAATGGTAGAGGTCGTGGGTCATCGGTCGAGCCGATTGGTGCCCTGAGAGAAATAGATTGATCGCGGCACCGACAGCGGGATCGATGTACATGAGAATGGTTTTTTTGCCGTCGCCCAAAAACGCCGCGCATCCGGCCTGCGTGGGAAGCATGGCGATTGGCTCGACCTGAACAAGTGGCGACATGAGGGGAGTTTCGCGACGGGCGACCTGGCATCCAAGAGCAAAAACCCATTTTGGCCGCCTAAAGCCGTTGGCTGCTCATTTCCATCTGGCTTTCGCTGCAACCTGAGTGCCATCGCATTCAATATCACCTCTTTCGGGACTTGGCAGGCATGGTGGTGCGTGGCTTACTTTCTGCACAAGCAACCATGACCACAATCACCCGTTTTACCTGCCTCCTGATTGCTGCGCTCTCTTTGAGCCAATGCGCCCCGCATGTGCCCAAAAACTGCGCATCCGTGCCGCGGGCTTCGCGCGTACCCTCGGCTTCGCTGATCGATGAGGCACGCGTCAACTGGGCGATTCTTGGCAGCGCATCGCGCAAAAACGAATGGCCCGCCGCACGCGATCGCTACAACGCCGCAGTCGGCAAACTCTTCGATCAAATTCGCTGCGGCCGCGGCTCGTGGGATGATCGCGCCGCATCGATCGGCACCCGCCTTGCCATCGCCGACCGCAAGCATGTCGATCCCGATACGCTCGACGCGCTTGTGCCCGCTTCAACCATCGAGGTCACCGAAGTCAAAAAACACAACGGCAACCACGGTCTCGGCATTCCCGCAGTCGGTTGGAAATCCACCTCGCCCGTCGGCATGAAGCGCGAACGCTACCTGCTGCCCAACGGCTTGCCCTACAACATCACCGCGACTCTCGAATTCGACCGCAAAGGCATGCCAACCTGGCAGTTCAACAAACGCTGGGCAGTCGAGACCGCCACCATCGGCGGCCACAAGCACCCGCTCGCCGCCGATTGGTCCGCACCGAATGATTTCTACTGGAAAATGTGCGACCTCGACAATCTGGTCATCCAAAATGTGCTGCTGCCAGATCGCTTCACCGAGGAAACCGGCCTCTATTTCGTCACTCCCTACGATCCCAACAAAATCCCCGTCGTGCTCGTTCACGGACTCGTTTCAAGCCCCGACGCGTTCAAGAATGTCATCAACGAACTCGCGCCCGAACCATGGTTCCGCGAAAACTATCAGATCTGGCTCTACAATTATCCGACCGGAAATCCGTGGATTTACAGCAGCATGAAATTCCGCGAGCTGATGCACGAGGCCTGCGCTTACGCCCGCAGCAAGGGTGGCAGCGAAAAACTCAACCGCATGGTCATCGTCGGCCACTCGATGGGCGGACTCGTCACCCGCTCCAGCGTCACTGATCCCGGCCAGGAGCTTTACAAGGCCTTGTTCAACAAACCGATCAACAAAATCAAAGCCTCCGATTCCACCATGCGCCTGATCCGCGAAGGCACGCTCTACAAACCGCTCAGCGAGCCCAAGCGCGTGGTCTTCCTCGCCGTGCCGCATCGTGGCAGCCCGATGGCGAATCTGGTTTTCTCAAACTGGATTTCAAAACTGATCAAGCTTCCCAAGACCCTCACGCTGGATCTGCTCGATGCCACACTCGTCGCCATGACCGACATTGCCCAAGGCGAGGATGCTACCAAACACCTGCCGACCTCGATCGACAGCCTCTCCCCGCGGGCGCCAGCCACCGTCGCGCTCAACAAATTGCCGCTGCCGAAAAAAATCACTTTCCACTCGGTCATCGGCGATCGCGGCAAGGGCGGCACTCCGAACAGCAGCGATGGAGTCGTGCCATACTGGTCGTCGCATGTCGCGCCGGTCGCCTCCGAATTGATCGTCCCCTCCGATCACAGCGTGCCCAACAGCCTGCAGGCATCGGAGGAGCTCAAGCGCATTCTCAAACTGCATCTCAAAAGTAAAAACTGATTCGCCGCGGCCTTCGACAAATCGATCTCCGCACCCCCGGCAATTTTCTCATCATGAGTCCCGAGCAACAACTCACCGCCCTCACGAAAGGCTGCGCCAAGGTCCTTTCGGAAAAAGAACTGCTTGAAAAACTCCGCCTCGGCCGGCCGTTGCGCGTGAAGCTCGGCGTCGACCCCACCGCGCCCGACATTCACTTCGGCCACACGGTCGCGCTCGAAAAACTTCGCCAATTCCAGGAGCTCGGCCACCAAGCGGTCCTGCTGATCGGCGATTTCACCGCCACCATCGGCGACCCCTCCGGCCGCTCGGCCACCCGCCCGCCGCTCACCCGCGACGAGGTCCTCGTCAATGCCGAGACCTACACCGACCAAGCCTTCAAGATCCTCGACAAGTCGAAAACCGAAATCGTCCACAACGGCGATTGGTTTCGCAAAATGACCTACGAGGAAATCCTCAAGCTCAACGCCAAGGTCACACTCCAGCAAATGCTCCAGCGCGAAGACTTCCGCAACCGCGTCGATGCCGGCCAGGAGGTGCGCCTTCACGAACTTCAGTACCCGGTGATGCAAGGCTGGGACTCGGTGGAAATCCGCGCCGATGTCGAGCTCGGCGGCACCGACCAACTTTTCAACATCCTCGTCGGCCGCGACCTCCAAAAGGAAGCCGGCCAAGCACAGCAAGTGGTGATGGTGATGCCGCTGCTCGAAGGCCTCGACGGCATTCGCAAGATGTCGAAGTCCTACGGCAACTACATCGGCGTCAGCGATCCGCCGCAGGAAATGTTTGGCAAACTGATGAGCGTCTCCGACGAGCTCATGGACCGCTATTACACGCTCCTGCTCGGCGAGGCCCGCGACCCATCGGGCCATCCGATGGATGCCAAGAAGTCACTCGCGGAAAAACTTACCGCTCGCTACCACGGCGAAGCCGCAGCCACCGCCGCTCGCGCCGATTGGGATACGCGCTTTTCGAAAAAAGATCTCTCCGCCGCCGAGTTGCCGGAAATTTCTCTCGCCGATCTTCCCGCCGAATCAACCGTGCTCACGCTCACCGCCCACGCGTTCAAGTCCGCCTTCGGTCTGGAAAAATCCAACGGCGAACTGCGCAAGCAGTTCATCTCAAGCGGCTCGGTCCAACTCAACGGCGAGAAACTCACCGATCCGGCCGCTACGGTTTCACCGCAGGCGGGCGACACGCTTAAGCTTTCGAAGAAGCACGCGGTGCGCCTCGTTTGATCCGGCACGCGCCGCAGCCAAGCTCAACGCTTGGCCACACTCGCAAGGCTCGGTTGCTGGCGCACAATGTTGGCCAACATCCGGCGGCAATGCTCGAAGCCGGTGCGTCCGCTCAAAATTTGCGCGCTGCGCGCAAATGAACCCCACTGGACAATCTGCACCTCCACATTGCGGCGGCCCCAGATGTTCATGGTTTCCTTGTTCGGCTTGTAAATGTCGATCGTGCCGGTACCGGTCAGCGCCGAACCGTAATCATCGATGACATAAAGATGAGGCAGACCCTTGATGCGGAAGGTGGTACCCACCGGATAGAATGACCAGTCGGCGGCTGCGCTGCGCACGCGGTCGGTGTAGCGGAGATGCGTGCCCGCGGCATTCTTGCTGCCGTAAATGAGGTGATCGTCCTCACTGCAGGTGTAAGCTGTCGTGCGGGCGATGCGTTGACGCTCGCTGAACGCGTAAACGGGCATGCCGTGCTTGTCGCGTGGCTTGCCAATCGCGGCGGACATCAGCTGCGAGGAAGGTCCCGCCACTTGGAAACTTTCGCGCTTGGTCTCGCGGGCATGGGCGATGGCGTTGATCTTGGACTTCGGAATGACGGTGAGGTCGGAGTTTCCGCAGCTGGCCAATAGGCCAATCGCCAAGGCTAAGGTGCCGATATTCGCAAATCGAAATGTCATGAGCTCAAATGGTTGTGAAGCTGTCTGGTTCGGCCGACCCGCGCTTCACACGCATCGCCCAATTGCGCCCTAGGACTAGCCCCGCTACAGGAACGGCGCAAACGGAAAATCCCCGAAATTTTGCGGGATTTGCAAAAATCAATTGATTTTCAATGACTTACGAAAACGAAAAAATGCCATTGAGGGCAATTTTTGCATGCACAAAGTCCATCCCACGGACCTCAAAAAATGCCCACCGGGACCCCATTTCCGCGCCCAACCGGGCGGGCGACCATCGACTCAAAGAAGCAATCGATGCCCGGTCTGACCGCCAAATCGGCCAAGGCCTCAGTCGGCCGTCCCCAGCGCCAAACAAATCCCTCATCGGCCAAGCGCAATGGCCTCACGCGTGATTCACCTTTGAGTCCATGTGGTGCCGTGACATTGGCCGCCCCGGAGAAGAAGGCATCATCTAACAGAAATTCCAAAGCACGCAGGAAGTCCTCCATGTGCAACCAAGCCTCGTCCGCGGCGAGGCCCGAAATTTTTCCAGCCTCAGCCTCTTGCACCAGCACCCTGCCAAGCCGCATCGCGACCTTGCGAGTCCGTGCCGCTACCACCGCACCAAAAAACGCATCCTCCCAAGCCAAGGCCGCGCGACTCGCCGCGCTCTCTCCGGGCTCGCCCGACCACTCGTCGTGAATGCGATCGGCAGCCACGCCATACCAATCGACCGTCGAGGCATTGAGCCACACCCGCGGTGCCGCCCGGCATCCGGCGATCGCCTGAGCCAAGGCACGCGTCGACTCAAGCCGCGCATCGGGATGGTCACCATCGGCCAGATTCACCACCGCCTCCGCACCCTCCAAGGCCATCGCCCACGCACCAACATTTTTGCCATCCCATTCCAAATACATCCCATCCCCATCGTCGCACGCAACACCCTCGCGCCGACGACCCACCGCCACCACTTCCCAACCAAGCCGCGAAAAATGACGGCACGCATAGCGACCCAAAACACCCTCCGCTCCCATCACCACAATCACCGGATTCATAAAATTTGTCTGTTTGATTTCAGGATCTGAATTTCAAAAATTTCTGAAAAATTTGCTTTCTGCGGTCATGCCAATTCACCCCAGCAATTTTGCCGCCATCTGGATCGCGAATCCATGCTTCATCATCGCCACGCGGTCGGCCATTCGGGAGGCAAACTCGACGAACTCCTCGAGCTGCCTCATCTGCTCGTGAAAGGCCCGACCCTCCGGCGTCGCAATCCCGCGGCTCTCCTCCGCGCACCTGCGCACCACCTCCAACGCGGGGTCGATCTCCCGCCGCTTGCGCTCCCGCGCCACCACGGTGAAAATCCGCCAAACATCCTTTTCCGCCTCAAAATACTCGCGCCGCTCGCCCTTCTTCACCACCACCCGCAACAAACCCCACGCGACCAGTTCCTTGAGGTTCGCATGCGCATTGCCACGGCTGATCTCCAAAGCCTCCATCACCTCGTCGGTCGACATGGGTTCGGCCGCCGTCATCAACAAGGCATGAATCTGCGCCATCGTGCGGTTGATCCCCCACTGCGTGCCCATCGCTCCCCACTGGGCAATGAATTCCTCACGCGCTTGCTCGAGGCGGTCGTCGGCTTTGACTTTCATCAGTTTCAATTATTTCCGAAAATTGAGGACGGGGCAAGGGAAATGATTCGCCACATCAGCAGCGCCCTCAAAGCGCTCGACTTTCCCACGGCCCCGAGGCCATTTTCCCGGCCGTGAAAGATCGATTTTCTGGCCCCCGCCGCGAACACGGCAAACAGGCGCGCGAGAACCGTCATGTCCGCGATTCGGAAAAACCCGAGAAGACCATGCCCGCTCTCGACGAGGACGAGCTCATGGCGCTGATCGCCGAACACGAGGTGCCATTCGTACTGATCCTCGACTGCGTGCAAGACCCGCACAACCTCGGCGCAATCCTTCGCACGGCCGATGCCGCCGGTGTGCATGCGGTGGTCGCACCCAAGGACAAAGCAGTCGGCATCACCGAGACCGTGCGCCGCATCTCGGTCGGCGCCGCCGATCATGTGCCTTTCGCGCAAGTCACCAACCTCGCCCGCACGATGGAGAAACTCAAAGCCGCCGGACTCTGGCTCGTCGGCACTTCGGATCATGCGAAATCAAAATCCATTTACGAACTCGATCTCAAAGGCCCGCTCGCACTGGTGATGGGCGCCGAGGAAAAAGGCATGCGCCGACTCACCGAGGAAAATTGCGATTTCCTCGCGTCGATCCCGATGGCCGGCAAAGTCGAATGCCTCAATGTCTCGGTGGCCACCGGCGTTTGCCTCTTCGAGGCGGTGCGACAGCGCGCAACCCCGCCATCATGAACGAGCCCGTTCGCATTCTCTCCGACCTCCACCTCGGACACAAAATTTCGCGGATCAGGCAAGTCTCCGCGCTGCGCCCGCTGATCGCCGGCGCCGGCACGGTGATCTTCAATGGCGACACCTGGCAGGAACTCGCCGCGCCATTTCGCCAGCGAGCGCGCGAAATGCTCGATGAACTCCAGTGGCTCTGCGCCGAGGAGGCGGCCGATGCGATTTTTCTGCCGGGCAATCACGATCCATCGTGGCCGGGCAAGGGCTGGATCGAATTGGCAAATGGCCGCATCGTCATCAGCCATGGCGACAGCCTGCTCTTCGACGGTTCACCATGGAAACGCGAGGTTCTAGGCAACCGTGAAAAAATCCTCGAGATGTGGCGTCAATTTCCCGATGCGGCGCACGATCCAACGCAACGCCACGAACTCGCCCGCCTGATCGCTCGCGAACTCTGCTCGGTCGAGCACCCTTCCGGCCGGCATTTCATCCATCGCGCGTGGGACGCCGCGTTTCCGCCAACCCGCGCCCTTTTCATGCTCGAAAGCTGGCTGCATCAAGGCCGCCACGGAGCCACATTTCTCGAACGCTATTTTCCAAATGCCGAGGTCCTCGTGATGGGTCACTTCCACCAACGCGGCTGCTGGCAACATCGCGGCAAACTCATCATCAACACCGGCACCTTCATGGATCCGGGCCGCGCCCAATGGGTCGAGTGGCAGAATGGCCGACTCAGCCGCGGACACATCATCGAAGACCCGCAAGCCTGCAAACTCGGTGACACACTCGACCTTTGGCGTGTCGAGTAAAACGCCATGCCTTGGCTAGGGCGCTGCCGACCCGAGCTTGAGCGAAATTTCATCACCGACATCCAGTGCGAGATCGTCGAGCTGCTTGCGCGACAACTCGACATCGAGGAATTGTCCGTCATCGAGCCGCACGGTGAGCGTTGCCACCGGGCCTGCTGAAAACAGGTGCTGGATCTTTGCCAGTCTGCCGCTTGCGGGATCATGCTCTGCGGCAAAGCAGACCTCGATCTCATGCGGCCTGATGTACTGGTTGGAATCCTCGTTCAGCGCGACTTTGTTCACATTGCCGAGGAATTCATAAACAAAGGGGCTGCGCGGCTGATCGTATATTTCCTGCGGGCTGCCGACTTGTTCGATCCGCGCGTTGCGCATCACCACCACTTGGTCGGCGAGTTCGAGAGCCTCTTCTTGGTCGTGCGTCACAAACAGTGTCGTGAGTCCGATCTCATCGTGGAAAATCCGCAGCCATCGGCGCAGGTCCTTGCGCACTTGCGCGTCGAGCGCGCCGAAAGGTTCGTCTAGCAAAAGCACCTTCGGCTTGATCGCGAGAGCCCTTGCAAGCGCGACGCGCTGACGCTGGCCGCCGGACAATTCATGCGGTCGCCGTTTTTCGAGCCCCTCCAATTTCACAAGCTTCAGCAACTCGCGCACGCGATCGCCGATCTCCGCTTTTTTCGGGCGATTCGAACGCGGCAGAGTGGTCAGGCCAAAGCCGATGTTCTCGCCTACGGTCATGTGCTTGAACAACGCGTAGTGTTGGAACACGAAGCCGACCCCGCGTTTGCCCGCAGGCACGCCGCTCACATCTTCGCCGTGAAACAATACTTTGCCCGGGCCGTCGTCGGCGAATTCGAGGCCGGCCACAATGCGCAGCAAGGTGGTTTTGCCGGATCCCGAAGGACCGAGCAGCGCGGTGAGCGAGCCGTCGGGAACATCGAGCGACACATCCTCCAAGGCCTTGTACGAGCCGAAGGTTTTGTGAATGGAACGAATGGTGATGGACATGGATTTGGCGGTGGATGAAAGGGTGGAAAAAATTCAGTGGCGGCCGTTGGATGAGTGGCCCGAGAGATGTTCGACGAGGCTCTTGATGCCGAGCGTCACGAGCGCGAGCAGTGCCAGGATGGTCGCGCAGGCGAAGGCGGCGCTGAATTGGTATTCGTTGTAAAGGACCTCGATGTGCAAAGGCAGCGTGTTGGTTTCGCCGCGAATGTGGCCGGACACGACCGATACTGCGCCGAACTCGCCCATGGCGCGCGCATTGCAAAGCAGCACGCCGTACATGAGTCCCCATTTGATGCTTGGAAGTGTCACGCTGCGAAAAATCCGCCAGCCACCCGCGCCGAGCGTGACCGCCGCCTCTTCCTGATCAGAGCCCTGCGATTCCATCAGCGGGATCAATTCGCGTGCGACGAAAGGAAAGGTGACAAACACCGTGGCGATGACGATGCCCGGCAGTGCGAAAATGATGCGGATGTCATGCTCCGCGAGCCAAGGCCCAAACCATCCGTGCGCACCAAAAAGCAGCACCCACACCAGACCCGCGATCACCGGTGACACAGCAAAGGGAAGGTCGATGAGCGAAAGCAAAAAGGCGCGTCCGCGGAAACGGAATTTTGTCACCAGCCATGCGGCGGAAAGACCGAACAAGGTGTTGAGCGGCACCGACAGGCCTGCAGCCATGAGGGTGAGTTTCACTGCCGACCAAGCCTCTTCTTCTTTGAGCGATGCCAGGAAAAGCTCCCAGCCGCGGCGCAATGCTTCGGCAAAAACCGCGACGAGTGGCAGCAAGAGAAACAGGCCGAGGATGAATGCCGCAGCCGCAATCAGCAGCAGCCGCACAGGCTTTGACTCGGTGGTCACATGGTGGGTCGATGACATGGCGCTTCAACGGTGCTGCCAGTCGAGCCGGCGCTGGAGGAGGTTGATGAGAAAGAGTAGGGCGAAGGAAACGATCAGCATGCCGGCGGCGATCACCGCGGCCGCGCCGTATTTGAATTGCTCGAGCTGCGAGACGATGAGCAGCGGCAGGATTTCGGTTTTCATTGGCAGGTTGCCGGAGATGAAAACCACCGATCCGTATTCGCCGATCGCGCGAGCGAAGGCGAGGGTGAAACCGGTGATCAATGCCGGCACGAGCATCGGCAGGATCACGCGCCAGAACACCGTCCAGCGACCGGCGCCCAATGTGGCGGCGGCTTCCTCGACTTCTTTGCCGAGGTCTTCCATCACTGGCTGCAGGGTCCTGACGACAAAGGGGAAACCGATAAAGGTGAGCGCGATGAAAACTCCGAGCGGATTGTAGGCAGCCTGGATTCCATGTTTCGCCAGATGCTCGCCGATCCATCCGTTTGGCGCATAAATCGCGGTGAGCGTGATGCCCGCCACCGCGGTCGGCAGTGCGAAGGGAAGGTCGACCATCCCGTCGAGAAATCGACGCCCCGGAAATTCATAACGCACCAATACCCATGCCACCAAAAGCCCGGTCACGCTGCTCAATAGGGCCGCGCAAAAGCTCGCGCCAAAGGTCAGCTTTGCCGCCGCAAGCACTCTCGGCGAAGTGAGGATTTCCAACCATTCGTGCCAACCAATCCCCGCCGCCTTGATGAACAAGGCCACCAGCGGGATGAGCACCACGAGGCCAAGGTAGGCTACGGTGAAACCCATCGTCAGTCCGAATCCCGGCAGAACGCGCTTCATTTTTTATCGTGTGAAATCTGATGTGTGGAATTGCTGAAGATGTTCCCCGTGTTCGACATATGCGGACGAACACGGGGATCTTCACAACCGAATATCAACGCTGTTGGATCTCATCAAAGGTACCGCCGTCGTCGAAATGCTTCTTCTGCGCCTTGGTCCAGCCGCCGAAGTCGCGGTCGATGTTGACGAGCTGGATTTTGGGGAAGTTTTTCGACCACTTGGCATAGGCCTTCGCGTCGCGCGGACGATAGAAATGTTTGCCGGCGAGGTCCTGTGCCTCGGCGCTGTAGAGGTGCTCGAGGTAGGCTTTGGCAAGCGCTTCGGTGCCACGCTTTTTGGCGTTTTTCTCGACCACCGCGACCGGAGGCTCGGCAAGGATGCTGATCGATGGAATCACGATTTGTGTTTTGCCGGGGAATTCCTTCGCGATGAGATGGGCTTCATTTTCCCATGACAGGAACACATCGCCGATGCCGCGCTGGGCAAAGGTGGTGGTCGATCCGCGCGCACCGGTGTCGAGCACCGGCACATTCTTGTAGAGCGCCGCGACGAACTCTTTCACCTTCGACTCATCGCCGCCAAACTTGCGATCGGCATAGGCCCAGGCGGCAAGGTAGTTCCAACGCGCGCCACCCGAGGTTTTCGGGTTTGGCGTGATGACTTGCACGCCGTCCCTGACGAGGTCGCCCCAGTCCTTGATGCCCTTCGGGTTGCCCTTGCGCACGACGAACACGATCGTCGAGGTGTAAGGCGCGCTGTTGTTGGGCAGCTTCGTTTGCCAGTCCCTGGGCAGGAGGTTTGCCTTGTTAGCGATCGCGTCGATGTCGCCGGAAAGCGCGAGCGTCACCACATCGGCGGCGAGGCCGTCGATGACCGAGCGCGATTGCTTGCCGGATCCGCCGTGCGATTGTTTGACGACAAGCGACTTGCCGGTTTCCTGTTTCCATTTTTTGGCGAACGAGGCGTTGAACTCCTGATAGAATTCGCGCGTCGGGTCGTAGGAGACATTGAGCAGCTGATCGCCAAAAGCGGCAGATGCGAGGAGGATGGATGTGAGTTTGATCAGATGGAATGTTTTCATGATATGATTCTTGGGTTGGAGGTTGATGGATCAGAATGAGAGGCGGATGCCGGAGAGCAGGGTGACTCCGTCGTAGGTGTCATTGTTGGGCGCATTGATCTCTGCCCACTCGGCACCGGCCATGAGCTTGAGTTTGTCGCCATGGATGAAGTATTGCGCACCAGCGTAGAGCGAATTGTAGCTGTTGCCGACGCCACCGCTGCTCTTGGTCGTGACCTTGCGCTCATAGCGCGACTGGCCTTGCACGCCGAAGGGGCCATCGCTGTTCGCATAGGAATAGCGACCGACCAATTGCAGTTTTTGAGGAATGATGTCGTAGGTCGGTTGGATGAAAAATCCGAAGACATCGCTGTTGTCAAACTTGCGGGCCTTCTTTGGATCTTTGCTTTGCGTGACAGGATCGCCACCGGTCGCGTAGTACGCCTCGAAGACCACGGCGGCATAACCTTTCTTGACCCAAAAGGTGCTCGACACGATGTCGTCATAGCGACCCAGCACGAGGTCGTCGGCTTCTCGGTCGGAATGCAGCCAGTCGATGCGGAAGTCGGCTTTTTCGAGATCGAGCAAATGCTTGAAGTCATAGCCGACGCCGACCGAACCGGCGATACCGCCATTCAGATCACCAAACTCACCGTCGCCGAATGAGCCTGAGGTTTCTTTGGTGAGCGGATCGGTCGTGTTCGCCGGAGTGTCATTCGAATAAACGCCCGCGCGCCATGACCATGCATCGGTCGTGCCATCGACCGTGAAGGCGGTCGCACGGTTGATGTTGAGCTGGTTGAAGATCTGCGAGCGCTCGAAGGTCGGCTGTGTGATGGTGGGTTCCAACCAATCATACTGACCGATCAGCGGCTTGGTTTTGCCGGCGGTGAAGCTGATCCATGTTTTCGGTTTCCAGCGGACATAGGCATCGACGAGACCGTCGTAAAAATCCTCAAACTGGTCGTTGCTTTGAAAGTCCGCGCGCACTTCAACTTCCTTTTCGAGGAGCTTGGCATCGAACCCGAATCGCGAGCGCCGGTCTTCCCAATGGCTCTGGCTGCCTTGGTCGGCATCGACATCCCAGTACTGGCCTTGATAGCGGCCGCGAAGTTTGAACTCCTGAAGAATTGGATTCAGGTCATCCTTGTAGAGGGTCGTGTAGCCCCAGATTTTTTCGAAGATGTTCGGCTCGACGAACTCGGTGGCTTCGAGCTCAGCGGCTTCCTCTTGAGCGTGAGCGGCAGGTGCGCCGACAAGCAGCAGCGACATCAGCGCGATGCGCGGCACGCGGTAGCTCAATACAAGGGTGCTTTGTGATCCGCCTTTGCGGCTGTGCGCCGTGGCGGAGACTCCGATTTCGTTCAATGGATGTGTGGTCTTAGTTTTAGTTTTCATGGTTTCTGCGTGGCGTCCGCATCCGGTGTTCCGGTCGGCATCCGCAGGATGTTTTCGATGTGGCCCCACAGGTGTGGTGGCGATGTGAAACGAAAAGAGACCGACCGGAGCATCGAAGAATCAGCATGCGAGATCCACAGCCGCATTGGCATGTGATGTGGTGATGCGTGATTCCTCCGGTGGTCCGGTCGGTCTCTTTTCATGTAGCCATTTGCCAGGGTGGCCAGCCCCTCGGGTTGATGTGAAAATTATTTGCCGGCGTTGCGGCTTTCCTCGCGCGTGGCGACGAAGCGTGTTTTCTCGATGCTTTCGACTTGGGTCACCCGGCCTTCATGCACGGTAATTTGCACCGAGCCGAATTTCAGATTCGCCACATTGTTGCGAACGACCTCGAGCCAATCAACCTTGTCGCCGTCAGCAGCGGGGGATTCAGATGTGATGGTTTTCATTCGTTGTCTGATTGGAAGTTGCCAGTTGTGAAAGGCCCGCAAGAAATCCGTCCGCAGGGTCGGCCTTGCTTTTTGATGATGGCCCGCGCGCTGATTCCTCGCCGGGTTTTGCAAAGGGCGGCACAACGCCGTCGCGACGCATTTTGCGAAGCGTGACCTCGACGACTTGCGCGATCGTATAGCGGTCAAGAATGTTGGCGATCGCGTTGCGCACATCGATCATGAGCATGCGCAAACCGCAGTGGTCTTCGTCCGGGCAGGTGCAGGGTTGATATGCGTTTTCACTCGCGCAGCAAATCGGCGCCAAGCGGCCGTCCATCAGGCGCACGAGTTGGCCCACCCCGATCTGGTCGGCGGGCTTTGCCAGCGAGTATCCGCCAAACTTGCCGCGATGGGTTTCCACCAGCTCCGCCTCGCGCAACTCCTGCAGGATGCGCTCGATGAACTTCAGCGGCAGGCGGTTCACTTCGGCCAACTCAGAACCGGAGACCGTTGCGCGCCCAACCTCGGCCGCGATCCCCAGATTGATCGTAGCCCGCAGCGCGTACTCAGCTTTCTTTGATAGGTGCATTCGTTAATGTGGATATATTAGTAGGAATAAGATGGGGGTCACGGCAAGGGAAAAATTCGAAAATCAAAAAATTTTTGCAATCGATTTATTTTAAATGAATTGCGTAAACAAAAAATCACACGATGACGCATATTTCACAAATTGCCGACCTGCTGAAAGTCGACTTTTCCAGCGCGTGAGGCTGAGCGCTGCATTTCCTACCCGCAAGCATCGGACGTCCGCATGGCTCGGCTCAGAAATCAGCCCTTCATTCCAAACCGTTCGAGTGTTCCTTATCCTATTCCTCGCCAGCGGACTCTCGGCTTGAAAAGACCCTTGGCGGAGTCTATTTCACGCGCGCCCACGCAACCTTTCGGGCCGCCCTTTCATCATGAACGCCATCACTCGCTGCTTCGATACCTACTGGTCCTCCTCTATCGGGAAAAAAATCGTGGTCGCGGTGACGGGTATCTTGCTCTGCCTGTTTCTTGCAGGGCACCTCGCTGGCAACCTGCTGATCTACGCCGGCCGCGAAGCCTTCAACGAATACGCCGCTTTTCTTCATTCGATGCTGCACGGCGCCGGCATCTGGATCGCGCGCATTGGATTGCTGGTGGCAGTGACGCTGCATGTCGCCGGCACCATCGCACTGACGCGTCAGAATCGCGCCGCCCGCCAACCCTACGAATGCAAGGCGACCATCCAAGCCACCAAGTCATCGCGAATGATGATCTGGTCGGGTCTCACGATTCTCGCTTTCGTGATTTTCCACCTGCTGCACTTCACGGTGCGTGTTGATTGCGAGCTCGCATCACTCGGCAAGGAAGACCCTTACGGCATGGTGATCGTTGGCTTCAAAAGCATTCCTGTTTCCGCATTTTACATTCTCGCGATCACGCTCTTGTGCTCGCACTTGCATCACGGAGTGGCCTCGATCTTCCAGACGCTTGGTTTGCGAACCAAGAAAAACGATGGTGCCATCCGCCAATTTTCCGGCGCGTTCAGCCTCGTTATTTGGCTCGGTTTCCTTTCGATCCCGATCTCGGTTCTTCTCGGATTTTTGAAATTCTGAATGCCCATTGCGGCGGTCAACTCCAACCACATTTCCCATGTCCATCATCCTCGACAGCAAGATCCCATCCGGCCCGCTTGAACAAAAGTGGTCCAAGCACAAGATGGACTCCAAGCTCATCAACCCGGCGAACAAGCGGAAGTTTTCCGTGATCGTCGTCGGCTCCGGTCTTGCCGGTGGAGCGGCCGCCGCGTCGCTCGCCGAGCTGGGCTATCAGGTGAAATGCTTCTGCTATCAGGACAGCCCGCGCCGCGCGCACTCGATTGCCGCGCAGGGTGGCATCAACGCCGCGAAAAATTATCGCAACGACGGCGACTCGGTGCGCCGTTTGTTTTACGACACCATCAAGGGCGGCGACTTCCGCTCTCGCGAGGCGAATGTCTATCGCCTTGCCGAGGTGTCGAACTCGATCATCGACCAATGCGTCGCGCAGGGCGTGCCCTTTGCCCGCGAGTACGGCGGCCTGCTCGATAACCGCTCCTTCGGTGGCGCCCAAGTCTCGCGCACCTTTTACGCCCGCGGCCAAACCGGACAGCAATTGCTTATCGGATGCTATCAGGCTCTCGAAAAGGAAATCAAAAAGGGTGGCGTCAAAATGTACCCGCGCACCGAGATGCTCGATCTCGTGCTCGTCGGCGGTCATGCCAAAGGCATCGTCGTGCGTGATCTCAAGACCGGCGAAATCAGCAGTCATGCCGCCGATGCGGTGATCCTTGCGACCGGCGGTTACGGCAATGTCTTTTTCCTTTCGACCAACGCGATGGGCTGCAATGTCACCGCCACATGGCGTGCTACCCGCCGCGGTGCCTTGTTTGCCAACCCCTGCTTCACGCAGATTCACCCGACCTGCATTCCGGTGAGCGGCGATTACCAATCGAAGCTCACGCTCATGTCCGAATCGCTGCGCAACGATGGCCGCATCTGGGTGCCAAAGTCGCCCGAGGTCGCTGCCAAACTTCGCGCGAAACAAATGAGCCCGAACGATGTCGCGGAAGGCGACCGTGATTATTTCCTCGAGCGCAAGTACCCGTCCTTCGGCAACCTCTCGCCGCGCGACATTTCCTCGCGTGCCGCGAAGGAAGCCTGCGACGAAGGTCGCGGTGTTTCATCGACCGGCCTCGGTGTTTATCTTGATTTCCGCGATGCGATCCAGCGCTTCGGCGAGCCGACGATCCGTGCGCGTTACGGCAACCTTTTCCAGATGTACGAAAAGATCGCCGGCGAAGATCCGTACAAGTTGCCGATGATGATTTATCCGGCCGTCCACTACACGATGGGCGGGCTGTGGGTGGATTACAATTTGATGTCGAACATCCCCGGCCTGCATGTGCTGGGCGAAGCAAATTTCTCCGATCACGGTGCCAACCGCCTCGGTGCTTCGGCGCTCATGCAAGGCCTTGCCGACGGCTACTTCGTGATCCCCACGACCATCGCCAATTACCTCGTCGGCCAAAAGCCCGGCTCGGTGAACACCGACCTGCCGGAGTTCAAACAAACTGAAGCCGAAACCCGCGAGCGAATCAGCCGCATGCTTTCGATCCAAGGCAAGCGCACGGTCGATTCGTTCCACCGCGAGCTCGGCAAGATCATGTGGGACGAGTGCGGCATGGCTCGCTCGCGCGCAGGTCTCGATGGCGCGATCAAGCGCATCGCCGAAATCCGCGAGGAATTCTGGACCCCCGGCCAAGGTGTGCTGATCCCCGGCTCGGGCGATTCGGTCAACATGGAACTCGAAAAGGCCGGCCGTGTTGCCGACTTCATCGAGTTTGGCGAAATGATGTGCTACGATGCTCGCGAGCGCGAAGAGTCGTGCGGCGGTCACTTCCGCGTTGAGCACCAGTTCACCGAGGCCGATAACGAAGTGCAATCGGGCAAGACGCAAGCCGGTGAGGCCAAGCGCCACGACGAAAGTTTCTCGCATGTTGCCGCATGGGAATTCAAAGGCGCGGGCAATGCTCCGGTGCTTCACAAGGAAGCCCTCGTCTACGAAACCGTGCAGGCATCGATCCGCAGCTATGCGTAATCCCGCGCGTCCGATCATAGCTTCATGATCCGTTCCTCACGACGCAGTTTCATCAAGACCGGCGCCACCCTCGCCGGTGCCGCACTCGCGCCCAACCTGCTTTTTGGTCAGCAGAAAAAAACCGCCGAACTTCAAGTCGCCGCCATCGGTTGCAATGGCAAGGGCCTGAGTGACATCACCGAAATCGCCGGTGGCAACCGCATTGCTTTCCTCTGCGATGTCGATGCGAATTACGCCGGCGAAGCACGCACGCGATTTCCCGAAGCGAAGTTCTTCCAGGACTATCGCGAAATGTTTGCCGAGGTGGCCGACAAGATTGATGTCGTCACCGTCTCGACGCCCGATCACATGCACTTTCCGATCGTGCTCGAAGCGATCCGCCGCGGCAAGCCGATCATGCTGCAAAAGCCGCTTTGCAATTCGCTGTGGGAAACGCGCGCGTTGAGCAATTTTGCGAAACAAAAAGGCGTGCTCACGGTGATGGGAAACCAGGGAGCGACCTTCACCGGCACGCGCCTGCTGCGCGAATGGATTGAAGGCGGCCTGATCGGTGAGGTCACCGATGTTCACTACTGGACCAATCGTCCTGCGGGCCTTTGGGCGCAGGGGCCTGGCTTGCAATTTCCCGCCGAGCCGGTGCCCTCGCACTTGCGTTGGGACCTGTGGCAAGGATCGGTAGCCACCGAGCGTGCCTACAACTCCAAGATCCACCCCTTCGGTTGGCGCGGTTTTTGGGACTACGGCTGTGGCGCGCTGGGCGACATCGGCTGCCATGCGTTCAACGGCGCATTCTGGGCGCTCGACCTGCGCGGCGATTTTGTGGTCGAGCCGGTCGAACTTTCCGAAGCGGATGAAACCATCGCTCCGCTGCGTTCGAAGGTGCTTTATCATTTCCCCGCGAAGGGTGACCGCGCGGCACTGAAAATCCATTGGCAGGACGGCATCGCCGATCCGAACAAGGATCCGGCATTCGTTCGCCCGCCAGGCATTCCCGCCGACCTCAAGCTCAACGAAGACTGTGGTCAGGTGTATGTCGGCACCGAAGGGGTCATTTACATCGCCGACATGTACGGCCGCGGCGCGCCGATGTTGTTCGACGACAAGCTCAAGGAAAAGTCGCGCACGATTCGCAAATCCTACGAGCGCATCGCCGGTGGACCAACGCAAGAACTCTGCCGTGCGATCCGCGGCGAAGGTGAAAAGCCGGTATCAAATTTCATTGATCATGCAGGGCCGCTCACCGAAATCATCCTCGCCGGCAACCTCGCCGTGCGCATGCGTCGCAAGATCGATTGGGACTCCGCCGGCATGGAAGTTCGCGGCGTGCCTGAAGCACGCGCGCTGATGAAGCGAAACTATCGCGCAGGCTGGGAGCCAAACCTCGGTTGAAGAATTGGTTTAACCGCTGATTTTACTGATGAACTGATTGAAGAGGAGTCTTCTTCATCGTGGCTGGTGCATCTTGCTCCAGCCCGTCCTTGGAACATCCTGTTCCAAGTTTTGGAAAAGGTAGGGCGACGCGGCTCGCGGCGCCGATTCCCAAAATGGGCAAAGAGTTCAAGAAAATGCGGCGGGCGGGACACCTGCACCACGGTGAAGAAGTTATTTAGCCACTGATTTCGATTCAGCAAAAATCAGTAAATCAGCGCAATCAGTGGTTCTCTTTCAGAGCCCACCCATATAGCTCAAAATCCCAAGCAAACCCCTTTCGTGTTTTTCGTGAATTTCGTGGTTCGTTCACTCGCGGGTCAGGCCCGCCGCAGGTACTCCGGCATTTGTTCGCGTTGGAACGCAGGGGAGGGGGCTGCGCGGCCAAATGAAATCACCGCGCCCACACCCGCCGCATGCGGACCGCCCAATCGCGGTTCGACCTCAAATTCGGGAAAGCGATAGCGCGCCCGGTGCCGCAGCACCGCGCTCACCACCCACAGCAACACGACCGCGCCGATCGCCGAAACTCCGGGCGCGACATGCGGCGCCACCATGTCGATGAGCGGACGAAATTTTTCGATGCCTTTCGGCGCGGATTTTTTCTCGGTCTTCTTGCTGACGACCGGCGTTGCAGCTTCATCCTTTTTTTCTCCACCCATCATGCGCTCCATCATGTAGATGCGGATCGACATCTGCACGAGAAACGCCTCGAACTGGCCCGCGCGGTCGGACTTCTTGAGTGCCTGCATCACCGCATTTTCCATCGCGCGCTGGCGCTCGAGCATCGAAACCTTTTCGGCAAGCTGACGCGTCATGCGCATCGTCGATGCCTGTGGTTTTCCGACATGATAAAAGACCACCACCGCCGGTCGTCCGCTGCCGAAAATTTTGTCGACCCAATGTTCATCGTGCCAATCTTTCGGGATCTCCTGATCCGCGCGGTAGAGATAGACATAGAGGTCGACCGCCGAATCGCCGGCGTGGTAGTTCAGAAAGGTCAGTCGTTCCTCGCGCTCGCCGACGCCCAACAACAACTGCGGGTCGACGAGAAAACTTTCCGGGCGCTTATCGACATACGCGGCCTTGGCATCCAGCAGCGGATCGGCGGCGGGCTCGACCGGAGCTTTTGGCTCGGCGATCGTTTCCTCCTTGGCCTTCAACTTGCGCGAATTTTTCGTCGCTTGCTTTTTGCTTTTGCTCGCGACCGCGGCGCTCTCGCGCTTGGGCTTACGCTCCTCGCGCGCATCGGCCACAGGCACCAAAGTGGCCAGCGCCAGAAAGATGACCCACGCCCGCTTCATGATTCGATGGAGCTTGTTGTCCTTTCCTCCTTCGCGGGCACATGACCGTCGCGCATCCGCTTCAAGCCATCGCGGCTCAACGCCGGCGGCATGAGCTTGCGGCGGAAATGCCCGGGGTCGCGCCGGGCCTGGCGGCTTCGCTTGATCAAAATCCCTTCGAGGTGCGCCAGCAATTTGACTAGCCCCTCGGCATAGCGCCCTTCAAGCCAGTGACCATGTGCGCGCGAAAGGCATTCAAAGGTGTCCGATTCGTCGAGCAAGGCATCGAGCGCGTAACCAAACACCATGCCCGCCGCTTTCGACTCGGGATCGATGGTAATCAGAATGCCCGTCTCGTTCGGCTTGTCCGCCGGCACATCCTCGAAGGCCGCGCGATTCAACAACCAAAAACCAAATTGACGGATGTTTGCCACCTCGCCGAGAGAGCCGGTGTACACCGCGACGAATAACTGCGGGAAGCGCCGCGACACACGCTCCATCGCCGCCTCAACACGCTCGCGTTGACCATGCCCGAAGATGCCGGCCCCATCCGTAAGCGAGCGCAGGCTCACCTCGTCACCACCATAAGCGAAGTCCGCATCCGCAATCGAAAATCCACAATGCGGGCACAACTCCGCCGCGCGGTGAATGCTCTGGACACATCTCGGGCACTTCATCATCGGCGAATGAAATTCGATACGAAGTGCCGAATGCTTCGTCAAAACAAAACATCAGGAAACCCAAACAAAATGCCTTGATTCAAAGCCTCCACGCGACCCTTCACATCAACCCGTACATCTGCCATGCTCGCCGCACATGCGCCAAATCACCGAAATCGATCGCGACGATTTTCGCAATTTGCTCGTGGAAATTTCGCAGGCCCACATGCCCTTCGGGAAATTCGGCATCAAAGCCCACCCGCCATCCGGCGTGCCACTCATGGATCTTCCCGTCGAATACCTCGCATGGTTCAAGGAACGCGGATTCCCCAAAGGTCGCCTCGGCGAACTGATGGCGCATGTGTATGAAATCAAGGAGGTCGGCATGGACTCGGTCTTCGACCCCCTCCGCGAGGCCAGAGGCGGGCGCTTCCGGCTCCAGCCGAACCGGCCGCGCTCGTTTTATTTTGAATGATCCGCTTCAAGCGCCGCAGCCCGCTAGGATCCTTGCCTGATCGAAGTCAAACGGCGTGAGCTCGAGCAGCAACTCGTCGCCCACCGCAAATGTCGCGGCGGCATCGGCGAGCTCCTTCGACAGGTGCGCAAGGATCACTTTGCCATTCGGCAGCTCGACCCGGTAGAGCACCGCGCTCCGCGTCTCGAGCACTTTTCCGTGTGTTTGAATCGTGGCATCCGGCATGGCTACCGCGCTTTGAACCGCTTTCTGGGCCCGGGCGCAAGTCAGAGCATCGGGAAATTTTCGCCAGTTTCCCCGCATTGCGGCAAGGACCTTGCTTGACGCCACGCCGATCCGTAGCATCATGCCCACCAGTCGGCCGCGCGAAATTTGCCGGATCCGGCGTAGTCCATTCCATCCATCGAACCGCCATGAACACACGAATCGCTTCGGTCATCAGCGTCGCACTATGCGCCCTGCTTGCTTCCTGCTATCCTTACGACGAGGAAGCCAACCGCAAGAAAACCAAAAAGTCTTCGCCCAATGCCACCGCGCCAGCTGCTCCGACCAAGACTGAGGCGGAGCTGAAGGCCGAAGAGCAAAAGCTCAAAGAAAAACAGAAGAAGGAAGCCGCTACTGAAGCCACATCGGCAGATGGCACCAGCACCACAGGCACTGACTCGGCCGATAGCTCGATTAAGCCGACTGACAAGCCTGCCGCTTCTTCAACCGGCTCTACTGACAAGCCCGCGACCACGGTGAAGAAACCTGAGTACTCCTACGCCAGCAAAGTGCCGGGCAAGGAAGGCTTTGTCTTCAGCCCTTACAACAACAAGGTCGTCGATGTGCGCGACATTCCGAGCGGCACACTCGTGCAAGACCCGACCTATCCCGCGGCGGAGAAAAAGTATTTCCGCGTTCCCTGATCGCCTCGTTCCCCCCGGTCGATTTTTTCACCTTCAACCAACCGGGTCCAACAAACAGGACCCGGTTTTTTTTCGAATGAACGCCGACTTTCCGAACATCAGCATTCTTGGCAGCGGGCTTCTCGGCGGATCGCTCGCGCTGGCACTCGCCGCGCAAGCGCAGGCCCCGCGCGTGAGGCTTTGGGCGCGCAAGGCGCAAACGGCGGCCGATGCACGCGCCCTCGGCATCGATGGTGCTACCGATGATCTCAAGTTCGCTGTCGAAGGCGCCGATCTGGTGGTGTGTTGCGTGCCGGTCGGTGCAATGCCCGCACTCGTCGCAGCCGCGATCGAGGCCGGCATGCCCGCCACTTGCCTCGTCACCGATGTCGGCAGCGTGAAGCAAGCCCCCCATCGCGAACTCGCGCCACTGCTTGCGGCGAAGGGCATCGATTTCATCGGCAGCCATCCGATGGCGGGATCCGAGCGCAACGGGCTCTCGGCCACCAGCGCGACGCTCTTTGAAGGTGCCGCCTGTCTGCTCACTCACGAGGGTGAAACAGCCGGTTCTCGCGGTATGGCGCTCGAAGCATTTTGGCAGTCGATCGGTTGCCACACCGCATGGATGAGCCCGACCGCGCACGATGCGCTCGTCGCACGCATCAGCCATTTGCCCCACCTCATCGCTGCAAGCGCCGCGCGCGTTTGCCTCAAAAATCCCACCGATGGCCGCTTCGGGGGTGGCGGTCTGCGCGACACCACCCGCGTCGCCTCCGGCAATCCCGACATGTGGGCCGAGATCGTCACCGAAAACCGCGCCGCGCTGCTTGCGCCGCTACGCGAAACCATCGCCGATCTCAACACGATCCTTAGCCTGCTGGAAAACGGCGACCAGCAAGCTACCCTTCAATGGCTCGCCGAGGCCAAGCAACCGCGCGACACGCTGCAAGCGATACACGCGGAGAAAAAATCCCCACTCCAAGCCGGCTGACATCACGCCGTTGTTGCACGCCGCGCAAATCTGTTAGATAGCCTGCCACCCGATCCATGTCCGAGTTCCGAGTCACATCCATTTCAAAAATCCACGCGGAGTTCAGCGTGCCAGGCGACAAGAGCATGTCACACCGCGCCGCGATCCTTGGCGGCCTTTCCAACGGCACTTGCACCATCAAAAATTTCCTTCCCAGCGAAGACTGCCTCAACACGCTCAACGCGATGAAGGCGCTCGGCGCCGAATATGAGGTGATCGAAGAACTCGCCGGCTATGGCCCGACGCACTTGCGCATCCATGGTCAATCGATGCAGCTCAAGGCCCCCGCGAAACCGATCGACTGCGGCAACTCCGGCACCGGCATGCGCCTGCTCGCCGGTTTGCTCGCGGGACAAACTTTCACTTCGGAATTGTTTGGCGACGCCTCGCTTTCCTCGCGCCCGATGGGACGCATCACCATCCCGCTCGCGCAGATGGGTGCCCACATCGAAACGCTCGGCGAAAAACCCGGCTGCGCGCCGCTGCGGATTCATCCGGCGACGCTTAACCCGATCACTTATGAAATGCCGGTCGCCAGCGCGCAGGTGAAAAGCGCGGTGCTTCTCGCCGGCATGTTTGCCAAAGGCACCACCACGGTCATCCAGCCCGCCACCACGCGCGACCACACCGAGCGCATGCTCGCCTCGTTCCGCGTCAACACGATCCACGCCGGCAACTCGATCTCACTCACCGGCGGCCAAGTTCCGCAGGCTTGCGACTTCACCGTGCCCGGCGACATCTCCAGCGCGGCATTCTGGCTGGTCGCCGCCGCCGCACTGCCCGGCGCCCGACTCACCCTGCGCAATGTCGGACTCAACCCAACGCGCACCGCCATCATCACCGCACTCAATCGCATGGGCGCCCGCATCATCGAGACGCCGCATCATGCAGCTGGCGAACCGATCGGTGACATCGAAGTCCACGGCGCGAAGCTCAAGGGCACGACGATTTTCGAAAGCGAAATCCCCAACCTCATCGATGAGATCCCGGTGCTCGCCGTTGCCGCGGCGCTTGCCGATGGCACCACGGTCATCCGCAATGCTGGCGAACTTCGCGTGAAGGAAACCGATCGCATCACGACCGTCGTCAACAACCTCCGCGCGATGGGTGGCAATGTCACCGAGTACGAAGATGGCATGGAAATCACCGGCGGCTCGCCACTGCACGCTGCGGAGATCGACAGCTTCGGCGACCACCGCATCGCCATGGCCTTTGCCATCGCCGGTCTCTTCGCTTCGGGCGAAACCATCATTCGCAACACCGAATGCGTGAACACATCCTACCCGGGATTCGCGCATCATCTCGATGCCATTCGCCGGGAAAAAACCATGCCCGCCGATTTCATGCTGCCAACCACACGCCCTTCGTGAACGCGCCCGACTCCAATCATTTCGCCATCGCCATCGACGGCCCCGCCGCCTCCGGCAAAAGCACCGTCGCACGCCTGCTCGCACAAAGGCTCGGGCTCGTGATGGTGAACTCGGGCGCGATGTACCGTGCCGTGACATGGAAGGCGCTCAGTGAACACATCGATCCGCATAACAGCGAGGCAGTGGCAAGCCTGCTGCATCGCATCCACATCGAGAGCGGACACGATGGCATCAGCTCGACCATCACCATCGACGGCATCGACCCCGGCGATGCGCTCCGCAGCGAAAAGGTGAACGCAAATGTCTCGGCGATCTCTGCCATCCCCGAAGTGCGCGCAGCACTCATCGGCCTCCAACGCGGATTCACCCAACACTCGAATGTGGTGATGGAAGGACGCGACATCGGCTCGGTCGTTTTTCCAGACACTCCATACAAAATCTACATCGATGCCGCGGAAGAAATTCGCGCCGCGCGTCGCAAGGCCGCCGGTGAAGTCGACTCGATCGCAAGCCGCGATGCTGCCGACAGCTCGCGCCGGACCGCCCCGCTCGTCGTCGCACCCGGTGCCACCCGCCTCGACACATCCGACCTCACCATCGATGGCGCGGTGGATGCCGCGATCGAAATCCTCCGGCATCAAGGTCTCAAGGCCTGAGTGACTGACAAACATTTCCCAACATGAACTGGCTCTACTGGCTCGGCTGGATGTCCTTCGGCTCATCATTTCGCACGCTCTTCGGAATGCGCGTCATCGGTGAGGAACACCTCATCACCGAAGGTGCGGTGTTGGTCGCATCGAATCACCAAAGCTATCTCGACCCACCGCTCATCGGCAATTTGTACAAAACCGAGATGACTTATCTCGCCCGCAAGACGCTCTTCCGCGGTATCGGGAAATGGCTCTATGCGCGCTGGAATGCGATCCCCGTCGACCAAGATCGGCCCGACATGGCGAGCCTCAAGACAATCATCCGCAAGCTCAAGGAAGGTCACCGCGTGCTGGTCTTTCCCGAAGGCTCGCGCACGCTCGATGGCTCGATCGGCGAAGCAGCCCCCGGCATCGGCCTCATCGCCGCGAAGTCCGGCGTGCCGATCCAGCCGGTCCGCATCCGCGGCGCCCGCGAAGCCCTGCCCCGTGGCTCGGGCCGTATCCGGTTCTCACGCATCACCGTCAGCATCGGCCCGCCCATCCAACTCACACCGCAGGAGCTGGAATTGGCCAAAGGTAAGGCCGACTACGATCTAATCGCCAAACGCATCATGGCCGCCATCGAGGCTCTGTAATTACATATGATATGCAAAACGCGGCAGCGCCTTTGGGGCGTCCGCGGGACTTCCACAAGCGGGAGGCTGGGAACACCCGCTATTTCGGATCGCGACAAATCGCCCGAATGCCTTATTTTAAGGGGGCTTCAGCGCCTTCCAATGCCTTCAAGCGGCGGCATGGAAATTACTGTCAAGTCACGCAATGAATACGCTTGTCATGTATATAAATTTTGACCATCGTATATGTAGAGGCATTAGGATTAGTAGATAGGCCAAATACTGAATGAATTCTTGATGCACCGACGGAAAACCGCAACAATTAGAAACCGATGTACAAAAAGACTATGGATCCAATACCCGTCCGACTGCCCGCCGAACTTCAGGCGCGTGTCGATCAACTCGCCAACAAGATGGCCATCTCGCGATCTGCCGTTCTGCGTCTTGCAGTGCGCCAGTGGCTTGATGCCGCCGAACACTTCGGAACCAATCCGATGTTGCGAGAAGAACCGGCAAGCTACGCCAGCAAGTCTGGTAAGGCAGTGAAAGCCGTCAAAACGCCAAAAGGCAAGGCCGGTCGCAAAAGCGGCCTTGGCGCTTACTAAGGCTGCTGACCTGTCCACATAACAATCAACGCCATCCGCAAGGGTGGAACTAACCTCCCACGCCGGCAACGGTGTGGGAGGTGTTTTTTTGCCAGTTGCGGATTCGTTGTGGTCGTGCCATCCTCGCGCATGATCCATCGATTGGTTCCCACGCTTGTCATCTTGGCTGCATTCGCACTTCCGCTTCACGCGCAAGAAGCTCCTGCGGATGAAAAACCCGCCGCCGAGGCCAATGACATTCCTGCCGACCTCCTCGACGAAGCGCACATGCGCGAAGAGCTGGGCGTGAATGAATTCACCGCGCCATCGATTTCGAAGCTCTTCGACACGCTGCAGTTTCTCATGCCGTTGCCTTTGGTTGAGACCGAGCGCGTGATGCCTGACCGCATGCCGCTCGATCGCTCCGACCTCGCCATCGAGTTGGGCTTCCTGATCGCCAATGGTTTCCTCGTCGTGCAGGCCGAGCAACTCGACAAGGTCGAAACGCTTGCCGCCGACCTCACGCGTTACAGCAAGGCGCTCGGTGCCGGTGATCGCGTGAACCGCCACGCGGCGAGCTTGCTCGACAGCGCGAAGAAGGCCGATGTCGCACAACTCAAAAAAGAACTCGCCGCCACCCAGCGCGATGTCGAAGCCGAGCTGGTCTCGCTCAAGGACGCCGATCTTGCACACCTGATCTCGATGGGCGGATGGATCCGCGCGCTTGAGGTCTCGACGGTCGCGGTGGACAAGCAGTTTTCCGAAGAGCGCGCCCGCAAGGTGATGCGCGAGGACATTGCCGATTATTACACCGAGTCGATCGCCGGGCTTGAGCCACGCATTTCCGAACGGCCGAACTACCTCGCAATGCGCGACTTGCTTGCAGGCCTCCGCTCGGAGATGACCCTACAGGATGGCCAGGCGCCGACACCGGAAATGATGCGCGATATCCGCGAAAAAGCGGCACAGCTCGTTGGGCTCGCACTGCAACGCAAGCAATGAGCGTGAATGCGAGGATCGATTGCGGCACGCCTGCCTTGCTGGAATTCCGCGGGCCCGATGCCGTTAGATTTCTCAACGGACAGGTCACTCAGGATGTCCGTCGGCTTGATGCGGAAAATGCCGCGCTGCCATCGTGCATCACCGATGCGAAAGGTCGCCTGCAGTTCCGCGTGTGGTTGATGAAATCCGCCTATGCCGCGCTGTGGGTCTCGGCACCGGGCGTGGATTCCGAGGCGCTCGAATCACGCATCACGCGCTACCTCATCGCCGATGATGTCGAGGTCGCCGACCTCAGCGGCAAGTGGTCGCTCGTTCATTTCACCGCCGATCCCGGAGCCGCACCCGCAGGTGTGATCGCGCGCGAGTCCGCACGCTTTGGCGTTGCTGGTACCGATTGGTTGATCCCTGCCGGCTTGGCAGTCGACTTTCCGGAATCGTTTCCTTTGCTGCAAGGCGATGCGCTTGAAGCCTTTCGCATCGCCCACGGCGTGCCTGCGTGGGATCACGAACTTTACGATGGCCTGCTACCACCCGAAGCGGGTCTCGATGCGTCAGACATTTCCTATCACAAAGGCTGCTACATCGGCCAAGAGGTGATCTCGCGCATCAAGCACGCGGGCAAGCTCAACAAGCGGCTCATTCACGCGAGAGTCGATGCCAGCGTCTCGGTGGAATCGGATTTGCTCGACGCCGCAGGCAAGCCCGCCGGTGAAATCACCAGCGTTTCGCCCGCCTCATCCGCCGGCAAACGCGACATCATGGCCTATCTGAAACGCGGCGCGCTTGAGGTCCACTTCATGAGCCCCGATGGCACGCGTCATCCCGTGGGTGCGGAAAGTTGAGCGCGTTGGCCTGCGGTCTGCTTTCGTCTTGTTCTTCGGTCGCAATGAAGAACAATGATGGGAATGAACTTTGATTGGATCCCGCTTGCCAGTGGCGCGACCCATGTTTCGCCGCTTTTTGTATTGCTGACGCTAGTGCTGGTGCTCGCGGTGCTGCTTTCGCTGATCCTGATCCGCGCGCGTCAAAGCCTGCTGGTTGGTTATCTTTTGTGCGGCGTGTTGATCGGCAACTCCGGGCTGACTTGGCTGACCGGTGCCGATCATGGTGGCCCGGTGATTCGCGAGTTGGCGGAGATCGGCGTTGTCCTGCTGATGTTCACGCTGGGGATCGAATTTTCGCTCACCGAGTTGCGCCACCTTTGGCGTTCGGCGTTGATCGGCGGTGGATTGCAAGTGGCGATCACTTCACTCTTGGCTGGAGGGCTTGCGGCCGCGTTGGGATTTCCCGCGGTCGATTGCATCGTGCTTGGTTTTGCGATGGCCTTGAGCTCGACAGCCGTCGCGATGAAATCATTTCAGGATTCCGGTCAGCAAAACAGCCCCGGTGCGCGCGCTGCGCTCGGCATCGCGCTCTTTCAGGACATTCTCGTGATCGTTTTTTTCCTGCTCTTGCCGATCCTCTATCAAGGCGGCAGTGGCAATCTCGCGACCAATCTCGGTGGCGCCTTGTTGAAAGGTTTGCTCTTTCTCGTGGGTGCCGGATTGCTCGGCCGTTTCGGCATCACGCCGCTGCTGCACGCGGTGGCCGCGACGCGCAGCCGCGAGCTTTTCACGCTCACGGTCGTCGGCCTTTGCGCGGGCGTCGCCTGTGCCGGTGGGGCGCTCGACCTTTCGCTGGCGCTTGGTGCCTTTGCCGCAGGCCTGGTGGTGAGCGAGTCGATTTACAGTCATCGCATTCTCGCCGAGATCCTTCCCTTCAAGGATTTGTTCCTCGCGATTTTTTTCATCTCGGTGGGTTTGCTCATCGACCTGCGGGTGATCGCGGATCAATGGCTACTCGTCCTTGCGGGCAGCGCGTTGATTCTCACGCTCAAGGGCGCGGTGGTTTTTTTCGTGCTGAAAGCGCTGAAGCTTTCCGGCAGGCCATCGCTCTTGGCGGCGGCGGCGCTCTCGAGCACCGGTGAGTTCACGCTCGTGCTGATCGGCAAGGCCAGTGGCTTCCGTCCGCTCGAGCCGGCCACCGAACAAATGCTGCTCGTTTGCACCGCGCTCACCATGGCCGTCGTGCCGACTTTGATGCGAAGCGTGCCGCGCATCGCGAAATGGTTGGAAGGAAAGGGCCTGATGAGCATTCGCCGCAGCGCGACGGAGCAATCCGCGCCATCAGGTTTGATCAAAAAAATCAGCGACCATGCCGTCATTTGCGGTTACGGCCCGGTCGGTCGCGCTCTTAATGAGGCGCTGACTCGTTGCGGTGTCGACACGCTGGTGATGGAGATGAATGCCGAAACCGTGCGACACCTGAAGGCACAGGGCCAGGCCGTGCTGTTTGCGGATGCGACCCATGTTGAGGCGCTCGACCTTGCGGGCATCGGCCGTGCACGCCTCGTGGCTTTCACCTTTCCGGCGGTCAATGCCACCTGCGCGGCCGTGCCGCTGGTGCGCGAGCGCAATCCCGATGTGCTGATCTTTGGTCGTGCAAAGTACCATGCCGAGGTCGAGCGCTTGCGCGAGCTTGGCGTGCGGGTGATCCATGACGAACGCGAAACCGCCGTGGCGATGGTGCAGGCCGCGGTTTCGACCTACGAACGAAACGACATCGATGCCGAACAAATCGTGCGCGATGTGGTGGATGAAAGAGCGTGAGCTCTGCGGTTTTTGATCGGTTTCCGGAAATTTTCCCTTCAGCATCCCCGCGTGGCCCTGCTTCTGGCGATCGAATCCTCCTGCGATGAAACCGCGGTCGCCATCGTGCGTGGCGAAGTGGGCGGCTGCGCGGAAATTCTTGCGTCGGAAATTTCATCGCAGATTCCGCTGCATCGCGAGCATGGCGGCGTGGTGCCCGAGCTGGCCTCGCGTAACCACTCGCTGCATGTGCGCGCGCTGGTCGAAGCAGCGCTTGCCAAAGCATGCGTCGCGGTTGACGAGGTCGACGCTTTTGCTGCCACCACCGGGCCCGGCCTTGCATCATCGTTGCTGATCGGCAGCACTGTCGCGAAGGGCATCGCCTGTGCGCTTGATCGCCCATTTCTCGGGATCAACCACCTCGAAGGCCACCTGCTCTCGCCGTTTCTTGATCGCAGTTCCGTAACGCCGCACTTGGCCTTGATCGTTTCCGGCGGTCACACGCTCTTGCTCGATGTCGAGCGCGCGGGTCATTACACGCGGCTTGGCGGCACGCGCGATGATGCGGCCGGTGAGGCATTCGACAAAGTGGGCAAGATGCTCGGGCTGCCATATCCGGGCGGTCCCGAAATCGAAAAGGAAGCGCGCGGCGGCAATCCTGCAGCCTTCGATTTCCCGCGGCCCATGCTGCACGATCCGCATCTCGATTTTTCATTCTCGGGGCTCAAGACCGCCGTGCTCTATACCCTCGAACGCGGGATGGGGAGTGCCACTCGCGCCGACCTTGCCGCATCGTTTCAAGTGGCGGTGATCGAAATCCTCGTCGGCAAAACTTTGCGCGCCGCACGCGAATCCGGTCGTGACGCGATCGCGTTGTCCGGCGGCGTGAGCCTCAACCGCGCGCTGCGCGAAGCCTTTGAAACCGCTTGCAACAAGCAGAAAATCGCGCTTTTCACTGCCGCACCGGCACTCTGCACCGACAACGCGGCGATGATTGCCTTCGCTGCGCTCTTGCGTTACTTTGAAGGAGAAACCACCAGCCTTGAAGAAGACATCCACCCCAACCTCCCGCTCGTCTAAAGCTCATGCCAAGGACAAGCCCGCCAGCACCATGAAGTTCCGAACCTTGGTCTTTGATTTCGATGGCACCATCGCCGACACCCTCGGCGAGACCCGCAAAATTTTCAACGAGCTCGCGCCCGGTTACGGCATCCGCCAGGTCGACGAACACGAGGTCGAGAAACTCCGCCATCTTTCGCTCAAGCAACTGCTCGATCATCTCGACATCCCGAAACGCCGTGTACCATCGCTCATCGCGCGCGGCACTTCGATCCTTCGTGGCAGTATCACCCGCCTCGACCTCATCCAAGGCATGTCGGAGGTGCTCACCGAGCTGCGCGTGCATGTCGAGTCCTTCGGCATCCTCACATCCAACACGCCGGAAAATGTCGACCTCTTCCTGCGGGGTCACGGTCTGCGCGAAATTTTCGATTTCATTTCCTCGACCTCCAAGCTTACCGGCAAGTCCAAGCACCTCAAGGCGATCCGCAAGACCTTCTCACTGCGCGCCGAAGAAATGCTCTATGTCGGCGACGAACTCCGCGATGTGAAGGCTTCGCAAAAGGCAGGCATCCCGATCGCCGCGGTCACTTGGGGATTCAATTCACGCGAGTCGCTCGCTGCCGAGAAGCCGGATTTCATCTTCGACCAACCGAAGGACTTCATGCGCCTGCTCAAGCCGCATTGAGCGCTCCGCGCGGTGCCCGAATGAATTGACAGCCGGCAGGTCGGGCGATCAGGCTTCCCGCCATGTCCGAGGATAAATCAGCACCCGAAAAACCCGAAGCCGGGGATGAGGTCAACGATGGCGCCGCCGCCCATGCCAAGCCCTCGATGCCGCCGATGATGGTGCTGGCATTTGTGATCATTGCGCTGCTTGGCGTGCTGATTGTGATGGGGCTGCGCGGTGGTTTCGGCAGCGGTGCGGCCGGTTCACCGGATGTCACCCAACTTCAAGCCGAGGCGAATGCCATCCGTAGCCAGCTCAATCGCGAGCGTATGTCGATGGGCTTGCGTCCGCTTGAAAGCGGATCAGAGTCGGCGGAGGACATTGCCACTCGACTCAAGAAGGATGCCGACACGATGGCGGCGCTCGCGACGAGTCTCGAATCGATGCTCGGCGAAAAGGATGCGGCGATCACTGCGAAAAATTCCGAGCTCCTGCGCTCTGAGCAGCTGCGCCAAAGCCTAGCGGCGGAAAGCTCGCGACTTCAGGCCGAGTTGCAACGCGCCTTGGTTGCTAGCTCCGAAGTTGATCGCCTGCGTCGTGAGTTCGATGCACTGAAGTCGCAACGCGACGCGTTAAGCGCGGAGCTTGCGGCAAAGGGCGGCAGCGTTTCGGCGGATGAGTTCGACGAATTCCAACGCCGTCTCGACGAAGCCCTGCGCGCGAAGGACTTTTTTGAAAACCGCGTGAAAGAACTCGAGGCCGAGCTTGCAAAAGCACGGCTTTTTGCGAGCTCCGAAAGCGAGCTCATGCCGGCTGCCGTCGAGTTGTTTCGCAACCTGCGCGAGTTGGAAAATCGCCCGGACTCGGATCTCACCAGTGCCTACAGCAGCCTCGGCGTGAAGCTCGGCGCGAATGTTCTGCACACGCTCACATTTGCCACCGGGTCAAGCGGCCTGACTCCGGCCGATGAGGAAATCATCGCACGCCTTGGCGAGGAGATCCCCGATGGCGACCTGATGCTGGTGATCGGCTATGCGTCGGAAACCGGCAATGTCGACAGCAACCGCACGCTTTCCTCGGACCGTGCCACGGCGGTTGCGCAAAAGTTTTCCAGCATCAAGCGCTCGGGCCAACTGGTGCAAGCGGTCTACCTCGGCCAGACCGATCGCTTCAGCAGCCGCATCCCGGAACGCAACCAGCTTTGCGAAATTTGGCGCATCCGCAAAAAGTGAGACGCGGCCAACTTCCCTGACCCGCCATGCCCCGCCCGCAGCGTCAACCATTTCCCCCACGCAAGGGCGGCCCAGCTGGGTCTCGTCCTGCGGCGAAAAATTCCGATCAAAGCCTCGGCTGGGATCCGGTTGCCGCGTGGTACGACAAGCTCGTTGGTGAAAGCGGCTCGGACTACCACCGGCATGTGATCCTGCCCGCGGCGCTGCGACTTCTCGCGCCGCAAGCGGGTGAAGCGGTGATCGATGTCTGCTGCGGCCAAGGTGTGCTTGCGCCGCCATTGCTGGCCGCCGGCATCGCGCGTTTTACCGGAGTCGATGCCAGCCCGCGTTTGATCGATGCCGCAAAATCCCGCCATCGCAATGAGTCGCGGGTGTCATGGATCCCGGCCGACGCTTGCCAGCCCGGCGCCTGGGCCGATGGGTCCTACGACGCGGCCTCCTGCCTGATGGCGGTGCACGATGTCGAGGACATCGGTGGTTTGTTTGCCAACATTCGCTGCGCTTTGAAGGTCGGCGGCCGGGCCGTGGCCATTCTCATGCATCCATGTTTTCGCATCCCGCGCAAAAGCCATTGGGGTTGGGATGCGGATCAGAAAATCCAATTCCGTCGGCTTGATTCGTACGGCACACCGATCGCGATTCCCATCACCACTCATCCGGGCAAGGGCACGGGGGAGGAAACGCTCTTTCATCATCGGCCGCTTGCCGATCTGCTCAACGCGCTTGCCGGCAATGGGCTTGCGCTCGCCGCATGCGAGGAGCTCTACAGCCACCGCCGCTCACAAGGCAGCGGGCCCTTCAGTAAGGCCGAGCACAAGGCCGCCGAGGAATTCCCGCTGTTTCTCGCGCTTAAGGCGACTCGCATGGATTAAGCGAGCTACGATGATCATCGTAGTTCACCCGAGCATCGCGCGAAAGCGCGGCAGGATTTTGCTGAACAGCGAATTTTTGCCGCCACGGGAAAGCTGCATGGCGACCAGGTCGCCGGCGCTGACCGGATCAATCGGCGAGAGCGAGTTCACCTCATACCCAGGTGCTTTGATGCGACGCTCGACATGGGCCGAGCCAGCGGCTTGTGAAATCACGGCCGAGCGATCACCTGCGCGCAAAACTAGAAGTGAAATTGGCGGCGCGGCGGCATCCTCGCGCAGCTGCGCTTCGATCGTGATTCCTGCGGGTGAAACAAAGCTGAAATTTTTCGCGGGCTTGCCGCCGTCGCGTTTCGCATCGCTCCATCCGGTCTGCACCGCAAGCCACGCCAGCAACTGCAGCGCGCTGTTGCGGTGATCGGGGTGGTAAGTGATCTCAACGCGATCGATCTCGGCGATGGAGCGTTGCGCGGTCGGATCGTCGAAGATGCTGGCCACGCCGAGGCGAAATTGCCAGGTGCGCGACCACGCGTGATCTTGCAGGATGAGATCGCTTTTCGAGCGCGAGGCCTCGTCGATTTTTCGAAACGATTCGGCAGGATCGGCCCATGACGAACTGTCGATGATGAGGCGGTCGATCACGCTCACCAAGCGTTCGGAAAAAATGCCTGAAAGTTCGCCCTGCCACCAGAACACCAGCGGCAGATCGGAATCGAGATGAGCGAAGACTGTATTGCGAAAGCGGCCGGTGACCTTACCGGTGAGGTGCAGGGCGATCTGCTCGCAGCAGACTGATCGTCTGCCGTGGTCGAGATGGCAGTGGGCGGTGATCCATGCGTGGATGCCGGGCACGGGCTGGTCGGGGTCGACCTCCACAAGGATCGCGCGGCAGGCATGCTCGCGGGTGAGGTGGCGAACGATGGCGGAGTTTTCCAGCAGGGCGCCGGGTTTTTCCGAATAGACCACGAGATTGATCAGGGACGCATGGGTGCGCGATTCGTCCTGCGTGCGGAGTTTGTGCAGCTCGCGGTCGATGGCGTGGACCGGCACTTCGATGCCCAGCTCGGCGCGGGCTTCGGATAAGGTTGGATGGGAAGGCGCGCTCATGTGTTGCGAACTTGGGAAATATGGCCAGAAAATCCAGCATTAGGCAAGCATCCCACGGCAGGAACTGGGCTGCATCGGTGGCCCTTACTTTGATGCCGAATTTTTTTTGGCAAAGAATCGTGCTTGCGTGAGATCCGGCATTGGTACTGCTTTTCAGCCGCCACCCATGTCCGCAAATCCGAAGCACATTGAAAAACCCCTGCTCAATGATGGTTTCCAGCTCCTGGAGTCCGAGCTGGCATTTGCCATGGAGTCATTCGGCGCGATGCTCGCCCGCCTCGGCCACCGCGACCTTGCCGGCCGCTTGCCATGGAGCGGCAAGCCGTTGACCGCCGCCGATGGAATCGATCGCGGGTTGGGTCAGGCCTACTCGATCGCGTTTCAACTTTTGAACATTGTCGAAGAACGCGTCGCGGCGCAGGTCCGGCGCTGGCGCGAAAAAGCCCACGGCCCCGCTGCGGAGAAAGGCCTTTGGCCCGACAAGCTCGCGGCGATGCGCCACATGGGGCTGGATGCCGCCGGCATTCTTGAAGTGCTGCGGCAGGTGCGCCTCGAGCCGGTGCTCACCGCCCACCCGACCGAGGCAAAACGCGAGACCGTGCGCGAACGCCATCGCGAGATTTACGACATCATGCAGGAGCGTGAAAACTCGACCTTTACCGAAAGGGAGCGCGAGCGCGGACGCCGCGCGTTGGAGTCGAGATTGGAAACGCTGTGGCGCACCGGTGAGATCCATGTCACCCGCCCAAGCATCAATCAGGAATTGGAAAACGCGTTGTTCTACCTGCGCGAAGTTTTTCCTGAAGCGGTTTCGCGCGCGCACACGCACCTTCGCGAAGCATGGGAGCAGGCGGGTTTCCCGCTCGATGACTTGGAAGACATGCCGCCGATGATCCGCTTTGGCACTTGGATCGGTGGCGACCGCGACGGGCATCCGGGCGTGACGGCCGAGGTGACTTCGCACGCGCTCGCCTCGCTGCGCTTCAACGCGCTGCGCTTGTTTGCAAGGCAGCTCGAACGCCTCGCGCACAACCTGCCGCTGAGCCGGTATTTCCAACAAGTGCCGGCCGCGTTGGAGGATCTCCTTGCGCGTCTTGCGTCCGAGTTGGTTGGGCATCGTGAGGATTCCAGCGTCGGTGCTTTGCAACTTCAGCATGCGGAGGAACCGTGGCGGCTTGCCGCGCATTTGATGCGGCTCAAGGTGCTGGTCTCGCGCGATCATCCGGATGCTACGGCGATATACCGAAACCCCGAAGACCTCGCCGCCGACATTGCGGTGCTCGAGGAAACGCTGAATGCCGCCGGTGCCGAGGCCTTGGTGCGCGATTTTATCCAGCCGCTGCGCCGCCAGCTCGCGGTGTTTGGATTTCATTCGGCGATTCTCGATGTGCGGCAAAACTCCGCATTTCACCAAAAGGCGCTTGGCCAACTGCTTGCCAAGGCGGGCATCGCCGATGCGGCGGACTTCGATCAATGGGCGGAGGAAAAACGCCTCGCGTTCCTCAATGCCGAGTTGCTTTCACCGCGGCCATTTCTTGCATCGGGCATCTCCGCCGGTGCCGAAGCGGATGCGGTGCTCGACTGTTATCGCGTGCTTGTCGCGCACCGTTCGCGCTGCGGCGATGCCGGGCTTGGTGCGTTGATTGTTTCGATGACGCGTGGCACCGCCGATCTGCTCACGGTGTATTTGCTCGCACGCGAAGCGGGGCTCATGGAAATGCGGGACGATGGTTTGGCATGCCCGCTGCCGGTGGTTCCTTTGTTTGAAACCATCGATGACCTCGAGCACGCGCCCGGCATCGTCGAGGAGTTTCTTTCGCATCCGGTCACGATGCGCAGCCTGAGTGGCGGCGACTTCCAGATGATGCTGGGATACTCGGACTCCAACAAAGACTGCGGCATTCTCTCCAGCCAGTGGGCGCTGCACAAAGCACAGGTCGAGCTCTCGGCCGTGTGCGCCAAGCATGCGGTGCGCCCGGTGTTTTTCCATGGTCGTGGCGGCACGGTCGGCCGTGGTGCGGGCCCCGCGCATTGGTTCATGGAGGCCTTGCCGCATGGCGCGCTCGGTGGTGCCTTCCGCATGACCGAGCAGGGCGAAACCATTGCGCAAAAATACGCGCACTGCGGCTCGGCGACCTATCACACCGAGTTGCTGCTTGCATCGGTGGCATCGGCGACCGCCAAGCATCGTCATGCGAAAGCAGCGGTCGATGCCGATCCACATTTGCTCGAGCAACTCGCTGCGTGGAGCCGCGATGCGTACAAGGATTTCTTGCACGCGCCGGGCTTCATCGATTTTTACCGCAGCGCCACTCCGATCGATGCCTTGGAAAATGCGCGCATCGGGTCGCGTCCCGCGCGCCGCACCGGCCGCGCGACGCTCGAAGACCTGCGGGCGATTCCATGGGTGTTTTCGTGGACCCAATCACGCTTTTATCTTCCCGGCTGGTATGGTGCGGGGTCGGCGCTCGAGCGCTTGCGTTTGGAAAACCCGGAGGGCTTCGCCAAGCTCTCGGGTCAGGTGCAGGGCGTGCCTTTCCTGCGTTATGTCATCACCAACATTGATAGCTCGCTGGCCAGCGCCAATGAAGATATCATGCGTGCCTACGCATCGTTGGTGCCCGATGACAAACTGCGCGACACTTTCCTTGGCATGATCCTCGATGAGTTCCGCCGCACGCATGATGCCGTGCGGGATTTGTTCCAAGGTGACTTCATCGATCGCCGTCCGCGCATGGCACGCACCCTCGACATCCGCGAGGAGCCGCTGCGCGTGCTGCACATGCAGCAGGTCGCCTTGCTGCGCGAATGGCGGTCGCGCATTGCGGCCGGTGATGATGCGGGCGCTGAAATGATGATCCCGGATTTGTTGATCTCGGTGAATGCGATTTCATCCGGCCTGCGCACCACGGGTTGAGTGGGTGCGGCGAGTTGTGCGCGTTGCGCTTTACAACCTGCGCCACTGGTTGCCGTCCTGCATGAGCAGATCATCGGCTTCCTTTGGTCCCCAAGTGCCAGCGACAAACTCGGCCATCGGCGGCGGGTTGGATGATTGGTGCCACGCGTGTTCGATCTGATCGATGAAGCGCCACGCCTCCTCGACTTCGTCGCGTCGCGCAAAGAGTGTCGCATCACCGGCGATCGCATCGAGCAGAAGCCGTTCGTAGGCCTCGGGACTCGCCTTGCCGAAACTGGTGGCGTAGTGGAAATCCATTTTCACCGGTTCAAGCCGCAGGCTGTTGCCGGGGATTTTTGAAACCATGCGCAGCGAGATGCCTTCATCGGGTTGGATGCGGATGACGAGCACATTGCCGCCCGGCGTGCCGCCGCAACTGGCATTGAAGAGCACGCATGGCGCTTCCTTGAAGTGGATGGAAATTTCCGTCGACTTCTTCGGCAGGCGTTTGCCCATGCGGATGTAGAACGGCACGCCGCTCCAGCGCCAGGTGTCGATGAGCAAGCGCACCGCGACATAGGCCTCGGTCTTGGATTCCGGATTCACCCGGTCCTCTTCGCGATAGCCCGGGACCGGCACGCCATCGACATGACCTGCGGTGTACTGCGCGCGAATGACATTGGCGGCGACTTTTTCCGGCGTGTCCCACTGGCGCAGCGAGCGGATGACCTTCACCTTTTCATCGCGCACGCCATCGGCGCTGAGATCGGTCGGCGGTTCCATCGCGACGAGGCTGAGCAATTGCAGCAGGTGGTTTTGCACCATGTCGCGCAGCGCACCGGCGGTGTCGTAGTAACCGCCGCGACCACCTTCCATGCCGAGGTTTTCCGAGCAGGTGATTTGCACATGGCTGATGTGCTTGCTGTTCCAGAGGGGCTCGAAAATGGCGTTGGCAAAGCGCAGCACCATCAGGTTCTGCGCGGTTTCCTTGCCGAGATAATGGTCGATGCGATAGGTGTCGCGTTCCTCGAAGGTTGCGTTGACGACCTCATTGAGATGTCGCGCGGTGGCGAGGTCGGTGCCGAAGGGTTTTTCGACAATCACCCGTGCCCAGCAGCCGTTGGCCGCGCGGTTGAGCCCGGCATTTTTGAGGTTGATGAGAATCTCATCAAAGAACTCCGGCGCCGAGGCGATGTAAAACAAACGGTTGCCGGCACCACCGCGCACGGCATCGATGGCGGCAAGTTTTTCGGCAAGCCGGCGGTAGCCATCGGCATCGGAAAACTCCGATTGGTGGTAGCTCACCGATTCGATGAATGACGACCAGATTTGTTCATCATGCCCGGAGCGTGAGACCTTGCGGTTCACATCGACGAGGCCAGCGCGAAACTCCGCGTCGGATTTTTCACGACGCGCAAAGCCGATGATTTTCACCCCAGTCGGCAACTCGCCATCGACGGCGAGGTTGTAGAGCGCGGGGATGAGCTTGCGGTGGGTGAGGTCGCCGGTGGCGCCAAAAATCACCACCGTGCATGGCTCCGGAGTCGAGCGGGAGACCAGGTCTTCGCGAAAGGGGTTCATGGGTGTGGGAAGGCTGAAGGCGATGCGGCTGCCGCCATTCGCATGCCGGGATCATGCAGGCATCGGGAAATCGCGGTTGAATGCGAAGACCCGGTCGCGGAGTGCGTGGAGTTTCTGGATGTCGGAGTGGTTGGAAAGTGCTTCGTGGATGAAGTCGGCTACCTTTTCGACATCGCTTTCCTTCATGCCGCGTGTGGTCACGGCGGGTGTGCCGATGCGGATGCCGCTTGGCTTCATCGGGCTGCCGGTGTCGAAGGGGATGCCGTTTTTGTTGACCGTGATGCCGGCCTCATCGAGCGCGTGCGAGGCATCGGCGCCGTTGAGGTTTTTCGAACGCAGATCGACGAGCATCACGTGGTTGTCGGTGCCGCCCGAGACGATGCGGTAGCCGTGCTGCGTGAGGCGCGTGGCGATCGCTTGCGCGTTTTTCACGACTTGCTGCGAGTAGGTTTTGAATTCGGGCTTGAGCGCCTCGCCGAAGCAGATCGCTTTGGCGGCGATCACATGCATGAGCGGACCGCCCTGCACACCGGGGAATACCTGAGCGTCGATTTTTTTCGCGAACTCTTCCTTGCAGAGGATGATGCCGCCGCGCGGGCCGCGCAGGGATTTGTGCGTGGTCGAGGTCACGAAATCCGCATGCGGCACCGGGCTCGGATGCACGCCCGCGGCGACGAGACCGGCGATGTGGGCCATGTCGACGAACAGATAAGCGCCGACTTCGCGGGCAAGCTTGCCCATGCGTTCGAAGTCGATCTCGCGCGAATAGGCCGAGGCACCGACAGTGATCAACGCGGGCTTAAGCTCACGCGCGGTTTTTTCGAGCTCCTCGTAATTGATCCGCTCGTCGTCGGGCGAAACGCCGTAGTGGGTCACATCGTAAAAGCGGCCCGAAAAGTTTGCCTTGTGACCGTGCGTGAGATGGCCGCCGTGTGCGAGGTCCATCGTGAAGATCTTGTCGCCGGGTTTGAGCACCGAGAAATAAACTGCGGTGTTGGCTTGCGAGCCTGAGTGGGGTTGGACATTCGCGTGTTCGGCGCCGAAGAGCTCCTTGGCGCGGTCGATCGCGAGTTGCTCGACGACATCGACATGCTCGCAGCCACCGTACCAGCGACGGCCGGGATAGCCTTCGGCGTATTTGTTGGTGAGGATCGAGCCCTGTGCCTCCATCACGGCGGGCGAGGCAAAGTTTTCGGAAGCGATCAACTCGACATGGTTGCGCTGGCGTTTTTCCTCGGCGGTGATCGCATCATAAATAGCAGTGTCGCTTTGCGCGATGCTGCTGCCGGAGGATTTGCAAACGCGGGCGTCGTGGCGGCCACCTTCGAAGCGGGCACCGAGGAAGGCATCGACCATGGCGATGGCGGTCGGCGCATCGGTATACTTGCCGCTGAGGCAAAGGATGTTCGCATCGTTGTGCTGGCGAGTGATCAGTGCCTCATCGACCGAACGGACATTGGCCGCACGCACATGGCGGTGACGGTTGGCGGCGATGCTCATGCCGACGCCCGAAGTGCAGGCGAGGATGCCGAAATCGAAGGTCTCGTCGGCTACATTGCGGGCGACCACATTGGCGTAGTCGGCGTAATCGACCGAACCATTGTTATGGGTGCCGAAATCGTGGACTTCGTGGCCGATCGACTTGAGGTGGGCAACAACGGCGTTTTTGAGGTCGAAGGCGCCGTGATCGGCTCCAATGGCAATGCGAAAAGTGGGGTGGCTCATGGCGTCGCGGGATTCAAGACTGGGGCGGGGGAATTGAAAATCGGAAAGTTTACCGAATCGGATAAA
>CANHQM010000006.1 GCA_947462835.1 Akkermansiaceae bacterium
CGCCAACTGCTAGCAGCAACTTGGCGGTGACATTGAGCGTCAAGTCAGGTCCGGCGACAATCTCGGATAATATCGTGACACTCTCCGGGACAGGCACGGTAACGCTTGCCGCCAACCAAGCGGGCAATGGCAACTACAATGCAGCTACGGAAGTAACCACGAATTTCACGGTTTCGAAAGGCGGCCAAACGATCGCCGCCTTCGCTAGCATCAGCAACAAGACCTTTGGCGATGCGCCTTTTGCGGTCACGACTCCATCCTCATCAAGCAGCTTGCCAGTGACTTTGAGCGTGAAGTCAGGTCCGGCAACGATTTCCGATAACACCGTCACACTCACTGGCGCTGGCACGGTAACGCTGGCCGCAAATCAGGCGGGTAACGCTGACTATGCGGCCGCCACGGAAGTGACCACGAATTTCACCGTTTCGAAAGGCGCCCAAACGATCGGGGCCTTCACCAACATCGGTAACAAGACCTTTGGCGACGCCCCTTTTGCGGTCACAGCACCAACAGCCAGCAGCGACCTGGCCGTGACATTAAGCGTCAAGTCTGGTCCAGCGACCATCTCCGACACCACCGTGACAATCACTGGCGCAGGCACGGTAACGCTAGCCGCCAATCAAGCGGGCAATGACAACTACAACGCTGCCGCGGAAGTGACGACGACTTTTTCGTTTTCCAAAGCCACCCCAAGCATCAACAACAACCCTGCCGCAAGTTCAATCATCTTTGGACAAACCCTTTCCCAATCAAATCTCACCGGAGGGTCTGCATCTGCCACTGGTTCATTGATCTCAGGGTCTTTCTCTTTTACCTATCCCGATACCTTACCCGCCACAGGGACGACAAACCATAGCGTGACTTTCACGCCAGACAATTCCGACGATTACAATTCATTCACATTTGACCAAAATGTGACAGTGATCACAAGTGATCTTGCCGCGCTCCAAAGTCCGAACACAGCAAGCGCAGACTATTTGCAACCTTTCCAATATCAAATCCTCGCAATCAACGACCCCACTGGATTTGCAGCCGACAATCTTCCTGAGGGAATTTCGATCAATAATTCTACTGGACTAATCGACGGCACTCCAACGAAAGCTGGCACATACGATGTCACCATTACTATTACCAATGCCGCCGGAGATTTTGTAGCCACTCTTGAAATAACGGTCAACAAGGCCACTTCCACCGTCACTCTCGGAAGCCTTACACCCACCTACGATGGCACGGCCAAGTCAGCCACATCGACGACCAACCCGACCACCTTGGCGGTGACCTACACCTACACAGGGAACAGCCCGACCGTTTATGCCGAGTCTTCCACCCCACCAACCCAAGCAGGAAGCTACACCGTGGTGGGCACCATCAACGATGCCATCTACAGTGGCAACGCGACGGGCACTTTGGTAATCGCCCAGGCGACGCCATCGGTCACCGATGTCACGGCGACAGCAATCAACTATGGCAACGACTTGAGCAACTCCACGCTTGCCGGAACGAAATCAACCCCAGGAGACCTTGTCTTCACCTCGTCGGCCACAACGCCTGTCGTTGGCACGGCCGACCAAGAATGGACTTTCACCCCGGACGACTCGAACTACAGCGAGATCACGGGCACCGTCAGCGTCACGGTCAACAAGGCCACTTCCACCGTCACGCTAGGCAGCCTATCAGCCACCTACGATGGCACGGCCAAGTCAGCCACATCGACGACCAACCCGACAACCTTGGCGGTGACCTACACCTACACAGGGAACAGCCCGACCGTTTATGCCGAGTCTTCCACCCCACCAACCCAAGCAGGAAGCTACACCGTGGTGGGAACTATCAACGATGCCAACTACAGCGGCAACGCGACAGACACTTTGGTAATCGACAAGGCAACTCCCAGCATCACCACAAAACCAAAGACTTCCAACATCGCACTCGGCCAAAAACTCTCAGACTCCACGCTCAGTGATGGCAGCGCCTCGGTGAATGGTTCCTTTGAATTCACCAATCCAAACACACAGCCAACCGCGATTGGCACAAGCAGTCAAAGTGTCACATTTAGCCCTGCCGACACCAACAATTACCTCACAACTACGACTTCGATCGATGTCGTCACGCTGGCAGGATCAAGCCCTGACATCACAACCCAACCGATCGACCTCACCATAGAACAAGGCAGCAGCGCGACCTTTTCGGTACAGGCCACCGGCCAAAACCTAAGCTACCAATGGAAGCGAAATGGCGTTGATATCAGCAACGCAAGGAGCAGTTCGTACACCGTCAGCAGCACATCGATTGCCACAGCGGGAGAATACTCCGTCGTGGTATCTAGCGACAATGGCAGTCAACCCGTCGCCAGCCGCGCAGCCAAACTGATCGTCACATTCCCACTTGCAGATCTCACCATCAATGAGAACACCAGCCCTGTTCTAATCGTTTCAGTTACTGGCACAGGTCTGAAATACCAATGGTTCAAAGACGGCATGCCGCTTCGTGGACAAACCAATTCGACTCTGACACTCAAAGACATCACAGTCGACCAAGCCGGAACCTACAGCGCAGAGGTGACCGATGCCGACGGCAACAAGTTCACGAGCAAGTCATCCAAGGTGACAGTCAATGCGGTTTTGCCGGAAATCACCACTCAGCCAAGCAATGTAAGCGTCTATACCGGTGGTAGTGCAACCATGCGAGTGATGGTCAAGGGTGCGGGACATTCTTATCAGTGGAAAAAAGACGGTGTAGCCATCCAGGGTGAAATCAAAAACACTTTATCGCTTAACGATGTTATTCTCTCCGACGCTGGCGATTATACTGTTTCAGTGACCAATTCAGTTGGCACCGTCACCAGCCGATCGGCAAGGCTTCGCGTTCTTAGTTCAGGCTCCGGTAACCAAGGTGGCGACACCACTTCTCCAGTGATAACTACTCATCCAACATCCCAGACATTGGCCGATGGTGGCAGTGGGACACTCACGGTAAGTGCGACTGGTGGTTCCCTTTCTTATCAATGGCTCAAAAATGGCACCAATATCGCAGGCGCCAACCAAGCAACCTATATGATCAACCCAGCATCCATGGACAAATCGGGTAATTATACTGTTGTTGTTTATAATTCATCCGGTCTTGTGACCAGCAATGTCGCCAAAATCACCGTCAATGCCCCGGAGGTCGATGTGCAACAGCCGGTTGGAAGCAGTCTCACATCAAGCACCTCCAAGATCAGCTTTGGCACGGCGCGCATTGGTAAGGCAGGGATCAGCCGAACTTTCACGATCAAAAACATCGGAAATTTGAATCTGAATGGTCTTGCAATAACAAAAGCGGGCGCACACTCCAAGGAATACACGATCACACGACTCAAACGCCGTATGCTGGCACCGGGCGCAGCGATTACTTTCAGGGTCACATTCAAAGCCAAGGCTGTGGGTCTGCGCACCGCTTCCATCCGCATCGCCAGCAATGACCGCGACGAAAATCCCTTCATCATCAACCTCGCTGGCGAGGGCGCGCGTTGATCCGCCTCATTTCTCTTGCATCGGCTGAGTTCACAAAGCCCTCTCCGGTTTCCGGGGGGGCTTTTCTCGCTAGCGGGGCAACTCCTCTCTCCCCTTGCAACTTGGCGGCAAAAGTCCGAGCCTCGCGACATGCCCGCACGCAACTTTCATGTCCGCCAAGCCGCTGTCTCCGCATTGCGTGCTTGGGCGAAGGGGCATGACTACGCTGAGACGCTTGTCGAACGCCATGCGCAGCGCCGCAAATTGAGCCCTGCCGACCGCGGGCTCTTGCAGGCGATCCTCTTCGGTGTGCTGCGCCACCGCCGCTTGCTCGACCACTGGATCGGCGAACTCCGCGATGGCAAGACCGACCCCGAAACGCGCGATGTCCTGCGCGTCGGGCTTTGCCAAATCCTCATCCTCGGCATTCCCGACCATGCAGCGGTCAACGAAACCGTGGAGTCGGGAAAAGCCAGCGTGCGAGGGCTCATCAATGCCGTGCTGCGAAAAGCCATTGCATCTCGCAAGCGACTGCTTGATCAATCGCCCGACCTCCCACCACCCGTCGCACATTCCCATCCCGACTGGCTTTACAATCGCTGGCGATCCGCCTTCGGGAAATCCAATGCCCTCGCACTCATGGAGTGGGACAATTTGCCGGCAGAAACATTTTGCCGCATCAATCCCCTCGCTCCGTCCGCCGACATTCCTGGCGAGCCCGTAAAAAACGCTCCGGGATTTTATCGCATCGAGGGCTTGCTTCCAAATGATCTGATTCAAAGCGGAGCCATCTACATTCAGGATCCGGCCACGCGCCATTCAGTCGAGCTACTCGCGCCACAACCCGGCGAGCACATCCTCGACGCCTGCGCCGCGCCTGGCGGAAAAGCATTTCTCATCGCCGCGGCGATGGGCTCCGCCGAAAATCTCGTGTGCACGGACTCCAACGAAAAACGCCTGCCACGACTCGAGCAAAACCTCGAGAGACTCCACGCCGGCAAGGCAAAGGTCAGCGTTCACGATTGGACCCAGCCCGCTCCCGCCGCATGGCATGGCGCATTCGATGCCATCCTGCTCGATGTCCCCTGCTCCAACACCGGCGTCATCCGCCGTCGCGTCGATGTCCGCTGGCGCCTGCAACCAAACGACATCGAAAAGATCGTTCTCACCCAACGAAAGATCCTCGAAAACGCCATCCCCTGCCTCAAGCCCGGCGGCCGCATCGTTTATTCGACCTGCTCAATCGAAGCCGAGGAAAACATGCAACAAATTGAGGCGTTTCTAAGAAATCATCCCGAGTTTGAAATGACCGCTCATGTCGCAGCCCTCCCCTTCCGCGATCAAACCGATGGCGCATTCGCCGCCTGTTTGAAAAAAAGATAGGACGACACGGCCACGCCGGATGATCAGCCTCCTTAAAAAGGCGAAGGCCGCTGAACCCTTTCGAATTCAACGGCCTTCATTGGTTGCGGGAAGAGGATTTGAACCTCTGATCCCGCCCTGCGGGATTATGAGCCTCGATGCGTTTTCAGCAACGAATCGAGACCAACTCCGCCTTTTTGTTTCTTAAGCAAATTTTCAAGTTTTCGCGCCTCACTTAGGGTGAGTGGCAAGCTGTTCCAAACCAGTTTCCATGGGCGGTATTTAGCCGAGTAAATTGAATGGCCATTATTGTGATCATCAAGCCGTTTGAAAATACATTTCGAAAGACCGATGTAGCGACGCCCTTCTTGGTTAACTATGAGATAAACCGTATAAGTCTTGGAATCTGGCACAATCCGCATATCTGCACAAAAACCGCTAATGCACACCCGTAGCACCTGTAGAAACATCAATCCAACAATAAAAGGCGAAGGCCGCTGAACCCTTTCGAATTCAACGGCCTTCATTGGTTGCGGGAAGAGGATTTGAACCTCTGACCTTCAGGTTATGAGCCTGACGAGCTACCTGGCTGCTCCATCCCGCGATTGGAACCATGCGCCTTTCGGCGCGGGGAGAGATTCTTAGGCTTGGGCGGGTCTTTGCGCAAGGGAAAAGTTTGGCAAAATGAACGATTGGTCTTTTGAAATCGGGTTTTTGGTATAAATTATTCATTGCTCGCACAGAGGCGGGCGTATTTGAAATCACCCCAACCCCACACCCACATGTCCATCCTCAACTCCATTCTCGGTGCCCTTACCGGCAACACTTCCACTGGCAATGCCGACCCGCTTCAGGCCGCTCTCAGCGCACTGCTCACTCAGAACGGCGGCATCGAAGGCCTGATGAACAAATTCAACCAAGGCGGTCTCGGCGAAGTCTTCACTTCGTGGGTCGGCCTCGGCGCCAACCAGTCGATCTCGGCCGATCAGATCAACAAGATCCTTGGCTCCGATGCGGTGCAATCGCTTGCCGCATCGATGGGCATCGACGCCACCAAGGCATCGGGATTCCTTGTGGATTACTTGCCGAAGATCGTCGACAAGCTGACCCCATCCGGTCAGGTCGGCGCAGGTGGTGATTTGTCACAAGGCATCGCCGCATTGCTGCCATCGCTGCTGGAAAACCTCGGCGGCAAGCCGGGTGGCGCGGCCTGATGGCAGCCATCAAAAGCGGACTTTTCTCTGGCGGGCCGTTCGTGAATGATCGGCCCGCGATGATCGCTCGCCACGATGTGATGACACTTGCCGACGCCGAATGGCGTGCGCTTGCGTCAGCACATTTTGATCGGGCAAAGGTGCACACTGGTCCGGCCAGAGAGCGACGCGACCGTGGCTTGCCGCATCCGATTGCCGACTTCCTTTTCGAGTACTACCCCTACCCGTTCGCATTTCTCGAGCAATGGCATCCGGGCCACGGCACGGCCATCGAGTGGTCGTCCGAAGTTGAGCATGACCCGGCAATGCGTCATCTTTCGGGTCGCGGCTATCGACATGAAAATGGTGTGCTGTTTGCCGATCAGTCGCTGATGCCGGAGAAGGAAAAGCAACGACTTGAATGGATCAGCAGCCTGCTTGAGGCGACCCGTGATCGTGCGCCAAATTTAGCCTGCCATGGATTGCATGAGTGGGCGATGGTCTATGGGGGTCGTAGCGTGCGGCACGAAAAAATCCTGCCCTTGCGGCTACCCCAGCAGGAAATTGATGCGCTTGTTTCGAGTCGTCCGATCTGTTGCTCGCACCATGATGCCTTTCGTTTTTTTGCGACCGATGCCCGAGGCTTCAATCGCCTGCAGCCGGATCTTACGACGCGACACGATCACGAACAACCCGGCTGTTTGCATGCCAACATGGATCTCTACAAATGGGCTGCCAAGGCGATGCCGTGGTGCGGATCCACCTTGTTGATCGAGTGCTTCGAACTTGCGGTGCGCATTCGTGATCTCGATATGCGTGCCAGCCCTTACGATCTCACCGCGTGGGGCCGCGATGCGGTTTGCATCGAGACACCCGAAGGCCGCAAGGCCTACGAAAATGAACAGCGCGCACTGGCCGCAGAAGCCCAACCGCTGCGCGAGCAATTGATCCGCCGCATCCGGCAGACGCTGGATGCTTGCTGAGCGGAGGGCTACATCCCCTGCCAGCCGAGCTTTTGGCGAAGGGCCTCGTAAAACGACCAACCCTCGAGACGCAGCAGATGAAATGAGCGCGCCGCTTTGCAAACCTCGATACGATCGCCGTATTCCACATGCACGCTGTCGCGTCCGTCGACCGTGAAAAGCATGGGGCCGCAGTCATCATCCTCGGAGGATAACTCGACGGTGCTGCCATCGGAGATCACCAAAGCACGCTGACTAAGGCTATGCGGGCAGATGGGTGTGATCAAAAACACACCGGCCTCGGGAGCAATGAGCGGTCCGCCGGCAGACAACGAATAGGCGGTCGAGCCAGTGGGCGTTGCGATGATCAACCCATCGGCGCGATAATTGTTGAGCAGCTCGCCATTCACCCTTGCACGGAGCGAAACCAGCCTGCCAGTGTCGCCGCGGGCAAGCGTCACATCATTGAGCGCGATGAATTTTTGAGCAGCCTTGCCCGGTCGATGCCAAGTTGCTTCCAACAGCGTGCGCGTGCTCGTCGTGAAACGCCCGGCCGCAATCGCATCGGCGAACGCATTGATTTCATCATGACGGCAACTGGTAAGAAACCCAAGCGTGCCGACATGGATGCCGGCGACGGGTTTTTCAAATTCACCAAGCAAGGATACGGCGTGAAGCATCGTGCCATCGCCACCGATCACCACCGCAAGATCCACTTCACGCGCAAATGCGCCGGCCGGGATGCCATCTGGCTCGCCAGCAAGCGCCGCAGTCGACTCCTCGAGCCGCACCTTGATTCCATGTGCTTCGAGCGCACGGCGCAGATCCACAAGAGCCGGCAACGAGCCGTGCTTGTGAGGGTTGGCAATGATTCCGACTTTCACTGGCGCATTAGCGATAAACGCGAATCACCATGCTGGCAAGCCCTCTGGCGGCTGCGAGATCATCGTTTCGCCGCATCGGCCTCGATCCATGACCACAGCGAGTCGAGCCCGGCGCTGACCTTGGCCCGCGCGCCCTCGAGGTCGGGGCTGGGGGCGGCTTTGCCAAACAGGTAGAATTTGATCTTCGGCTCGGTGCCCGAGGGGCGGACAGCGAACGAGCGGCCGTCCTCGAGATCGATGAAAAGCATCTTCTCTTTGGGGATGAGGTCCCCTTCCTGATCGTAGAGGTCCTGGCGCGAGAAGTCGCGAGTGCGCAGGACTGGCGAGCCATCGACGATGCTGGGCGGGTTGTTCGCGTAGGAATCGGCGAGCGCCTCGATTTTTGCGGCACCATCCGCGCCCTCCATCACCACCGACTTGCCGGACTCAAGGTGATAGCCGTACTCGCGGTAGATGTCGTCGAGCAAATCGGGGATCGTGCGACCTAGCGATTTCGCGTAAGCGGCCACTTCCGCAAACATCAGCGTCGCACCATTCGCATCCTTGTCGCGCACCGAGTCCGAGCCGAGGTAGCCGTAACTTTCCTCGCCACCGAACACAAAGAAGCGCGAATACTCAAGTCGCAGCAGGCGCGTTTGTTCTTCAGTGAGCGAGCGGTAATCACCCTTCTTGTCGGCCGGGATTGCGTCCTCGTATTTGCGGAGCTTCGACGAGATGTACTTGAAACCGGTGAGCGTGTCGACGATGCCAACGCCAAAGCCATCAGCGATCGCGCGTTGGAGTTCGGTGGTGACAAAAGTTTTGATCAACACCGCGCGGCTGCGGTTTGACTGGGTGAGCCAGCCAAGTTCGAAGCAGGTCTTCAGGCGATACCATGCCATCAACGAGCCGATCTGATTACCGGTGAGTAATTGCATTTCCCCTTTCGCATTGCGGACCACCACCCCCATGCGGTCGGCGTCGGGGTCGGTGCCGATGACGATTTCGGCACCCGATTCAATCGCGAGATCCACGCCCATCTTGAGTGCGGGAGCATTCTCGGGATTCGGAGATTCGACGGTGGGGAAACGACCATCCTGCACATCCTGTTCGGGCACGGTGAGAACCTCGAAGCCGAGGCCGCGCAGCATCGGCACATTGATGTGGCCACCGGTGCCGTGGAGGTTGGTGAAAACGACTTTGGTTGAGACACCTTGCAGCAGCGAGGGCTTCAAAAGCAGGGATTTGAGACGTTCGACATAGCGTGCGTCCATTTCGGCGCCGAACACGATGATCTTGCCGCGTTCATTTTCGGGCACTGCGTCGTAGCGCTCGCTGGTGACGGCATTGACCTCGGCAATGATGGCCGAGGCGTGCGGCTCGACGATTTGCGCGCCATCATTGAAGTAGGCCTTGAAGCCATTGTCATGTGGCGGGTTGTGACTCGCCGTGAGCACCACGCCCGCATCGGCGCGAAGTTCGCGCACGGTGAATGAAAGTTGCGGCGTCGAGCGAGGACCTTCGAAGAGGTATGCGTCACAGCCGTGCTCGGATGCAACCTTGGCGCAGAATTCGGCGAAATCGCGCGAGAAGTGACGCGTGTCATGGCCGAACACAAGGGCTGGCTTGCGACCGGACGGTGCAGATCTTTTGGCGTAGGCAACGAGTCCGCGAACCGCGCGGCCGACATTGTAGAAATTCATTGTCGCGGTTCCAACGCATGGATGCTCGGGGCGCCCGTTGGGCCCGCCGGCGCCTTGCTCGGATTTTGCGATCACTCGGCCGATGGTGCGTCCACGCAAACCACCGGTGCCAAAGGCGAGGGTTTTGTAAAAACGATCGTTGAGCTCGCCCCAATGGCCATCGGCAGCCAGTTCTCCGATCACTCGTGCGGCAAGATCCGAGGATGATCCTTGGACGAGGGCTTGAATGTTGGTTTTTGCCGATGCCAGCAATTTGCCTTCGGCCACAGCAGCGGTGAGAGTCGCATCAAGGTTGCTCATGTCGCGGCGGATAATAAAACAAACCTGCCCCATGGCAATGCCGCCCGTGCGTGAAATTTCACTACGGCGCAGGGTTCAAATCCGGTCGAGCAGGACATTCTCGCCCAACACTACCAAGTCCACCGAGCCCTTGAGCGTCTTGTCGAGGAATGGCGTGTTCTGCGATTTCGACTTCATGAACTCGCGGGTAAAGGTCGTCTCGCCGGCTGTGTTGAAAAGCAGCAGATCGGCGGCGGAGCCTTCCTTGATCGCGGGAACCGGCAGCCCCATCAGGCGGCGAGGTTCGGCGGCAAAGCGCTTCACCACCAGGTCCCAGCCAAAGGCACCTGTCGCGACAAAGTGGTGATACAGCGAAACAAGCGCCGTATCGAGGCCGGTGATGCCGTTCGGGGCACTGACAAAATCCAGCGACTTTTCGAATGGTGTGTGCGGCGCGTGATCGGTGGCGATCAGGTCGAAGGTGCCGTCGATCAATCCCTCGAGCAATGCCGCGTTGTCTGCCTTGGTGCGCAGCGGCGGGTTCATCTTGTAGTGGGTGTCGTAGTCGCCGATGTCGTCTTCGCAGAAAATCAGGTGGTGCGGTGCCACTTCGGCGGTGACCTTCACATCGCCGCGTTGCTTCCACCAGCGGATCGTTTCCATACCGATCTTGCTGGAGACATGCTGGATGTGAATGTGAGCACCGGTCGCGTGAGCGAGGCGGATGTCGCGATCGATGATGATCTCTTCGGCGCAAGCTGGCGAACCTTGGATGCCAAGGCGGTAGCTCATTGCGCCTTCGTTGAGCGCGCGTGGTCCGGCAAGCTCCGGCACTTCGCAGTGGCTTGCAAAAAACATGCCCATTTCACCTGCATACCGCATCGCGCGGAACAACACCGCCGCATCCGCCGTCGTATCGCCATCGTCAGTGAGCATCTTCACCCCCAGCGCGCGCATGCCATCGATGCCCGCAAGCTCCTTGCCCTTGCGTCCCATCGTGACACAGCCGGAGGTGTAAACCGGGATCCGCGAATTTCTTTCGGCGATGGCAAGCACCTGGCCAACCACCGTCGCCGAATCAATCGCCGGCACGGTGTTGGGCATCATCACCACGCCGGTGATGCCGCCATTGATCGCCGCCTCGGAACCTGTCGCGATGTTTTCCTTGGCCTCAAATCCCGGCTCGCGAAAGTGCACATGCGCATCAAACATGCCGGGCATCAAAATCCGCTCCTTGGCATCGATCACGCGGCAGCCATCGGGCGCCTTGATCCCCTTCCCGATTTTTCGAATCAAACCGCCCTCCACCAGCACATCACCGGGCACCAACTTCGGATTGTCTTCCGCGGCGATGCGGGCGTTTTGGATGAGGAGGTTCATGGTTCGTAGCGCGAAATTGATGGGGCGGTGATCATGACTCGGATCCGGCATCGGGCTTGAGCCAGTAAAGGACTGCCATGCGGACCGCGATGCCATTTTCGACCTGGTCGTTGATAAGGCTGCGTTCGTAGTCCATCACCGCGTCGCAAAGTTCCACACCGCGGTTCACCGGGCCGGGATGCATGAGGTAGAGCCCGCGTTGGCGGATCTCCTCAAGGCGCGCATCGGTGATACCGTAGAGGCGGTGATACTCGCGCAGACTCGGGAAAAACTGGGCCTCTTGCCGTTCCATTTGCACTCGCAGCAGGTAGACCACATCCGGCGACCATGCAATTGCCTCTCGATAGTTGGTAAAGCGGCGGATGTTTTCCGGTCCCTTTTGCGGCACCAGCGAACCGGGGCCGAGGTAGGCGACATCGACGCCGATCTTCTTGAGGATCGTGCTCGTCGATCTCGCAACCCGCGAGTGCAGGATATCGCCGATGATGAGAACTTTTTTGCCAACCGGATCTGGAAATTTTTCCTTGATGGTGAAGGCATCGAGCAATGCTTGGGTCGGATGCGCATGGGAACCGTCGCCGGCATTGATCACCGAGGCGCGAGTCTGTTTTGCGATCATGCCCGGCAGTCCGGAGCGCGCATGGCGCACGATGATGAAGTCCGTGCGCATCGCTTGCAGTGTTTCCACTGTTTCGCGCACCGACTCGCCTTTGGTGATCGACGAGTGCCCGACATCGAAGTTGGTGACATCGGCCGAGAGACGCTTGGCCGCGACCTCGAATGAAGAATGAGTGCGCGTGCTGGGCTCGTAGAAGAGCATCAGGACCGACTTGCCTTTGAGTGCCGGCACCTTTTTGACCGACCGGGTGAAGAGCTCTTTGAACGGAACGGACTGGTCAAGAAGATGGTCGATCTCTTCGCGACTGAGTGATGATATATCGAGCAGGTCCTTACGCGGCATGCTGGAACTGGGGAAAGTAGTGGAGGATTCCAAAGGCGATTGCGAGAAAACAAATCGCAAAAATGAATCCCGCATGGTGGCGCGAAATCGGCTTGCGGATCAACACATACAGCGCGACGAGCATCGAAAAGACCACAAATGGCGCGGTCACGATGATCGGCTGATCGTAAAACCAGGCAATCGAGGTGCCAATCAACACAGGGATGTAACCAAGTGCCACGAGAAATGGGTGGGCTTTTTGCAGGCGCGGGTCATAGACCGGCTCGACCTGAGCAAAAGCAATCTGACGGCGCAGTCTCTCAATTTCACTGGTGCTGTGCTTGCGGTTGGGGATTTTTCCATCGGTATCCGCGCTCATCGGCATGGGGGCAGCAACGGGCTCGGGCTTGGGTTCCTGCACAGCGAGCTTGGCGACCACGGGCTCGGATGATGGCATGGGTACCGTTTCAACAGCGGGCTCCTTGTCGATCGATGGATCAATCGCAAGGGTTGGCACGAATGAGAAATCTTCGATGGGCGATTCGACCTTTTTCAAATCGAAGGCATCGGCATCGATCTTCGGAAGAGGCGCGGCATCGGCGAAGGCCGCAGTTTCATCGGCGGGTCTCTGCGCTGGAATGCCGAGATTGCCACGGAGCTCTGCAATCTCCTCGGCGGACTTTTTGCGCTGTGGCAAGAGACTCATGGCGGATCCTTTTGAATGACCCGAACCTGTTCGAGGCCATCGGTTTCTTCGAGGGACACCTTTACATGGTCGAGACGGCGGGTGTCGAGGGCGATGCCAACATAATCTGCGGAAATCGGCATTTCGCGGTGTCCGCGATCGACCAGCACGGCCAATTCGATGCGCGCGGGTCGACCGTAATCCGACAGCGCATCGAGCGCGGCGCGGATCGTGCGCCCGGTGAAAAGGACATCATCAACAAGAATGATGTGCGCGTCCTCTACGGAAAACGGAATGTCACTTTCCTGCAACGCTGGGTTTTCGCGCAGGTGTTCGAAATCATCGCGGTAGAGTGAAATGTCGAGCACGCCGAAGGCAATCTCGCGATCATCATCGGCAAGTAGATCGATCAGTCGCTTGGCCACTTCATCGCCACGACTGCGGATCCCGACCAAGGCGATCGGCTGACCCGCGGTCTTGTCACGGATCGCCGCGGCGAGGCGGCCGATGGCGGCCTCGATTTCGTTGGCATTGAGGATTTGCTCGCTCATGGGTTTTCGCTGCCGAAGTGGAGAATGCCGATATCTCGGCGGCGTTGCAAGCCATCGAATCGGATTCCGTCGGCGGCCAAATGCGCGGCATTTACCGCTTTTTCACGGGTTTCGGCCCCGCAGACCACAGCCAGCACGCGTCCACCGGCAGTTTCCCACTGGCCATCGGCATTGAGGCGTGTTCCAGCATGATACACTCGGCAATCGCCGGCAACATCGAGCCCGGAAATGCGGTCACCCGAACGCGAAGTTTCGGGGTAGCCCGCCGAGGCCAGCACGACGCAAACACTCCAACCTTCATCGAAGGACAAAAGATCGCCGCGCAGTTCGCCCTTGGCACCGGCGTGACAGAAGGCGGCCAAATCCCCTTTCACCAGCGGCATCACCGCTTGGCATTCGGGGTCGCCAAAGCGGCAGTTGTACTCGATCACCTGCGGGCCACTCGGCGTGAGCATGAGGCCGAAGTAGAGAAATCCGCGATAAGGCAAACCCTCGCGACGCAGACCCTCAACCGTCGGGCGCACGATCTCGCGCTCGATCGTTTGCATCAGTTCGGGCGAAACCAACTGACGACTCGCCACCGCGCCCATGCCACCGGTGTTGGGTCCGTGGTCGCCATCCTGCGCTCGCTTGTAATCGCGAGCTGGTGTGAAAATCAAATAGTCATCATCGACGATCGCCGCAAAGACCGACACCTCGGGACCGGTGAGACATTGCTCGACCAATACGCGTCCCGGACCAAAGCGTTGCTGCGTGAAGACCTCATCGAGGAAGTCCATCGCCTCGTTTTCGCTCGCGCAAACCGCCACTCCTTTGCCAGCGGCCAAGCCATCGAACTTGAGCACGGTCGGGTATTCCCCCGCGATCGCGGCCACTGCTTCATCAAGCGTCGCCGTCGCCGTCGCACGCGCGGTCGGTATCTTGTGACGCACGAGAAACTCTTTGGCAAATTCCTTGCTGGCCTCGAGTTGCGCCGATTCTTTCGGGGGCCCCCAACATGCGATGCCCTCTTTCGCGCAAAGGTTGGAAAGCCCCTCGCCTTTCACGAGATAGCTCTCCTCGCCCGCCACGCAGAGGTCGATGCCATTCGACTTCATCCACGCGATCAACGACTCCAGCCCATCGACCGATACCGGCTTGGCCAGCGTCGCAATCGCATCACTGCCAGGAAAACAATAAAGCTGCGGCTTGCCCGGAGATTCCGACAATGCCCTCACCAGCGCGTGCTCGCGCCCACCCTTGCCAACAACGAGAATCTTCATCCGCGGGAGTTCTCGCTGAATTTCGACGCCGACTCAACACCGAAAGGCAGACATCGTACTGAAGGGCAGGTAACTTGCTGTAGTGAATCCGGAGGATGGTTGTTCAATTTCAGAGAGAAAGTTGCCTTTATTGCCACTTTCCCGTCAGAATCATACAGAATACATTGCCATACGAACCGACAATACGCCCTCCTAATTCATAAGCATCTTTCCTGAAATTTCGTGCCCTTCGTGGTTGAAACTGACGGTTCAGTTGGAATCAAGCGCGGCAAATTCAAGCACCCCCCTTGCCTGTTCTTCCTTGAGCGCTGGCAGTTCGGATCGCACGCACTTGGTTCCCATGATTTCGCCCAAGGCCCCCTGCTCCATCTGCACGACGCGCGGGTACTTGGCAAAGATGGCCTGCATGGGATTGTGATATTCGATGATCCTCACGAAGTTCGCCGTCATCTCATCGATGCGCCAGATGCAGCCATCGGCCTCGCGCAATTCCATCAACATGGCGGCCTTTTTCTCAATCGTGTCCGCTGCCTGCATTGCCGGCTGATACCTCGTCTTGAGTCCTTGAAAGTACTGAAAAATCAAACGCTCCGGCGCGCTCTCGCCGTGCATGCGTTTCACCAAGTCCAGCAACTCAAGCGTGAAGCCGGGCCCGCATTGCGGAAACAAGTGCGAAGCTTTTTCGCTGAGGCTGAAGATGATTTCCGGCCTGCCGACGATCTTGCCGGCCTGACGCGTGCGCTTGAGATAACCGGCCTTTACCAGATCTTCGCAGCTCTTCCTCGACGCCATGTAGCTGCCACCCAACTTGGCCGACAGTTCGCTCGCCGGCATCGCGCCGGACACCTTCAACTCGAACAAGACCTCTCGCCAACGCGGGCGAATCAAATCCCAAAAGGCGGGAATCCGGACAGACATGGCGAAGAATTCATCGCGACGCGCAAGGCGACAATCCGCAATTTTACCACCAAATGAAAAAACCGGACGAGCCTGCGCCCGTCCGGTTTTCCATGATGGTCTTGCTAAACTCAGGCGTTTTCGCCGGGGCTCCACTCTTCGGAGGCAGCCGCCGCGAGATTGAAGGCCTGTTCGAGGCCGACCATTTCGCTGGACGGACGCAGGCTTTCGAAGCTCGCGCTCTCCTTCTTGAGTTGCTCTTCGGTGTAGCCGACAGCCTTGATCGAAAGTCCGACGCGGCGCTCGACCTTGTCGACCTTGATCACGCGGGCCTCGATCTCGTCGCCGACCTTGATGATGTCCTTGACCTTCTCCACATGGTCTTCGCTGAGTTGCGAGATGTGGATGAGACCGTCGATGTCGCCAGCAAGGCTGATGAATGCGCCGAACGAAGCGATCTTCGCGACAGTGCCCTTGACGAGATCGCCGACCTTGAAGCGCTCGTCGATGAGGCTCCATGGATCCTCTTCGGTTTGCTTGATGCCAAGCGAGACGCGTTGGTTTGCCTTGTCGATCGCAAGCACGACCGCCTCGACTTCGTCGCCCTTCTTGAGGACTTCGGAGGGGTGGTTGATCTTGCGGGTCCACGACATGTCGGAAACGTGGATCATGCCATCGATGCCTTCCTCGAGTTCGACGAATGCGCCGTAAGCGGTGAGGTTGCGGACCGGGCCCTTGATGGTGGCGCCGACCGGGTAACGAAGCTCGATCTCATCCCATGGGTTCGAATCGAGCTGACGCACGCCGAGCGAAATTTTCTGCTCTTCGATGCTGATGCCGAGGACGACCGCTTCGATCTCCTGACCGATGTCGAGGACGTCGCTCGGACGGGTGATGCGCTTGACCCACGAGAGTTCGGAAACGTGGACGAGGCCTTCGACGCCACGCTCGATTTCGATGAACGCACCGTAGGGAAGAAGCTTGGTCACGCGGCCTTTGACGCGCTGGCCGATCGGGTACTTGCGCTCGATATCTTCCCATGGGTTATCCGACATCTGCTTGAGGCCGAGCGAAACGCGCTCTTTCTCGCGATCGACATCGAGGATAACGACATCGACGGCTTGGCCGATGTGCAGCAACTCGGAAGGATGGTTGATGCGCCCCCACGACATGTCGGTGATGTGGAGAAGGCCGTCCATGCCTTGAAGGTCGACGAAGGCACCGAAGTCGGTGAGGTTCTTGATCGCACCAGTGACCTTATCGCCGATCTTGACGGTTTGGAGGAACTGCTGACGGAGCTCGGAGCGCTCGGCTTCGATGACTTCGCGGCGGGAAAGGACGATGTTCTTGCGCTCGTCGTTGACCTTGACGATTTTGAACTCGTAGACATTGCCGACGTACTCGTTGAGGTCTTTCGGCGGGATGATGTCGACTTGCGAGCCGGGCAGGAATGCCTCGACACCGACATTGACGGTGAGGCCGCCTTTGATGACGCCCTTAACTTTGCCGCGGACGAGTCCGCCGTCTTGGAATACCTTGACGATTTTTTCCCAGTTTTGTTTGTGGGCTGCTTTCTCTTTCGAGAGTACAACCATGCCCTCGTCGTTTTCAAGTTTCTCGAGAAGGACTTCGATCTCGTCGCCGATTTCAATTTCCTCGTCCTCGAATTCGTTGGACGGGATGGCTCCTTCGGATTTGTAGCCGATGTCGACGAGGACGACCTGCGGGCGGATTTCGAGGATCGTGCCCTTGACGATCGATCCTTCGCGGAATTCGCGGAATTTGGAATCGATCAGGTCGCTCAGTTCAGTGTTTGCGGGTGCCGCGGTGGCGGTGCTCATGGTATTGTTTGGTTAGGGTTAGGTTAGTGGTTCGTTTTCCTTCCGACAGTGCCCCGTAAAATGCTTTCCGCAGGCACCGGGGCTCCAACCGCCTGCAGAAGAAAGAAAAACGGACCGCGAAACTAGCCTCCTTGCAGCCTCTGGCAAGGCCAAAGGTGGGAAATTTCGGGCTTTTGCATGGTGCTCAGATGGGAAAATTTCGTGGTTTCCACGGCCGAAATCGTTTTTGATTCAATCAGCGTGAGTCATGAATCTCCAAGCATCCTGAAATCACGGCTACGGGAAATGCTGCGCCGCGAGGCACGCAGCGGTGATTCGGAAGCCGTGCGCAACGCCGTCGCCGATTGGATCAGGCGGCATCCGCAGGTCCACACGATCGCCACATTCGCCGCGCTGCCCGACGAGGTCGACCTCACGGAACTCGTCACACTCTTCCCCGAAAAACGCTGGCTGTTTCCCCGCGTCGATGGCGAAGGGGGTTGTTTTCACGCATCCGCCGATCCCGCAAATGACCTCGTTCGCGGCGCCTTCGGCATCCTCGAACCGCGCACGGATTCAGTGATCGTCCCACTCGACGAAATCGACGCCTTCCTCTGCCCCGGCATAGCCTTCGATCACCAAGGTGGCCGACTCGGACGCGGCAAAGGATTCTACGATCGCCTGCTCTCACAAGCACGCACCGACGCCCACAAAATCGGCATCGCCTTCCCTACACAAATCGTCCCCAACACCCACTGCGAACCCCACGACATCCTCATGGACGAAATCATCTCCTAAAAAAAGCGGCCATGGGCGTCCCGCCCGCCTCTTCTCTTTCTCCCCTCTTCCTCTTCCTCTTCCGTTTCGAATTTAGAATTTAGAATTTAGAATTTAGAATTTTTTTCACACCCACTCCGGCATCTCCAAACGAAACTCCGGAATGCGCGTAAAAATCCAATCACCGGTCGCGGTCTCGCCAAAAAAAGCACCTTCCACCACCGCCGGTCCGGCCACCACATGGTAGCTGTTGTATGAAAAGTGCCCGCCCGGCTCGATGCACGGAGTCTGACCCACAATCCCCTCGCCCTCGACGACGGTCACTTCGCCATCCAATTCACGCACCACCCATTTGCGTCCGCGCAAAGTCACCGGCACCGCCGAGTCGTTGAAAATCGAAATGAAATACACAAACGGATGAGGCTTGTTCGCCGGGGCCTCGAGGTTCGGCATGTAAACGACATCATCCACCTTCACGCGGAGACCCTCGTATTCCTTCATTGCTCCGGACATGCCGCGAATGCTTGGCAGTCCTACACCCCTTGCCAAGCATGAAAGAAGTTTGCTGGGCGGTTCCAAGGGATGCGCCCCATGTCTTTTAAGACTCCCTTTCTTTGGCTTTAGCTTCCAAATTCATCAATTCCGCGTCGAAGTCGCTAACGAAAAGTCGATCTTGAATGATCCGATATTTCTCAAACTCGGTCTCGGCATGGGTCTTGGCCAATTCCGCCGTCACCTTGCCAGCATCCTGAAGGATCTCCCGATCCCAGAGTTGGAGAAATCCGCTCAAGCGCTTCTCCCAGTCTTCCATGGTCATTGGAATTTTTCGCATGGCCTGCATTTCAGCCATGTCGAGGTAGGCTGAAACAATGCGCTGCATTTGCCCAAGCTCAAAGTCCGTGAGGTAGTTCTTTGCAATGGAAACATCATAGCGATGGATTTTTCCTTTGGGCGCACCTTCCCAACTGGTCAAACCCATGTTCTCGCGCTCGTGGTTGGCGCGATCCACGATGACCTCCGCCGCCGTCTGACCATGCACGGCGTAGTGCATCTTGTTTTGAACCGCCGCAAAGAAACGCTTCGTCGCCGTGGCTGACGGATCATAATCCAGCGCGGTAGAGTAGATGTCGGTGACTTTCTGGTAAAACTTGCGTTCAGAGAGCCGAATCTCCCGAATCTTCTCGAGCTGACGCTCAAAAAACTCATCCGTCAGGATACCACCTTGCTTGAGGCGCTCGGCATCCATCGTCCAGCCCTGAATGGTGTAGTCCTTCACGATCTGGTTCGCCCACTTCCGAAACTGCACAGCACGCTCGTTCTCAATCTTGAAGCCCACCGCGATGATTGCTTGTAGGCTGTAGTGCTTTGTCAGGTAATTTTTGCCGTCTGCGGCAGTTATTAAGTATTGCTTAACAACTGAGATTTCCTCCAGCTCATTGTCGCTAAAAATGCGCTTCAAATGCTGGTTAATGGCAGGAATCGAAACATCATAAAGTGCTGCCATCATCTTCTGCGTCAGCCAGATGTTCTCATCCTCGTAACGCATTTCCACGCTGGCTTCCGATTGCCCCCCCGCTGCCACAAAAGTAAGGTACTCCGCTGCCGAGGAGCGGATGATAGAGGCCTCGGAAGGGTTTGGGGACTGTTTTTTTCGGGGCATGAACAGAGTGATAGGATTGCAGCTCAAAATTGGCAGTCCCTCACCCCTTGCCAAGCATGAAAGAAGTTTGCGCCACCGCGCGATGGGGTTAGTCATGGGCATGCAACGCACGATCCCCGCCGCACTGACCATTGCCGGATCCGACTGCTCCGCTGGTGCCGGCGCGCAGGCCGACCTCAAGACCTTCCAGCACTTCCAAGTCCACGGGCTCACGGCCATCACCTGCGTGGTTTCGGAAACCGCACTCACTGTACGCGCCGTGCATGCGGTGCCACCCGCGATGCTCGAGGATCAGCTGAGCCTCATGCTCGATTCCTTCCCCCTGCGCGCCGCAAAAACCGGCATGTTGCTCAGCACCGCCCACATCGAAACCACCGCGCGCGTGCTACGCAACTACCCGCAGCTTCAGTTGGTCGTCGACCCGGTGATGATCGCCTCAACCGGCGACCCCTTGCTCGAACCCGATGCGATCGATGCCTATCGCGAACTGCTCTTTCCCGTCGCCACCCTCATCACCCCCAACCTCCACGAAGCCCAGGCCCTGCTCGGCAAAACCATCGCCCACGAATCCGAACTCGATGCCGCCGCCATCGAGCTTCAACAAAAATGCCATACCGCCGTCCTGCTGAAAGGCGGTCACCTCGACCACCCCGAATGCATCGATGCCCTCGCCGATGCAAATGGCATCCAACGCTTCAGCTCACCACGCCTCACTGTCCAAGCATCCCACGGCACCGGCTGCACCCTCTCCGCCGCTATCACCGCCCAACTCGCCCTCGGTGAAACACTTCCCGTCGCCATCGCCAACGCCAAATCCTACCTCAACGAAACCCTCCGCCAATCCTACAGCTTCCATTCACCCAACGGCGAAGTCATCCACGCGCTGAATCAGGGAACGGATTTCGAAAAATGAGCCATCAAGCGACCTGCTCGTAGAGATACCTCTGAAAACTGGCGAACACTTTTCCGATTTCCTCGGGCTTGCCGAGATCTGCCACAGCATCGGAGATGGAATCGTGGTATCTGAGGCGATCGACATTCATTTTCTCGGAAATGAAAGACGCTGCGCCTTGTGGATTTTGCCCTGTAATTTTTCGGTCAACTTCGCTTTTTCCGCAAACTTCGGCCACTGTTCCACCGCTGCCACGACCTCATCAAGAATCGCCGCAGCCCGTCCGCGCTTCATGACCGCAGCTTTGGCACATGTTTCAAAATCCGCGAGCGTGAAGCCGTCGCGTTTTCCGTTCATCGTCATCTGGTGCATGGCCGTCCATGCGCCGCTCGGATTGTAGCTGTAGGTCACATCAAAGGCTGGTGCGAGCGACCACTCTCCCTGCTGGTTCATGAGGAACGCGATGTTCTTCACATGGTCATCCTGATTCCGCGCCACGATGTTGAAAACCATCCGACGGAACTGCTCCTCCACCGAGGCCATGGGCAGCTTGAGCTGGCGAATGGTCAGCAGCGCTTGTTCGTAGCTGTAGGCCCCAGCCGAGTTGAAATCAAAATGCGCCAGCGCGCAGAGCGACTGCATGTGAAGTTTCTCCCCGCCTGACAGACGATCGAAGCGCCGCGTCATGAAATGCCGCCGTCCGCTCTCCTCAAGCAATCGGCACTCACTCATCGTGATCCCTGCCGCCTTCGCCATCAGGTGATACGCAAACTCGATCGCCCCGTAGCCCTTCGGGTCTTCGAGTTCCTTGTCCTTGTTGCCCGCCACGCCGTCGAATTTCAGCAGCCAATAATCAAACCCTTCGCCCGCCGCGATCTGACCGGAGCGCACCTCGTTCGTCGTGCTATTCCACGCGATCACCGCCTTGGCCCGCGCCCCGCCGGCGGATGTGCCCACGCTCAGGATGTCGCGTAGCGCCTTCTCTTTTCCCGCCGTGTGAAAATGCCCCTGCAAATCGCAGCGATGCGTCAGCACCTCGCCCGCCAGCCGCACCAGCGCGTCCACCTCGATCTTCGACGCTTTGCGCGCCTTCGGCCCGAGCACCGGTGCGAACTCCAGCGCCCCCATGCCTCGCGTGCCGGTGTAACAAAGACGCTCGACCGCACTGAAGCTCTCCGGCGTGCGGCCTTGGGTGGCAAGCCAGGCATCAATCAGTGCGTTGCCGAACTTGTCCGGCAGCGAATCCGCCAGCAGCCCGGGCAGTCCGTGAAATGTGTTCCGCGGCAGCGCCGGAAACTCATGGACACGCTTGCTCGAGGGCATCGACAGCGGTGAAAGCTCGATCCCGCTGCGCGCGAACTCCGGATCATACTGAAACGCCGCCACATCCCGCCCTTCGTCGAGCAACACCGCGCCGATGGTCCGTCCCCAGAGCTGGACCTTAGCGATCATGGCGTTCCACCCCATGTCCATTTTTTCGGCGCACCGGCCGTCGTCCTCTTGCCCGTCGCCCGCTGCCGCTTCCGGCCTTGCTGCTTGAGCTGCGCAATCGGCCCGGGTGTCGGCTCGGGCAGGAGCATCTCGAACCGCTCCAGCAAACCCAGCACTCGACAGACCCGCAGGAATCCCGAGAGCTGCGTCGCCACCTCGCCCGATTCCAGCCGCTCGACCGTCCGCTTGGACACACCCGCCTGTTCCGCCAGGGCTGCCTGCGTCAGATTGTGCCCGATCCGCGACTGCGTCAGACGCCCGCCCAATTCTTGGAGAACGGCCTCGTCGGTCAGCTGTGGCTCAATCTTCATAACACGTCAAATATGGCGATTTATCGAATAAAAGCAATACTAATCGTCATAAATGGCGATTTAATTGAATTCGATACTCGCAGGAAAGATAAGGCGTTTTGGCGAGGTCTTTGCCCTTGGGGGCATAAAGTAACGACATCACCGCATCACCGGATCGTTGGCCCGCTCAAGATAGCCGTTTTCGATCACTCGCCTTACATTGAACGAGCCAAGTTTGCGCGTTTTTAGAAATCCATCCCAGGCGCATTCGGCGAGGGTGCCGCGGTGCAGCGAGTCGAACAGCCATTGATCGGTATAATCCGGATTTTCCTGTTTCACGCCGGCCCGGATTTCTCTTAGCCACATCTTGTTGAATTTTTCCTGCGAGCCAATGCTTGGGCAAACCACGATGGGCATTCCAAGTCCGCAATAAAATGACAGCTCACTTGGCTTGGTCCAAAGGATGTCGGTTTCGTGCAGCGCGTTGTGAAAGAGGTCGAAGTATTCGTGAAGCGATTCGGAATAAATGATCCTGATCGCGTCACCACCGGGGTCGACCTGCGCTTTGGTCTCCTCGAAGTACTCTTTGACTTCCTTTCTGATCCCAGCGACCAAGATCAATCTCAGCTCACCCGCCTGCAATTTTGCCTTCAGGCTATGTGCAATTCTGCGGCCGATCTCTTTCTGGGCGCCGGCACCTCCAACGGCGAAAGCGATCGTCAGTTTCCTGTCATTCCTGAAGACGCAATTCTCCTTACCGAGGAAATATTCCACATTCCGACCATGGCGGGCCCGAAATTTCCCCAAGGGATCGAGGTGAAAAAGCCGCTGACCCAGATCTCGCTTGAGCACGGACAAATTTTCGTCGCCAAGAAGGCCGGTGGGCAGCGGAAAACCGGTGAGATGAATTCTTTCCTCCGGCACACCGTAGGCCTTCAGGCGGTGAGCCGCTTTGCCGCAGGGCGCAAAATATTCCACCCGGCTTTCCCACGGGGTTTTTGCAACCCAGACCCGGTTGATGTCCGCATCGCAGATGATGCAATAGACCCGGTTGAATCCCTTTCGGTCCACTGCAATCGCCGAGGCATAAAAGGAAGTGATGATCGGAATGTTTTTTTCCGAGGTGATTTCAAGCATGCCCTTGCACAGGCCCTTATCGATCTGCGACTCGAGCAAATTGACTTGGAATGTGGTGCTGGAAAGATTCCGCATGGGATAGATCGACGGAATCTTCAGCATCGAATCGAGCAAGGAAAACAGCGGAGGACCAATCAAGGGAATGCCTTTGGCGCGTGAAAAAAATTCGTAAACCCCCAACAGGTTACGCCACAGTTTGCGCTCCGATTGTGAGATTCTTCCACCAGATCCGACGGTGATGATTTCCTCGTCAGCGAGATCCTTCAGCGGATAAATCGCGCGCTGGTGACCATAGCCCATATCCGCCGATACAAGCCAGGCTTTGTGGGGAGAGTCATTCATCGGCATTCATTGGATTCAACGATCGCTGACGCGGAAATCAGCAAAATCAAAAAAACCATATCGACGTCGCTGATTTTTATCGAGCGATTTTTGGAATTCCCCTACTCCACCCACATTCTTCCCTCTTTGCGGCGGAGGCGTTTGCCGCTGGGGAGATTGTGGGCCGCGCTGCCGCCGGGTTCGAGCATGGCGAGAGCTTGATCGATCATGCGGCGGTCGATGTTGCTGATGCCGGCGGCGCTGAGAAATTTTGGCAGCGCGGCGCGTTGCAGGGTCGGGCTTAGTTTTTTGAGCGTGGGCAGGTGAAGCCTTCCTTGCGGATCGAGTAAATTGACGCTGTCGAGTTGCTCGTGAATGACGCTCTCGCATTCGCTGAAATCCGCCGCCGCGCGGACGAAGGCGGCAACCGCATCGCGGCCGGAAATTTCATTCATCAATGGAAACACCTCGTTTCGCAGGCGGTTGCGCACCGCGACCGGTTCGCTGTTGCTCGCGTCTTCGCGCCAGGCAAGTCCACGCTCTTGCAACCACCCCACCAACTCGGCATGTCGCAGCGCGAGCAAGGGCCGATGCAATTCAAGCGTGCGGCGGTCGGGCAACACGATCTTTTGCACCTCGCGCATGCCCTTGAGTCCGTGCGATCCGCGCAGCAAATTCCACAGCACCGTCTCCGCCTGATCATCCGCATGATGCGCGAGCAACACCTTGCGGCAGCGGTGCTTGGTGGCGCAGTCGGCGAAAAATGCATGCCTTGCATGACGCGCGGCGGTCTCCATCGACTCGCCGGATTCTTTCATCCGCTGGCGGATGTCGCTGCGGCCGATCTCACAGGTCAGTCCGAGTTTTTCGGCAAGTTTTTCGACAAAACGCGCATCGACGCTGGAGGCCCTGCCGCGCAGTTGATGGTCGAGGTGGCAGACGACCAAATTTTGAAATCCCGCATCAACCAGCAAGTGAAGCATCGCCACCGAATCCGCGCCGCCAGAAACACCGATCAGATAACGCGTGCGCCGCGACGCATTGGTGAGCCAGGGAACCCTTTGGGAAACATTCACACTGCGAGAAATATGCAGGAACTGGGGGAAAGGTGGTGGCTCGAGCCGGGATCGAACCAGCGACACGCGGATTTTCAATCCGCTGCTCTACCAACTGAGCTATCGAGCCATACACTCCCTTGCGGGCGGGCAGGAATCTAAGTGGGGTCGCTGGATTTTGACAACACGAAAATGACAGGATGGCGGATTTTCGCCAAACCCAGCGCATCGCAGGTCATTTCAGGTACACCTCGCGGGGCTTGGCACCCTCACCCGGTCCGACGATGCCGCGTTGCTCGAGGATGTCGACCATCCGCGCCGCACGCGTGTAACCGAGACGCAGGCGGCGCTGAAGCAGCGAGGTGCTGGCCTTTTGCTCCTGCCGCACGACCTCGATGCACTTCATGATCAATTCCTCATCGGCGTCAGAGACTTCTTCTTCGTCCTCATTGTCGGCGCTGTTGATTGATGCCTGGATGTCGGTCTCAAACTTCGGCGCACCCTGCGCTGCGCAGTGATCGATGATGCGTTCGACTTCAGCATCGGTGACAAACGCCCCCTGCGAGCGCTCGAGTTTGGCCGAGCCGGGTGGCAGGTAAAGCATGTCGCCCTTGCCGACGAGTTTCTCCGCGCCCTTCGTGTCGAGGATCACGCGCGAGTCGAGCTGCGACGAAACTTGGAACGCGATGCGCGAGGGAATGTTTGCCTTGATGATGCCAGTGACCACATCCGCGCGCGGTGTTTGCGTCGCAATGATCAAATGAATGCCTGCCGCGCGGGCCTTCTGCGCGATGCGCGCGATGCACATTTCGACATCCGCCGGAGCGGTCTGCATGAGGTCGGCCAACTCGTCGATGAGCACCACGATGTATGGAAAACGATCGGGAATTTTCTCCTCTTCGATCTCCATTTCCTCTTCATCCTCCTCGGGCATCAGGTCGCCGGACTCGAGCGCCGAGGCAATTTCCTCGATTGCCTCCTCGTCGACTTCTTCTTCCTCTTCCTCCGCAGCGAATTGCAGCTCCTGCTCAACCGGCGCCGATTTATCCGGCCGCACACGGTTGTTGAATCCATCGAAATTCCGAACCCCTTCCTTGGCAAAGATCCGGTAGCGTTTCTCCATTTCGTTCACCACCCACTTGAGCGCGGCGACGGTTTTTTTCGGGTCGGTCACCACCGGCACGACGAGGTGCGGGAGGCGGTTGTACATCTGCATTTCGACCACCTTCGGGTCGACCATGATGAAGCGAAGTTCGTCGGGGCCGAATTTGAAAAGCATCGAGGCAATGATCGAGTTGATGCACACCGACTTGCCCGAGCCGGTCGCTCCCGCGACGAGCAAATGCGGCATGGCTGCCAAATCGCCGATGACTGCGCGGCCATAGACATCCTTGCCGAGCGCGAGCGGGATTTTCTTCTTCGCCGAGCGAAACTCCGGATCGTGCAGCAACTCGCGCAGCGGCACGGCGATCTTCTGGCTGTTAGCAATTTCGATGCCGACCGTGTCCTTGCCGGGTATCGGCGCGAGAATGTTGATCCGTTCCGCGCGGGTGGCGCGTGCGAGGTCGGCCTCGAGCTGCGAAATCCTCGAAACGCGCAAGCCTGTCGACGGGTAAATTTCGTAGCGCGTGATCGTCGGGCCGCGCGTGATATCGCCCGCAGTGACATCAATGCCAAAGGCCTTGAGCGTATCGATGATGACCCGTTGCGTCTCAATCAGCTCATCGCGATTGGTCTCCGGCGCATCTTCCGTGTCGATCGCATCGAGCAAATCAAAGCCCGGCAGCTCGTAGTTTTCGAACCCGCTGACCGATAGAAACTGATGTGAAGGCTTCTTGCGCTCAAAGGGCTTGGTGCCCGGCAGCAAAGGCTCGTTCGCTCGGCGCTGTGAGGCATCGATGATCTGCGGCGTCGGAGTTTCGCGCAGCGGCAGCATCGGTTGCCGCGCTTCCTCTTCGGCTTTTTCGGCTGCCTTCTGGGCTTCCCTATCCTTGCGCCGCTGTTCGCGTTGACGCTCGCGTTCGGTCACAAACTCCGCTTCCTTCGCCGCAAGTTCATCAGCTTCTTCACGCTTTTCGCACCACTCCCCAAATTTCTCCCATGCGGCCCGCGAGCAAGCTTTCACGAATGCCACCGGCTGCTGACCCGTGATCAAAATCATCGCCACCAGATAGGCCGCGCCTGTCACAATCAGCGTGCCCGTGCGTCCCAACAGGCCGATCATCACAAATCCGCCCAAACCATTTCCCACCACACCACCGGGGCTCGGCAAATTGCAACGCTCGGCCCACTCGGTGAAAAACCAATCGGCCGCATCGAGAAAAATCGCGCCGCTCAACAACAACACCGCAAAGCCCACCAACGGCCGCGGCCACAGACGGCCGTCGAGCGCGAGCTTGAGGATGCCAAACCAAATCAGGCCCACCGGCGCGATCGCCGCTGCCGCACCAAAAAGCAGGATCTGCAAAAATCCGAGAATGCCGCCGACCGGGCCAATCAGGTTTTCCCCCTTCGCCCCCGACTTCGATGCAAAGGCCTCAAGAAATCCCCAACGCGGCAAGTCCGCCGGACTGTAGCGCACGAGGGAAAGCAGCAACATCAGGCCAGCCGCGATCAGAATGATCCCGACCACCTCGTTCGACCAGCGGGACGCCTCATCCGCCACCCCGCGCTTTCTGTTGTCTTTTGCTGCCATGATCGATTGGTTGAACGAATTTAAGCCCTTTCATGCCCAGCTCGGCAAGATCGATTTCCGTATGCTGAAAATCAGGATTCCCGTATCAATTTCAGCCCTTTCCTGCATTGCCACTTTGCCAAATGCCCATCCGAGCGTAGAAATGTGCATGCGCCCCGCCCTGCTTGCCATGTTGCTGATACTCACTGCCGGACTCGCATCGGCGCAGCGGGCGGTCCCGCCACCGAGCCCGGCACGACTGCCGATGTCGACGGTGTTCAAGGGCGAATCGAAATTTTACGCCCTCGTCGCCAAGGCCGAGAGGGAAAATTGGCGAAGCCTACCGTTGAGCGATCGCACCGTGCGCGTCGCCCGTGAGTTGGTCGGCACGCCCTATGTGAATTACACGCTCGAGGTAGACGACATCACCGAGTCGCCGGTCGTGAATCTCAAGGCGATGGACTGCTGGACTTATTACGAGAACGCCCTCGCCTTCGCCCGCATGCTGAGGCACCAGCCGCCACCCTACAAGCCGGCCCACCTACTGCACATGGTCGAGATCGAGCGCTATCGCAACGGCATCTGCACCGGCAGCTATCTGAGCCGCATGCACCACCTCGAAGAGGTTTTTTACGACAACCAAAAACGCGGCTACGCCACCAACATCACCAACCGCCTTCCCGGTGCCGTTCGCATTCAACGCGAAATCCGCGAGATGACCGTGCAGTGGAAAAGCTACCGCTACCTGCGCTCAACCCCGTCACTCATCGAGCCCATGGGCAGCATCGAATCCCAAGTCTCAAGACTGCCGGTCTATCATGTTCCGAAGTCCAAGGCCCGTGCGGCCGAAGCCTACCTTCAAAATGGCGACATCTGCGCCATCACCACCAAAGGCCCCTACGGCTACACATCGCATGTCGGTCTCATCATGCGGGTCAACAACCGCGCTCATTTCGCCCATGCCACTTCCGATCGCGACAAGGGCCGCATGACCATCATCGACCGCCCGATCACCGATTACCTCAACGAAAATTCAAAGCACGCCGGCATGATCATCTGCAGGCCCAACGAATTGCCACCATCGCCGCTGTGGAAACAATCGGTGGTGCAGCGCTGAGAAAATTGCAGGAGCTCAATCCTGTTTCCCCGCCGCCATCGCCTTGATCGCTTCGCCCGACTCGGTCTCGACTAGCGGCCTCTCGAGCATCTGCTCGTAAATGTCGATGTAGCGCCTCGCCACTTCCTTGTGGCTGAATTCACGGACGCTTTCGACCATCACGCGGCTGATCTCGCGCGCGCGGACCTCCGCGGGCAAGGCATGAAATGCCATTGCCTGGTCGATCGCCCAACGCAGGCCATCGGAACCATAACAATCAAAGCGGAATCCATTGCCGGTCGATTTTTCCACATCGAGCACACGCACCGTGTCGTACAATCCACCGGTCGAATGCACCACCGGTAAGGAGCCGTAAATCGGTGCCGTCATTTGCGGCAGACCGCAGGGCTCGAACAACGATGGCATCAACATGAAGTCGGACGCAGCGTAAGCGAGACGCGAAAGACGCTCGTCGAAGTCAACCGCGGCGACGCGTTCCTGTAGATTGAAGTCGGTGATGATCTTGCGGATCCACGGCTGATGCGGGCCATTGGCGACCACGACAATTTGCAAATTCCGATCCCAATAAGCGGACACGACCTGATGCAAAATTTCTGTTAGAAGCTGCGGACCCTTCTGGAATGGATCGAGCCGCGAAGGCCAGAAAAACATCGGCGCATCGGGGTCGACCTTCAGTTTCAGCTCCTGCTGCAAGGCTACTTTGTTCGCCGCCTTGCCGGCCATTGCATCTTCGCTCGTGAAGCGCGCGACCAAGGCATCATCGGTCGCCGGATGGTAAGTCGGATCGGGCGCGTTGAGAATACCCGCCGAACAGCCCGCATGAAACTTGTTGCGCAATTCGACGCGCACGGAATCCGGCACCACCGAGTGCCAGCCCTCGACGATTTCCCACAAAAACCTCGGGCTCACGGTGTTGATGTAATGCGCGGCAAAAATCCCCGAGGCCAAGAGGTCGACCGGAATCTGCGAACGGGCGTGGTCATAATTTTGCGGCAGCCCGCAGAAATACAAATTCATCCAAAACTCCGCCGCATCGATGCCGGATTCCTCGATGCGTGGCAGCGGCACCTCGCGAGTGTGAATGTTGTGGACGGTGAAAAGGCTCTTGATCCCACGCCGTTTGGCCATCGCCGGAATCAGCGCCGTCATCCAATCATTGCAGTGAATCAAATCCGGCCTCACCAAGGGAATGATGTGGTTGATGACTTCCCGCTGGAACACCAACGCGATGTTCATCGATTCGTCGGAATAGCCGCTGTAAACCTGATCGCGGTAATAAAAGATCCTGTCCTCAGCCAAATGAATGTTCGAGCCCGGCAGCACCTCGTGGTATTTTCTCAGCTCCTTTTCGTGCAGCGAAAAGACGTCGCCTTGAAACATCCGCCGGTAGTTCGGCAGCGCGACATGGACATCGGCTCCAAGCTCGAACAGCGCCGACACCAACGAAGCCGACACATCCGCAAGACCACCGGCCTTGGCCGACATCCTTTGCGTCATGTTGCCCATGCCCTGCGGGAGATAAGTAATCTCCGGGGTGACAATCAGGATGCGTGGATTGTTGGGCTTTCGGCTCTTGGGCATTGCTTTATGATCGTTGGCAGTCGGTGCAGCCAGAGGGAAATTGACCAGTCGTCAGCTCCCCTGCCACACCAAAGTTCCGCCATACCGCGATAAAGGCAATGATTGGACGGAATTCCAAACTGCGCAAAAATTAGCACACCGCGTGCCAAGCCGGATGCGATCGGAAAATCTCAGTCGCCCATTTCAGCCAAATGGCGCACGCAAAATGCCGACCAGGTTTCAAGCCGCTCGAAGTGTTCGCTATTGAGATCTGCCAGCGGCGAAAACCCGAGATTCGCCAGCGCATCCTCACGCGAGGAAACGGCGTCGGATTCGAGATCAATCAGGTGCACGATGCCCAAATGGACCCTGCCCACCGGATTGGAATCGTCGTTGAGCAAGCCAATGATCCGCTGGCTGTGGCCACCGGGAAGCTCGAGTTCCTCCTCAAGCTCGCGTGCTACGGCAGCGTGGTAGACCTCGGGCCCGGTTCGGCCGCTGTCGGCATCCACAGGATTGATGTGACCACCGACGCCCACGGAAATTTTCGCATGCAGTCGGCTCTCACCGCCGGATTTCCCACGCGTGTAATGCAGGATGCGTTCACCATGACGGAACACGCAGTAGGGAATGAGCTGCTTGAATGACGGATCCTCCTCGGCCTCGGCGCGATCCATGAAAAAATGATTCGCGGGATCCAGCAAACGCCCGACTGCCACATCCATGCCGTCCGTGCGAAGCCCCTCAAAAACTCCGAGCTCCTCAAACAACTCGCGCTTCACCACCAAGACCAACTCTCCTGCGTATTTCGACATGCGTGCAAACTATCGATCCTCCGCCGTGCGCCAAGCGCGGAACTGAAAAAAAACACCCGCCCGCACATCTGTCACAGCTCGGAATACTTGAGGTTGTTGCCTCGCGACTTGGCCACCGGATAACGCTGTTCATTGCGGGCAATTTTCTCGGCCATCACATCGCCAAGCTTGAACCCAAGATTGTCGGCAAATTCGAACAACAAAATCGCGACATCGGCGATTTCCGAGGCGATCTCATCACGGTTGCGCTCCAGCCGGGCATCAATCTGCTCGGGCTGCTGCCACACGAAATGCTGCATCAACTCGCCCGCCTCCGCCGCGATCGCCACCGACAAATCCTTGGGGTTGTGAAACTGACGCCACTCACGGGCATCGACAAAATCTTGGATTCGCGCGGTCAGTGAAGAGATCGAGTCGTTCATGGCCGGAGACTGAACTATGGCACCCGCGCCGTGGAAGGTTTTTCACGCCCAAAGCCAACACCGAGACACAAAATTTCTCCCGCGTGATGAAATGACGCAACTTTTCCGCCCTTACGGGGTTGGATCGTGCGTTGCGATGAAAGCGAACAAAAATCAGCCCGAAGATGCATGGGAATCGGACCCCGTCTGGAATCTACTCGACGCCGCACCCGCGCCCAAGGCAAGTCCGCGCTTTACCGAAAATGCCCTTCGTGCAGCGCGCAACAGCTCGCCAAATGTTTCATGGTGGAAATCCCTGTTCGCCCCAGCCCCGCTGACCGGCCTAGGCACCGCCGCGGCCCTCGCCGCTCTGGTCATCGCATTTTTTCCTAGCTCGGACAACACACCCTTTCCCGACGATTCAGCTCTAAGCGCCGAAATCGAGGAGGACACCGACATGGAAAACCTCATCGCCTCAATCGACCACATCGATGAGCTCAGCGACTCGGAATTGATCGCACTGATCGGATACTGAGCATCGATCCAAATTCTTCGCTCGCCATCCTTCACAAAAGGCGAGATTGCCCCCATGCTCGGCAGGTGAAACCTCTGCTCATCCTCGACCTCGACGGCACACTCGTCGACTCGCTCACAGGCATCGCCGCATCGCTCAACCACAGCCTCGCAGAGCACAAACAAGCGACCCACCCGCCATCCACCGTGCGCAATTTCGTCGGCGATGGGGTCGTGATGCTGGTGAAACGCGCGCTCGGCGAAACGCATGAACCAACCCTCGCCGCCTCGATCATCGATAGCTTCAAAGGTCACTACGACGCCAATTGGCAAAGCGGCACTCGTGCCTACGAAGGCATCACTGAGGCCCTCGAGTCACTTAACGAAGCAGGCTACCCGCTAGCCGTGCTTTCCAACAAACCCCACGCGTTCACCACCGCGATGACGAAACGCGTTTTTCCCACGATCGAGTTTGCCGCCGTTCTAGGCCAACGCGATGGCATCCCCCACAAACCCGAACCGCAGGGTGCTCTCGAAATTGCAAAAATGACCGGCCACGCGCCGCAGGATTGCATCGTCATCGGCGATTCCACCATGGACCTCGAGACCGCCCGCCGCGCCGGCATGCGCGCGATCGCCGTGACATGGGGCTACCACGATCGTAATCGCCTCATTGAAGCAGGTGCCACCCACATGATCGATCATCCGAATCAACTCAACGCCGCATGCATCGCCTCGCGGCTTGATTCCAAAATCTAACGGGCAACAATCAGCAACAGTGAACACCTTCACCGCGCCACTCACATCGGATCAGGTCAAGACCCTGCGCCAGGTGCTGGAGCAAAACGGCTTTGAGTTTGTCGCCAAGGAGCACGCGCTCTTTTCCGCACGCAAGGCAAAGCTCAATGTCACGGCCTACGAAAAAGGCCCAAAGGTGCTCGTCCAAGGAAAAGACACCGAGGACTTTGTCCGCTTCACCCTCGAACCGGAAGTGCTCAAGGAAGCTCGCATCGGCTACGAAGAGGTACTCGACCCGGAGCATTTCTCCCCGCACTTCGGCATCGATGAGAGCGGCAAGGGAGATTACTTCGGCCCGCTCGTCATCGCCGGAGTCTACACCGACGCCGCGATCACCCGCCACCTGATCGCCGCCGGGATCATGGACTCGAAGCGCATCACCGGCAGCGACCGCATCCGCAAACTCGCCGACATCATCCGCGCCACCCCCGGCTGCGCGTACGAAGTCGTATCAATCGGCCCCGAGCGTTACAACGAGATGCACGCCTCGTTCAAAAACCTCAACCGCCTGCTGGCATGGGGTCACGCCCGCGTGATCGAAAAACTCTGCGCCGCAAGGCCCGAATGCCCACGCACGCTCAGCGATCAATTCGCCCGACCCGAGGTCCTCCAGCGCGCGCTTCGCGAAAAAGGCCTCAAGATCCAGCTCGACCAACGCACCAAGGGCGAGTCCGACACGGCAGTCGCCGCGGCCTCGATCCTCGCACGCGAACGCTTCGTCGATTGGATGGACAAAACCTCCGCCGCCGCAGGCGTGAAGCTCCCGCTCGGCGCTTCCGATAGCGTCATCAAGGCTGCCCGCGAACTCATCGCACGCCACGGTCCCGATGCCCTCGGCAAGGCCGCCAAACTCCATTTTCGCACAACCACCAAGGTCCTCGGAAAGCCCGCAAGCGGCCACCCCCCCGGGGAAGAGGAAGAGCCCTGAGCCATGCCCCGCGCTTTACCCCACACATGGCACTGGAATTGCTACACCCTAACGAGAGGCCTCAAAACCCTGCATTGATAGCATATTTATAGCGACAAGCCCTTTTCAAATTTGTAAACTTCGCGCCCCCCAACTTTCAAAGCCCATCGCCATCAGCCCATGCCCACCATCACCAAACGAGAACTGGCCATCAAGATCACCGAGCAACTCGGCACCGAAGGACACTCGCTCTCCCAACAGGATGTGCTGGAAGTCATCCAACGGCTCATCGTCGTCGTTGCCGATTCTCTGGCCGATGGTGACCAAGTGGTGATGCGCAATTTCGGCACCTTTCAAGTTCGCGAAACGAAAGCAAAAATCGGCCGCAATCCGAAGCAACCAAGCAAAACTGTCAAGATCCCCGCCCGTGCGACCGTGAAGTTCAAGCCGGGCCTCAAACTCAAGGATCAGGTCGCCACAAGCCTACGCGTGGTGCGCGAACGGAAAGGTTAATTCCTCCGCACTCATCATGCGTCAGATGCTTCAGGCCGCCGGCATCGCATGCGCATTTTCGATTATTCTCTGCTCATGCAGCTCCCGACCGTCGGGCTATGAGGGATACATGACAAGGCCCTACACGGTGCGAGGCGAGTCGTATGAACCGATGAGCGTGAAGGCCGCGCTGAAATTCGAGGAGTCCGGCACCTGCTCGTGGTACAACGAATCCACCTTCTTCGGCATCCGACGCGGCAATACATCGATCGGCGAAAAAGTGATGCCATGGCACCTCACCGGCGCACACAAAACTTTACCCCTGCCCTGCCTCGTCAAAGTCACCAACCTCGAGAATGGCAAATCCCTCAAAATCCGCATCAATGACCGCGGACCCTTCATCGCCGGACGCCACCTCGATGTGACCCCGCGCGCTGCCAAAAAACTTGGCTTCTACGATCAGGGCCTCACCACCACCCGCATCGAAGTACTATCGGTCGGCGACGGATCCTACAAACGCAAACGCCGCTCGTGGTGGCTGTTCTGAAAACCGATCGCCGCACGCTCCGCCGCTTTCCGGGCTTGAACAATGCCAAGTCCCGCTCCATGACTCTCCCGCTGTCACGCATACAGCACAACCGCTTTACCACCCCATGGCCTCCTCTTCCGAAATCCGCGTATTTGCCCCCGCCACCGTCGCCAATGTCGCCTGCGGCTACGATGTGCTCGGCTTTGCCATCGACTCACCCGGCGACGAGATCGTCGTACGCCATTCAAACAAACCCGGATTGCAGATCACCAAGATCACCGGCGATGACGGCAAACTGCCAAAAAATCCCACGCAAAACACCGCCGGCGTCGCCGCCCTCGATTTGCTCAAGCACCTCGGCATGACCGATCGCGGCATCGAGATGGAGATCCACAAGAAAATGCCCTTCGGCTCGGGTCTCGGATCTTCTTCAGCGTCCGCGGTTGCCGGCGCTTACGCCGTCAACAAACTCATCGGCGAACCTCTCAGCAAAAAACAACTGCTTCCCTTTGCCATGGCCGGCGAGGCTTCAGCCGATGGCGCATGGCATGCCGACAATGTCGCGCCCTGCCTGCTCGGCGGCATCGTTTTCATTCGCTCCAACGAAGAACTCGACTTCGCACAAATCGCCCCGCCGAAAAACCTCTGGGCCGCAGTGGTGCATCCGGACATCGAGATCCTCACCAAGGTCGCCCGCGAAATTCTCCCCAAGGAAATCCCGCTCGAAAACGCCACCCAGCAAATCGGCAACCTCGGCGGACTCCTCTGCGGCATCATCCAGGAAGACTACGGCCTCATCTCGCGCTCGATCCACGATGTGATCGCCGAGCCACGCCGCCAAAAGCTCATCCCGGATTTCTACAAAGCCAAACGAGCAGCCCTCGCCGCCGGCGCACTCGGGTTTTCCATCTCCGGTGCAGGTCCCTCGGTGTTCGCGCTTTGCGAAGGCGAAGAAATCGCACGCAAGGTCGCGGATGCGATCAGCAAGGTGTTCTCCGCGATTCCGATCAACTGCCAAGCCTATGTCTCGCGGATCAATCCGCACGGCGTGCATGTGGTGGCGTGAAAAAAGCGGCGCCTAAAGGCGCACAGCCTGATCACTTGCCCCAAGCATTGAGCAGCGTCCTTGCCATCACGCCCGGCGTCTCGGCCACAGCGATTCCACACTCGGCAAGAATGCGCTTTTTCGCCTGAGCGGTGTCTTCTTCGCCACCAACGATCGCACCGGCATGACCCATGCGACGCCCCGGAGGCGCGGTCGCACCGGCAATGAATCCGGCAATCGGCTTCTTGCAATTTTCCTTGGCCCAACGCGCGGCCTCAACCTCGGCATTGCCGCCAATTTCGCCGATCAAAATGATGGCTTCGGTTTCAGGATCTTCGTTGAACATTTGAAGCACATCGAGGTGCGAGGTGCCATTGATCGGATCACCGCCAATGCCCACGCAGGTGCTCTGGCCATAACCGAGTTGCGTCAACTGCCACACGGCTTCATAGGTCAGCGTGCCGGAACGCGAAACCACACCGACATTGCCGCGCTTGTGAATGTATCCAGGCGCAATGCCAATGCGGCAACCGCCATGGCTTTTCTCACCGCGACCCGGCGTCACCAGTCCCGGGCAGTTTGGCCCGACGAGGCGCGACTTGGATCCGGCAAGCATCGCCTTGACCCGCATCATGTCCATCACGGGAATCCCCTCGGTGATGCACACGATCAAATCCACACCGGCATCCGCCGCTTCAAGAATCGCATCGGCCGCAAAGGCCGGCGGCACGAAAATAGCCGATGCCGTGGCACCGGTTTCCTGCACCGCTTCGGACACAGTGTCGAAGATCGGCACGGTGTTTTCAAATTTCTGCCCGCCCTTGCCCGGCGTGACACCGCCCACCACCTTGGTGCCGTATTCGAGTGAAAGCTGCGTGTGGCGCGCTCCAAAGCTTCCGGTGATGCCTTGGATGAGCACCTTGGTGTTTTCGTCGATGAGAATGGACATGGTTGAAAGGAGTTTCGGTTGTTTGTGAAAATGAAATCAGGCAACGGCGGCGACAATCTTGGCGGCACCGTCATCCATGCCGTCGGCGGAAACGATGTTGAGCCCCGATGCGGCGAGCGTGGCCTTACCGGCCTCGACATTGTTGCCCTCGAGACGCACGACCAGCGGCAGTGAGAGCCCGGTCTCACGCGCGGCAGCAACCACGCCCTCAGCGACGATGTTGCAGTCCATGATGCCGCCAAAGATGTTGATGAAAATTCCGCGCACATTCGGATCACCGAGGATGATCTTGAAGGCCGCTGTCACTTGGTCCTTGGAAGCGCCACCGCCGACATCAAGGAAGTTCGCCGGATCCCCGCCGTGGTGCTTGATGATGTCCATGGTCGCCATCGCGAGTCCGGCACCATTCACAAGGCAAGCGATGTTGCCATCGAGGCCGATGTAATTGAGATCGTGCGCGGCTGCCGCCACTTCGCGCGGGTCTTCCTCGTCGTGGTCGCGCATCGCGGAAATTTCCGGATGACGGTACAGCGCGTTGTCGTCGAAGTTGAATTTCGCATCGAGCGCGTAAACTTGGTTGTCGGTGGTCACCACCAGCGGGTTGATCTCGACCATCGAGCAATCGAGCGCGATGAAGAGCTTGTAGAGCGCGTTGATCAGTTGGCTGAACTGCTTGGCGTGGGCTTGAAGATCGAGCTTCTTGCACATCTTGCGGACTTGATAAGCCTGCAAGCCGCCGAGCGGGTTGACATACTCGCGCAAAATTTTCTCCGGCGTGCGCTCGGCCACCTCTTCGATGTCCATGCCGCCTTCGGTCGATACGATGATCACCGGCTTGCTGGTCTGGCGATCGACGAGGATGGCGAGATAAAGTTCACGGCTGATGTCCACCGATTCGGCGACCATCACCTTGCGCACCAGGCGGCCTTCGTCGCCGGTTTGTTTGGTGACGAGAACTTCGCCGAGCATCTTGCCAGCGACTTCCGCAGCCTTATCGGCCGACTCGACGAGATGAACCCCGCCCTTGAAGCCATTTTTGAAAACTCCCTTGCCGCGTCCGCCAGCATGCACCTGGGCCTTGACGACGAGGTTTTTGACTCCGAGCGCCGCTGCAGCGTCGCCCGCTTCTTTGGCACTCGATGCCGCAGCACCCTTCGGGCTGGGAACTCCAAATCGGTCAAAAAGCTCCTTGGCTTGGTATTCGTGAATATTCATCGGCGGTCGTTTGGGAAAAGTGTTCGGCTTAAACCGCGCGAACCCTATTGCCCCCACGTCCGACAGGTCAAGGCATCCTCAACGAAATTTTCGAGCCGCTCAGCGGCCTGAATTTCCGATCATTTCCCGCAACCTCGCATTGAATCCGCTGGCCTTCGCCAAGCCATCGAGACCGAGGTGCATGCGGTATCTCCAGTAGAAAGGCATGATCGCCGGCACATTGATCCGCTCAATATCGACATCCGCATTGCGCAGCTGCTCATCCATGCCGAGCAGGTCCTGCAACGGGAAAATAGCCCACATCGCCGGCGAATGGAGATGCTGATCAATGATTTGCGCCGCAAGGTCGCCCGGCAGATCCGTCGGCGGAAATGCCACCCCGAGCATCTTCCAGGCAAACTGACCGCTCACATGCATGTTCTCCCGCCACCATCCGCGCAGCGTCGGCATGTCGTGGGTCGATGGGCTCACGACACTCAAGTACGGCGCCCATGCAGGGTTGGAGAACTCGACATCGGAAGACTTCGGCATGCGCTGAATCTCGAGCGAAAGCATGCCGAGTTCTTTCATCACACCCGGCACACAAGCCGGCACCATTCCAAGATCCTCACCGCACAGCAACATGCGGCTGGCCTTTCTCATCGCCGGCAATTTTTCATAGCCCCGCGCCTGCCAGAAACTTTCCTGACGACGGTAAAAATAATCCACATACAAATCCTCGATGCGCCACTTGGCGTCGCCATCAAGCTCCTGATACGAGCGCGTCATCTGCATCGAACAACGCGGGTGAAACTGAGCACCATGCGAGCCGGGCACCTCGAGCAACAAGACCTCGCTCGCACAATCCAACAAGCCCTGGCAAAGCCGCTGTTTCGCAGCCTCATCGCCATCCTTCATCGCTGCGAAATGATCGACGATCTTGCGCTGGGTCGAAACATGCTCCTTGAGTCGATAGACTCCGTGCCCGCAATCGTCGAGATAGCCTTCTTTCGCCGCGCCCGTCTGATCGCCGAATCTCTCCCACAGGAAATGCTCGCGAATGTATGGCCTGCAGTAACGCTCGTAATCGAACGCAATGCCACGCCCGCGGATCTCATCGATGTGCACAGGCATCGCCGGATCAAACCATCCCATGATGCCCTCGACCTGTTCGTAGGGCACCTGCCAGATGCGGAAAAACCCGAGAATGTGATCGATGCGGTAAGCATCAAAATATCGGCTCAGCTGCTCGAAGCGCGAACGCCACCATGCGTAACCATCGCGGCGCATGACCTCCCAGTTGTAAGTCGGAAAACCCCAGTTTTGTCCCTTCACCGCAAAGGCATCCGGCGGAGCCCCGGCCTGCGCGTCCATCTTGAACAAATGCGGCGCCGACCACGCGTCCACGGACTGACGATCAATTCCAATCGGCAGATCCCCCTTCAGAGCGATCCCTTTGGCATGCAAGTGCGCAACCGCATGCGAAAGCTGGCGATCGAGCTCGTATTGCAACCAGATGTGATACGAAACCTCCGGCCACTCGGCATGCGAAGCGACCGCGAGAACATCGACTTTTTTCGCATCAAATACCGACCACTCGCCCCAATGCGAAAAGTCCGCCGTGCCATAGTGGTCGCGCTTCACGCAAAAAACCGCGTAGGGAAGCACCCAGTGATGGTTGTCCTTGAGGAAATTTTTGAAACCCGCCGACGCGGTGATCGCCTTGGCATGCTTTTCAAATACCCGCTTGAGCAAGCGCGTCTTGGCCGCCATCACACCTTCGTAATCGACTTGCGCAAGCGCATTCAACTTCCCACGCGCGTCCTTGAGCTCCTTCGCAAAATCCGCCGGCATGGCATAGCCGAGGTCATCAAGACGCAGGTAAATCGGGTGCAAGGCATAGACGCTGATCGCCGAATACGGATACGAATCCGTCCAATCATGCGACGAGGTGGTGTCGTTGATCGGCAAAATTTGAATGAGCTTTAGCCCAGTTTGTGATGCCCAATCAGCGAGCGGTTTGAGGTCGGCAAATTCCCCGACACCCAATCCGTTTTCACTGCGCAAGGAAAACACCGGAATCGCCACCCCTGCCCCACGGTAAAGCCCCGCCCCATCGCGGCGGTAACCCTCGTCACTCACCGCCGTCCACTGACTCTGCGCCAATGCCCTTGGCTCAAGCGAGCGGTTCTCACCGGCCTCGAGCGACACGACCCGACCCGATTTCACATCGCAAAGCCCGTACTTGTACTCGATGCGCCAGTCGGTCGGCAGGTAAAGGTTCGCTTCCCAACGGTTCGCCGCGATCTCCTTCATCGGCACTGCCTTGGCCCAGTCCCAATCACCGATTTCCCGCACCCCACCGAGGACGCAAGGCACCATGCCCTCGGGCACCGCCGCCATCCGCAGGCTGAATCCATGATTCGCCCCCTTCGGCACGGCTGCCGCTGCAAATGGACCGCGAACCGGCAAAATCGCATCAAAGCCCTTGGTCTCAAACGCATGATCCACCGTGCCCGCCGAACACCAGGTGTCCCTCCGCAACACGACATCATGCTTCGCAAAATCCACCTCCACCACCCGCGGCCCATCCCATTCGCCGAGCTCGACCCCATTCCCCTCCTGCCTCAGCTGATAAGAATACTCCACCCACAGGGTGCCAGCCCCCGACAGATCAACGCCAATCTCCCACTGCGAGCCATTCAACCAGCGCATCGGCAGCACTTGCTCAACCCTCGCGGAACCTGCTCCAAGGACGGTGGCATGCTTGAGCCAAAGCGATTGGCCGGGATCGGTGTGGAAGTTAACGCGAAAAACAATTTTCATGGCTGGTGCGGATGACTCAGGCTAATGTCGACAATTCGAAATCCGATGAAAATTTTTTGAACCAAATTTCCCAACGGATTCGTTTACATGCCAGCACCCACCTGCTATAAACACATCATGATTCCTGAAATCTCCATCCTCTCGCAAATGGCCCCGGCCCCCGGCGGCTTCTCACCGCTCTACATGCTCATCATCGGCGTGACCATGGTCTCAAGCCTGCTCATCAGCGGCATGCTCAAGCGCCGCTTCAGCCAATACTCTCAAATCCCCATCAGCATGACCGGCGCCGAGGTGGCCGAGCTGATGCTCCGCCAAAACGGCATCACCGATGTCCGCGTCATCAGCGTCGAAGGCCAACTCACCGACCACTACGACCCGATCAAAAAGACAGTCAACCTCAGCGAGCCGGTCTATCATGTGAACTCGATCGCCGCCGCCGCCGTCGCCGCCCACGAATGCGGCCACGCGATCCAGCACCAGCAAGCCTACCACTGGCTCACCTTCCGCTCGAAAATGGTGCCTGCCGTCCAACTCTCGAGCAAGATCCTCAATTTCATCATGATCGCCGGTCTCGTCGGGGTCAGCCTCATGAACAACCCCACAATCCTCTGGACCTGGGTCGCCCTTTTCGCGGTCACCACGCTCTTCTCGATCGTGACCCTCCCGGTCGAGTTTGATGCCAGCAACCGCGCCCTCGCCTGGATGGAACGCAGCGGCATCTCCGCGAGCATCGAACACGAACGCGCCAAAAATGCACTCTTCTGGGCCGCAATGACCTATGTCGCCGCCGCCGTCGGCTCGATCGCCCAGCTGCTCTACTTCCTCATGATGGCCCTCAACCGCCGCGAATAATCCGGCGCATCGCCCATCACCACGCCCCTGCACCGACCACGACTACGCGGATGCGGGGGCCTCTCGCGCCCTCCGGCGCTTGACTCCCCCCCGCCCGACTGCTTCACTGCCGGGGGCAGACGATTGATATTCAACTTCTTTGAAACAATCGAAACCCACCGCCCTCAACTCGATTTTTCTCCTCATGGACTGGTCCTCGCCCATCTGGTACGCCGCGTACATTCTCGTTCTCATCGGACTCGCCGGCTTCGGCTCCCACCGCCTTGCGATCGTATTCCTCTACCTCAAGCACGCGCGCAACCATCCGAAGCCGCAGTCGTTTTTCAAAGAACTCCCGGTCGTCACGGTCCAACTCCCGGTCTTCAATGAGATGCATGTGGTCGACCGCCTGCTCAACGCGGTCGCCGCGCTCGATTACCCGAAGGACAAACTGCAGATCCAACTTCTCGACGACTCGACCGACCAGACAGTCGACATTTGCCGCGATGGCATCGGCCGCCTCAAGGCGCTCGGCTTTGATGCCGATCACATCCATCGCAGCGACCGCACCGGCTACAAGGCAGGCGCCCTCGAAAACGGCACCCGCATGGCAAAAGGCGATTTCTTGCTGATCCTCGACGCGGACTTCGTTCCCAATCCCGACCTGCTGCAAAAGACGATCCACTTTTTCAGCGATGAAAAAATTGGCCTGATCCAAACCCGCTGGGGTCACCTGAATCGCAGCTTCAATGTGCTCACCCGCATCCAGGCGATGTTCCTCGACGGTCACATGGAGCTCGAGCAAACCGCCCGCAACCGCTCAGGCCGCTTCTTTACCTTCAACGGCACCGGCGGCATCTGGCGCAAGTCATGCATCGCCGACGCAGGCGGTTGGGAGCACGACACGCTCACCGAGGACATGGACCTCAGCTATCGCGCCCAACTCAAAGGCTGGCGCTTCATTTTCCTCAACGATGTCGAAACTCCGGCCGAGCTGCCAATCGACATGGATGGCTTCAAAAGCCAGCAACACCGCTGGACGAAAGGCTCGATCCAAGTTTGCAAAAAAGTTCTGCCGGCGATCTGGCGCAGCGATGTGCCTTTCAGCGTGAAGGTCGAGGCCACCTTCCACCTGACTTCCAACTTTGCCTACCTGCTCCTCATCCTGCTTTGCTTCCTGATCTATCCGAACCAGCAATCGCAGCCGGATTTCGGAAAACTCACCTACTACATCATCAATGTGCCGATCTTCTTCTTCTCTTCGGTGTCGGTGATCGTCTTTTACCTCTTCTCCCAAAAAGCCCTGCGCCCCGGCACATGGTGGAAAGAAATTCCATACCTCCCATTGCTCCTCGCACTCGGCATTGGCATGTCGATCAGCAACGCCAAAGCCGTGATCGAAGCCATCTTCAATCACCAGACCGCCTTTGTTCGCACTCCCAAATATGGCATCAGCCAAAACAAGGCCACCGACTGGAAAAAAAGCAGTTACAAGGCCATAAAAACCCTCACGCCCTTCGTCGAGCTGCTCTTCGGTTTCTTCTTCCTCTTCATCGTCATCGAGGCCGCCATGAAGGGCAATGTCTCCTCCGCGATTCTCCTGCTGCCCTTCCCGATCGGATTTTTCTACACCTCGCTCGCATCGCTCTCACGCATGGTCTCATCGGAGTCCGGACAGACAGCAAGCGAAGTCGCAAAACGCAAATGATCCCCACCGCGCTGACATGAAAAAATTCCTCCAAGTCCCGGTCGCCATCATCGCGCTCGCGGCCGCGTGCTGCCTCTCGAGCTGCGGCATCGGAGGATTTGCAGGCATCGGCAAGGACAACCGCAACAAAATGATCGTCAGCGTCAAGGACCAGAAAATGTTACTCGTCCGCGACGGGGTCCCGGTGAAAACTTACAAGATCTCGACCTCGAAATTTGGCTGCGGCGATCGCCCCGGAAGCAACCGCACCCCGCTTGGACGCCTCCAAGTCGCCAAAAAAATCGGCTGCGACTCACCCCTCGGCAGCGTCTTCAAGAGCCGCCGCCGCACCGGCGAGATCCTCAAACCCAACGCGCCCGGCCGCGACCCGATTGTCACCCGCATCCTCTGGCTCAAAGGCACCGAGGACCGCAACCGCAACACTTTCAAGCGCACCATTTACATCCACGGCACCCCCGAGGAACACCGCCTCGGCAGACCCGCCTCCTACGGCTGCATCCGCATGTCCAGCCGCGATGTCGCCGATCTCTACAACCGCATCGGATACGGCGCCGATGTCTTCGTCATCCGCAAATCCATCCGCAACTCGAGCTCCAGGTCCACCCAAATGGCCGGCACCAGCGGCAGATCCCCCCGCGGCTGAGCCATCCGCTCGGAATTTCCCGAAAAGACGAGCTTGACACCTCCCCTCGATTCCCTAATTTGCGCCCCCGCACGCAAGCGACCTTCCTTCCATCATTCATCATGGCCAACCACAAGTCATCCATCAAACGCGCCCGCCAAACCATCGTTCGCACCGAGCGCAACCGCGCCGCCAAGAGCCGCATCAAAACCTTGCGCAAAAAGACGCTCGCAGCCATCGCCGCCGGCGACAAGGAAAGCGCCGCCAAGGCCAGCTCCGAATTCTCCTCCGCCGTGGACCAGGCCGCCAAACGCAACCTCATCCACCCGAACAAGGCTGCCAACCTCAAGAGCAAGACCTCGAAGTCGCTGGCCGCCATCGCCTGAGGTGAAAAATTCCGGAACCACCGGCACCCACTGAAAAAATCAAGCGGACCGGTCACCCGGTGCCGCTTTTTTTCTGAACGAAATGCCCGAACCCGCAGCACCCAACCGCGCGGCCACCGCCGCAAAAATCGCCGCCAACCCCGCCGCCTACAAAGTCTGCGAAGGTTGCGACTCGATCGTCGGTAGCGGCACCAGCCTCTGCCCAAACTGCCACGGCTACCGCTTCGATCCCGCCTCCGAACGCGTCGTCCATCAAGCCCGCATCCTCGGCAGCCGCGAACAAACATCGGTCACCGCCGATGACTTGAACTGATCCCAATCGCATGGATCCCACCATCGGCTTCAAGGAATGGCAAGTCGTCTGCGACGCCTTCGCCAGCGGCACGCAAAGCATCATCCTGCGCAAAGGCGGAATCCACGAAGGCCGCGAAGGGTTCTCATTCGCCCACGATTCGTTTTTTCTCTTTCCCACCCGCTTCCACGCCCAAGCCGAACATGTCCGCGAAGGCCAAGTTGATTCTCTCGCCGAATGGCAGGTCGGCGACACGGTCCGCATCACCCATCGCGCCGAGGCGATTCATGCGGTGACATTGACCGATTGGGAAAAGGTCTCCGCCCTTGCACCGTTTCACATTCTCACCGAAGCCACCGTGCGCGATCGCTTCGACTGGCAAGACAAAGGCATGAACTCCGGCAGCATCCATGTCGCCCTCGTCCGTGTCTTTAAACTCAGCGAGCCATGGGAGCTCACCTACACCACTGCCTTTGGCGGATGCCGCAGCTGGATCAAGCTTCCGCCCGCACACGCCACCAATGAAACCCCGGTGATCGCATCGGAAAAATTTACAGAGATCACCAAAGTCTTCGAAGACCTCGCACAGGTCACCGCCTGAACTCAAACCATGACCTTGCACCTCCAGGGCCTCACCCCGGAAATCGGCAACGCGCCCATCGTCACGCGATTTGCACCGAGCCCCACCGGCCTGCTGCACATGGGTCACGCCTACGCCGCATGGGTCGCGCGAGAAGTGGCACAGCAAAGTACCAAGGGCCGTTTCCTGCTGCGCTTTGAAGACATCGACACCCCTCGCGTAAAGCCCCCCTACTACGATGCGATCGAAACCGATCTGCAATGGCTCGGACTTTCATGGGACGACACACCCCTGCGACAATCCACACGCAGCGAAGCCTATCAATCCGCACTCGCCCAACTGAAATCCATCGGCGCAATCTATCCGTGCTTTTGCACCCGCAGCGAGATCCTCGCCGAAACCGCACGCATTCCTTCCGCACCACACGGCCCCGACGGACCACCTTATCCGGGCACCTGCCGCTCGCTCAGCACAACCGAGCAGCAGCAAAAAATCGACGCAGGCATCGCCCATTCGTGGAGACTCGACTCCGCACTCGCCTCAAAACTCAGCGGCCCGCTCGACTTCACTGACCTGCGCTTCGGCCACACACGCGTCGACCCATCACTGCTCGGTGATGTGATCCTCGCCCGCAAAGACATCGGCCCCGCCTACCACCTTGCGGTCGTCGTCGACGATGCATTCCAGGGCATCACCCATGTCACCCGCGGCGAAGACCTCCTTCACTCGACGCATGTGCATCGCTTGCTTCAAGCCATGCTAAAGCTCCCGGCACCAATCTACCTCCACCACCCTCTCGTTCCCGACGAAAACGGCAAACGCCTCGCGAAACGCGCCGACTCGCAATCAATCGCCTCACTCCGCACAGTAGGCAAATCACCGCAGGAAATTTTCACGCTGATCGAACAGGCGCTCGGCAAGATCTCCTAGCGCATCAACTGAAAATCGAAGTCAAGGGCTTGCCCTTGTCGGCAATTTGGAACGGCCGCTTGCTCGGCGACATGATGATCTCGTTCCAATTAAGCCCCAGCGCGTGAGCGATGGTGGCATTGAAGTCCTGCACCGTCACGATCCCGTCCTTGACCTTCGAACCAGAGGCATCGGTTTCGCCATGCCGCATGCCACCTTTCACACCGCCACCCGCAAGGAGGCAGCTAAATGCTGAGGGGTGATGATCGCGCCCGCCCTGATGATCGGCGTTGATCTCCGGCGTGCGGCCGAATTCCGTCGCAACCACCACCAGCGTGTCCTTGAGCTTGCCACATTTTTCCAGATCAGTGAGCAAGGCAGCGTACGCTTGATCGAATTCTTTGCAGCGCCCTTCCACGCCCGTGAAGTTATCGTAGTGCGTGTCCCATCCAGCCAACTGCACTTCGACAAAGCGCACACCATGCTCAACGAGACGACGCGCCAAGAGGCAACCTTGGGAAAAACGACCCGTGCCATAAAGACTGCGCGTGCTTTCCGGCTCACGCCTCAGGTCGAAGGCCTCGAGGTCCTTCGAATTCATCAACGAAACCGCATCGCGATAAAGTTCTTCGTACGCTTTGACTTCCACATTCGGATAACGCCCGTGAAACTGTCGGTTCAACTTGTCGGCCAATGACAAGCGGCGACCGAAGTCCTCTTCGGAAAGCTCATGACCACGATGCGAATCCTTCAAGCCCTCTTCGGGACTACCCACCGGTGCCGCCGAATACTTGGCACCGAAAAATCCGCCGCCCGTCATCTCTGGCGCGCTGTTGATCGCGACATAACCCGGCAACTCCGGATGAATCTTGCCACCAAGTTTCATCACCCACGATCCCAACGACGGATGCTGCACGGTCCCGCGCATGTCATAACTCGTATGCATGACATAGGCCCCCTGCTCGTGAGCACCCTGCGTGGAATTCATAGAGCTGATCACGCACACCTTGTCCATGACCTCCGCGGTCTTGCTGAGGTAATGACCAACCATTAAGCCATCCGCCTTGGTCGCGATTGCCTCGGTCTTGCCCATGACCTCCTTCTTCTTCGGCTTGGGATCAAAAGTATCCACATGGCTCATGCCGCCTGCCATGAACAGGTAAATGACATGCTTCGCCTTGCCCTCGACGGCATTCGTTGGTGCCGCCGCCGCAATCGTGGGGCCCAACATCGGCACCAGATGCACTCCCAGAAAGGTGCGCGCCGCATTCGACATGAAATGACGGCGCGTCAGTTCGTCGGATTTTCGAAAAGATGAATCATTCATGGCTTATTGGAGAAATAGGAATTCGGACGACATCACCAAACAGGAAACCACATTGCGGCAACCTTCGTCACCGCGCGCCTTGAGCTCGTCGAGCATCAGCGCCATCTCCTCGGCCGTCGGCGTGCGACTCAAAATGGCAAGGTACAAGCGCCGGATTTTTTCCGCATCCGATGTGATGCCTTCAAGGCTCTTGTACAAATGTGCCCCGCTGCGGTTCACGAGTTCGTCTTGCACGAATCCGTTCATGAGCGACAGCACCTGACCCACATTGGGATCCTTGCTCGCACCATCGACCACCTCACGGTCGGAGGCGCCGAAGACATACAGGAAATGATCGCGCGGTGCCGGCGATGGAAGCTCCGACGCCCGCACCATCGCATCGGAGTCATGACCGCCCGCCGCACTCATCGACATCATCGATCCATCACCACCGGACGAGGAGTCGGATTTTACCTCCTCCACCAGCCTGTTGAAGTACGAACGCACCTCAGCTTCGGACTGCAAAGCGAGCAGTTCTTTTGAAAGCTGCGACATCGACTTCTTGCCAGCCAACACAGTCCTGCCTGCGACCTTGATGCGATCGTCGAGCTGCTTCCTCGGCTTGCGATCGGGATCGCCGTCAGCCAGCGTGATCAACGAATCCCAAATTTGCTCGGCCGAAAGTCGCTCGATTTTCCGACCGTGGAAATCATCCCCACCCTCGACCACCGACGCGTTCGGGTTGGTCGCAAATTGGAAGGTCTTGGTGAGCAACAAAACCTGCTGAAACGCCCGCAGATCGTATTTGAGCTCGCGCATGAGATCGCTCAGAAGCTTCACCAACTCGGGATGATTGGTATCCTTGGCCTCAACATATTCATCAGTCGGCTCGATCACCCCCTTGCCCATCACCCGCTTCCACATCCGATTGGCGATCACCGCCGCAAATTGATCATCGGTCTTGTTCACCATCCAATCGGCCAACTCCTTGCGACCACCTCCCTTGTCCTTGCGATCCGACATCCGCACCATTTTGCCAAAAGGAGTCTTGCCTGCGATGATGTCTCCCGGCTTGCCATCACGATACTGATAGTCCGGCGGCAAGGCGATCCGCCCCGCGCCATCACCCCCGAGCGAAAGCCCATAGATGGAATCCACCAGCATCCGGCCGATGTGGTAGTCATCGGTCATGTATTTGTCCCCAAGCCTCAACTCGGTGTAGAGCGGCTCAATCAACTTTTTACCAATCGGCTCCTGACCATGGGTGAAGGCAGCCAGTTCATAAAAATCATGACGCTCGGTCTCGCCGAACGGATCATCATGGCACTGCGCGCACTCCATCCTCTTTCCGAGAAAGATCCGCATGGTGTTGGAAAGATTGTCGAGCGGCATGCCGAAGTCCCGCGTGTAATAACCCACCGCCGCAGTATCCTTGTCCCAACCATCACCTGTCGCAGATAGCAAGCGCGTGGTAAACTGATCCCACGGCATGTTCGCTGCCACCGCCTCGCGCACCCAATGCCGGTACGGCGTGTTGGTCCCTATCGTTCCATTCCGCACATCGCTCACCCGCAACAGATCAAACACCCAATTGCTCATGTGACTCGAATAACCCTCGGAGCCGAGCAGATAGGAAATCAGCAACTCGCGTTTTGTCGGGTCATCGATTTCAATAAAATCCAATGCCTCCTCAGCAGTCGGAATTCTACCCACCGCCACCAGAAACGCCCGTCGCATGAAAGTCGCATCATCGGTCACTGACGGCACTTGCAGGTTCTTGCTGCGGTAAAACGCCGCAATCTGCTGGTCCACCCGAAACGCGGCTTTCTTCAACATCGCAAATTCACCCGACGCGGGTGTTTCGGCGCCCGCAGGCAAGACCGAGACAAGCATCGCAAAAAAAGAAATCAGACGCAGGGCAATCATGGTTTGAGATTCAATCCGTCCACCCTAGCAGCCACAGCCATGGCGTCAATCCAAGCCACCGCCCCAAAGCGCTTCAATCTGCCCGAGAATCGGCACGTCCGCCGGCGCCCATTCAAGCCCGCGCAACTCCCCAACCGCATACCAATCAACCCGCTCATGGCTCATCGCCTCGATCACACCACCGCGGACAACACAAACATGCGGCATGAGCCGGATCCCAACCGTTTCGTACTGCCAGCACACCGGCTCGAGCGCTGCGCCAACCTCGACATCAATGCCAAGCTCCTCGCGCAACTCCCTCACCAAGGCCTGCTGGGGCGACTCACCGGGATCAACCTTGCCACCGGGAAATTCCCACAGTCCACCAAGATGCTTGCCCTGCAGCCTCAAGCCCGCAAGCACCCTACCCCGCTCATCGCGGATGATTCCACACACGACATCAATCATGATTTCGAAAGCATCAAAAACGATGAAGCCGCCGGATACTCAAACCCGGCGGCACCATCCATGAAATGAATCAAATCAATCGGAACAATAAGTCAACGAATCAGATAAGAGTGCCCTCTTCCTTCTTCTCCTCGGAGTCGCCGTCCTTCTTGCACTTGCCGCAGTTGCCAGCAACGGTGCCTTCCTTCTTCTCATCGTCGCACTCCTTTTTCTCGCAATCCTTGTCCTTCTTGTCCTCGCACTTGCCACAATCGGAAAGCAAGGTTCCTTCCTGCTTCTCCTTGTCGCACTTCTTCTCACAATCTTTTTCGCACTCCTTGTCGCAGGCTTTCTTGTCTTCGCACTTGCCGCAATCGGAGAGCAGAGTGCCTTCTTTCTTCTCCTTGTCGCATTTGCCCTTCTCGCAGTCGTCAGCGTAGGACATCGGGATCACAAGCATGGATGCACAGAGGGCGGTGATGAACAGTTTCATGATTTTATGGTGGTTAGTGGTTGTGGGATACGGATACGACCATACCCACACTATGCAGCGATGCCAGTGGAAATTTTGTCCAAAATTTCCCAAAGAGGTGAAAAAATTCCATCCCCTTGGCGCGCCGGCCGATTCTAGCCCTGCAGGGCACGCAGCGCCCCGCGCACCAAGGCCTCGACGGCCGCTCCGGCGTCCTCTTCGAGCACCTTGCGCACCGCCTTGCGCGCATCGACCTGCTTGTAGCCCAGCGCGATCAAGGCCAGCTCGGCGTCCGCCGCCGAGGGACTCACCGCCCCCGCCGCCGCATCCTGCCAGGTATCGGTCACACCAACCTTGTCCTTGAGCTCCAAAACAATCCGCTCGGCGGTCTTTTTGCCCAGGCCCTTGATCCTCGAAAGCTCGGCAACATTGTCCGCCACCACGCAGCTTTTGAACCGCGCCACCGGCAGACCGCTCAGCACCGCCATCGCGATCGCCGGGCCGATCCCGCTCACCCGCTCGATGAGCATCAAAAACACATCGCGTTCCTCCTCGCTCGCAAAGCCGTAAAGCGTGTGCGCCGTCTCACGAATGTGCAAATGCGTCCGCAAATCCACCTCCAGACCCTCAACCGCGTGCAACCGGTCGAAGGTAGAAAGCGGCACCAAGACCTCGTAACCCACCCCATGGACATCCACCACCAAGCGGTTCGGATATGCCTCAATCACCTTGCCACGAAGTCTTGCGATCATTGCCATCGAAAGATGATGGACCGCCCGTCGCCGTCAATCATCAATCAAGATCCATTGCGAAATCCCTTTTCAACCAACCACAATACGCACAGGTGCCGACATCGCTGTCCTGCATCATTTACAAACCCAACCATCAAGCATCCATCTCCAGCCGGTAACGCGGGATCTTTGGGTCAAGCTCCTGACTCCACGCGTCGATGCCTCCGCGCAGGCCGAAGGTTTGATGGAGACCATGCCCGCGAAACCACGCAACCTGATCGAGCACATGCCGGCCGCTGTGATCGTACAAAAGAATCTTGGCCGTCGGATCGCCGGCAAAAACCGCTTGCTGGAGCTCCTGCGTGAGAAATTCCGAAGGCTCGATCTTCACCGCCTCGTGTTCCTCGCGCGTGCGGACATCGATAAGCCGGAAGTCCTGCAGTTTCGCGTGGGCCTCAACCGGTTCGATCAGCATCGAAAGATCATGCCGATGACTGTCGAGCAAATGGGCAAGCACCTCCCCCGCGTCCAGCTCCGATCTCGCGCAAAGCTCAGCCAGCGTTTCCTTGTCGGAAAACGCGCAGCTCTGGCAACCGCCGAGATGATAGCGGGCAAAAAGCGCGCGCTTGGCCCCCGGCAAGGCCTGCATCAGGTCGGCCATCGCCGAATCCGCATTCAATTCATCCGCTCGCACACCGCCACCATACCAGTCCCCGCGCCCTCGGCAACCCATCGCTTTTCCATTGTTCATCCGCCCGTTCCGGTGAAAGATTCCGGCGCATGACCCGGCGAAACGAGCCAGACGAACCCAGGATTTACTTCCTGCCCAACCTCATGACCGCCTGCAATCTCGCCTGCGGATTCTTTGCGGTGCTCATGATCTTCAAAGGGCTCATCGAGGTCCAGAAAGTCACCGGCGTCACCCCGCTTTCGGCCAAAGAGTACTACGAAATTTCTCACCGCTACTACGAATACGCGATCATGCTGATCTTCGGCTCCTGCCTCTTCGACTTGCTCGACGGCCGGCTCGCACGCCTTGGCGGCCAGGACTCACCATTCGGCCGGGAGTTTGACTCGCTCGCCGACATCATCTCCTTCGGCATGGCCCCCGCCATGCTGCTCTCTCGCGCGGTGCTCTTCCCGCTCGGCAATGCCGGATGGGCGATCGCGCTGATCTATCTCGTTTGCGGCGCGATGCGTCTGGCAAAATTCAACTGCCTCGCCGCAATGCCGAAAAAACCCGGCGACTCGAACGACTTTCGCGGACTCCCGATACCAATGGCCGCCGGTTTCATCGCATCGCTCACCTTCCTGCTCATTGACCTCTATCAAAACGACCACGAGCTCAAGATGTGGAAGTATGTGCTCGCCGGCGCCATGCTCGGGCTCTCGCTTTTGATGATCAGCGACATCCGCTACCCAAGCTTCAAGAAAGTCGATTGGAAAACCCGCGGCACCCTCGGTGCAATCGTCATCGCGGTGCTCGTCATTTTCTTCACCGTGCAATTCCGCTATGTGATGCCGGTCGTGCTGTTCAGCCTCTACCTGATCTACGGCATGGTACGCCCCTTCATCTCGCAAAAGATGAGACGCGAAATCGAAGTCGAGGCCGATGCCGCTGACGATACAGAGCCCCCCAACGAGCCACGCGATCCATGAGTCCCAAACCAAGCCGCCCAAAGTGGCTCACACTCGTCCTTGTGCTGGCACCGCTGTGGCTGATCGTCTCCGCAGGCTTTGCCGTCCATCACCGCGTCACTTCCGAAGCCAGCGAAGAGCAACGCCCAAGAAACCAATTCTCGCGTTCGATCTCCGCTAAAGAAATCGGCGACGACCTTCGGAAAATCACCACATGGATCGGTGAACGTCACCCATTAGGTGATGGCCCGGCAAAAAATCTTACCCGCACCGCGGCATGGATCGAAGGCCTGCTCGGCCCATCAAACACCGGCTATGTGATCGAAAAAAAACAAGCCCCTCTCCAGTGGCCAATCCTGATGGCAAAACTCCTCGGCAAGGATCCTAACAAGTCCGCTGTTTGGGTCATCACAACTTACGACAGCAAGGCCGGATCCAACGGCATCGAGGTCAATGCCACCGGGCTTGTCGCAAGCATCGCCGCCGCCCGTGCGCTCGCCGGCAGCGAAGTGAGCGCCGACATTCACTTTGTATTCCTCCCACATTTCAATGACCCCGAATCCCCGCGCATGGAAACTGCCGCGTTGCTGAAAAATCTGATCGCAGAAAACCCGCTACCAAAAGCAGTTCTCTGCGTCGAAGCAATGGGGGCTCAAGCCGCGCTTCAGGCAACTTCACGCGATGCCACGCTGCTTGCCAATTTGCCCCTGCACGACCTCGCCACCGCCGTTGAACCAGATCCCGCCTGCCTCGGTGACGACAAGGACATCGCCAGCGTGCTTTTCGAAATGGGACTGCCCGCCGCACGCATCGCCAGCCGCCCTCCCCTCGCCAGCGATGACCCCGATGACCGGATGCCGTCCGAGGCAACGATCGCTCAATCCGCCATCCATCTAACGGAATTGATCAAACGCTGCGTCAATTCACGCTAATTTCCATTTGAGATTTCCCGCGTCTGACGGAAACTCTTCCCCCAAGCCCCCCATGACTCATCACGATCTTGAGCCATTATTCGTCTCCCACGCCCCGGGCTATTGGCCCCAAGAAGCGATAGCCGATTGGAATGACGCGAAGTGGCAGCTGCGCAATCGCGTGGACTCGCTCACCGAACTCGAGAGTCATCTCAATCTCACTCAGGAAGAGCGCGCCGGTGTTCTGCTCGCGGGAAACAAACTCGCGATGTCGATCACCCCGCACTTTTTCAACCTCATCGACCGCGACAATCCCGATTGCCCGATCCGCCGTCAGGTGATCCCGCGCATCGAAGAAGGTTGGAACGCCCCCGAGGAATTGTCCGACCCCTGTGGAGAAGATTCGCACATGCCGGTGCCGGGCCTAGTGCATCGCTATCCCGACCGCGTGCTGTTTCTCGTGACCGATCGTTGCGCTTCCTACTGCCGCTACTGCACCCGCTCGCGCGTGGTTTCCGGCGTTGGCGAGCAGCAACTGGAAACGCAGTGGGAGCCTGCATTCAAATACCTTCAGGAACATACCGAGATTCGCGATGTGCTTCTTTCCGGCGGTGATCCCCTCCTGTTTTCCGACGATCGACTCGACAAGTTGCTCACCCGACTGCGCTCGATCCCCCACCTGCAATTTCTCCGTATCGGCTCGCGGATCCCGATCTTCCTCCCGCAGCGCATCACACCGGCACTTTGCGAGATGCTCAAAAAACATCATCCGCTTTTCATCTCGGTCCACACCAACCACCCGCGCGAACTCACCTCGGAAGTCCGCGACGCACTCGGCCGCCTCGCCGACGCCGGCATTCCGCTCGGCAACCAAAGCGTGCTCTTGCGCGGCGTGAATGATTCGGTGGAAGTGCAAAAAGCCCTAGTGCACAAGCTGCTGATGTGCCGGGTGCGCCCTTACTACCTCTATCAGTGCGACCTGATCAACGGATCCTCACACCTGCGCACTCCGGTAGCCGATGGCGTCGCAATCATCGAAGGCCTACGCGGCCACACGACCGGCTACGCGGTACCGCAATTCGTCATCGATGGACCCGGTGGCGGCGGAAAAATCCCGATCAACCCAAACTACCTGATCGACCACTCGCCCGGACGCGTCTCGCTGCGCAACTACGAAGGCGAAACCTTCGAGTATCCGGACCCCAGCCAAATCTCGCAGTCGTCGCTCGCGCAACTTCACGAACTCGCGCTCAATCGCTGTCCGTGATTTTTTCGCCCGCTCACAGCGGCAGATCGTAACTCCGGCCACCGAGGCCTTCGTACCAACGCACATACGCGCGGTTGACCATGCCATATCCGCCAGGCGTCGGATAATCGCCGGTGAAATACCAGTCGCCGCACTCGCCTTGGATCGAGTCGTGCAGATTCTGAATGGTCTGGAAAATCACCTGAAGCTCGCCGTTCCAATCAATGTCTTCCGGATAGACCATGCGGCTGATTTCATCCGAGATTTGCGAGTCGCTGAAGGCCTCGTACACGGGCTTCACTCGGTTGACCTGCTGAGCGACAGGTTTCTTCAGCTCTTCGAGACAGTCGCGGTAAATGCGATCGAGCAAGGACTGACGCCCGGCCCGACGATGCAGCGCAACGGCCGCTTGGAAAGCGATGAACTTGCCAAGTTCGGACATGTCGATGCCGTAACAATCGGGATAGCGAATCTGCGGCGCGGTCGAGCATACGACAATCTTCGCCGGTTTGGTGCGGGCGAGAATCTTGAGAATCGATTTTTTGAGGGTCGTACCCCGTACCACCGAGTCGTCGAGCGCGACAAGATAGTCGCCGGGATTCACGATGCCATAGGTGATGTCGTAAACATGCGAGACCAGCGTGTCCCGGCCCTTTTCTTGCGAAATGAATGTCCGCAGCTTGATGTCCTTGTGCGCGATTTTTTCGCCGCGCGGCCAGTTGCGCAAAATCAGCTCATCTACCACATCCGGCGATAGCGTGCCTTCGGCAGCGGCCTTGAGAATCTCTTCGCGCACCTGCTTGCGGCGATGCAGTCGCAAGCCATCCATGAGACCGTAATAAGCAGTCTCGGCAGTGTTCGGAATGAAGGAAAACACGGTCTTTTCATACTGACCGCCTATCGCATCGATGACCTGCGGCACGAGCGCCGCACCCATCGCCTTTCGCTCGCGGTAAATGAGCGGATCATTGCCCCGGGAAAAATAAATTTTCTCAAACGAGCAAGGCGTGAAGCGCTGGGGCGGCATCATCGCCGTATCGGAAAAGCTGCCATCGGACTTGATGGTGATGATCGAACCGGGATCCACCGCTTTGACCTGATCGGCCTCAGCTTCAAATACGGTCATGAGCGGCACACGCTCGGACGAGAATGCGATGACCTCATCGGTCACCAGCATGTGGCATGGCCGGATGCCACCGGGATCGCGCATCACGAACATGTCACCATTACCAATCACCCCGCAAATCGCATAGCCACCATCCCACGCACAAGCAGCCTCCGCCACCAGTCGCGGCACATCGAGCGCCGCAGAAATCCGATCAGGCATGTCCTCTCCGGCAACGCCGGCATCGCGCAACTCGCGGTAAAGGTCGGTGTGAGCCTCGTCGAGATGATAGCCGATTTCCTCCAAAACCGTCTGCGTGTCGGTGCCGAAAATCGGATGCTGACCGCGATCGATGAGCACCTGGTTCAGCTCCGAGGCATTGGTCATGTTGAAGTTGCCCATCACCATCAGCGTCCGCGTCGGCCAGTTGCTGCGACGCAGATAGGGATGACAGGAACCTTCATCAAACTCGCCGGAGGTACCGTAACGCAAATGGCCGACGAGAATCTCACCGCCGAAATCGAAGCGTTTCTTGACGCTCTTGGGGTCGGCCGGATCGAGCTGATTCTTGCGAGCGAGTTTGTGGAACTGCTTGATCTCCTTGCGGAAAATTTCTGCCAGCGCGTCTTTCTCGATGCCACGCCTGCGGAACGAGTAGGCCTCACCCTTTGGCATGTCGAGCTTCACGCAACCGATGCCCGTGCCGTCCTGACCACGGTTGTGTTGTTTTTCCATCAGAAGAAACAACTTGTTGAGGCCCCACAGCGTGGTGCCGTAGCGGTCGTGATAATAGGCAAGCGGTTTGCGAAGTCGCACCGCCGCGATCCCGCATTCGTGTTTGAGGAAATCGCTCATGATTGTGTGTCTGCGATGATCATTCGCCTTTCACGCGTACCCGCACTCCTTCCTCAGGAACCATGCGGCCGATCAAAACACCACCTGGTCCGGCAGCGAGCGCGGCATCGACATCCGATTCCGCAACGATCGCCACCCAGCCAATGCCCATGTTGAAGGTGTGGAAACGGTCCTCGGCATCGACATGACGGTAAAGTTTTTCGATGCCCGGCAGATTCCATTTCGGGATCTCTAGGTCCGCGCCCATACCACGGAACAAACGCTCGAGGTTTTCGGGAAGCCCGCCACCGGTGATGTGCGCCATCGCCTTCGGCCTCACGCCGCCGTTTTTGAGACCTGCCACGACATCGTGATACAACCTCGTCGGCTGCAGCCATGCATGCAGTTCGTCTTCGGAAACTTCGCCCGGAAATTCTTTGAGCACCCGGCGCACCAAGGACCAGCCATTGGCGTGAATGCTATCGGAGGCATATCCGACAAGGCAGTCGCCCACCGCAACCGTGGTCGGGTCGATCAAATCCGGCTTCTCGGCGCAACCGATGCAGAACCCGGAAAGCTCAATCACATCCTCAGGCACGATCCCCGGCATTTCCGCAGTCTCACCACCGGCGAGAATGCAGCCGCAAGCCTCAAGGTAATCGCACATGCCGGTGATGAGGCGATTGATCTTTGCCTCGTCCAATGCCGCGATGCCGATGTAGTCGAGAAACAAAAGCGGATCACCACCGGTCGTGAGGATGTCGTTCACACTCATCGCCACAAGATCCTTGCCGGCGATTTCGAGGAGATCATTTTCCAAAAGCAATTCCAGCTTGGTGCCTACACCATCGCAGCCGGTCACCATCACCGGCTCCTTGTAGTCACTCAAATCGTAACAGGCGGCAAACAATCCGAATGCCCCCCACAATTTGCGCGCTTGCTGTGTTCTGGCCACTTGCGATCGGATGTCGCCCACTAGCGCCGCCGCCCTTCGCGTATCAACGCCCGATTGCCGATAAGTCAGTTTATCCACCATGTTGCAACACGCGCGTTCTACCCGCCCGGCCTACCCATCACAAAGAAAAAGTTCTCCGCAGGTGAAATTCCCCTCGAATCCCGGGCCATGCACTCGTCAAATGTGCATGGTTGATCCTCCCATGATGCAATTCCACCCGAAATCCCGCCCTCGAGCGCCAATTTTTTTCATGGTCATCGCCATCGCCATGTCGCTGGCCGGGTACCATGCCTCGGCCTTCGACCTGCCAGCAAATTCCACCCAATGCCTGCTGGGGCTCGCCGACTCGTGGGACTCGTCCCATGCAACACTCCAGCTATTTCAAAAATCCGGCAATCAATGGCAGCCCCAAGGCGAAGCATGGAAAGCCCGCCTTGGAAAAAATGGACTGATCTGGGGCCGCGGACTCCACCCCTTGCCAAAGAATGCGTCGATCAAAAAAGAAGGCGACATGCGCTCGCCCGCCGGTGTCTTCAGCATCGGCGGCGCATGGGGCTACGAGCCATCAATCCGCAAACATCCCCTACTGCCTTATCGCAAGGTGACGCCCTGCGACCTATGGGTCGAAGACCCCTCATCCACACGCTACAACCAGCACCTTGTGCTCGATCGCCCGCCCTCATCGGCATGGGAGAAAAAACAACAAATGAAGCAAAGCGACCCCGCCCATGCGCTGAAGCTTTACATCGGCCACAATTCCCATCCCCACACGATACCCGGCGATGGATCTTCGATCTTTTTCCACATCTGGCGCGCGGGCGGCGCAAAACCGACCGCTGGATGCACGACCATGGACGAAACGAAACTTCGCCAACTCATCGCCCGCATCGATCCCTCGCGCAACCCGATCTATGTCCTCTTGCCCACATCCGAATACACAAAGATTCGCAAGGCATGGAAGCTGCCCTGAACCTCAATCGACCCACTCCTTTTCCTTGCCCCATCGCATGGGAAACCCCACCCTCCGGGCGTGCCCGAGGAAATCGACAACCATACGCTCGATGAGCTGATGCGCGCGCTCGACGCCTCGGACGCATCCGCCGTGCTGGCGGCCGCCGAGGAGGCTCACTACGCCGACCTCGCCGCGGTCTACGAAAACCTCGATGACGAAAAACGCGACCTCTTGCTCAAGACGATCGGCCCGGAAATGGCCACCGATGTGATCGCCGAGCTGCCCTACCCGCTGATCGAAGAGGCGCTCAACCATTTCAAGCCCGCCCAGCTGCGTGTGCTACTCGGTAACCTTTCCGACGACGACCGCGTCGATGTTTTCCAAGTCGTGAGCGAGGACGCTCAGGTCCGCTTCTTCAGCCTGCTCGGCCCGCGCGACAAGGAACTCACCCGCAGTTTGCTGAAGTACGAGGAGGACACCGCCGGCGGACGCATGACCACCAGCATCGGCCGCATCACCGCCGACATGACGGTCAAGCAAGCGATCACCGTGCTGCGCCGCGACCGTGACGACGCGGAAACGCTCGCTCGCATCTTCGTCGTCGATGAACAAGGCCGCCTCGCCGGAAAGGTTCGCCTGCGCGATCTCGCATTCAGCACCTGGGACACCCCGGTGCACGACATCATGGAGCCAGCCGACGAGTTCGTGCTTGCTTCGGCCGACCAAGAAGAGGCCGCGCGGACGCTTTCGAAATACGACTTGATCGTGCTGCCGGTGGTCGATGAATTCCACCACCTTCTCGGCGTGCTGACCTACGACGACGCGCTCGAAATTCTCCAAGAGGAATCCACCGAGGACATCGAAAAACTCGCCGCGATCGGTGGTGAACAATCGGAGGTTTCCTACCTCAACACCAGCGTCGGTCTCCACTTTCGCCGCCGCGTGAGCTGGCTCATCGGACTCGCGTTTGTCTCAATCATAACCGGCTATGTGATGTACCGCTTCAGCCACCTGCTCGAGCAGGCCTCGGTGCTTTCACTTTTCCTGCCGATGGTCGTCGCCGCAGGCGGAAATTCCGGTGGTCAGGCCGCCACCATGGTGATCCGCGCGATGGCACTTGGCGAAATCAACCCCGGCAATGCCCTGCGCATCGCATGGAAGGAAGCGCGCACCGGGCTCTTCCTCGGTCTCTCACTCGGTGTCGCCATCGCAGCATTCATCACGCTCATCCTTCCTCACCTGCAACCTCACACCCAAGCGCATTTCGACTTCCCGCACCTCGCGCTTGCCGTGGCAGCCGCCATCACACTGCAAGTGCTCTCCGCCACCGTCCTCGGTGCCCTCCTGCCACTCGGTGCCCGCGCAATCAAACTCGACCCGGCCGTCGTTTCATCACCGTCACTGGCCTCGACCGTCGATATCTCCGGCATGCTGATCTACTTCGTGACCGCCGCCGCCATTCTCGGGCTTCGCTAAGGCACGCCAGTAATCAAGCCGCTCCCTGATTCGCTTTTCCATGCCCTGGTCACCAGCCTCGTAATAAACGCGGCCCTCCGGCAAATACGACTGCGGCACATAAGCGCCCTCGAAATCGTGGGAGTAAAAATACTGCAGCTTGGACTCACTCTCACCCGAAGCCGCCGCAAGTTTCTTGCGCGTCGCCGTGCGCAAATGCGGCGGCACCGCCAGAGTCCGGCCTTGCTCGATGTCGGCCATCGCCTTGCCCAACGCCGCATAAGCGGTGTTCGATTTTGGCGCCGTCGCCAAATACACGGTGGCATGCGCCAGAGGAATCCGCCCCTCGGGCATGCCGACAAATTCCAAAGCATGATGCGCATCCAAGGCGACCCGCAAGGCATTCGAATCCGCAAGCCCGATGTCCTCCGACGCGGCAATCACCAACCTCCGCGAAATGAATCTCGGGTCCTCACCGGCATGCAACATCTTGGCGAGCCAATAAAGCGCGGCATCAGGGTCCGAACCGCGAATCGATTTGATGAATGCCGAAGCAGTGTCGTAATGCGCATCGCCATCCGCATCGTAAACCACAGCCTTGCGCTGAATGGATTCTTCAGCAACCCCAAGCGTGATCCGAATCACGCCATCCTCATCCGCCGGCGTGGTCATCACCGCCAACTCAAGCGCAGTCAGCGCCTTGCGCGCATCGCCATCGGATTTCTCCGCAAGGTGATTCAAGGCTTCAGCACTCGCCTCGACCAATTTCCCACCAAAACCTCGATCCTCATCCGCCAGTGCCCGCTGCAACAATCGCACGACCTCATCCACCGGCACCGGCTCAAGTTGAAAAACCTGCGAGCGCGAAACCAACGGCGAATTGACATGGAAATACGGGTTGTGCGTCGTAGCGCCAATGAACCTCACCACCCCGCGCTCGATGTGCGGCAAGAGCACATCCTGCTGCGCTTTGTTGAAACGATGAATCTCATCAATGAACAAAATCGTCGTCTCACCCCTCAACTCACGCCAGGTGCGGGCCTGATCAATCCTCGCGCGGATTTCAGCGACATTCGATTCAACGCCATTGAGTGACTCAAATCGGGAACCAGTCGTACGCGCGATCACACCGGCCAGCGATGTCTTTCCCGTGCCGGGCGGACCGTAAAAAATCAGCGAAGTGAAACGATCCGATTCGATTGCGCGCCGCAGCAATTTCCCCTCGCCCAAAATGTGGCGCTGTCCTGCCACCTCATCCAAGGACCGCGGCCGCATGCGCGAAGCAAGCGGCTCTGGAGCATCACCCTTGCGGGTGGTCGCGGCGGGAGTGGAGAAAAGATCGGACACGGTCGACACCCCCAGCATCCCACACGATCACGGCTTTGCCAGCCGATAAAATCCGGCATCAACCTCAAGCCAGATCCGTCACCAGCACCTTGGCCCACCACTCGCGGTATTCCCCGATGAAAGCTTTGTGCGACGGATGCGTCTGATACTCATTGTGATCCTCGAGCGAGGCAAACTGCATGCTCAACGCGTAGTCCCACGATTGATCGACCACCGGCCTGATCTCCACCTTGGCAGGCACGGCCCAGCGACCACCCGCCACGAGATCCATTTCAAAAAGATCAGCCAGCGCCTTTTCGAATTCCGCGCGGTCCGCCGCATTTTGCCGCCCATCCTTGAGCCAAAAATAAACATGATGCTCCATGCCGCGGGTGTATCGCCACGACCATGCACCCACAAGCCCCGATTCCTTCGGCAGCAGACAAAACCCAAATTTCCTTTGCCACAACTACGGCTCGCCCTATCCTTGGGCACTCCCATGCGATTGATCCACCTCGCACTTTTCGCCATACTGGCAAACGCCGTTTTTGCCGCACCCTCCGATGTCTATAGCTCGGTCCTGCGCATCGAGGTCTCGACCCAGGTGCCCGACTATCAAACCCCATGGAACTCCGGCCGATTCGGTGGCGGCATCGGCACCGGTTTCATCATCGGCAAAAACCGCATCCTCACCAACGCGCATGTGGTCTCCAACGCCCGCCGCGTGCTCATCACCGTGCACGGCAGCCCAGTGAAATACCCTGCCAAGGTCGAACACATCGCCCACGATTGCGATCTCGCCCTGCTCTCTGTCGAAAACTTCAAGGACTTCGAATCATTTCCCACATTCGCATTCGGCGATGTGCCAAGCCTCGAATCGGAAGTCCGCGTGATCGGCTACCCGATTGGCGGCGATCGCATCTCGGTCACTCGCGGCGTGGTCTCGCGCATCGACTTTCAAACTTACTCGCACACCCGCGCCGACTCGCACCTTGCGATCCAGATCGATGCCGCCATCAACCCCGGCAACTCCGGTGGCCCCGTGATCCAAGGAGACAAGGTCATCGGCGTCGCCTTCCAAGGACTGCGCCAAGCCGACAACACCGGCTACATCATCCCCACTCCGGTCATCAAACGCTTCCTCAAGGACATCGATGACGGGAAATACGACCACTATGTCGACCTCGGCTTTTCGGAATTTCCGCTTCACAACCCGGCCATGCGATCGGCACTTGGCTTGCCCGATGACGGCATTGGCGTGCTGGTCACCCGCGTGATCGCCACCAGCGCCAGTGACGGATTTCTCCAACCCGGCGATGTGATCACTGAACTCGATGGCTACAAGGTCGACAGCGCCGGCATGGTCAAAATCGATGGCGAAACGGTGAACCTCAACGAAATCTCCGAACGCAAATTCGCCGGCGATAAGGTCAAGGTCCGCTTCCTGCGCGAGGGAGCATGGAACGATGTGGAAATTTCTCTCAAAACGGTGCCGGCATCGCGCATGTATGCGATCGAGTATGAAAAAAATCCAAGATACATCGTCTTTGGCGGACTCGTCTTCCAACCACTCGACACAAACCTTTTCGCCTCGGCAAAATTTGACGATGTGACGGTGCGCCGACTCTACACGGACTACATGCCCAAGGGACTCTTCCAAAAACATCGCGATGTGGTGATCCTCACCCGCGTCGAAAGCGATCCGATCACCAGCCAGTTGGGTGATTTCTCCGGCTTCGCGGTGGACAAAATCAACGGCGTCGAAGTCAACGATTTGAAGCACGCCTACGATCTCCTTCATCCGGAAAAAGCGCCCGAGTTCCATGTGATCGAGCTCTTCGGCGCCGACAGGCCGGTGGTGATCCCCGCCGCAAAAATCACTGAGGCCGAGGCCCGCATCGCCAAGGCCTACGGCATCACCAAGATGGAAAACCTCACCGACTGACCATGCCCCGCGCAGGCATCGCACTCGGGTCGAATCTCGGCGACCGCAAAGCGAACCTCATTGAGGCAATCCGGCTGCTTGGAGAAATAGCCCTTCAAAACGAGGCATTTCTCAAAGCCCCCGTTTACCAAACCGAACCGCTTCATTGCCCGCCCGACTCGCCGGATTTTCTCAACACGGTGGCTGAATTCGGATTCAACGGCACTGCGGCGGAGCTTTTGGCACACACACGCGTGATCGAAAAATTCATGGGTCGCACGACCAATCCACAACGCAACGCACCGCGCGTGATCGATGTCGATATCCTCTATCTCGGCGATGAACAGTGCGACTCACCCGACCTCATTCTCCCTCACCCGCGACTGCATGAACGACGCTTTGTGCTTCAGCCATTGGCCGACATCAGGCCCGAGCTCGTTCTGCCAGGCCACTCGAAGTGCATCGCCAAGCTGCTCGATGAACTCAAAAGCGACGAAGCCCCGCTGGTCGCGATCGCTTGATCACTCAAGCCTTGCTCTCCCACTCGCCAAAGTTGCGGAACTTGTCGTAGCGGGCGTCGAGCAATTTTGAAACGCTCATCTTTTCCAGCTCATCCAAGTGCCGCGAAACGACATCGCGAAATGCGGCAGCCGTGGCCTGATGATCATGATGCGCGCCGCCTCTTGGCTCGGGCACCACATCATCGATGAGATCAAGTTTTTTGAGATCCGGCGCAACAAGCTTCATCGCCTCGGCAGCTTCCGGCGCGTGCTTGCGATGCTTCCACAAAATCGCGGCGCATCCCTCGGGGCTGATCACCGAATAATAAGCGTTCTCGAGCATGATGACGCGATCCGCGACACCGATTCCCAAGGCACCACCGGATCCACCCTCGCCGAGCACGACTGCCACAATCGGCACCTTGAGCAGCATCATTTCCCTGAGGTTGAACGCGATCGCCTCGGCGATGTTGCGCTCCTCAGCGCCGATTCCTGGAAATGCACCCGGCGTGTCGATCAACGCAATCACCGGCAAGCCGAATTTCTCGGCCAGCTTCATCAGGCGAAGCGCTTTGCGATAACCCTCGGGATGCGCGCTGCCAAAATTGCGCTTGAGGTTCTCTTTGGTGTCACGGCCTTTCTGGTGTCCAATCACCACCACCCGCCGATCTCCCAACCGCGCAAATCCGCCGGGCATCGAAGCGTCATCACCAATGTGACGGTCGCCGTGCAACTCGCAGAAATCGGTGAAGGCATGCGCGAGATAATCCAACATGAAAGGACGCGAAGTGTGACGCGCAATCTGTACGCGCTGCCATGGGGTCAGATTTTCATAAATCCGTGCGCGTGTCTCCGCGAGCTTCGATTCCATGGTGGAAATCTCGGCCGAAAGATCGATGTCTTGGGAGGCCGCTTTGGCGCGAAGTTTTTCCAGTTCGCGCTCAAGTTCCGCTGCCGGCTTTTCGAAGTCGAGGAGCTGCATGGGCGAAGTTTCGCGACTCAATGCCGCGGATGCAAGACAGGATGTGCCGCCACCGAAGATCAGCGGATTTCCATTTCGTTGCCCGGGCGGGTCAGCAGAAAAAGTTCCTCCATGTCGGCACTCGCGAGCAACACCGCACCCTCCGGCGGATCCCCCTCGCCATCCCAGCCCTGAATCTTGAGCGCCGGCCGGGCGAGCCAGATGGCCTTGGTCGCCGACCTGTACTCGGCCGTGCCAACACGCGACTTCAAATCGGACGAACCGGCGACCTTGGATTCGATGAAATACCCACCGCGCTGACGCGACAGCCTGTCGACAAGTTGCAAAACCGCGAACTCGCAGACAAATCGCCCGCCATTCCATACCGAAATCGCCTTTCTCTCGATCTCCAAAACAAAATGGAAATCCAAAGGCAGGACCAACAACCTCTCACCCTCCTTGTGGCGCCATAAATCCATGGATGGATTGAGGTACAAAAGGCAATCCAAGTTGCTCCGGCATTTTTCCGCTGCCTGCTCGTGTGTCTCGCCGCGCTGCATGTAATGGAAAACCTTGCCTTCAAGTCGCCCGACCGAAAACAGCTCGTCGAGATTCATCTCGCCCACGATCTTCCTCGCCGATTGCGCCCTGCCGGACATGGGATGATTGGCAATGATCATGCCAAGTTTCTCCCGGGCCTCAACATGCTTTCCATCGGCCATCAGGCGCTGCGCCGCATCGTAAAACTGATCGCCCGGATCAATCACCGGCACATTTTTAGCGGCCACCACCGCCGCCAATTTTTCCGATGCTCGCTCGGCCGCAATCCGCTCATTGACGGGGACCACCCTTTCAAACAAGCCGCCAAGAGGTTCGACAAAAGCGTGATAGGCAAGAGCTCCGCTGAATGCAACGAGACCCATCACGAGCACTGCCGCGCTTGCCTTGCATAGGGTCCCAATGGTCATCGTCGCTGCTTTCAGATCAGTCCACGCCGCTTGAAATCGAACGCGTTGATCTCATGCGAGCGCTGGATCATCTCGAACGAAAATTTCAGAATCGACACCTCCCACGCATCATCCACCCCTTCGATTATCGCCCGCGAGGGATTACCCGTGCGACGGATGTCCTCCATCACGCGCTCGCGCACGGCATCAATGTGGTCGCACACGATTTCCTCGTGCACCGCGCTGCGGCGAAAATGAAACCCATACTGCAAAAATGCCAAATCCCTCCCCTGCGAGCGGAACTTCTCGACCATTTCGTCAAACCTCTCGCGCGCGCTGGAATCAAAACCCTCAAGTTGAATGTCCCGCAACGCCTCCGGCTTGAGAATCCGCGGCCGCTGGGCCTCCACCTCACCGGTGCGGATCCGCACCTCGCCGGCCCGGTCCATCAACTCGCTGATAAGCTGAAACTCAAATCGCGTCTCGCCGAAGGTCATGATCCGGTGATCCGGCTCACGCAAAACTTTCGTCGTTTCAAGCGCGTATTGAATGTCGTCCCGCGAATGCATGGCAAGATGATGATCGGCTGACTTGGGAGATTTTCAACGAAAACAACAAGGGCGGACACCACGAAGGAGCCCGCCCTTGGAAATTGTTGCAAGTGGCGGATCAGCCCTGCTGGCTGTTGATGTAGCTGATGACATCGGAAACGGCCTGAAGCTTCTCGGCTTCTTCATCCGGCACTTCGATATCGAATTCCTCTTCAAAGGCCATCACCAGTTCAACCGTGTCGAGCGAGTCGGCTCCGAGGTCTTCAACGAATTTGGCCTCTGGGGTGACTTGGTCGGCGTTGACGCCGAGCTGGTCGACGATGATGTCCTTTACACGGTCTTCGATGCTTTTGTCTGACATGGTTGGGGTGGTTGGAGTTGGAGTTGGAGATGCTTAGTGTCTTAGGGTCGGGCTTGGCAACCCATAAAATGAAAACTGATAGCGATTTCGGTGATTGACTTGGCTAGCTCAGGAATTTTCCGACTTTTCCTCTGGCAAATCTGCCTGCTCCGACGCCACGGCGTAGTCGACAATCTCACCGGAAAATTTCGAACGGATCAATTTCATCAGGCGCTCGGCGGGTTCGTCCTGGGCAAGGTTGAATCCGCCATAGGTGAGGCCATCGATCCGGATCTTGCCTTGGCCGGACTCACCCTCGTAATCGATGAAGGCCAATCCCTTGCTGGCCCATTTGCGCAAATCGAGGCGTTTCATCGCGGCATAGGAAATCTTTTTGCCCTGCTGCGATCTCACACCCTCATCGTCGCCCTCAATCCTGCGCGACATGGTGCGCAGGAAAATGAAGATCGCCACCAAGGTAAGCCCGATGCAGATCCAGAACACCACCCATTGCTCATGGATTTTTCCAGCATCGTACGGCTGCTCGGGCGGATTGGAGCTCAGCCCCTCCTTGCCGGAATACTCGAGCCATAGCTTGTTCCACTGCATCGGCAGCATTTTGTCGTAATCATGCAGAACCACAGGCCAGGGCATCGGCAGTTTCAGATTTGCAGGCAATGTCGAATGGTCGCTGGGAAACTGAACCGATTGCTTCGCGGCATGCTCTTTCCACGATTCCGGCGTCAGCCCGCCCTTCGCCTTCATCGAAGCAAACTGCTCATTGGCGGTTTGGAAATTCCGATGAAGGAAATAGACCATGTTTTTCTCACGGTAGCCGGTGGAACCATCGATGAAAAACAACACCGCGAACACCACCAACATCAAAAGGATCAGCGAGACCCGCGAGATGAACCAGCGAGTCGGCTTGCACACGATCGGCAATTCATTCCTCATGCAAAAGATTTAGACTGCCAAACTGATGCCTTGGCAAGCGAAACGGTTTAGAAGAGTTTTGGCTTTTTTGAGAGTTTTTTGGGATTTTTCATACGATTACCGCTTGTTCAAAGCCTGTGGGTCGTTTACGGAGACCCCGCCATGCCTATCGCTACACCTGCCCAATACCGTGCCATGTTGGATGCCGCCCAAAAAGGTGGCTATGCCTACCCCGCGATCAATGTCACATCGATCACGACCATCAACGGCGCACTCCGCGCATTCTCCGAAGCCAAGTCCGACGGCATCATCCAAATTTCCACCGGTGGTGGTGAATTCGCCTCCGGCACTGCCGTGAAGGACGCCGCCTACGGTGCCATCGTGCTCGCCGAAGCCGCCCACCTGCTCGCCGAAAAATACGATGTGCTCATCGCCCTGCACACCGACCACTGCCATCCGAAGAAGGTCGATCCCTTCCTTCGCCCGCTGCTCGAAGCATCCAAGAAACGCATCGCCGCAGGCAAAGGTCCGCTTTTCCAAAGCCACATGCTCGACGCCTCCGAGTTGCCGCTCGCCGAAAACCTCGATCTCTCGAAGAAGCTTCTCAAGGAATGCGCCGAACTCGACATCATCCTCGAAGTCGAAGCCGGCGTGGTCGGTGGCGAAGAAGATGGTCACGATACCTCGGGCGTTCCCGCTGAAAAACTTTACACCACCCCCGAAGACATGGTCGCCGTCTACGAGGCTCTACAGCCGATCGGCCGCTTCTTATTTGCCGCAACCTTCGGCAATGTTCACGGCGCTTACAAACCCGGCGCGGTGAAACTCAAACCCACGATCCTGCGCGATGGCCAAAAGGCCGTCATGGACAAACACGGCGCAGGCGCCGAAATGGACCTCGTTTTCCACGGCGGATCCGGCTCCGAACTTTCGGAGATCCGCGAGACCCTCGACTACGGCGTGGTGAAAATGAACATCGACACCGACACGCAATACGCGTTCACACGCCCGATCGTCACCCACATCTGCCAAAACATCGAAGGCGTGCTCAAGATCGATGGCGAAGTCGGCGACAAGAAAAATTACGATCCGCGTTCGTATCTCAAAAAGGCCGAAGCCGGTCTTTGCGATCGCATGAAAACCGCCTGCGACGACCTGCGTTCTACGGGGCGCTCGATCTTCGGAACGGTTTGAACCACTCATCAACAAGGCGGCCCCATGGCGGGGCCGCCTTGTTTTTTGTAACCCATACCGCTAAGGCTTAACCCATGGCCGCCAACAAAGATCATCAAGAGCACCCGCTGGCCAATATTCTGGTGAATGTGCTGATTCCGGTGCTTGCTCTCAGTTATTTGAGCAAAGACCCGGAGTTCCAGCGTGCCATTGGCAAGGCCGTCCAGCCTTGGCACATCGGCCCCGTCAAGGCGCTCATGGTCGCGTTGGCATTTCCCATCGCCTACGGCATCCGCCATTTCATCAAAACCCGCAAAGCCAATTTCTTTTCGGCGCTTGGTTTGGTTTCGGTTCTGCTGACTGGCGGACTCACCATATTCCTCTGGAACGAAGACGGCACCATCAAGCCGAATGCCGATGTGCTTTTCGGACTCAAAGAAGCGTCCATTCCACTTATTCTTGGAATCGCGGTGATCGGATCACACTTCACCTCAACTCCACTACTCCGCACCTTTCTCTACAGCGACACGATGTTCGACATCACCCGCATCGAAAAAGAAATCGACGCCAAAAACGCCCGGGCTGGATACGAAAAAATCATATTCCAAGCGACCCTGCTCTTCGCGGCATCATTTTTCATCAGCACGCTGCTCAATTTCGGTCTCGCCCTGTATTTTCTCGGCGGCCTCGACCACACCGCCGCCAATGCCCGCGAGCTCTACAACGAGCAAGTCGCAAAACTGACCGGCTGGGGTTTCGCGGTTATTGGTCTGCCAATTCTTGTTTTCCTCTTCATCACGCTGCGCCGCATGATCACCCAACTCTCGAAGCTCACCGGCCTCAAAGAGGAAGAGATCATGCTGCCTCGCTGACAGCGCGTTTGGCCGGACGAAACAACACGGGTGACGCTTGCAACACGCCAGCACTGGCGAGAAATGCCACACCGCATATTCATTGCATTGCCCTTCTCTCGCGCTAAAATGAATCCGTGAACATCGTCCTCGGCATCTCCGGCTCGATCGCCGCATACAAGGCGGCCGACCTCGCCTCACAACTGGTCAAGCAAGGCCACACGGTCCATGCGGTCATGACCCGTTCCGCGACGGAGTTCATCACTCCCCTCACGCTCCAAACCCTCACGCGTCATCCGGTGCTCGTTTCGCTCGAGGACGAAAAAAATTCCTGGAAACCCGGTCACATCGAGCTCGCCGACAAGGCCGACCTCCTTCTGCTCGCACCAGCATCGGCCAACCTGCTCGGCCAACTCGCCAACGGACTTGCGCCCGATCCGCTCACCTCGGTCTACCTCGCCTTGCCGCGCAGCACTCCGGTGCTGGTCGCCCCCGCGATGAACGGCAAAATGTGGCAGCACCCTGCGACTCAACGTAATGTCACGCAGTTGAAAGAGGACGGATGCCAATTCATCGATCCCGCGGAGGGCGAGCTCGCCTGCGGCTACGAAGGCATCGGCCGATTGGCCGCCGTCGAGGACATCCTCGCCCGTGTCGCGACGATCGCATCCTGAGCTCGAGCCGCCGCCTCTCGCGCAAACCAAGTTTTTTGCGCAAAGTTTTCCCATCCCATCGCTTTGCAGGTTGCGGGAACCAACCGGCATGGCACACTCATGGCACCATCACTCATGAATCCAGAAGATCTACAAAAGCAAATTCAGGAAACCAGCCCGTGGATCCAGTCGGTCCGCGATGAAATGGCACAGGTCCTCGTCGGCCAAAGCCAGCTTGTCGACCGCCTCCTGATCGGACTCCTTTGCAACGGCCACATTCTGCTCGAAGGTGTTCCCGGCTTGGCCAAAACGCTCGCAGTGAAAGCACTCTCCGGTTCGCTCTCGACCACCTTCTCGCGCTTCCAATTCACGCCCGACCTCCTCCCTGCCGACCTCGTCGGCACGATGGTCTATCACCCGCAAATCACGAAGTTCGAGCCGAAGCTCGGCCCGATCTTCAACAACCTCATCCTCGCAGATGAAATCAACCGCGCTCCGGCCAAAGTGCAATCCGCCTTGCTCGAAGCGATGCAGGAACGCCAAGTCACACTCGGCGACAAATCCTACCCGCTGCCCGAGCCATTTCTCGTACTCGCCACCCAAAACCCGATCGACCAAGAAGGAACCTATCAACTCCCCGAAGCGCAACTCGATCGCTTCCTGCTCAAGGTGACCGTCGGCTATCCAACCAAAGACGAGGAACTCGCGATTCTCGAACGCATGGCGACTTCGACCAAGCCCTACGAAACCCAACCGGTCGCCACACCCGCCCAAATCGCTGCCGCACGTGACACGGTAAACCACATCCACATCGACCCGGCGATTCGCAAGTACATCGTGCAAATCATCCACACGACACGCTTCCCCTCAATCGTCGACGCAGGCCTCAAAAACCTCGTCCGCGCCGGTGCTTCACCACGCGGCACGATCAACCTTGCCCTCACCGCCCGCGCCCTCGCCTTCATGAACGGCCGAGGCTTCGTCACACCGCAGGATGTGAAGGACATGGCAGCCGATGTGCTTCGCCACCGCATTCTCCTCAGCTACGAGGCAGAGGCCGAAGAGGTCAGTGCCGACTCAATCATCGAACGCATCATGTCCAAGGTGCCGGTGCCCTGATCATCATGCTGACCGAGCAACAGATCGAGGAAATGATGGCGCGCGTGCGCCGTCTGGAACTCAAGGCGCGGCGGCTCGTGCGCGAGTCGTTTTCCGGCGAATACCTTTCGTCATTCCGCGGCCAAGGACTCGATTTCGATGACTTCCGCGAGTACCAGCACGGCGATGAAGTTCGCTTCATCGACTGGAATGTCACCGCCCGCATGAACCAACCCTTCGTGCGGAAATTTCGCGAAGAGCGCGAGCTCAGCGTGATCCTCGCGGTCGATGTCTCGGGCTCGACGGTCTACGGCAGCGAATCAATGAGCAAACGCGAGATCGCCGCCGAAGCGGCCGCGACCATCGGCTTCAGCGCGCTCAACAATGGCGACAAGGTTGGCCTGCTGATCTTTGCGGAAGAACCAATCCTCTTCATCCCACCAGAAAAGGGCACTCGCCACCTGCTGCGCATGATCCGCGAAATCCTCGTCGCAGATCCGCAAAACCCCGCCACATCGATCGCTGCCGCATCGGATTTCCTCGTCCGCACGCTGCGCCGCAAGTCGCTCGTTTTCCTGATCTCCGACTTCATCGCGCCAGAACTCGACCGACCGCTTGGCAAGCTCTCACGCAAACACGAAACCATCGCCCTCCGCATCACCGACCCGCTCGAATCAAAACTCCCACGCGCCGGCAAGGTCGTGCTGATCGATCCCGAAACAGGCCTGCAGTCACTCATCAACACCAACAACCCGAACCTGCGCATGGGCTACGAAAAACTCACGCAACGACAAAACGAAGGCATCGAGAACTGCTTCAAAAAATACGCGATCGATTCAGCCACACTCGATACCCGCCACGACACCCTGCTCGGGCTTCATCGCATGCTCAAAAAACGCGCCCGCAAACGATCCCGCTGATGCCGGAAACCACTCCAAGCAAAAAATTTCAGCTGATGGAATCAAGCTCGGTCGAGGCCTTGATCCCCAAAGCCGAAACGCCATGGCTGTGGATCGCCATCGGCGCGGTGCTGTTGGTGGCATTGATCGTTTGGCTGATCCGCCGACGCCTAAAACGCGCGACGGATCCGGCAAGCATTCGCGAAGCGGCGTTCAAGGACGCCATCGCCGCCCTCGATGCGATCTCACTTAGCGACGCACACGCGGCCGCTCTGGAGTCTTCGATGATCCTTCGCAAGTACCTCTCGATCACCGCCGAAGATCCCGCCCTCTTTGAAACGCACGAGGAATTTGTCTCGCGTCACGACGCCTTGCAAAAAATTCCGCAGTCCACACGCGATGAAGTCGCCGCAATCTTCAGCCGCCTCGCGACCATCAAGTACGCGCCCGATGCGGCAAATGCGAACGCCGAAACAATCGTCGGCGACTCGCGCCAACTCCTTCACGCACTACGCGCCGCACTCGCCCCATGAGTGAGTTCCTAAGTCATTTCCGTTTCAACCAACCGGCGTGGCTCTTGCTCACGCTACCACTCCTGCTCGCCCTTTTTCTGAGGCGCGGCCGCGGTGCCGAAGCGGCGGTGACATTTCCCAACCTGTCGATCCTCATGAGCCTCGGCCGACAGGTGCGCGAAACCGCCGGCGGCATCAGCCTGCCCCTCGCCGCAATCGCCCTGCTCTTCGCCATCTTCGCCATGGCTCGCCCGGTTTGGAGAAACGAATACCAAAGCCGCAGCGCAAGCGGCATCGACATCATGATCGCACTCGATGTCTCGCTCTCGATGGACATCGATGACTTCGTCGACGAAGGTCAGCGCGCGAAACGCATCGATGTCGCAAAAGCGGTGGTCGATGACTTCATCAGCCGCCGACCCGACGACCGCATGGGCCTCGTCGCCTTCGCCGGACGCCCGCGCGACGCCAGCCCGATCACTCTCGATCACAAATGGCTGCGCCGCGCACTCGACGAGCTCCGCCTCAATGATCAATTCGAGCGCGGCACAGTGAAGGAACAAGGCACCGCCATCGGATCCGCACTCGCCGCCGCTGCCTCGCGACTCGATGCTCGCGACGCAAAAAGCAAAATCATCCTCCTCATCACCGATGGCGCAAGCAACTCGGGAAAAATCTCACCAGTCGAAGCGGCCGAACACGCAAAGACACTCGGCATCAAAATTTACACGATCGCGATCGGCACCAAAGAAGGCCGCGTCGACCGCAGCATCATGCGGTTTCCCTACCAGGAATTCGACATCCCAACGCTCAAGAAAATCGCCTCCCTCACCGGCGGCGAACACTACTGGGCACAAAACCTCAAATCGCTGCGCGAAACATTCACGACCATCAACCAACTCGAAAAAACCGAAGCCCGCAGCCTCACGATCATCGATGACCGCGAGCTGTTCCATTGGTTCATGATTCCATCGCTCATCGCAGCACTCGCCTGCGCCGCCCGGCTTGCTTTCAATCCACCTCCCACCGCCTGATACGATTTGAACCTCGCCCATCCAGCATGGCTCTTCGCGTTGGCACTGCCACTGATCTTGGCAGTGCTCGCGGTCGTGATCGCACGCTTGCGCCGCTCGCAATGGCAGGCCTTTGCCGCCGATCGCTTGCGACCGATTCTCATCAAACGCCGCAGCCCGGTCGTGCGTTGGATCTCATTTTCACTGCTGCTACTCGCCTGCATCAGTCTCGTCATCGCTCTCGCCCGCCCCCTCGAAAAGGCCGGCACCCGCGAGGAAAAAATCCTAAGCCGCAATGTCCTCATCGCCCTCGACCTCTCACGCAGCATGCGAGTCCAGGATGTGAAGCCCGACCGCCTCTCGCGCGCAAAAATCGCGATCTACGAACTGCTCGAAGAACTCCCCAATGAGCGCGTCGGCATCATCGGCTTCGCCGGCAGCGCGTATGTTTATGCACCCCTCACCGTCGACCATGCCGCCGTCCGCCAAACAGTCGAGCAGATCGATGAAAACTGGGCAACCATCGGCGGATCCAACCTCAAGGATGCAGTCGAGCTGGCCATCGACACACTCAAGAAAACCGGACAAAAACAAAACGCGCTCGTCATCTTCAGCGATGGAGAAAAACACGACGGATCGCTCGACGAAATCGCCAGCGAAGCGAAATTGGCCGGCGTCAACATCCTCGCCATCGGTATCGGCACGGAAAATGGTGACTATGTTCCGAACTCCGATTTTCCCGGCAACCGCATGATCGATGAAAACGGTCAGCCAGTCATCAGCCGCCTGCAACCTGAGGTCCTGCGCAATCTTGCCGAGGCCACCAACGGAAAATACGCCGCCGCCGGATCAGGCGACGATATCGCATCGCTGGTGAAAACCTCGGTCAAGGAACTCGACACCTTCGAAATGGAAGGCCGCCAGCGCGAAATTTCCATCGAGTACTACCAATGGTTCCTGCTGCCGGCGATCGTGTTCCTCTTTGCCTCAATCATCATCGGCACTCGCTGGCGTGGTGTTGGCAAGGTTGCCGCCACACTCGCAATTTTTCTGATGCCCGATTCCTCGCAAGCAGATGATGCGAAGGACGCGGCACGATTCCTTTCGGAAAAAAATTTCTCCGCCGCCGCACAGACTTACCGCAAACTCGCCAAGGAATCCCAATCATCGAATCTCCGCTCGCGATACCACCTCGGCGAAGGCATCGCCTCCCTGCGCGATGGCTCCTTCAAATCCGCGCGCTCGGCATTCAGCAAATCACTCGACGTCAACAATCCCGATGTCCTCGCCGAAGCCCACCTCGGCATGGCCAACTCGCTCTTCCAACTCGGCTGGCTGGAACTCGCGGGATCCGCTTACCCGCAAGACCCCAAATCATCGCCCGACATGGCGCAGTTCGACCAACTCGTTCGCACTCGCTTGAAAATACTCGCCGCTGCGAAAGAGGACGGCGAGGTGGAAAAAATCGAAGCACTGATCACCAACTGGACGGATGCCGTGCGCCATTTCGATTCGGCCATTTCCAACATGCCCGCTAACAACGCCGCGACAAACAACAGGCAGATGACGATTACCTATCTCAAGCGCCTCCGCGAACTGCTCGAAGAGGAAAAAGAAAAGACCGAGCAAAACATGCCAATGCCACAACCCGGTGGCGAAGGCGAATCACAACCGGACGAAGGCGATGGCGATCCGGATGAAAAGCAGGACGGCAACCAACAAAACAAAGACTCGAAATCACCCGGCGACAAAGGCGACGAAAAACGCGAAAAGAAGGACGGCTCGAACGGCAAAGAACCGAAGCCAAAGGACGATCCCGGCAAGGAGAAGAACAAGGGCGAGAAACCCGAAGATCCGAACGAGACCCCCGAAAAACGCGCACGTCGCATCCTCAAAGACAGCGCCGACCTCGAAAAAGGCCCGCTCACGCCGGGACAAGTCGAATTCAACCCACCCGCCAAAGATTGGTAACACCATGAGAGCGATTCAACACCTCACGATCATCACTGCCGCGATCATCACCACGCTCGCCGCCACACCGATCGCATCGGCCGAAGCGCTCAGCCGCCTGTCATCGAGATTCCTCACCCGAGGCGAACAGGCATTGCTGGAAGTTTGCATCTCGGGTGCAACCCCCAGCTCAACTCCTCAAATTCCAAACATCCCCGGCGTGCAAATCACCGCCACCAACCGCGGTGCACAAACCCGACTCCTCCCCGGCCGAAAACTCGAATATGTTTTTGAATTCATGGTCACTTCCTACGAGATCGGCAACTTCACCATTCCATCGATCGAGGTGAATGCCGGCGGCATCCGATCAAAAACAGAACCACTCGAATTTTCCGTTTTCAATCCCGACGAATTGAAATGGTCGGAAGCCATAATCGGCGGACGCAGCGTGCGCTACGCCAGCGCCTTCAAGGTGATGAACGATCAACCTTACGACGGCGAAACTATCCCCATCGAAATCAAACTCTTCGTACCACGCGACCTGTTTGTCGAAGACTGGGGCATCCCCGATTTCATCCGCGACGGACTCACCTGTTGGCGTTTCCAACCCTCGCAAATGCGCGGCTATGTGAACTTGCTCGGCGTGCCCTGCGTCTCGGTCGCCTACCCGAGCACACTCACCGCCACCCGCAGCGGCTCGATCGGCATCGGGCCCGCAAGCATCCGACTCGTCACCACACAAATGGTCCTCGATGGCTACCCGCGACGGGTCAACCTCGAAACCAATGTCTCGGTTCCCGAGCTGCGACTCAATGCACGCCCGCTGCCACCCAACGCACCGCAGGGGTTTGAAAACGCGGTCGGAAATTTCAATATCTCGGCGATGGTCAGCCAAACTGAAGTCACAGAAGGCGATCCGATTCCGGTCGAAATCATCGTCAGCGGCAGCGGCAACCTCGATACGGTCCGCCCGCCAAAACCGATCGATCCGGACGGATGGAAAATTTACGATGCCTCACCCGCCCAGCGCGGCGATGAACGCCGCGAGCTCTCAGGCCAAACGGTCTTCCAGCAATTCATGCGACCACTCGAACTAAAATCCGCACTGCCAGGATTCAAGCTCGTTTACTTCGACCCGAAAAAACAAAGCTACGAAACGGTCACCACCGCGCCCACGCCGCTGCAAATGAAACCAGCGCCACAAACCACCCAAGCGCCGGCGCCGGGCACGCCACCACCTGCGGCCGATACGCCTGTCGAACGCATGACCGATATCCTCGGCATCATCGATTCCCCCAACACAGCTCAAGCGTCAGGCAAAACATTTCCAAATTGGCTGCTCCACGCGATCGCCGGATTCATCGCCGCGATCCTCGTCATCAAGGCCATCGCCATGCGCCTGCAACTACGCCACCCGCATGACCCAGCAAAAAAACAACGCCACAAGGAACTCAAAGAACTTGAGCGCATGAAAGCCGACGACCGGATTTCCTTCCTGCTCGCGGCAGGACATTTCATCGAACGCCAACTCGGCAATCAGCACACACCCGAACTCCAAGCGATCCTCGCGGAGCGTGACGCGGAATGCTTCAAGCCCAAACCATCCGCCACCCCCATCGATCGCTCGCAACGCGAATCGATTCTCAAAACGCTTCGCAAAGCGGCACTCGCATGGATCGCACTCACGATGCTCGGCACGACCCCACATGCGGATGCGGCAGAAATCGCCAACAACGCAAAAACTGCCTACGACACAGCGCGCTACTCCGAAGCGGCAAAACTTTGGCTCGAATCCGCTCCCTACGAATCACTCACGCCCGACACCCACTACAACATCGGCAACGCATGCTATCGCGGCAACTCACCGGGCAACGCCGCCCTCTATTACCGCCGCGCACTCAACCTCGACCCACAACACGCCGAGGCCCGCCAAAACCTGCGCTTCATCGAACGAAAATACGGCTCCATCACCATCAACCGCCCCGCCTTTCAAACGACCCTCACGCGCATTTCAATCGACACATGGAAAAACCTGCTGTGGTCGGGCCTCTGGATTTTTGCCCTCTCGCTGCTTACCATCGTCGCCACCAGACGCAGCTCGTCCGCTCGCTACTTTGCCACCGTCGGCCTGATCCTCGGACCGATACTCGCCTTCTGCGCCACATTCGCATGGCGCGCTTATCCGAAGGACGGCGAATTCGCCAAAGACAAACTGCAAGCCGTGATCATCCACGAAAACGCCACGCTCCACAGCGAGGCATCCCGCACTTCGCCCGAAGTGATCGACGCCCCACCCGGCTCGCTCTGCACGATCCTTCACCAATCAGGCCGCTGGTCGTATGTCGGCTTTGCCACGAAAACCCGCGGATGGATCCCCAACGACATGATCGAAAAAGTCCTGCCCGATTCACCGCCGAAAGCGCCGGAGTTCCGCAAGCCGAAGGCAAACGACAAATCGGCCTGATCGATCGAAAAAATTCTCAAGCCCCTCAACCGAAGGCCTTGAGAAATCCGACCTCCATCGCCAGCGACTCGGAGGCATTGGTCTCCAAGGTGCGCCTCAATTCGTCCAGCGCCTCCATGCGCCTCAACAGCCGGGTCTCGCTTTCCTTTTGCGCCACCGCACGCAAGGCCTCGGCCGATGCCGGGAAATCCAATCCGCACGAACCAGTCCGCAATCTCAAAAGATCAGCCATCCACGCCATCAAAACATCGAAGAGCCGGCTTCTCACATGCTGATACTCGACCTCGACCGATGCCTTGTGGTGATCCGCCCGCTCTTTGAGCCAAGCCCCATCCGTGCCGTCACGATAAGTCGCGATTTCTTCTTTCTCAGCCGCCTTGGCCGCATCCTCAGCCTGCTCGCGCCGCTCTTCCAAAAAACCAACGAAGGCCGACTTCATTTGCAAAGCCGCAACCGGCGTGCCAAAACCTTTCGACGCGGCACGGTTCAACGCCGCCACCAACTCCGCTCCTCCATCCTCCAACATCGCCCTTCCACCCGTCAGCTGCATCCGCACACAACGCGATAAAATTGTCGGCAACAAGCGCTGCGGATTATGCGTCAGCAGCAACAGCAAGGTGTTGCGCGCCGGCTCTTCGAGTGTCTTGAGAAAGGCATTCGAGGCCTGATCCGACATGCGGTCGGCATCGACAATGACACCCACCTTGTAAGTCCCGGCAGGCGCCGCCAAATGCAGGGTTTCTTCCAAATTGCGAATTTCATCAATGCCGATGCGCCGCGATTTCATCCGCGGACGCAGAATCCGCACCCAGCTGTTTTCCAACTCATCCAAAGGCGGCACTTCCTCAACCACCGGCTCGCCAAACAAATCCATTCCGCCGGACTCACCCGACCCGTTGAGCATGCGCACGATCTTTGCCGCAAGCTGCTCTTTGCCCGAACCCTGCGCGCCGCTGATCATGAAGGCATGCGCCAAGCGCCCCCGCTCATGCGCGGAGGAAATGAGTTCAAATGCGCGATCCGACGAAAATGCCATCCGCCGCCATGCTCGCCAGCCATGCCCTCGCGCGCAATCCGAAATCCGAATGTCCGACCACTTGCCAAAAGCTCAATCCGCGGCTATCGAGCGCCATGACTTGGAACGAACAATTTCTCCACCTCTTCGACACCTGCACCACGCGCTACCAAAATGACGAGAAGGATTACCAAACATGGTTCAGCGCCGGAGACCTCCAACTGCTCGAAGAAATCGGTTACAAGACCCGCGAGTTTTTCGACTTCGTCGAGGACTTCTGCGACAAACAAAATCCCGCGCCCTCCACGGCCCTGCTCATCGCCGCCGTCCGACGCGATTATTTCCACACCATCCAGAAACGCAAAAAAAGCGACAAAACCCTCACCCGTGACGAGCTACCCACCTTCGGCGACACCCTCAACGACATCGCCTACCTCCCGCGCATCCTCACCAAGGCCCGCGCCAAACTCCGCGGCGAACTCGACCCGGACCTGATGTACAGCTGCGGCGGTGACCTCAATTTCCTCAAAAACAACGGCGATATCCACCCGGCCGACTTCCTCCGCCAGGTCTGGGCCGCCGGAGATGATGACCAAAAGCTCGCCAGCTGGGTCGCCGCCCAGGCCTGCTGAAACCACTTGCGCACCCGTCCCTCACCCCCTAGCTTCCCCAGCCCCACACCCCACACCCCATGGCCAGCACACCCGTCATCAATCTTCGCAAAGGACACGCCGTCCGTCACAACAACGAAATCTGCCTCGTCGTCGACCACGAACTCAAGACGCCCCCACGCATGGCGTCCTATGTCCAAATGTCGATCCGCAGCGTCGCGACCAAAAAAATCTTCAACCTCCGCCTTACCTCCAACGACTCGCTCGAAGGCGTCGTGCTCGAGCGCACCCCGCACGAGTATTCCTACAAGGACAGCAGCGGTTACCATTTCCTCGACCCCAACACCTACGAAGACGCCGTGGTCTATGATGACCTCATCGAAGGAGTGAAGAATTACCTCATCGAGGGCCAACTCTACACTCTCCTCATCGCCGACGGCAGCGTGGTCTCGGTCGACCTCCCGCTCACCATGACCATGACCGTCACGGAATCCTCCGAAGGCGTGAAAGGTGACTCGGCCAACAATGTTTACAAACCGGCCACCATGGAAACCGGCCTGGTCGTCCAGGTCCCGCTCTTCATCAATGTCGGCGAAAAAATCAACGTGAAGACCGAGGACAATTCCTACCTCGGCCGCGCCTGATCCATCGCGCGCCTATTTGGTGCGCCTCCCAAGATCATAAAAATTCACGCAAGGGCACCCTTCTCCAGAGGGGTGCCCTTTTGCTTTCTAGGGCAAGCAATGCCCAAAAATCCCGCTGTCAAAGGGGGCTGAAAGCCTGATTTTGCGGGAAAATCCACACAAACATGGGGATTTTCGCGCATTTATTTCATAAAAGTTGAAATTCAGTTGACATGAAACGAAATTTTTGAATTTCTGAGTGGGTCATGAAACCCATCCGAATCATTGCAAGTTTGTTGATGGTGCTTTGCTACCCGCCCATGGCGCTTGCGCTCACGGGTCCGCAGCAGGAAGAGCAAGCCGCGTCGGCAGCCGCCATCCACACGGTCCGCCCTGGCGACAGCTTCGACAAAATCGCCCGCGCCAATGGCTGCACGATCGCCGAACTGGCCGCCGCCAACGGCCTGCAACTCGACGCCATCCTCCAACTCGGCCAGCAGCTGAAGCTGCCCAACGCTCCAGAGCCGACCACCACCCCGAATCAAACGGTCGACGCTCCAGCGCCCATCGACGCTCCCACACACACGATTAAGGCCGGCGAAACATTCGCCAAAATCGCCAAGCAATACGAAGTTTCGATCGACTCGCTGATTACCGCCAATCCGACTGTGAAACCCACCGCCCTGCGCCTGGGTCAAAAAATTCTTTTGCCCGCCACGAGCAAAACTTCGGTGCAAAACATGCCGGAAGAAACAAACGAGACTGCAACAAACACCGAGACCAAGGCCAACAAAGAGCAAAGCCTGCCTACCAGTACCTCCAATGCCATGGATGAAAACGGCAACACCAACCCGACTTTGACTCAACGCACCGCGCGCACCATTGCCACCGATCGCGAGATGACCTATGGCGAACTCGCCGCCCAATACGGCACCGAGACCGACCGGCTCAACTCGCTCAATGGACTCGACCTCCAGCCAAGCACGGTCGTCGTGAAAGGCGCCGATCTGCTGGTGCCTGTGAGCGTTGCGCCTTGAGGCCCAGTCGCCCGCTCTCAAGCGAATCCCGCTTGCCGCGCCAGAGCCGCACCACTAGGCTTTGGTCAAATGCTGGTCCGGATTTTCACCCTCCCTTTGGCTCATGCCATCGGCTGCTTTGCCCTGCTCGCCGTCGCCGGCGAAACGATGGCGCAAAGCCAAACCCCAGCCGTGGGCGAGTCCGCGCAATTCGATCCGTCGGACGCTTATTTCCAAGCCTACCTCTCGATTCGCTCGTCCGAAGAACTCGAGTCTCGCGGCGACTTCGCCGGAGCCATGGAAAAGCTCAATCGAGCCCAACAACTCTTTGGCACCATTCGCAAGTACTACCCGGAATGGAAACCGGAAATGATCGGCACCCGCAGCGAAAAAACCGGCGAGGCGATCTCACGAGTCAGTCAAAAAGCTCAAGACCAACTCGACCGTAACCGCAACGCAGTTGCCGAACTGGAAGGTGGAATCAAACAAGCAGTGAAGTCGCCTGACGCGGTCGGAAAAAAACCTGTCGAAGCACCCGCCATCAAGGTGAACCCCACCAACGCCCGCGAAATCAGCGAAGCGGAAGCAGAGGTCAAACGCCTCCGCGAACTGTCGAAACGCAAAGAACAGGAATCATCCCGCAACAGCCAGCAAGTGGATGAGATGCGCCGCCAAAACGACGCGCTCAAGGCGGAGCTCAATGATGCGGAGGAAACCCTCCAGACGCTGCGCGGTAGACTGGCCGAGGAAGTGGCGAAATCATCCAAAACCCAGTCGCCCATCATCAAGGACGACCCCGCCACCACCCAGCGCCTCGCCGCCGCCGAAGCAGAGGTCCGCCGGCTGCGCGAACTCGCATCACAAACTCCCGAACAAGCCTCACGCGAAAAATCACGCGCCGATGACATGCGTCGTCAAAACGACGCGCTCAAGGCCGAGCTCCGCAACGCTGAAGCGAACCTGCAATCCATGCGCGCGAAACTCGCCGCCGCTCCGGTGGAAAGCGAAGTGCAATCCCTTAATCAACGCATCGAATCACTCGAACAGGAACGCCAGGCAATGTCCATGGCCCTCACCCAATCCCGCGGAAGCCACACGGAAGCACTTGGCCGAATCGCCACACTCGAAGCCGATATGAAGGTACTGCAACAAAAACGCAGCGACCTCGACCGCGATCTCAAAGCCGAACGCGAAGTCGCCAACTCGGTGGTCGCAGGACAACGCAAACAACTCGACCTGCTCGAAAAAGAACTCGGACAAAAAAATTCGGAACTCACCAAAGCCAACGAACGCATCGCCGGACTTTCAAAGGAGCTCGAGGAAAGCCGTCTGGCATTTTCCCAACTTCGCAGCGAACATGACACGCTCACCCAAGAGCGCGACCAGATGTCCGCCCTGCTGAAGCTTAACGAATCCGGCCGTATCCAGGACCTGATCGAACAAAACATGTCGCTCGCCAAAAACCTTCGCGAAGCGAACGAGAAGGTGGAAAGCCTCAGCCGCGAAACCAATGCCGACAAGGATGCCTACACCGACGCCCTTCGCGACCTCGCCATCGCAAAAACACAAATCAACAACCTCCAGCAGGAAAAACGCGAGCAGGACAGGCGACTAGCCGAACTCGAAGTGCGCCTGAAGTCCGAGGAAGCCGCCCTCGCAAAAGGCGAATCAAATGCAGACCCGGCGGAAACCGAGCTATTGCGCGAAATTATCAAGCGCCAACTGCGCACCCAGGAACGCCGCCGCCAAGCCCGCGAACTGCTTGTCGATGCCGCACGCGAACTCGGCACCGGCGACGAGCGGATTTCCAAGGCCATCGAAATTTTCGACACCGGCGAAATCGCACTCTCGCCCGAAGAACAAAAACTCATCGCCGATCGACAAGTCGATGGCGAATTTGTTTCACCCTTCGCACGCGACCGCGCAACGGTCAGCCAAGCCACCAGCGAACTCAACCGCGACATCTCCGTCTTCGAGCGCACCGCGGAAAAATCCTTCGTCGCAGGTCGCCTTTTGCCGACCCGCGAGCTTTATGAAATGATCATCGAACAACACCCGGGCCACACGCCATCACTTTGCAAACTCGGCGTGGTGCATCTGAAGCTGGATGACCCGATGGCGGCCATCGACGCCTTCCGACGCGCAGTGGAACTTGAGGAAAACAACGCCTATGCCCACCGCATGCTTGGCTTTTCCTTCATGCGCATGGGCGACATACCCGCCGCCGACAAAGCCATCGCCAAAGCCGTCGAACTCGCGCCCAACGACGCAAAAAGCCAACTCCTTCTCGCAACCCTGCGCTACCGACTCGGACGCCTCGGCGAAGCGGAATCCCACTTCAAAGCCGCGATCAATGCCGACCCGATGCCCAGCGAGCCATACTACAACCTCGCTCTCCTCTGCTCGCGCGACCGCCGCTTCGAAGATGCGAAAAATTACTATCAACAGGCACTCGAACGCGGCGCCCAACCGGATCCAAAACTCGAGGAAACCATCAGGAAACAATGATTTCCCCACGCCACATGCTTTCTGTCATGCTGGTCATCACGGCCTCGTGCTCAAATGACACAAAGGTCGCCGAATCCACCCCCACCCACAAACCCTTCAGCCAGCGGCTCAACGAAAAGAGCGGCTACAGCCAAGACTCCGAGGGGAATTGGAAAGTCCAAGGAGACAAACGCAGCTCGTTTGAGAGCCAAGGGGCATCTCCATATTTCCAGGGCGAATATCAAAAAAATGCCTATAAAACAGGCGAATACGCGAAAAAATCCTGGTGGGGAAACAAGGACTACGGCCGCAAAAACTACGATGGCAACACCGATGGCGGCCGCTTCATGACCCCATCCGCACTCGATGGCAAAAACGCGCGCGAGGCCAGCACGACCGCGAAACTCCCCGGCACCTACGAAACCAAAAATTTCGCCACCAACGAGGCCAGGGAAGCAGGCACGCAAAACATTTCAAAAACCTCCGATGCCGAAACCGACATCCGTCGGCGCGTTTTCCAAGAGCCGCAAATCATCGACTGGCGCGAACAACGCTCACTCAGCCTCGAGCAATCGAAAGGCCTTCTCGGGCGTTAAGCTTTTTACTCGATCGCCTGCGCAAGTGAATCCAACAGGATTTTTTTCATGGTCTCCCAACGCAGGGGTTTGCCCTCGAGAAAGAAACTCTGCGAAACCTCCAAACGAATCTGGGCGTATCGCGCCGGATCGTATTCACGCGCCAAGGCCCCAGCAAAGGCACCGGTGTCGGCTTCGCGAACGCAGCGCACATCAACATCGCTCGCCCTCAACCTCGAGCTCCACTCGCCCGCCAAAGACTCGCCTAACACCGACTTCTCGGGTGTAACCAGACTAACCCTGCCCGCATTGACGGCATCCGTGTGGACCATGACATGCACCACACTTTCATATCTACGCAGATCCTCCGCGATACGCTGACGCAATTGCTGGCGGAAAATCCTCTCATGCCTGTCCGCCATCCTCAAACGCATGCTCTCGGAAATTTTTTCGGAAAAGCGGCTCCACCTTTCATCGCCATCCTTTTCCAAATCAATCAGCAACCGAGTCACATCGCCATGCACAAGAGGCGTGCGGAACCTCATCGCGAAGGCCTGACTCAAATTCAACGCCCCAGGCTCCCATCCCTCGTTTGAAGTCAGGACTTCCTCACTGCCGCGAAAATATTCGCGATATGCCTCCGGCACCGTGCAGGTCGCATGCTCACAACTGAAAAGATAGGCGATCATCAGCTCTCAGGGGCTATCGTCGCCATGCATACACGCCGATTTCTCCGATGGCAATCCTTCATCGCGTTTGGACTAGCGGCGGATTTTTCTCGTCCTCGCGCCCCCCTCTCCCTCACCCTCCCCCCGCAATGCTCAAAGCCGGAATCGTAGGACTGCCCAATGTCGGGAAATCAACCCTCTTCAACGCCGTCACCCGCACCCGCAAGGCGGAGGCGGCCAATTACCCCTTCTGCACGATCGACCCGAATGTCGGCATCGTGACCGTGCCCGACCCGCGTCTGGCCGTGCTCTCGAAAATCTCCGGCTCGCAAAAATTGGTCCCCACGGCGATCGAGTTTGTCGACATCGCCGGGCTCGTGAAGGGCGCCTCGGAAGGTGCCGGACTCGGCAACCAGTTCCTTGCCAACATCCGCGAGACCGACGCGATCGTTCAAGTGGTCCGTTGTTTTGAAAACGACGACATCATTCACGAACTCGGCACGGTCGACCCGATCCGTGACATCGAGATCATCAACTCGGAGCTCATCCTCGCCGACATGGCGGCCCTTGAAAAACGCCGCTCGTCTCGCGAAAAGAAAGCCAAGGGCGGTGACAAGGAAGCCAAAAAGGAAGTGGAGCTCATCGATGTGATCATGCCTCACCTCGATCAAGGCAAGCCGGCCCTCACTCTCGAATTCAGCGATGAAGACCAGGCGGTCGTCCGCGAATTTTTCCTGCTCTCATCCAAGAAAACAATCTACGCCTGCAATGTTTCCGAAGACGAACTCGCCGGTGCGATCGAAAATCCGGACTCACACCCGCAAGTCGCCAAGGTTCGCCGCTATGCCGCCGAACACAGCGGCTCGGAAGCGGTGGTGATCTCCGCGCGCATCGAAGAAGAGCTCAGCGAAATGCCGCCCGAGGAAGCACTCGAGTTCCTCCGCGAAATGGGCGTCAATGATTCTGGCGTTTCATCTTTGATTCAAGCGGTCTATCACCTGCTCGACCTTCGCACCTACATCACCACCGGCGTGCAGGAAACCCGCGCATGGACGATTCACGAGGGCGACAAAGCCCCCGCCGCCGCTGGAGTGATCCACACGGATTTCGAACGCGGCTTCATCGCCGCCGAAGTCGTGCACTACGACGACCTCGTTACGCTCGGCACAAAAAATGCCGCCAAGGAAGCCGGCAAACTCCGCATCGAAGGCAAGGAATATGTCGTGAAGGACGGCGATGTGATCGAGTTCCGCTTCAATGTGAGCAAGTAACACCCGCCGCGCGCCGAATCATAAAGGCACCTTCATTCCCGAAGCCTCAGCCAAGCGTTTCTGGTTGGCATCGAAGGTGAGAAACACCTCCGACCCGAGGTGAATCGCTGTAGCAACATGCAAAATGTCCGTCATGCGATGGCCGTTTTCTTCGGTGTGTTTTTCGCTCAGCATGTCTGCAATGCGATGCACATCCGCCCAGTCGGGTGCGGTCATTTCAAACACCCCTTGCGAAAGATCCGACTGCAAAGCACGCAACATCGCCATGCCTTCAGTTTTCGCAAAACCCTTGCTGCGATCCAACGCAAACAACCTCATCTGAAACCGGATCGACTGGCGAAACTCGAGCAAGAGGAGACTGGATACGGCGAGCGGACTTGAAAGGGTTTCATGATAGGCATCCGCACGCCGGGAGTTGCTCTGCTCGCGGTACTTCGCACACAGAAACGATGTGTCGGGAAAAACGCTCATCCCTCCTCACCCTCCAATTCAGCTTCACGCATGGCACGCACCTCTTCATCCGAAAAGACACGGTCGCCCCATATCGCCTTCCTCCGAGCCTCCCAATCAACCTTGGGCACCAGATTTTTCTTTTTCCCCGCCGCCGACAAATAACCGATCGGCTTGCCGCGCTTCTCAATGCGGATCTCCTCACCCTCGCCAAGCCATGCCTCGACCTTGGAAAAGTTGTTTCTCAAATCCCTGACGGTGACAGTTTTCATGTGGACAAATTATGTCCACATTTTCTGCAGGTCAAATTTTTTCGCCCGAATCCGCCTCGGCGAAGCTTCAACCTTGCGGGCCAAAGCAGGTCCATGGCTTGATTGGGCGCATGGATACCTACCTCGGTCTGCTGCGTGATGTGATGAAAAACGGCGAACACCGCGCAGACCGCACCGGCACCGGCACGATCTCGGTATTCGGCCGCCAAGTCCGCTACGACCTGCGCCAAGGATTTCCCTGCATCACGACCAAAAAACTCCATCTCCGCTCGATCATTCACGAACTACTCTGGTTCCTGCGGGGCGAAACCAATACCCGCTACCTCAAGGAAAATGGCGTCACGATTTGGGACGAATGGGCCGATGCCGATGGTGAGCTCGGCCCGGTCTACGGCAAGCAATGGCGTTCATGGCCAGCGCCCGATGGTCGCACGATCGACCAGATCCACCTGCTGATCGAAGGACTCAAGGGCAACCCGCACTCACGCCGCCACATCGTTTCGGCATGGAATGTCGGGCAAATCCACGAAATGGCTCTGCCCCCCTGCCACCTGCTCTTCCAGTTCTATGTCCACGAACCCCGCGACAAGGGCCGCCCGGGCCTGTCCTGCCAGCTCTACCAACGCAGTGCCGACCTCTTCCTCGGCGTCCCTTTCAACATCGCGTCCTACGCCCTCCTCACTCACATGATCGCCCATGTCTGCGACTTCGAAGTCCGCGACTTCGTCCACACCTTCGGCGACCTTCACCTCTACACCAACCACCACGAACAAGCGGAACTCCAACTCACCCGCGAACCAAAACCGCTGCCGCAAATTTGGATCAACCCCGATGTGAAAGATATCGACGCCTTCACCTTCGACGACATCCAACTCGAAAACTACGAGTCACACCCGCACATCAAGGCGCCAGTCGCGGTGTGAAAAGCGCAGGCATCCATCCAACTCAAAACACAGGCCGGTGATCGAAGTCATTTATCAAAAAGGCCTCTACCTGCCGGAGCTCGATCTCTGGTTCGATCCACGCTCCCCAAAGCCCCGCGCCTTCATCTCCCACGCACACGCCGACCATGTCGCGCGCCACAGCTCGACGATCTGTTCCGAGGTCACCGCACGACTGCTGCGCGACCGCTTCCGCATCTCTGCCGAACGAGTCGAACCCCAGCCGTTTCACTCATCATTCACCGACAAAAATTTTCGCATCACGCTGCTCCCCGCCGGCCACATCGCCGGCTCGGCCATGATCCACATCACGCGCCTATCGGATCAGGCCAGCCTGCTTTACACCGGCGATTTCAAAAACCGCCCGAGCCGCACCGCCGAGCCCATCGCATTCGCACAGGCCGACACCCTCATCATGGAAACCACCTTCGGCCTGCCACGCCACCGGTTTCCTGAAACATCCGAAGTGGAAAATGAAATCCTCACATTCGTTCGCGAAAGTTTCGCTCAAAACAAAACTCCGGTCCTCCTCGGTTACTCGCTCGGCAAATCCCAGGAAGCGCTCGCGCTGATGCACGAACACGACATTCCCACACTGCTTCACCCGGCCGCCGCCAGCATGACTCGATCCTGCATCGCTGCCGGAACCCCGCAGTTGCCCGAGCCGCTCGAGTTCGACGGACACGCGCCCGAAGGCCATGTCATCATCGCACCACCGCATGTGATGCGCTCAAAAAAACTCCTCGGTCTCAAAGCCAAACGCACCGCGATGCTCAGCGGCTGGGCACTGCAACCCGGCGCAAAATTTCGCTACGGCGTCGATGAGGTCATCCCCTTTTCCGATCACGCCGACCACCCCGGTCTCATGCACTGCGTCGAATCCGTACGCCCCAAACGCGTCATCACCATCCACGGCTACACCCGTGAGTTCGCCGCCGAACTTCGCGCACTCGGCATCGAAGCATGGTCCGCAAACGGCAACGACCAATTGGAATTTCATTTCAACCGAAAATCATAAATCCCCTAACCAATGCGACTCACATTCAAACTCACCACCTGCTTTCCAATCATCGCCCTCTTCATCACTTCTTGCGCCACGGATACATCATCATCTTCCGGCCGCGACTACTGGGGCCATCGCCCCGGACCGAAAAATTTCAAAACCGTCATCATCGATGCCGGCCACGGCGGCAAGGACCCGGGCGCCATCAGCCCCCACACCTGCCAAAAGGAAAAAGATCTCACCCTCGACATGGCCAAACGCATCAAGGCCGAACTCGGCGGATTCAAAACCATCCTGCTGCGCGACCACGACCACTTCATCGAACTCGATGATCGCGTCGCCCTTGCCAACAAGCGCGGCGATGCGGTCCTCATCAGCGTCCATTTCAACAGCGGCCCCTCCCATGTGCGCGGACCCGAAACCTATTTCTGGCGAGTCGACAGCCACGGCCTCGCCACCCGCTTGCAACGCGCCATGAGTGCTGCAAGCCCCGCCGAAGAAAACAACCGCGGCCTGGTACGCCGCCGCCTGCGCCTCACCCGCAACCCGGAAATCCCCTGCGTCCTCATCGAATGCGGCTACCTCAGCAACTCCGGCGATAGCCGCCTCGCCGCCGACCCGGCCTACCGCCAAAAACTCGCAGCCCACATCGCCAAGGCAATCCGCACCCAGTCATCCATCGGCGATTCCGGCACCGGCCCACTGCCCCGCCCGATCAACAGCCCGCCCAGCCGACCCACCGACGCGAAGGAGTGATTTTTCCCGAAATTCCCACCCCCGCACCCCATCTCCACATTTGCTGAAAATTTGAGGAAAATTCGCGTGATTTCCCGATTGACAGCCACCAGCCGGATCCCTAGTTTGCGCCCCCCGCGCGACCTCAATCATGGTCGCAACCACCTCCTTACAAGCACATGAAGACATTTTCCGCCAAGCCCCAAGAAGTCGAGCGCAAGTGGTATGTGATCGACGCCAAGGGCAAAGTCCTCGGCCAGGTCGCTGTCGAAGCCGCCCGCCTCCTCCGCGGCAAGCACAAGCCAACCTTCACCACCCACATCGACACCGGCGACTTCGTGGTCGTCATCAATGCCGATCAAGTCGTGCTCACAGGCGCCAAGGAAAACGCCAAGATCTACACCCGCTTCTCGGGATATGTCGGCGGACAAAAAGTCGAAACCCCGCGCATGGTCCGCGAACGCCGCCCAATCCTTCTCGTCGAGCGCGCCGTCTATGGCATGCTTCCCAAGACCCGCCTCGGCAAAGCCCAATACTCCAAACTCAAGGTCTACGCAGGTGCCGAACACCCGCACGAAGCACAACAACCCGTCGCATACGCCGTCCGCTAAGCGCACTTAATTTTCTCCTACCATGTCCACCACCTCACCAAGCGCCACCGGCCGCCGCAAAACCGCAGTCTCGAGAGTCTGGCTCACCGAAGGCACCGGCCAAATCATCATCAACTCGCGCCCCTTCGAAGACTACCTCCCCACAATCGAACTTCAAAACGCGATCCTCGCCCCCTTCCAAGCGACCTCGCTGACCAACAAGTACGATGTCAATGTGGTCGTCAAAGGCGGTGGCATCCACGCCCAAGCCGTTTCGATCCGCCACGCGATCTCCCGCAGCCTCACCCAGGTCGATCCCGAGAATCGCAAGGTCATCAAGCCACTCGGTTTCCTCACCCGCGACCCGCGCATGAAGGAACGCAAAAAGTCCGGTCAGCCCGGTGCCCGCAAGCGCTTCCAATTCTCCAAGCGCTGATCCCTGCGATCACATCTCTCAACAAAAAAACCGCAACCCCATGGGCTGCGGTTTTTTTGTTTCAATGCGCGGAACTCAACGCACTTCGGAGGATCAGAGCGCGAGCTGGCTGACCGCCAACCTCGCAAACAGACTTCCGTTTGTTGCGAGACTCGTCGGCAAATACACTCTCACGATATCAACTCCCGGCCCGGCGGCATTCGCTTCTTCAAGCACCACCACACCCGGCAGACCGCTGCTTTCCTCCCAGCCGGAATCAAGATCACGGCTGACCTCAACACTGGCCGCAATGCTCGAGTCACCGGCAACAAGCTGAGCGCGACGATAGCTGAACACCAGATAGGAGTCACTCACACCATCACCATCAGGATCGGCCGTCACATTCGACGCGGTCGGCGACAAACCCGCATCAACACCACTGGCAGAATCTCCGCCAAGGTAAGAGCTAAGCACATTGGCCGACGAACCCGTGTCCGAAGACAAGCTGCTCACCGTGGGCGCGCTTTCTTGCAATAGCGCAAAGGACGAAGTCGCAGCAATGGCAGGCGCGCCATTGTAAATCAACTCACTCGAAGGATCACTCACCATGCCGGCATAGTTCACCGCCGAGACAGCAAAGTAATAGGTCTTCCCCTGCTCCAAATTGCTCACGGTCGCACGAGTGTTGCGACCGACATCCACCACCTGATTGTACTGACCCGAAGAAGTTCCGTAGCTCAAGCGATAGGCGGAAATGTCGGTTTCTGGATTCGGATTCCAAGCCAAGTTGAGATTGAAAAAAAGCGGCGGCGTTTGGAATGAAACTTCAGTCGATGGATCACTCTGCATGCCCGCGTAATTCACGGCGGCGACCGCAAAATAATAAGTACGACCAGCTTCGAGATTGGTGACGAGCGTACGCGTGTCGCGTCCCACTTCCTTGACCTGAGTGTACTGGCCGGAGCTCGTTCCATAACTGAGCCGATAGCCGGCAATGTCAGTTTCCGGGTTGGCATTCCAAGCTAGGCCAACATCTGCGGCACCGGCAATGCTGGAGAAACCAAATCCCGCCAGTGCCACAAAAGCCGCAAGCGCGGAGCGCTTTGCCAGCACGCGTGTTCTGGGGATTGACTCAATGACACGACCGGAATCCCGGCCAACAATTCGTTTGGGTGTGGATGTTTGGGTAAGCATGATTTGATGCCCCTACCCATCGTCCGCAAAACCACCGAGGCAACATGAGTGATTCCACCAATCACTGCAAAAAATTCACTCCCGACCCGCCGATCGCACAGCGCCACCGTCCCGTCTCGCGCCATCGCGTGGATTGCGCCATCTCGCTGAAAACGGATGCTTCACCATACCAATCCCCCCCATGCGAGCCACATCACACATTGCAGAAAAGCCCCGCGAAACCGATGCCATCAAAGAAAAAAAGGCAACGCAAACACTCCTGCTTATCGATGGAGACGCCAACAGTGCCTCACGCATCAGCGAAATGTTTGAAAATCACCATGTCGCATGCGTCACATGCTCCAGCCTTGCCGACGCCACCGCCATGCTCCAGCAAGAGCAGCCCTTGGATGCCGCATTGGTCGATCTCACGCTGCCCAACGGCGATGGAATCGAAGTCATCCGAATCGCCAGAAAAACTCGGCCCGATCTTCCCTGCATCGTACTCAGCGCCAGAAGCGACACCCCATCCGTCGTGCTGGCCATGAAAGCCGGAGCGGTCGATTACCTCACAAAACCCTGCCGGCAATCGACATTGCTATCAACGGTTTCACGAGCAATCGACGATCAACGGCACAAGACACACACAACCCATGCGACAACTCCACGCCGAAGCCGTTGGCAATCACCCGCCATGCGGCAAGCCATGATTGATGCCCGCGAGGCCGCCAAAGCAAACTCGCCCGTCATGCTCGTCGGCCCAACCGGCAGCGGAAAAAAATCCATCGCCCAATGGATCCATCGCAAAAGTTCGCGAGCCAACCAATGCTTCATCACCATCGACGCATCCCATGTGCCCCAAAACCGCGTCGAACAGGAACTTTTCGGCAAGTCTCTCACCAACCAAAACGGATCCACCCACGCACATGTGACCCCAAAAATACAAGCCTGCATGGGTGGCACGCTTTACATCGAAAACCTTCAATGCCTTTCGACAAAGGCGCAGGATGAGTTGCTGGAATGGATCAAACAAAACCAATCCACCTCACCCGAAAAATCCTGTCGTCTCATCACCTCGGTGGTGGCCGACACACAGCACCTCCAACCAAACGCCAGGGTCGGACAATTGAGACCCGACCTCTGGTATGCCGCTTCGGTATATCGCGTCAATGTCCCCGGGCTTGCCCAAAGGTCGCAGGACATACCCCGCCTGTGTGAAAACATCGTTTCACACATCTGCACCACCCATCACCTACGGGTGCCGGGTATCACTCGCAAGGCGATGGAGTTACTCTGCGATTACTCATGGCCGGGAAACATCGGCGAGCTTCACAGCGTGCTTGAACACGCCATCACCCACACCGATGACCGCCTCATCGGCCCCAGCGATCTCGCTCACCTCAACGATCTCGATGTCAAAAAACCATCCGAAGCGGAAGATCTCGAGAGCGGCGCCGGCAGCATCGAGGCCCTCACTAAAACAAGCCTCATCAACGCCCTCGAAGCATGCCATGGCAACCGTCGCCGCGCGGCCAAAAGGCTCAAGGTCAGCTTGCGAACCATTTACAACATGATCAACCGCTACGGCCTTCCCAAAAAACAGCCGCGAAAAAAAACTACGGCTGATCACACCGCGCGAGAAAGTGGTGCATGACATTCCCTCCACCACCTCACGACTCGGCAAGCCAGTCGCCGCTGGCGATGCGCTGATCCTCACGCGTTTCCCCGAGCCACTCCCAGATCCAGACCTCTGCCGTGAATGATTCACCCGCATCCACCCACTCAACCGCAATCTTCACCCTGCGGTATTCGCTGCCTTCAAACTCATCGAGCGCCGCGATCGTCTCGGCATTAGCCATGAAAACTTCCCCCACCACCGGCCCGGCATTTTCATCGACCACGATGCCCGGATACCAATCGATGCGATAGAGCTTCCCGCGCACCTTTCCCTCCGCCACAAAGCGCGAATCAGCCATGCGGAAATCATTCGACCCACCGCGTCGTAGCGTGCCGTACACGAAAACCATTTCGCACTTTTCGTCGCTCACTTCTCGTTCGGATGAGTCGCCACTTCGCTGTCGAGCATCCGGCGCAAGTCATCCATGCCCTCACCGCTCTCGGCAGAAATCGGAATGATCTCAACCTTCGGGAATCTCTGACGGAAATTCGCCAGGTGCTCGGTCGCGCCTTCGAGGTCCATCTTGTTGGCCACGACCTTCCACGGGAAGCGCGCCAGCTCTTCGTCGTATTCGCGAATCTCGCGGCGCAAAATTTCCAAATCCGAAACCGGATCACGCGCCTCACTGCCAGCCATGTCGACGACGAAAAGCAGCACCCGGCAGCGTGTGATGTGACGCAAGAATTCATGACCCAGCCCGCGGTTTTCGTGAGCCCCTTCTATCAAGCCCGGAATGTCGGCAATCGTGCAGCGGCGATAGCCGGGAAACTCGAGCACACCCACCACCGGTTGCAGCGTGGTGAAAGGATACGAGGCGACCTTTGGCTTCGCAGCGGAAAGTTTGCCCAGCAAGGTCGACTTGCCCGCATTCGGAAATCCCACGAGACCGACATCGGCAATGCGCCGCAGCTCGAGATAAAAAACTCCAAGATCACCCGGCGTACCGAGCGTGCATTCGACCGGCGCACGATTCGTCGGCGTGCGGAAATGCCAATTGCCTTTGCCTGGCTCGCCACCTTTGCAGAGCACAAATTCCTGACCGTTTTCCGTGAGGTCCGCGATTGGCTCGAGGTCGATGCCTTCATCGCCGCGCTCCATTTCCACCGCCTCTTGCACGGTCGCTGCATTCGCGCGATAGACTACCGTGCCCGGCGGCACACGACCGATCACGATCTTGCCGCTCTTGCCAGTCTTGCGCGTGCCACCACCATTCTTGCCGTTTTCGGCAATGAGCTTGGGATCGAAATGATACTGACGAAGATTGTCCGTCGATGGGTCGACCACCAAAACGACATTGCCACCCGCGCCACCATCGCCACCGTCCGGACCCCCACGCGGCACAAATTTCTCCCGACGCCAGGAAACAACCCCGTCGCCACCATCGCCAGCCTTCGCGAAGATCCGAATGTGATCAATGAACATCCCGCACCATCACCTCCCGCCCGCCCGCGGTCAACGGCAATGCATCGCGACTCTTGCATCCGCTCACCCGTCAGGCTAATGCTCCCCACCAACTCCGCACTCCGACACCCCCATGCTGCTTCCCTTTTACAAAATGAACGGCGCCGGCAACGATTTCATCGTCGTCGACAACCGCGACCTCTCCATCAAGCTCGACGCGCAAACGATCGAAGCCCTCTGCGACCGCCACCGCGGCATCGGTGCCGACGGATTGCTCGCAGTCGAACCCGCGCAACACGGCGCGGACTACCGCTTCCGCTACTACAATGCCGATGGCGGCGAAGCCGAAATGTGCGGCAATGGCGCCCGTTGCTTCGGCCGCTTCACCGCCCACCTCGGTGATGACATCGCCGATCGTGTCACCTTCGAAACGATCGCCGGCACGCTCGCAGCCGACATGGTCGGTGAAAATGTCCGCATCGCGATGTCCGAACCAAACGACCTGAAACTCAACACCCCTACCAAGGTCGCCGGACTCAACACCGCCATCCATTTCGTCAACACCGGCGTGCCGCACGCCGTAAGCTACCTGCCCGATGCCGATGCACTCGACGCACTCGATGTCTTCACCATCGGTCGCGCGATCCGCCGCCACGACGACTTCGCACCAGCCGGCACCAACGCGAACTTCGCCACCGTCCTCAGCCCCGGCCACATCCGCATCCGCACCTACGAGCGCGGCGTCGAGGACGAGACCCTCGCCTGCGGCACCGGCATGGTCGCCTGCGCCCTCATCCACCACCTGCTCACCGACGCACCCTCACCAATCAAAGTGGATGTCGCGGGCGGCGATACGCTCGAAATCGGCTTCGAAAAATCCGGCCCGCAAAGTTTCTCAAATGTCACGCTCACCGGCCCCGCCGACTTTGTTTTCGAGGGCGAAATCGAAATTTGAGCCCCGCCTCAGCAGCCGGAACGACAAATTGTTTCAGAAATCCTAAATACCCAAAATAACAACTTGTAGTGTTGTTTTTTTATTTGAGTACTACATTTAGTGTTATTTCGATCGATTGGATTGCGATCAGTGCCCTGGGCCAGTAGCTTGTGGAATCCCGAATCCCTCCGGGTTCATTTCCCAACTCCTGTCCCATGTACCTCAAAACTCTCGAAATCCAAGGCTTCAAGTCCTTCGCCGACAAGACCGTATTTGAATTCGCCGAAGGCGTGACCGGCATCGTCGGTCCCAACGGCTGTGGCAAATCCAATGTGGTCGACGCAATCCGCTGGGTGCTCGGCGAAACTTCCGCCAAAGCCCTCCGCGGTGGCGAAATGGCCGATGTCATTTTCAACGGCACCGAAAAACGCAAGCCGCTCGGCATGGCCGAAGTCACGCTCACGATGGCCGATTGCGAACAGGCGCTTAAGGTCGATTACAACGAAGTCTCGATCACCCGCCGGGTCTATCGCGACGGCAAATCGGAGTACCGCATCAACAACACGCTGTGCCGACTCAAGGACATCCACGACATGCTCATGGATACCGGCATCGGCCGCACGGCATACTCGATCATGGCGCAAGGCCAGATCGATCAGATCCTTTCGTCAAAACCCGAGGAACGCCGCGCGGTGTTCGAAGAAGCCGCCGGCATCACGAAGTTCAAGCGCGAGAAAAAGGAAGCGCTGCGCAAACTGGAGTACACCGAAGCCAACCTTCTGCGCGTTTCGGATGTGCTCGCCGAACAGGAGCGCCGCATGAACTCGCTCAAGCGCCAAGTCGCAAAAGCCCGCCGCTATCAGGCACTCGCCGCCGACACCCGCGTACTCGACACGCACCTCGGCCACCGGAAATTCATCGAACTCACCGCCGAACGCGATGAGTTGCTCACCTCGATCCGCGGGCTCGAAGTCCGTGACACGGAACTCTCGACGCAACTCCCCGCAAAAGAGGAAGCGGTCAACGAAGCCCGCGCCGCCGCCCGCGTCTTCGAAGGTGAACTCGCCGAAATCCGCCAGCGCCTCAACGAACACCGCAACGCACTCAACAGCGCCGAAGGACGCATGGCTTTCAACGAGGAACGCAAACACGAACTCGAGTCCCGCATCCGCCAGAACCGCGAGGACATCCAATCGACCCGCGACAAACTCGCCCAACAGGAATTTGATTTCATCGCCGCCAACGAATCGCTCGATCAACTCAACCGCCACATCGCCGAAAAGGAATTGCGTCTCGCCGAAATGGAGGAACGCACGCGCGGAGCACGCGCCGAACGCGAGGGACTCGAAAATTCGCTGCGCACCTCGCGCGCTGAAGCGAACCGCACGCAGTCGCTCATCGCCGCCGTGCAGGCAAAAATCGAATCCTCCCTCGCCCAACTCGAAGGCAACCGCGACCGCGCCCGCCAACTCGCCGATGAGGAACAACGCCTCAACCTCGAAATGGAAGAAGGCCGCGCCGAGCAATCACGCATCCAAAGCGAAGTCGAAACATCCGCCGCCCAAATTTCCGAACTCGAAGAGGCATTCCAAAGCGCCGAACGCGCCTACCAACACACCCGCGGCGACCTCGATGCGGCACGCACCGCCGCCGTGGAATCCAACCGCGCGCTCGCCCAACGCTCGGCCCGCTTCGAAGCGGTACGCCAACTCGTGGAAAGCGGCGAAGGCTTTGAAAAAGGCACCCGCAATGTGCTCAACGGACTCGACGAACCCGACCATTTCAAACCCTCCATCCACGGCGTGCTGGCATCATTCATCGAGGCCGATAACGACTGCGCCCGCGCCATCGAATCCGCCCTCGGCAACCACCTCCAGGCCGTACTCGTGCAGGATCAAGCGGTCGCCGAGGCGCTCATCGAACGCCTCACCGCCAAGCAACTCGGCATCGCGGCGATCATCCCCGAAACCTTCGTCGCGCACGCCGCTGGCACCCAAATGGAGGCACTGCCGGAGGGTGCCACTGCATGGGCGCTCGACCGCGTGAAATCGGACAAACGCATCTCCGGCATCATCGAGCGACTGCTCGACCGCGTGCTCATCGTGCCCAACCTCGCCACCGCATTGCGCCTGCGCCCAAACCACCCGGGCGTCACCTTTGTCACGCTCGCCGGTGTGATCCTCGGCGGCGAAGGCACGCTGCGCGGCGGCTCAACCGCCGAGGGCTCGACCTCGGTGCTCGAGCTTCGCAACGAAGTCCGCACGCTCGAAAACGAAGTCGCCGCACTCGCCCAAGCCGATGAAGCCGCACGCCGCCGCGTCACCGACACCGAGGCAAACCTCGAACAACTCCGCGAGGAAGTGGAAGTCGCCCGCGAACGCCTGCAACGCCAAAAGGTCGAACTCTCAACCCTCCAAGGCCAACTCACCCTCGCCACCCGCGAAGTCGAAAACCTCGACACCAAACTCGAAAACGTCCGCTGGGAACGCGGCGAACTCGACAACCGCGAACGCGTCGCCGCCGAAAGCCGCGTCCAACTCGAAGCGGAACTCCATCAGTCGCGCGAACGCCTCGAAGGCCTCGAAACCGACGCCCGCCGCCTCCAGTCGGAAGCGGACTCATTCGTCCAACGCGAAGGCGAACTCACCAACGACCTCAACAACCTCCGCACCGAACTCGCTGTCGAACGCCGTGCGAAACAAGCCGCCGAGGAACAACAACGACCAATGGAAAACCGCCTCTCGGAACTCCGCGAAGCATCCATCCGCCGCGAAGCGGAAATCGAATCGTTCACCCAACGCATCGACGACGCCAGCGCCGAAAACAGCCGACTCGCCGAAGAATGCGAAACCCACCGCCTCGAAGCCGAAGATCTCGAAAAAGAAATCGAATCCCGCTCGAGCGGACGCGCCGCACTTCTCGAATCGATTGAAAGCGCCGAAACGGAACTCGCCGCACTCCGCCGCGATCTTTCACGCATCAACGAACAAAAAGGCCGCGAGGAAATCACCGCAACCAAGCTCGACCTGCGCCTCGAAAACCTCAACAACTCGATTGCCGAACGCTACCAAATCGACCTCAGCACCTTCGAGCCCGATGCCCACGCGCTCCTCGCCAGCGTGGCATCACAAAAAGCCCTCCAAGCCCGCGGCGGCAAACAAACGGTGGTCACCGCCGATGAGGATGACTCATTCGCATCCGAATCCTCCGACGACGAAGCCGAGGACGACATGCCCACCATCGTGGTCGATGCCACCGGCTCCGACGACGCGGAAATCCCTGGCGAAATGACCGGCGAACCGGACTGGGAATTCATCGAATCCATCGTCACCGACATCAAGCGCCGCCTCGATGCCATGGGCCCAGTCAATCTCGACGCGATCGAAGAATTCGAGGAACTCGAAGAACGCTACAATTTCCTACGCAAGCAACACGACGATCTTGTCTCGTCGAAAACCGAATTGCTCGAGGTCATCGAACGCATCAACACCGAGACCCAACGCCTCTTCGCCGAAACTTTCGCGCAAGTACGCATCAACTTCCAAACGATGTTCAAGGAACTCTTTGGCGAAAAAGGTCAGGCCGACCTCACGCTGCTCGACGAATCCGATCCGCTCGAGTCCGGCATCGAGGTGATCGCCAAGCCCCCCGGCAAGAAACTTCAGTCGATCACGCTGCTCTCCGGCGGCGAACGCTCGATGACCGCTGTCGCGCTGCTGTTCTCGATCTACATGATCAAGCCCAGCCCCTTCTGCGTTCTCGACGAGCTCGATGCCCCGCTCGACGAATCGAACATCAACCGCTTCGTGAAGGTGCTCGACCGCTTCATCGACCGCTCGCAATTCATCATCGTGACCCACTCAAAACGCACGATGGCCCGCGCCGATGTGATGTACGGCGTGACGATGGAAGAATTCGGAGTTTCCAAGCCGGTCGGCATGCGCCTCACCAGCGACGACGGCAACAAGTCATCCGGCGAAGCAAAAACCGCCGCTCAAAAAGCCGCGCTGAGGCTCGACGCTTGAGACAAGCCGGCGACATAAAATTCTCCAGACAGGAGAGGGATAAGGGGGTGAAGCCACGGTTCGAGGGATCCGTGCTTCACCCCCGATTGCCATAAACTCGAAAACAGAAGTTGAAACCACGAAACATACGAAGTTTCACGAAAAGCATGGAATACATGCCATGATCGTTTCACCATTTTGGAAAAGCCATGAAATCCCCCACGGTCTTCTTATTTCGTGTTGTTTCGTGACTTTCGTGGTTCCCTCTTCGGAATCTGGGATAAGCTGCGCCCTGAATGCCGATCGCATCAAAGGCCTGGGACAGGAGATATCACTCCCCCACAATTTGCATCAAACCAACTGCTCGCGCGCAACGGCGGAGGCAAAGTCGCGGTTGAGTCGGGCGATGTGCTCGACGCTGATTTCCTTCGGGCAAGCGGCTTCGCACTCGTATTGATTGGTGCAGTTGCCGAATCCTTCGGAATCCATTTGGCGTACCATCGCGAGCACGCGCTTGTCGCGCTCGGGCTGCCCCTGCGGAAGATGGCCGAGGTGCGAGACCTTGGCACCGACAAACAGCATCGCCGAGGCATTCTTGCACGATGCCACGCAGGCACCGCAGCCAATGCAGGCGGCAGCATCGAAGGCGGCATCCGCATCAGGCTTGGGAATCAATGTCGCATTCGCATCAACCGCCGAACCGGTGCGCACATCCACATAACCACCGGCGGCGATGATGCGATCAAAGGCGCTGCGATCGACCATCAGGTCGCGAACGACAGGAAACGGATTGGCGCGAAACGGCTCGATCCAGATGGTGTCGCCATCGGAAAATTTCCGCATGTGCAGTTGGCAGGTCGTCACGCCGCGCTCCTTGCCGTGCGGGATGCCGTTGATCGTGAGCGAGCACGACCCGCAAATGCCTTCGCGGCAATCGTGATCAAAATGAATCGGCTCCTCGTGTTTTTTGATGAGCCCCTCGTTGACGATGTCGAGCATCTCTAGAAACGAGGCCTCGGCGGGGATGTTTGGCGCATCGTAAGTCTCTATTCTGCCTTGGGCGTTGGGCCCGGACTGCCGCCAAACTTTCAGTGTCAGGTTCATTGGAAAATTTCTGGTGAAGAGTCGGTTCACGGCCTGTGATATGCCTGCCGAACCACGCCGAAATCTAACCATCCCTTGCCCCGGGGCTAGGACAAAATTTCCATTTTAGCGGTAATTTTACCCAGCATGCCTCTTACCCAATTCCCCGCTTCCAAAACGATCGGACATGCGGGAATTGATCCACGGATTCCATGACGCCTTCACGGGTGAGCAACCCCAAAGCATACACTTTGAATGCATCGAAGCGAAAAAACATCGCCCGTTCGCCCCACAACAACGCTTGCCACTTGACGCGGGCGCATAGGGATTGTTGCTTCCGCCATGTTCCGAGAGGTTCTGAAGTCCAAATTGCATCGGGCCATGATCACAGGCTCCGATGTCGAATACGAAGGCAGCATCGAGATTCCCACCGATCTGATGCAAGCCGCCGACCTCTGGGCTGGGGAAAAAGTCTTGGTCGCCTCCATCACCACCGGTGCGCGGCTCGAGACCTATGTGTTGGAAGGAAAGCCCGGCACTGGTCACATCATGATCAATGGCGGCGCCGCCCACCTCATCAAAGCGGGTGAGCGAGTGGCCATCATGGCCTTCGCACTTTCAGAAAATCCCGTCACGCCAACAAACCTGCTCCTCGATGAGAAAAACAACATCATCCGAGTGAGCCGATAAACCGGAACACTGGCGGCAAATGACGAGCGTCGTCCTCTTCACCATGGCTGGAGCGTCTTGCTCCTAATTTTGCGAGGTCAAATAGATCACCTCTTCCTAAGGAGGCACGACACTCCTGTCGTGCACTTCTGCAACATCGAAAGGAAAGAGCAGCACCGACACCATCGCCGCAGGTGCCCAGGCGGAGTCGGCGCCCTGAGGCCGCGTCGCCCTAACGGTGTCGATCAAGGGAAGAGCACGACAAGAGTGTCGTGCCTCCTTAGGCAGATTCTGTTCCCTACCCCGCTCAAAATTCCACCATCAGCCGCGGCGGAGGCTGATGACGGTGGCGCGGAATTCGCCGCTCAGGTCGAGTTGCAGGGATTTGCCTTTGAGGCTTGCCGAGAGGCCTTGTTTGGCCGGCCAAGTCTCTTCGATTTTCCAGCCACTTTCGGCGAGTGGGATTTGCACTGACTTCGGAAATGCCTTGCCGAAGGTGTGAGCGACGATCAGGGCGCGCTTGCCATTTTTCGAAGTGCGCAGCACGGCTTGCCAGCCTTGTGGGTGACGCCAGCTTTTTCCTGTCTCACCGTGGAAAGTGGAGTGACCGTCGCGGATGATCGGAAAGACGCGGCGGTAGAGTTCCATGGAGGAAACGCTGAGTTTCCACTGCGCGGGTGAAAGGTCGTGCACCTCACCCGAGAGGCACATGCGTCCGAGGAAGGTGGCGGCGAGCGAGTAAGCAAGGCGCTGTGCGGTGTCGTTCTTGCGCAGCACCGCCCAGATCTGCGACTGGCGCGGCAGGATGAGGCGCTGGAGGTTAGCGCCGATGATCGGGATCTCGCGCGTCTCGTGAGCGTCGGAAAACGACCCCATCGCGCAGAGCGCCATCATCGAGGGCTCGAGACGGTGACCGCCGGACGAGCAATTTTCGATGACGAGATCGGGAAGTTCCTCGCGCAGTTTGCGGAAGAAGCTCTGCATGCCTTCGAGGTGTTGCCGCAGGCCTTCGCCGGGTGATTCCGCGCCATCGACGCCGAAGCCGATGGTATCGTTGTAATCGACCTTGAGATAGCCGATGCCATTGTCACGAAGAAGGTGAATCACCTTTTTGGTCAGATAATCAGAGGTAAAGGGATCGCGGAAATCCCAGAAGCGGCGGCCGCCGACCTGCAGCACCCGTCCATCGCGCTGGAGATGGTGGTCGGTGAGATCAAAGGCCTTGGAACCCGGATTGCAGACCTCAAACTCAAACCAGACGCCGGGGATGAGTCCGTGCTCGCGGATCGCTTGGCAGGTGGCGGCGAGACCATCGGGAAAGGCGCGTTTTTTGACGATCCAATCGCCATTGGATTGCAGCGCGGCCTCACCGGGCCGCTCGGCCCAGCCATCGTCGATGACGAGATACTTCGCCGGAGTTCCTTGCAGACGCTTGGCAAGCGCGAGCAGATTTTCCTGGGTCGGATTTCCCCAGCTCGTGCACCACTCGTTCACTACGATGGGCAGCTCATTTTCGATCTTTGGCAAATTTGCCAACGGGCCTTCCTGCGCGGAACTGATCCGCTGCGCGAGTTGATCGATATTACCCTTGATGCAGCCGATCGTGGCAACGGGCGTCTCGTAGGTTTCGCCTGCTTTCAAAGTTTTGAACCAATGCCCGAATTCACGGTCGGCCTGTCCTCCCGATATCGCGACGAAATCGTCCCGGCGAAAGACCTCCATCTGCCATGAGCCGGGAGAGGCGAGTTGTGCACCCCACAGCACGCCGGCCTCGCGATCCTCGAGCGCGACGAAGGGAAAAAATCCGCGCACCGGCATCGAGCCGACCTGACCAAATCGTTCGCAAGCGTTGCCGTGACCGATCCAGGAGCGCTCGAGTTGCAGATCCTCGATGCCTTGCGTGTCGAGGCGGCCTTCAGCACTCCAGGTCGAACGATAGCGATGCACCGCCAAACGATTCGGCGCGTCGTCATGAGCGTAAGGCGTCATGCCACCGAGCGAAAAACTGCTGAGCATTTCAAGGGTCACTGGTTTCTTGCCGGCATTGCGAACGCTCACGCGACTGGAAAAAACCGGCACATTCCCCTGCCACGAAAGTTGATGCTCGCAGCGCAAGCCCGAGGGGTGCTTGAGCGTGGTGATGACGCTGGTGCTGCCGTTCTTTTTCTGAACCTTCTGACCGATGAATTCGAGAACGGCCGTCGAGTGCCCCGCGCGCATCGTGCGTCCCTGTGAAAAGGACCCGCCGTAGATGTCCTCCATGCACTTGAGTTGCACAAGTGAGTCCAGTGCCCACGCACGCATCGGTTGCCACATCGCCGGCAGGCCCACGATCTCGACATCCGGTGGCAGAAACTCGCGGTGCTTCACCGGCGCGAGAGACTTCGGATGAAGCGAGAGCTGCGGCGCGCCCTTGCCTTCGGCGGGTGCGTCGAAACGGATGATCGTGTCGCCGACGGTGAATTTCGAAAGGAGTTTGGTCATGAGAAAATAGGGCTATTGCCGAAGTGATTCTGTGGGAGTTTTACGGATGCAGTCAAAGGCTAAAGGGAGATCAAGGAATCGAACAAAATCCCGCCTCATCGGACACAAGGGTTTTGAATGCGTTTTACGATGCGGAAACGAAATCGGCTGCAAGCGCGTTGTTGGGGTGGCGATACAGAATATCCGCGATAATCGCGCGGACGCTCTTCGTCTAAGGAACCGCTGATTAGAGCATTTTGCTCAAATCTGTAGCCGGTGGATGGGGTTAGGTGTGGTAGATTTGCGGCTTCGCCGGCTTTGAAAAAACGGAATCCTTGTCCATGGCTGCGTTGTCACTCAGTCGTGGATGTCTATCCACTCCATCGCAACGCCTTGCCCTGGCCAAAATCTTCACGCTCCACCGGCTACACCTTTTCGCAAACTGCTCTAAACCCAAAATCCGAAGTCGACCTTTCATTCGGATCATTTCAACTTCCGCTTCTTCACCGTGGCGGCAATCGAGAACGCGAGGAGCCGCTGCGCTGGTGTAAAATAATAAGGTCACCCTCGTTGCCAAGGGTGACCTTATGGTAAGAAATTGGAACAAACGGTTCTTTAGGCCACACGACGGCGGCGGATCAGCAGCAGGTTCGCGATGCCACCAAGGACCAGCGCGAAGGAAGATGGCTCGGGGATGGCTGTGATGTCGCGGACTTGAAAGGCATTGATCTGGGCATACTCAGGGCTGGTATAGGTAAAGACCTGAGTCGTTGCATTTGCCGTGAAGGTGCAAACGACAAATTGACCTAGCCCGCCATTGTTCCCGCTCACATTATATTCCACCCATCCAGTTGTGCTTCCGCCGCTGGTGATCGTTCCTCTTCGATATTCGAGATGTTCCCGCGACTCGTTCGTCCAACTCTGGAAGAGATAATCATCACAGGTCTGGCTCCGGCGCGGTTCCAGATGCTGCGTCGCATCGAACAGGCCTGCACTTTGTTGAGAGAAGGCGAGTTGCCGATCAAGGAAATCGCGGAGCTCACCGGCTTCGCCGACGAGTTTCACTTCTCCAAGCGCTTCCGGCAAATCGTCGGTCACCCCCCGGGGCGGTTCCGCGAACACGCGGGCTAGAACGATCCCCCCCTACTGCGTTTTCTCAAGGGTGAAAAGGACCGCATCGTGCGGCGCGATGGTCAGCATGGCATTCCCGTTGCCGATCTGTTCGATCGCCCCCTTGAGTATCCGACCGATGGCGAATCCCTCGCTGAATACGGCCCGTGTGGTTTGGGCGCTTGCGGTGTGATTGATCACCACCGCAACGGAGTGCTCCGAGTCGATGGGATGCTCGGTTACCGCGAGATGGGGAGATTCGATTTCCAATCGGCGGAGCGACGGCTGCGATTTCGCGATCTCCTGATACACCTTCCAATAAGGGGGGGCCTCCGCGTCAAAAGTTCCGGGTAGTTGTGTCAGCGCCGTTTCGATCGGGGCTGCGAATACGATGATCTGCCCCTTGCCATGGTGGTTTTTCCAAAAAGCAGGGCTGCCATTGTCGCTCCGTACTCCGAGAACCTCCGCCTCGACCGCATTCACGTCGACTTTATCCGCTCCAAGCAACGGGAGCACCGACCCTTCGGCGTCGGATAAGCTGACGCTGGCGAGGCCCGTAGGCTCAGCGCGCGTGACGAGTTCCACTCCTGCGACCTCATTGAAGTGGGGCACGATCCCATCGCCCAGTGAGAGATACATGGTGGCGCCGTCGCGCATTCGGGAGAGCAAGTCCCTCCACTGGCGACGCGGGATGCAATTCATGCCGGTGATGCTTGGCAGCAGATAGATCGGAGCCTCGGGGATCGATTGGTCGATGTGGCGAAAGTCCATTTCCAGTTTTGCCTGTTTGCCGAGGACAAATGCCCCGTAGGCTGCCGCCCAGTTGTCCTGCCCATGGGTAAGAAGACAGACGGCCCGCTCAATCAAGAGCCGGATTTCAATTCAAACTTTGCGCGGATGCCGAAGATCGGATGCGATTGAAGTTTCTCCCAACCGTCCATCGAGCCGTCGAGCAGCTGGCGGGACAGCGCCCAACGCAGCGGTTGATATTTTGCCCATTCGGGATCGGCTTCGCGATTCCATGCCTCAATCTTTTCGCGGCGCAGGGCGGCGGTCGGATCGTTTTCTGCCAGCGCCACGCGCTGGACATAAAGTGCCTCGGGCGAGCCGGGATACTCGGGCTCGAGCAGGATCATGTTGGCAAAGGCGGAGGCGAGGTAGTCCCAGCCCTGCTGTTTGCAAAGTTGATAGCGGTAGAAGAGAAAATCGACATTCTGCCGTTCTTCCTGGCGGCCGATGCCGAACTGCGGCGCGGCTTCCGATCCGCGCGCAAGGATGTCGAGCGCGGCCTGAAACTCCCCTTTCCCGCAGAGCTCTGCGAACTCGCCGAAGAATGATTCCTTGTAAAGAAACCACGCGGTGCTCGCTCCTTCGGCAATGCTCAGCAGCGGTTCCTTGAGGAGCGTGCGCACGGAGTTCCAATCGCCATCGAGCAAAGCAAGGTTGGCCTGCGCGAGGCGGCAGTCGTCGGTGGCGCGGGTCTCGGCCGAAGCATTTTGCCAGAGGCTCTTGCGATCCTCATGCCGCCCCATGCGCGAGAGCATCTGATCGGCTGTCGAGATGAGATGGGTATCGGCATAGCCTTCGCCGACCGAGCGGCGGATTTGCTCCAAGGCCTCGGCAGCCTTGCCTTCGTTTTCCGAAAGTTGCGCAAGGAAATGGTTCGCGTAGGCCGCCGTTTCGCCGCCGACGTCGGCAAGGCCAGTGAGCAAAGCGCGCGCTTTGGCAGGCTCGTTGGCATTGATCAATGCCACGGCCAGTGCCAAACGCGCATCGTCGCCGAGATCGTTTTCCTTTTCCGAAAGCAAACGGATCCATTCATCACCACCAACCCAACCGAGTTCGATCGCGCGCGAAATTTCGCTCTCATCGAGTTTGCCGGTGAGGATGAGCTTTCTGGAAATCGCAAGCCGTTCGTCCTCGGCGATGAGCATTTCGGATTTCGTGATCCGCCAGAAGGCAGAGTCATTCCATGCCGCCCAATCCTTGCCGGTTTTCTCGATGCCGCGTTGCTCGAAGGCAGAGAAATTTTGCGCGTAGTCGGTGGCGGTCGATGCGCCTTGCGCGCCGCAGAATGATTCGGTCCAGCTGATGCTCTCGCCGGCCTTGAGGATGCCGGTGTCGGGCTGGGTCGGCAGCAGACCGCATTGGATCTCGGCATAAGGCACCCAGTTGGGCTCGGCGAGCAACTGCCAGAAAGATTGGTGCACGCCTTGACTGCCAAGCGACCAGAGCTTGCGGCCCTTGCAGATGCCGCGGTCGGCACGGTGGACGAAACTCCAGCCCTCTTTCTCGTTGGTGTAACCCATGAAGTCGGAGGCGGTGTTGGTCAAATATCCCGAGACCACCTCGTGCTGGTGCAACCACTGCGACCAATCGACTCCATGCACCATCGGCCATTGATGAAATTCATAACCCTGGCGGAACATCGCATGATGCAAAAAGTCGCCCGGCGCCATCATCACCCGATCGCGCCACTGCTGCGGCACCGCGATGCAGGTCCACCAATAGAGGCTCGGCTGGTCCTTGCCGGAATGGTTGGTGATGGTCATGCGCGAGACCAGCGTGCCTTTTTCCAGCGTGAGAATGACTTCCCAACCGCAGCCGAAGAGCTCGTCGAAGGCGCCCATCGCGATCGCCTCGCGGCCATCGGCGAGCGTCACCTTGCGGGTCTCGATCGTCGAGATGCCGTGGACATTGTGGCCGTAGCGGAAAGGATTGAACTCGATGCCGCCAATGCTCCAAGGCCCGGAGAGCGAAAGGTTGGCGAGCGGAAGACTCGGTGGCGTCCAGAGGAGTTGGCGGTTGAGCTTTTTGTCGAAGATCTCCATCACCCGACCGGCGATCGAGGGCATCACCGTCACCCGCGCAAACTCATTCTCCAAGCGCACCACCGGCAGTTCCCGCACCTCGAAGTGACCGGGATAATCCATCGCCTTCTTGTAAGGAAACGCCGATGTCCAGAGGTTGCGGTGGATCGGCTGCAAGTGCTTCGGCACACCTGGCGCGGGGTGATAGGGAAACATCTCCTCGTCGTGGTTGACGCGTGGCGCGGAGAGGCGCTTGCGCTCGGTGTAGGGACGAAGGTGGAAGGCCTGGGTGGTGTGCTGGATGGTCATGAAACTCAATGGAATGAATGCGTCTGATTTCAGCACCATGATGCCGCATGCCGCTCGATCAGCAATTGCAACTTTTAAGATAAAAGTACATTTAATGATCAATTTCAAATTGCCATCAAGGGGGCAATCTGATGGAGTGAAGCCACATGCCTTCCTCAAAAAACCGCCGATCTCCCGCCAAGACCATTGCGGTTTTTTTGAGCTGGCACGAGCCCCGAATCCTCAAGGGAATCGCCCGCTTTGCTCGGGAAAGAAATTGGGTGATCCTCTTCGATAACGCGCAGCCCAAAAGTTGGTCACCCATTCCCAAAAAGGTCGATGGATTGCTCTGCTTGATCGGGCCCGACCGCGCGGCCGCACGCTATCTTTTGAATTTGAAGCTGCCGATGGTGGCACTCTGCAACAGCGATGAAGGCCTGTTGGGAGAACAGCTGCGAATACTGCAGGACGATACCGCCTGCGGCCAAATGGCAGCGGAGCACCTCCTTTCGCTAGGCTTCGAAAACTTTCTGACCGTTGGCAAAAAAAACCGAACCTTCTTCCGCGACCGGATCTTGGGATTCACCGAGACGATCGGCCAGAGGGCGAAGGTGATCGAGCAGGTCTGGATCGGCGAGTCGCTGGCGCAGAACAGCCTGCGTGGTCCGATCGAGGCCGCAATCAGGAAACTGCCCAAGCCGCTGGCGATCTTCTCGCCCTCGGATGTGACCTGCGTGCATGTGATGCAATGCGCGTTGGAGCTAGGTCTCAAAGTGCCGGAGGATGTCGCGATCCTGAGCACCAACAACGACGAGCTGATCTGCGATTTTTCCCCGGTGCCTCTTTCAAGCATCCGCCTCAACTTCACGCAAATGGGCTTCGAGGCAGCAGCCTTGCTGGACAGGGTGATGCGGGGCCAAGGGCCCAAGAAAAACATTCCGCCAATTTCCCCCGTCGGAGTGGTGAGCCGCCAAAGCACCCAGATCATGCTCGTACCCGATGAGCTAGTGAGCAAGGCACTGCGCTACATCCGGGATCATCTTTCACGCCCGCTGCCGATTGAGGAGATCTCAGAGCATGTCGGCGTATCACACGCCACACTTGGTCGACTTTTTCGCAAACATCTGCGACGCTCGATCAAGGATGAAATCAGCTCCGGCCGGCTGGAAAAAGCTCGCGAGATGCTCAGCATCGGAAATCTGCCGATTCACAAGGTCGCCGCCGCCTGCGGGTTCAGCACGCCCAACTACTTCAACCATGTCTTCCAACGCGCCCACGGCGTGACCCCACGCAAGTTCCGTCTTGCCGCGAAAAAGGTGCATGATGAGTGAGGCTAAAGAAGCGGCGGCTTGCTAAGGAGGCACGACACTCTTGTCGTGCTCTTCTGCAACGATGAACTGGAAGAGCGTCGAAGGTCTCAAAGTCGAAGGTCGGAAGTCGAAGAGTAAGCGACTTCTTCACCGTGGCTGGTTCTTCTTGATACAGGCCGTACGGTAGGGCGACGCGGCCCTGCGGCGCCGTAATGATCGCCGCAGGCGCCAAAGCGGGCAGGATGCCCGCGCTCCCTTGAAGAAGCGGCTGATTCTTTCGCTTCACCAAACATGGAGCGGGACGCTCCATGGACGGCCTGGAGCAAGATGCTCCAGCCACATGAAGAGCCAGCCTCTTCTTTATCCCCAATAACCAATCACAAATAACCTATAACTCTTCCTCTTCGCGTTCATTCGCGGTTCAAAATTTCTTTTAAGAGCACGACAAGAGTGTCGAGCCCCCTTAGGCCGCGGCGCCTGTTCCGCGCGCGTCACGGCATGCCTCCGGGCGCATATGCCCGCGAGGCGCGAATGTTGGGCTTGGGAAAAACCTGATGCAAAACCTCAGAAAAAATGCAGCGTCCGTTCCGGCGTGCGCATGATATTGCGCCAGTCCATGCGGAGCTTGGCGCCTGCCTTGCCAGGCTTCCAAACGATGAGGTAGTGGTTGTTGCCAGCTTCAAGGTCGATGTCGGGCACGGTGACCACGCGGGAGGCGAGATCGACCTGAGCGATCGCTGCCGTGTTGAGGTGAAAGATCGCGGCCCCCTCCCCCTCGAAATCGCAGAACACCTGCTCTTCGGGGTTCGGGCAGTTGAGCACGCTGATCTCGCGGTTCTTGCGTGCACGCGGCGAGTGGATGGTGCCAGCGAGGATGACCGTCTCCGCGTTTTCAGCGGTGATCCAACCATCCTTGATTTCGATTTCCTCCCAGCGCGACTGCGTGAGCATCTGGCGCGAGCCGAAAAAATCCTGCAACGGCTTGGTGGCCGCGACGAGGCGCGCGAGGCTTTCCGCATCGTGCGCTTCAAGGCAATGATGGATCTTGATCGGGAAGCCATCGCTGCGGTTTTCCGATTCGACGACTGGCACATCCCAGATGCGGTCGTTGAGTTTTTCCCCCGCGTTTCGACGGATGGCATTCAAGCAACGCACAAGCCGTAAGGGCGCTTCGGCAGCATCGTCGAGCATCGATAAAACAATACTCCCCTTGCCGTGGCGCACCACGCCGGCAATCACTCCATATTCGGCCAATTCGCTGCCGTAGCAGAAGCGGCTTGCGGTGTGGGCGCGCAGCATTTCGGAGCTGCCATCATAAACATAGAGTTCGCGCAGGGCGGAACGCGGGGCGGTGACGAATAGCTCATCCAGCCGCGCAGCCGGAATCAATAGGCGCGAGGCTACCTCTTTGTTCGGCAACTTGCTCCAGCCGTAGGTCCATGTTTCGATGCCGCAGAGATCGTGATGCGAGACACCCTGCACGATCGGAGGCTCCGATCCACTGGCGCGCACGGCCTGATAGATTCCATTCGGATCCACGCGCGGTTCCAGTCTGACGGCAAGAGCCTTGCCCCACTCGGCCAGCACGGCATCGGTGGGATTGCTGACGATGATGGTCGCGCCTTTCGCCGCTTTTTCGAACAGCGACTGTGAAAACTCTTTCGTGGTTTCGACCTCGACGGAAGAACGGGGACTCCATGAAGCGGCATGCCGGAGCATGTTGGTAAGCAAGAGTTCGGCCACCGGAAGATCGCCAAAGCGCTCGCCGATGAGCAACTGGCAGGCGAGAAGAAGTCCCGCACCATCCTCGATCTCAAGCAGCGCCTGACCCTCGAGATCACCGTTGCCGAAGCCGCCGTCACCCGTATCCGCAAGGCAGGCGGCATGACGGGCATCGCCTTTGGTGTAAGCGCTGCGAATGACAAAATGATCACCGTCGAGGGCTGGAAACGGCGTTCCACCCCAGAAACTCAGGAGTCCGTCGCCGATGTTTTCAAACACCGGATGCAGCGGCGAGCGTTTCCATGCGCTCACCACCGACTGTTCCTTCATCGGGGAACCGGGGAAGATGCTTGCGGTTTGCTCCAGCAGCACGACGCGCAGGCCGGCATCGAGCAATTCGCGCAAACGGTTCGCAGCCGTGGCTTTGATCGTGAACGGCGCCACCAGAACGATGCGATCCGAAGCGGGAGCGACTTCATCAAGCGTGGCGACGCATCGAACCGAGGCACCGAGCTTGACCAATGTTTCCGACAGACCTTCGCTCCCGACGAGCGTGACGCTCATTCCTTCCAGCGAGCGGTTGGAAGCGAATGACTTGGCAATGAACCATGGTCGCTCCCATGAGTCGCTGCCGGCATCGGATTCCAGTGTCACCGCATAGGCGTGTTCGCCGTTTGTTGTGACATCGGCGATGGTCCAAGAGACTTCGACGCTTTCCACGCGCCCGCGTGCGACGGAGATGGCCGACTCATGGACCAGCTTGCCACCGAGATGCACGCGCAGGGTTCCATTGAGGTCCCTCGCGGAATCGTTGACCACATGCAAATGGCGCAGCACTTTCGCACCGGTGTGATACTGCGAGCGGCGCGACTCATCGATCACCGCCACGGGACGGAATGCCTGCTGCATGAGATCGAAGGCCACCGAAGCCATGTAGCCTTTTTCTTCGGGCTTCCAAAATGCGAACTCACTGGAGTGCGGCGGAACGATGAGCGGCTTGGCACCGGGCGCGCTCCAATCATCATAGTCGAGGCGCACCAACTCGGCGTCCATGCGTGGGTTCGAAAGGCACGATAGGTTCCAAGGAGCGAGCAGGCATACGCCGCGGATGCGGGCGCTTTCGATGATCAACAAAGCATCCTCGGAGGCCGAGCGCTCGATGCTGGCATAGTTTTCAAAAACCCCGTCGCCACCGAGAGCGAGGGTGTTGTTTGCTCCCATGAGGTGGTGGATCGACATCTCGCCAGCATGCAGCGGGCGCTTCTGATCCCACCAACCGTAACCAGCCACCTCCTTGCCGTAGTGGCGATTGATGATTTCCAATTCGCTCTCGTCCCACAGTGAGGTATCACCCTCGTGGTAAGCGGGCCGGGTTGGATCGAGTTCGTTGAAGAGTTGCCGGATCTTCGGCAGTTCCTCCTTGTAAAGCGGGGTCGTGTCGCGGTTCCAACGCATTTCATTCTCCACCGACCATAGGACCACGCAGGGATGATTGGAGTAATACTTCACGATGCCGCGCACCTGCTTGCGAGCGGCCTCCCAGTACTCCGGCGAGTCCGATCCCTGCTCGCCACCCGAGCCGTGGATGCTGGTCTCGACGGTGATGAAGATGCCCATCTCGTCGGCGATCGCCAAGAACCGCTCGTCGTGCACATAGGCATGGAGACGGGTTTGGTTCATGTGGGCGTCGCGCAACATGCCGAACCACTGCCGCACCCATGACTCAGTGAGATGGTAAGGCGTGGCCTTGTGACCCCAGTCGGAGAAGAAATGAACGGGCTGACCGTTGAGCAGGATGTCCTTGCCCTCGATGGCGATGGTGCGGAAACCGAAGCGCTCCGATGCACGGTCGGATTCCTCACCGTTCACCAAGAGACGGGCACGCAGCAAATAAAGATTCGGCGCAAAGTTATCCCAAAGTTTCGCATCAGGAAAATGCACCCGCGCACTGACTTCACGGATGCCGCCGGCCGCGACCTCCGCCTCGATCGGCGCGCATGACAAGACCGACGACATCCCCCATGTGTCGGCATCCTTGGCCCACTCGGCCAGATCGGGATGGAGCGCAATGGTCACTGACTTGTCGCTGTCGTTGCGCAGCTCCCAAACGACATCGATGGTGTGGGTATCGACCGCGCGGATCTTCGTGTGCCCGATCGAGACTGCCGGATGGGTGCTGAGGAAGACATCACCCGTGATCCCGCAGTGGGCGGTCATGTGAAACTCGTTGCCGCACGGAACCAGAGGGCGCCCGCGATCGTCGCGGCGGAAATCAGCAATGAACACCGCCAGCTCGTTTTTTCCCTCGCGCAGGAAATCCGTGATGTCGGCCATCCAGCGCAGGCCGGGATCATCGTGCTCGCAAACAAATTTTCCATTCACGAAAAGTTCACCGCGGGGCATCACGCCCTTGAGGGTCAACACTGAACGCGTGCCGACGGCTTGCTTTTCCTGCACCCACTCGCGGCGCAGCCAACCGGAGCGTTTTTGCGCCCACTCCAAGGGATAGCCGTAGGCGTCGAAAAGAAACTCGTCCTCTTCGTGATACACATCCGTGGCCTTGAGTCCGCGATAGTGCCTCTCACCACGACGGCGCACCGCAAAGCGGGACTTCGTCCACCACGAGGGAGTGAGGACGGCTTCAGGATTCCATCCCGTGGCGGGAACCTGGGCGGGGATTTCGGTCGTGGTGTCCACTGGCAGGAAATCCCACCAGCCGTTGAGGCATTGGTTGCTGATCATGGTGTCAAAGCGTTGCAGAATGGATCATCCTAGGAATCGTCAAAAAACACCATGGCGCTTTGCGCATATGTTTTTGACTTTTTGCGCAAGTCTCGCCGCATTGAGGGAACCGGGGCTCCCTAATGGCTGCGAAAGGAAAGATACAAGGCCGGGAGCGCGTCACGAAGTGCGGCCTGATTGGCAGCCGGATCCGGGCGGTGGTAAAGCCGGAATGCCGTGGGCTGACTGGTCGGCGTGGCGTCGAAGTGGCCATCGTCGCTCACCTTCACGTCCACGGGGATCATCTCCTCCGGCACGACGTAGTCATCAGCGCGAAGCTCCTCCAGTCGGAGGATTCGGCACGAGCCATCGGCTCGGCGCACCAACTTGCGCCCTGTGATGTTTTGCCAAACGGCCGTTTCCCACACTTTATGCTCCCAACCGGTGAGGGTGCGGAACGCTTCCGGCGCAGAAAGAGCCGGCCAATCCTCCTCCATGGCGCGGAGGTAGTCCATGCGCACCACACGCTGAAGGGCGAAACCCAGGTAACGGCGCAGGCTCGGCTCCATGTTGTCGATCCATCGCAGGTCGGGCATCGACCAGAAACTGTTGTTCGTGCCGAGATCGAAAGGTCCCTGATCGGTCGCACACGGATAAATGTCGATGGGCAGGCCACTGCGCAGAAGTCCGACGAAGGCATGCGGATCGAGCATGACATTCCACTCCAGATAGCCCCGCGGGTATCCGCCTGCGCTCAAATGAATCCGCCGGACTTTCCTGCGGAACAACTCCGGATCGCGGTTGAACGCAGCGGTGACGGCCCGTGAGGAACAGAAAATGGCGATGTCCACAGGCTCATCCGATTCACGCAGGGTGCGCAAAATAAGTTCGACTCCCTGCTGCTGGAAGGCTGGAGCATCCGTGGACGCGTCGTCCGGCGAGCGAAGCGGCATAAACGGCCCGACGGCGGCGGGCACGTTGCGGCCAAAAATATAGTTGAGCTGCAGGACGCTGACAAAGCCGGGATCGCGAGGCCCATGCTCATCACGGTAATGAGGGTTCGGATGATCGGTGCGGGCCTGGCGAAAGCGCTCGGTGCAATCGAGCACGATGGCACGGAGCTCGATCTCTTCATTCAACGCGTAGGGAAGGACCAGATCAAAGTTGTCCCCCACATCCTGATGAGGGTGATACAAATCGGTGCAGTCGATAACGGGAATCCGTTGATTCATCGGGTGAGTTCAGTGTTTGTGTGAGAGTTTATTGCGCTCACTTCGTGAGCTTCGGACGATGGGTAGAATTTGCCCTCAAGATGTCATCACAAGGCATCAACTTCGGATCTGAGGTGATAGGATGCCAGGGTGTCGCGGCGGGTGGTGGAGAGGCTGGCGGCGGCACATGCAAAACGCAGAGCCTGGATTTCATCGCAGCCTTCGGCGATCGCGGTGGCGAAAGAAGCGTTGAAGCTGTCCCCCGCGCCGACCGTGTCGCACACCTCCACCGGGAAAGCGGCCTGCTCGACGCGCCGGTCTCGGGCGATGAGCAAGGCCCCTCGCTCGCCCCGGGTGAAAATGACGGCGCCGACACCGAGTTCGAGCAACCCGGCAGCCAGTTGTTCCTCGGTGACGGGAGCAGCGGGATCGAGCCCGAGACATACTCGCGCCTCGGTTTCATTGGGTGTGAGATAATCGATGGCCGACAGGTCGAAGGCGGTCAGATCGCATGCAGGTGCGGGGTTGAGGATCGTGCGCGCCCCGGCGGCCTTCGCCGTAGCCAGACCTTCCAGTGCGGTGGCCAGAGGAATTTCGCACTGGGCGAGCGCCGCCCCACATCCGGCAAAAAGAGGACGGAGGCGTTCGAAATCATTGGCTGGTGTGAACTCCAGATTTGCCGCCGGATCGATGACGATCATGTTGCGTCCACTCTCATCCACCACGATGAAACCCGTGCCGGTCGGCGCTGTGTCACTGCGGCGGACTGCATGGGCAGCGATGCCCTCATCGGCAAGTGCGGCCAGAAACGCATCACCGCTCGCATCTCGGCCGATCACGCCGGCAAAGATCACCTCTGCCCCCAAGCGTGCGGCCTGCACGGCCATATTGCCACCCTTGCCGCCGTGTGTCTGGCGGAAATGATGTCCGGTAAGGGTCTCCCCCGTACGCGGCAGTCGCGGCACCTCCATCACCATGGCGGTGATGTAACTGCCGAAAACCATGATTCGAGGTTTCCTGTTCATCGTGATGGCGTCACTGGGCGGCGATGGCTTCCGCACGCTTGATGATGCCATTGGCGCGGTCGGTGATTGCAGTTTTTTCCGCGTCGGAGGCGGACGCGATCATTTCGTTCACGCACGATTCACAATGCATGCGAATCTTGTCGGCGGACGGGTATTTATCCGGGTCGAGAGCGTGCAGGGCGCGCAGCCAGCGGTTTCCATAGGAGGCGTGGATGGTTTCATCCGCCCAATCGAAATCCATGTCATGCTCGCTCGCGGCATCGCCGATTTGCCGGAAGGCGGCCGTGCGCTCCGGCTTGCGGCCGATGTTTTTTGTTTCGAAGAAGTAGAGCATGCCGAGCCGGTAAATCGGATCCTGGCCGTTGGCGCTTTGGTAGATGTAATTTCCAAGCGGAATTTCCTCGGGCGAATAGCCCCAGTCAGCGAGGCGATGCTGACCCATGCGACAGTGGCGCGACTCATCATAGGTCCAGCGAGCGGCGTCAAAAATCCATTCCCACGGCAGAACTTCGGCGAAGGCGCTGAGGGCAATGCCACCATGCTCGACCGCCCAGACTTCGTTGATGTGGCTGATGGCGGACCGGAGTTGAAGCCGGAGCCTCTCCCCGTATGCGAATGCGGGATCGATGATGTCTGGCCAGTAAAACCGGCAGGGCCAGTAGCGCTCGTCGCGGCCCGGTTCGTTGGGCACGATGAGTTCACGCGATCCGGGAATGGAGGCGATGGCCATATCGGCCGGGGCGTCGTCGGTGCCGATGCCGCCCAAGGCTTCGAGTTGTTTTGCAAGCGCGGCGACCCACTCCGTGGTGATGGCGAGATCACCCGTACTGCTGGTCACTTCCGCGTCCGACCATTTCTTCAGGGAGACGATTTGCTGCTCCTTTTCCGAGACGGCAAGGCGCAGGAAGCGGCAGGTCGGCGCGTCGGCCAGCGCATCCGCGTAGCCGAGGAACTCCACATACGCGTCGCGCAAGGCGGGCAAAACGACTTCGCCCCAAGCTTTCAAAAAGGCACCAACAGTAGGCGCGCTCTTGATTTGGTTGATGACATCGACCAAGGGCCGGTCGGCGCCTTCGTGCTCCATCATCTGGCTGGGATAACGCAATTGGAAGACCCGGTTCCGCAGGGCGTTCGCTGTCTCTGAATTCTGCCAGCAAAAATACGGAATCGTCATTTTCAAATCGAGATCCTTGATGTGCGGGATCCACGCCGAGGCCGTGATGATGAGCGAGCGTTCGCAAAAGAAAAAACGCTTGAGAATTTGCGCCGTTTCGAGGCGCTTCCAACGTGCGCGCGGTTGATTGCCGGGCAGATAGCGGAGGGTGTCGGTCATAAAGTGATGGAGTGGCGGGTTATTTCGGCGGCGAAGCCGGTAAATTGAATGGGTTTGGCAATATTGCTTTGGATAGTTGGTCTGAGGGTGGGTCCTATGGTTGGTTCAGCCATGTGGATAGACACCATAACAGACTGAAACTGGACTCCAATCCGCTCTCAGGCCATATTTGTCCGGGATTATGACTTTGCACACCAGACGCAAGAAATCGGCGGACCTGCCTTGGGACGTCTATAAAAAGGGATTTAGTTTTTATCGCGGCGATGAGAATTCGGTGTCTCCGAGGCCGCAGAGACAAACGGAGATCGGCATTGGCTTCGTCTTCAGAGGTGCCTCGAAGCTCACATTCGGAGGCCGCGTCGAGAAGATCCGCGAAAAACAACTCCATCTCATCTGGGGAGCAGTGCCGCATCAAACCACTTGGCTGGCACCCCGCACCTCCTTCGGTGTCGTCTCGATTCCCCTTTCCTGGTTTGTTTCTTGGAATTTGCCCGGCGAGTTTGTCCAGCGGGTGCTGAGCGGCGACTTCATCCGCGAACCCAATCCTTCCTCGCGGACAGCCACCGACGAACTGCTCATGTTGCAGTGGGAACGCGATCTCGCCCCCGGTCACAGTGAGACCTCACAGAAAGTGGCCCTGATGGAAGTGGAGGCCCGATTGATCCGTCTGGCCGAAGCTGTTCTTTCCGCAAAGCCCGCTGAGACGCTCACCCGCCCCTCGCCCGTGAATTCCAATGTGTCCGGAGATAGCATTGACAAGATGACCAGCTATATCGCCGCGCATTATCAGGAACCCATCGACGTGAACGATATTGCCAAAGCCGCCGGACTGAATCCGGCCTACGCCATGCGCCTTTTCCGCAAGTTGTGGGGCACGACCATGGGAAGTTTTCTTTTGCAGCACCGCCTTTGGCACGCGCAGCGGCTACTCGTCAGCACCCCGATGAAAATCTTCGAAGTGGCCGAGGAATCCGGATTCGGATCCACCGCTCAGTTTCATGAATTGTTCCGCCGCAACCTCCATCAAACCCCCGCCAACTACCGCAGCCACCACTGAAGGCGGCCGACTCATCCCAACCAGTTGTCCCATGGGAATCCTGCTACGGGCTAAACAGCTGGCAACGCTTAAGAGGACCTCGGATCCTAAGGCAAACCCGCCTGTGATTTGGCATGATAAAATGAAGGGGGGAAGTTTGACTCATTCAGTCGGGCGGCTTTCCTCACGAATTGTGACCAGTGTGTAATTCTGCGCCTTAACCGGAACAGTGAACTGTCCCTTATTCCATACAATGCGGGCACCGGTCCGCTCATCGGTAAGGAGAGGTTCTGAACCCGACGGCCAACCCAGAGCCGCCAGATCGACGCTCACTTCGACCGGCGTCTCCTTGGGAAGCGTGTTGGCAATGACCAGCACCGCCTGTTTCCCATCAAAGGCGTAGGCCGAGACCAGCGCGTTCTCCGCGCTCGTCGTCGCTGGGCAACCGGGACGCCAATAGGGCAGGAAGCGGGCCTGGGCCGAACCGATGCCAAGGCGCGCGCGCAGTTCCCACCATTCCGGTGCCGCATCTTTCATCTCCCAGGAGGCGAGGAATTCCACCCCCTCGACCGCGCAACGGGCGATGACCGAGTCGGCGGCGGCATCATTCTGTTCCGGGGTCGGCGCCGCCTTGAGATTCGAGGCGCCCCAATAGCCCGGATCGCGTTTGAAGGCCCAGCGCAGGAACTGGGTCAGCAGGACATCGGGGACACCAGAAGCCTGCCCGCCGCCGCACTCGACACGAAACTGCTCGACCGGAATGGTTCCATCCATCAGCCCAAATGGGCCGAGCACGGCAAAGGCGTCGTTGTATTGCTCGCCGGGAAACCACCAGTCGGCATAGCCGTGATAGATCGGGCAGAAGCGGTTCTGGTCGTGGGCCATCCAAGTCAGGGGGCGCTCCGGCGTGCTGTGACGGCGCACGATTGCGGCCAGGCGTCGGGCGAGGTCTCGCACCCCGAGAATCCGGTAATCGAAAAATGTGCGTCCAAACTGATCCACCCCTAGGTGTGCCGGGTTCACTTTGCTCAGATCCGCGGTCCAGCCCGGATCCACATGGTAGGAGAGATCGGTATAGAGATTGACCGGCCCCGACTGACGTTCGAGTTCTTCCGCCGTCCAGCAGAGGTAGTCGGCATAGGAAGGAAGGCCGGGATTAACCCGTGTCAGGTTGTGTAGCACCTGGGCCTTGAGGGCTTCTTCGCCCATGAAAGGGCTGATGCGTTTGCCACCCTCGAGATAGCTCGGAAAACTGTTGGAGCGGTTGAACGGCCCGAAGACATAACCGCCCGGCGCGTGCCAAAGCGATTGGAAGAAATCATAGACTAGGTTGTGGTCTCCCGTGCCGTTCAGCGATGCATAAGGAAAGCAGGAAATGCCCTTCGCCCACTGGGCATCGAGATAGCCTTTGAGCTTCGGTCCATCCGCCGGCAGCCAGATTCCCTCGCTCGTGGAAAACCCTTGGGGAAAAACGAAATCGCTAACCTCCGGTTGGTGGGCGGTCTCGCCCCAGCGGTGCGAGAAACGATCCTTACGCAGCGGCTTGACCGGCGTGGCCTGGAAGCCAAGCGAGTAGGTGACCGGTCCGGTGAGCGTAGTGGGTCCGTCGATGAGCCGCAGGGTGATGCCGGCCTCGGCTCCGCCATCCACCACGATCGGCGCACGGCCGCTGGGGTTCAACCAGTTAGCGTCCGAATCGGCGAACCAGACGAATCCCTCGTCCATGTTGTTGAGCCAGAGATACGGCATGAAGCGCTCCAACTCGACCCGCTGGCTGTCGAGCCGAATCGGCCTGCTTGCTGGGTCGCCGCCTCCCTGGAATTTGAGCGGGTGTTCGCCCATGACGCCGAAGAGGTATTTCGTCATGTCCGGACGCAGCGGGATCGAAAGACTCAACGCATCGAGTTGCACATTTTTTCCAGTTGGCGTGAGCGTGACCGTCGTGTGCGTGACGCCATCGTATTCGGTCCATGAGTTCCACGAGACCTTGAGATCTTTGATCTCGGGAAATGTGGCATCACCTTTGAACTCGGCGCGAACCTGGCTCTCCGTCACCGTGGTGCAATCGGTCTCGGTCAGGCGCCCCTCCCGCTTGCCACTCTGAGCCTGAAGCGTGATCGGCGCACGGAGCATCTCGCGGCCCTGGTTGAGGATGCTTTTCGGAAACGGGCCGTCAAAGAGATAGCGGCGCCCCCAGCAATCGACGGCTCGCCCATCGGAAGTCTGCAGCGGCGTCCAGGGGGCCATCACTTCGGTCGGCGCCTTGCCTTGCCCGAGCCATGGCGTCGGCGGCTTGTTCACGGAGCGCGAGGCCGTGATCGCGGAGCCCCCACCGGCCAGGCTGAGGCTCACCTCATGCTGGCCATCAGCCCAATGGTACGGCATCCAATAGATCGCGGTCTTGGGATCATAAGTGAAACGGGCTTTCTGCTTGGCGGCCTTGTCTTTATTGGGACCTCGCACTGTTACGCTCAGCGACGCCTTACCCCGTGACACTGCACCCTGTAGAGCCGCCCGCGCTGAGGCCGATAGCTGGGGCTTGGCGCTGATCCCGAGACGATCCCCGGTCACATCCGGCACCACCTCGAAGGTCAAGGGGGCCACTTTGATGTCAGGCTGATCACAGGCCAGCGACACGATTTCCGAGGAATCCATTGCTCGTTTGAAAATGCGCAGGGCGCGCATCTCGCCTTACATATCCCAGACGCCGGCTTGATGACTGTCGCCCCAAAGCCGCCCGATGCGCAGGGGGCCGGCGCTTTCCTCGGGATCGAGCGCCATCTCGCGCGAGCCCACATTGAGTCCGTTGAGGTAGATCTCGACCCGGCCCTTGGCGGCTGCCAGCGGGTCGGTGTTCGGCTTGTAAACGGCGGCCACATGCGCCCACTCCCCTTCCTTGATGATTTTGGCCGCCGACTCGGTGGCGCAGGACCAATCCCCCTTTTTTGCCTTGATGTTGAAGTAAAGGCGTCCCTCGCCGTTGTAACCAAAAAGCCAATCCTCGACCTTGCCGGCGAACATATGGCTCTTGTTGGCAGACAACTTGACGACGGCCTCCACCGTGAGTCCGTGAGCGAGGGCGAATTCCTTGCTGGATGGCACTTCGGCAAAGTCTCCACTGCCGTCGAGAATCAGAATGCCTTCCCGGATCCGGGCATCCCCTTTCAAGGTGCCGAGCTCGGCGGTCACCGGGACGGAACCGGGTTTCACTGCGGTATCCGCCAACTCACTCAGGGAGAAGACCAGCGACGGATCAGTCGGCTGCTGCGAGGTCGTCGTCTTGCGACAACCCACGGCCAACAAGACGAGAGCTACGGTGAACAGAATACAGGGAGTTTTTTTCAAATTGAAGAGAGTCATAGGTAATAAAGCTGTTTAGGATCGGGGTAAGACTTTAGGTCCTATGAAAAGGGAAGTGATCTACTGCGGGATGAAATCCTGGCTTCCAGTAGGTGGGCCGTTCCAGAACCAGCGGTATGGATATTCGGCGATATTCGGGTCACTAGGCGCGATGGCCATTTTTGATCGTTAACCATCCGGTCACCCCACGGACAGACCTTCACCAGCAGGGCAACGGCAAATCAATCGCGTCAAACCTTCGTGATTACAATGCCGCCATCCGGAGCGCCGCAAAGACCCATCGACTGGGACTGTTAAATTTCCCTCACCGACTGGAGAAAAAGAAGCTGGACTATGAAACCCTTCTTTCCGAAGACGGGGTTCATTTTTCAGCCCAGGGCAATCGCTTCTATGCCGAGCTTGTCTTCGAGGAAATGACAACCTTGTTGGTCCCGGATCGATGAGAATCACCTCCATGACTTCAAAGAAAATAAGTTTCATGTCGGCGGTCCCGACTTTCATCCCGCTGCCGACCAGGCGCGTGATTCAAACCTGGCTGGGCGATGACATCTTCGGCCATGGCAACGAAAGTTGCGTGTTGCCCGAGCAATTCGAGGCTGATGCCGCAAAACTCACCGACCTCCACGGCGGGCTGCTTTTCACCCGCACCGAAATCGAAGGCTTTGCCCACATCACCGATGAGTTCGGTGAAACTGCTTGGAAAGCCGACGATTTCAACTCCATCCTCCTCTAACCATCCACTCCATCATGTCCCTCACACTTCGCGATCCGTCCACCTGCCACTACGACCAGATTTCACTCGGTGAAGTCATGCTGCGCCTCGATCCCGGCGAAGGCCGCATCCGCACCGCGCGCCAATTCACCGCATGGGAAGGCGGCGGCGAGTACAACACCTCGCGCGGTTTGCGCAAATGCTTCGGCTTGCGCACCGCTGTTTGCACCGCACTCGTCGACAACGAGATCGGTCACTTGATCGAAGACTTCATCATGCAGGGCGGCGTCGATACCGAGTTCATCAAATGGAGCGAGGACGACGGCATCGGCCGCACGGTGCGCAACGGGCTCAACTTCACCGAGCGCGGCTACGGCATCCGTGGTGCGGTGGGCAACCCCGACCGCGGCAATACCGCCGCTTCGCAACTCAAGCCTGGCGACTACGACTGGGATCACATCTTCGGCAAACTCGGCGCACGCTGGTTCCACACCGGTGGCATCTTTGCCGCGCTCTCCGAATCGACCGCGCAGATCACCATCGAGGCAGTGAAGGCCGCCAAAAAACACGGCACCATCGTCAGCTACGACCTCAACTACCGCCCATCGTTGTGGAAGTCCATCGGTGGTCAGGCCAAGGCCCGCGAGGTGAATCGCGAAATCGCCAAGCATGTCGATGTGATGATCGGCAACGAGGAGGATTTCACCGCGTCGCTCGGCTTTGAAGTCGAGGGCGTCGATCACGACCTCAGCACCATCGAGACCGATGCCTTCAAGCGCATGATCGAGACGGCGGTGAAGGAGTATCCGAACTTCAAGGTGGCGGCCACAACGCTGCGCCGCGTGATCACTGCCTCACGCAACGACTGGAGCGCGATCTGCTGGCACGACGGAAAATTTCATGAAAGCCGCAAGTACCCCGAGCTCGACATTCTCGATCGCGTCGGTGGTGGCGACAGCTTTGCCAGCGGTATTTCCTTCGGGTTTCTTGAGAAGAATGACCCGCAAGCGGCGGTCGATTACGGTGCGGCTCACGGCGCGCTCGCATCGACCACTCCCGGCGACACATCGATGGCAACTCGCAAGGAAGTCGAGAAGCTCATGAAGGGCGGCAGCGCCCGCGTTGTGCGCTGATCAACGGCAAGCTCGGCATGGACATCGCAAGCCCGTGCCTGTAAAAATTTTCCAACCGCATGAGCTTCATCCACGAGGATTTTCTTTTGCAGACCGCTGCAGCCCGTCGGCTTTATCATGAAATCGCGGCACCGCTGCCCGTCAAAAGTGAAAACGGCCAGATAATCATCAGCGGCGCCCGTGGCCGGGCAGTCATCACGCCACCTGCTGGCACGACGGTGGAAATCAGCCCAAGCCGTAAGCTTGGCACTAGGGATCTCTCGACCATTCGTTTCCGCAGCGATGCGAAATCCGGAAGTTTGGTAACGAAGGTGCTCCTTGAACCGGCGAAGTGATTGAGAGTCAGGCTGGGTATTCACATCCCAGACTTGGCTTCAGCAAATCAGCACTCAAAATGACGCCTTTTCAGAACAACGATACCATCTGTCTCGTTGGCGATAGCATCACGCACAGCGGAACTTACCATTCCTATATTTTCCCTTATCAGGCGACGCGGCACCCGCTGATGCGCTTCCGGTTCGTGAACTGCGGCATCTCCGGCGACTCGTCATCCGGGATGCTAGGGCGCTTGAATCAAAATGTGTTTTCAAACAACCCCACCGTCGTGACTTTGAACGCGGGAATGAATGATGTGGGCCGCGATCTCTACTCGTTCATCAAGGCTCCCGATGATGCCGAAAGCCGGAAACGGAATGCGATCGATGGATTCGTTGCGGATAAGCTTTCACAGAAGGACGATCCTCCGGAGCGCACGGAATACTACTTGATGCTCGCCCGGACCTACTTGAAGGAGATCGATAACGAGCAAGGCATGCTGGCGCGAATCCGAGAAATCGAAGACGAGATCTACCGCATCAACAAACCCGCAGCATACGCCTACTCGCTTGAGATGAGCCAGGCATGAAGAAAGCGAGGCAGCCTCTTCTATGCGGTTTTTTCATATCGAATCTTAACTGATTAAGAAAACAAATCCTCGACGAGGCAAAGTGTCATGGCAAGGATCGTGAAATTATGAACCAACTCCTTCCACTCACTGAATCCGAGGCGCTCTTCGCGCCGTTCCAAGATCCCTTTCTGTCGCCTCAGATGGATTTTGCGCTGGTGCCCACTGGCGGCGCCGGTTTCCGCAGCGAAATCAACTGGGACAGCGTGTATGTCAAATGGGATGCCTGCCCGATCGGTGAGGTTGCGGGTGGATTGGAAATGCCGCTTGCGCTTCCATGCGGCGAATACGACGAACTGGTTTACTGTCTCACTTTTCCGGTCGGCGTGTCGGTGCGCTTCATGAGCAAGTGTAACGGCGGTGAGTGGCAGGCTCTTGGCAATGCGGTGGAAGGAAGCATGTCGCGGCAGGAAATCGTGCGCAGCGTTCCCAAGGATGGTGCGGTGGCCTTGCGGGTCGAGTTCATCGCCCGTGAAGCATGCTCGCAGGATGTGAAGCTCATTTGGTTCGCTCTTCGCAACAGCCGTCTCGCGGCCGATGTCCAACGCAACAAAGTGCGCTGGAATGCCGAGTGGTCGGGGCTGATCAAGCCCGAGGCCGAATGGGGCGCGCTCGATTTCCGGCGCGGGCTTTTGATGAAGCGTGATCAAATCGACGCTCTCCGGGCAAAGAAGAACCTGCCGTCCTGGCGCGAGCATTTCGCCCGATTGGAAGCATCCGCGCGCAAGGCAATGACGCGCAACCCGGAGGAGGAACTCTTCCTCAGCGATTACGCGCCATTTTCCGATGAACGCTATGTGCGGGAAACGGAGCGAGGACGCACGGGATTCTACTACGACGCCCTGCGTCTCGCGGTCGTCGGCCTTGTGAATGAAGACCGGGCGATGATCCGTCACGCGCTGCGCTACCTCATGAGCATGCTGCATCTGAAGTCATGGACCTGTTCGGCCGAGATGAGGGTGATCGGTTCTACTTTCGATCAGCGTTGTTTCATCGAAGAAATGATGAGCACCTCGGTATCGCTCCTCATGGACTGGCTCGATGGCGCGCTGACCGATCGCGCCCGGGAACTCGGCACCACGATGCTGTGGGACCGCGGACTCGCCGTGATCGAGCGCGACATGGCGAAGTTCGAATATGTTCACTTCATCAACCAAGGCCCGTGGTTCTGCCGCGCTCGGATCTTTGGTGGGCTGATGCTGGAAAAGGAATGGCCTTACTTCGATGCAGGATATGTCGAGCGTGCCGTGACCCATCTCCGCGAAGGAATGGACCGCTACCTGCAGCTAGATGGCGGCATGGATGAGGGCCCGATGTATCTCGTCTGGACCTTGGAAACAATCATTCCGCCCTTGATGGCTTACGCCGATGCGCGCGGGATCGATGTGAGGGATTTGTTGCCAAGCGCTTTTGCGAAAGTGCCGGATTATCTCGCGGCTCTTGCGCAAACCAGGCCAGGCCTTCATGTGCCCGACAGCGATTGCGCCAGCGAACATCCGAACTTCGACACTTACCCGATCCTTGCCGCGCTGTTTCCAGGCTCGATCTACGAAAAGATGGCCACCGCGTCACTGCTCTCGGATCGTCCCTACACCTACTCGCAGCATTATGTCGGCACCGGCATCTTTTCCTTCCTGTTGGGACCCGATCATCTCAAGGAACCGGAATCCGTGGCAGCGACTTTTTCGCTTCTGCCGAAGACCGGACTGACCTCGAGCTATCGCAGCGCGGGAGATCGTTCGCTACGCATGGTCTTCGCCGGATCCAAGGCGCGGCCCAGCCATGCCCACTTCGACAAAGGTGGCTTTCATATCGAAGTCGATGGCGAGGCGGCCTTCGTCGATCGCGGCGTGCTCCGCTACGACGACCCGCGCGTGCCGTTGCTCAAGCGCACCGAAAACCACAACACGCTGGCACCGAGCTTCGATGGCATCTCCACCGTCGAGCAGATGCTATCGGATGTTCCGCTCATCCCTGAAGCGCAGGGCAATGAAACCAAGTTCCGCGCCAGCCTCGATCTCGCGCCGGTGTGGAAAGGCTCGATGAAGCGTTGCCGCCGGAGCATTTTGTCGCCGGACCTCGAAGGCTGGACCGTCGAGGATGAAGGCGAACTCGAACGCGAAGGCCGCGTGGTATTTTTCCTGCAAAGCCGCCATCCCTTCACCGGCAGCGGTGGAAATTGGATCTCGGGAAAGATGCGCATCAAGGCCCCATGGGCCGAACGCGCAGACACGGCCGAACATCTCGTCGATTCGGAATTCCGCCCGATCTACCGCCTGCGACTTTGGAGCGGCGTGTTGCAAACATTCGCGCTGAAAACTGAAATTACCAGAAGATGAGATCATTCCTAAGCTAACATTTAACATCACATGCAAGCGTCCCTGAGGCTAACATCGCCAATACGCGCAATTTTCTCATGACCAAACTCCTTTCCAAATTCACCGTCGGCGACACGATCATCCGCTTCGATGCACCCGCCGAAGGCAGGGGCGCGCCGCAGCTTTCGCTTCATCCCAACCTCGACAAGTTGGGACACTCACGGATCGAAGGCGACGAACGACTCTCTCACCAGACTGACGGAGCAGAATGAACAGGTGCACAATCCGTCACTTGACGGAGTTCTCTTGGCTTCACATCATTGCCCGAACGGTTTGGGGATTTTCCTGCTACCAGCCTTTACGCTCATTATGATTGTCAAACCACCATCCTTCACCCAACTCATCCCCGACCGGGTGGCCAACGCCATGTGGGACTTCTCCTGGCTGTATCAGCACCACGAGGGCGGTGCCTTTGCAGACTGGGATAAATGCCTTGATGAGGCCATTGAACGAGGCTTCGGCGCGGTGCGCATCGATGCCTTCCCGCTGATCATCGGGAAGCTTGCCAAACCCGGAGACGAGGTCACCTTCGCAGCGGACCCGCACGCAAACTGGGGAATCCGTGACCGGGAGCGGAAGCATCGCGTGGGGCAGGAACTGGTGACGTTCGTTCGTAAGGCCAAGGAGCACGGACTCTACGTGATCCTCTCCTCATGGGGCCAGGGATGCTTGGAATGGCCAGATCTACTTGCGCAGTATGCGCCAGATCCCCTTCTCCTCGCGCAGGCGTGGGACAAAGTCCTGCAACTCCTCGGTGAAAATGATCTCCTGAGTCACATTCTCTACGTGGACTTGGACCAGGAGTTCCCGTACTTCAGTCCGTATCAGCCCGAACTCAACCGGCTGGGCGAAGGTAAAGCCACGACCGAGAATGCCATGGACGCAGCCGGACGCCGCGACGCGGGGCCGGAACTGCTCTGGAACCGCGCTCAATCCGCGTTCGTTCGCTCCGTCATGGAGACCTCCATCAAATTCCTGCAGGAGCGCCATCCCGGACTGCGTTTCACCTTTTCGCTGACCAGTTACATCGCCGAAGTGCGGGCGCTGCGTCCCGAGTTCTTTGACGTTCTTGAACTGCACTTCTGGATCCATGGTCCCCAGTTTGACAACCGCTCAGGATTCTATCGGGATATCGTCAAAGATCGAACGAATAAGGACGGTCGCATTTATCAAGAGCGCATCGCCGCGACTCTCCGGTCCACCGGTTACACGCTGGAGAAGAAACTCCGCAACCAACTGGCGTTCGGAAAGTCCTTTGCGGACGAGTTAGGTGTCCCGCTGACGACAACAGAGGCGTGGGGTCCCTGGTGGCACATGGACGGTCCCGGCTTCGAATGGGATTGGCTCAAGGAGTGGTGCGCCCACGGCCACGGCACGCTGGCCCGGGAATACGGGCTCTGGAGCTCCACGCCATGGAACTATGCCCATCCGTATTGGGACAACTGGTCCGACATCGAATGGTATCGCACAGTGAACAGGGCTTTCTTGGGTTAAGAAGCTCCGGGAGGTAGTGTAAAATTTCTTCTGTAAAAGCGAGAAGCCGATTTCACCTGTGACCCACCGTGCGTGAGCCCGATGGAGCGTAGCGGAATCGGGATCACGCACGGTGCGCCGCTCCCCTAGGTCGGCTTGCAGCGTCCGTTCAAGGCCGTTA
>CANHQM010000007.1 GCA_947462835.1 Akkermansiaceae bacterium
AGATTGCTGGAGCTAAAGGTTCCGGCAGCGATCAAAGATGCGCTACCCGCTGTCGTAGCGGCTCTTGAGAGATAAAAGGTACGTGATGGGTCACCATTCACAGCAGGTCTGTTGCCAATACCGCTGTTAGGGTTGCCATTGAGGTTGCCTAAAACGCCGAACGAGACATCACTGCGGGTGTACCAGTTGGCACCGAAAACTCCCGTGAGAGTGGTTCCGATATTGCCTTTTACTGTGCCCATGCCGACGCCATCTCTGGCGTTGACACCAGAGCCGAGGTTGAAGAACACGTTTTTGGTGCTCCCTGTGCCAGCGGAGGCCTGGAATCCGAGGATCAGGTCGCCGTTGGTGAATGCGAAGTTGGCTCCGAAAGCCGAGGATGCGGCAAGTGCCGAACCCATCGCGATCGCAAGCACGAATTTGCTTTTTGTTTTCACTATTGTTGTTGTTTTGTTGTTTGGTGTGTTAGGCAGACATTGGATGGACGGCTGCCAGAACGGGGAGAGTTAAGTCAAAAGGGTGGCTTTTGGGGAAATGCAAACCTGTGACATTGTTGTCACTCTGCAAATCACTCTAAATCAACGAGTTATGGATTTGTCTTTGGGTTTTTCGCGATGGTTTTCTGTAAATCGGCGATTTTTTCGTTGCTGAGGCGTTTTTGCGAAGGTGTTAGGGACTTCTCGAAATCCGCATTGATCACGCGGGCAGTGATTTCTCCCTGATCGGCGGAGATTTTGATCCATGCGTATGCCTCGGCGATTTGTTTGTCTGTTTTTGCTGTGGCTCGAAGAATTCGCCCAAGACTGCTTTGTGCTTTGGCGTTGTTCTGCATTGCGGACTCACGGTACCAATGGAGGGCGGATGATAAATCGGGTTGGGTGGCTTGGCCGAACTCCAGCATGGTCCCGTAAATGTTTTGACTTCCCGGGTGGTTCATCGTGGCTGCGGCCTTCACATGAGGCAGAGCTTTGAGATGGTCTGGCTGGCGGTCATCTGAGCCGAAATAAAAGATATCGATCAACTTCAGGTGACCATCGAGTGAGTTTTGAGAAGCAGCTTTTTGATACCATGAGATTGCTGTGTCCAGGTCCCTGGCTGTGGCGATGCCTTTTTCGTGCATGTGGCCGAAATTGATTTGGGCGGTCACGATATTTTCTCTGGCAGCTTGCTCAAGTAAGGTGAATGCCATGGCTTCGTTTTTGGGGCCTCCTAGACCCTGTAAAAGCATGTATCCAAGCATGTTTTTCGCCCTTAAATCACCGGCGGAAGCTGCCGATTCAAATATTTGGCGGGCTTTGGCCAGATCCTTTGTTCGGTTTTTGCCGCTGAAGTACGCCATGCCTTCTTCATGCATGGTTGAAGGCATGACAGCGTTTCCGGTTGGCAATGTGCCCGGTGCGGGATCGGCATTCAAAACCGAGATGCAGGTGAGTGTGAATGCGATGCAGGATGCTGTTTGTTTCAAAATCATCGATTTTTTCATAAAACTGATGCAGATGATAGAACCATGACTCTCACGGTCGCATGTTAGATAAGAATTCCCGGATGGAATAGCGTTTCAGCTTTCGCTTGCTTCGTCCTGCAGTGCGGCCTGATCTTTATTTTCTTCCTCCTCCTCCTCTTCCTCGCCTGAGCCACCGCCATAGCCGATGACTTCCACAGTGTAAATCGACGGGATATCCGCGACAGGTGCGCTTTGAGAATTGGCTTGTTTTTCATCATTGGCTTTAGCGGCCGAAGTCGATGATGCCGCGGCGGTGCTTGAAGCGTTTGAGATGGAGCTGACGCTTGGAGCGGTGACCGTTGCGACTGGTGCTCCTGTGCTGGAGCCGCCAGCACTGATGTTACTCGCATTGACGACGGCTACCGCGCCAAGGTTGATATTTCCAGTGACGCGAATACCGGCTTCGCCTGCATCGATCACGCCGGTCGGTGCATAGAGGTCGACATCTCCCGGTTTCACTCCCTCGACGGTGGCAAGAACACCGATACCGCCACCGGTTGCTAGACCGGCAAGGTCGGTCTGAACCGAGGCACTTTGCGGGTCGATCACGACACGCGTTGGCGGTGCGGATTGAACCGTGCGAGAAGAAGAGCCGGCAGCAATATTTCCTTTCGAGGACCAGATCACGATGTCACCACCTTGAAGGGTGAATATGCGTCCGATGCCGATGTCGACGCTCTTGTCTGAGAACAGTGACACCTTACCGCCCGCTTCGGTGATGATGCCTGGAGGGGCGAGGGGATTGCCGAGGGTAGTATCGGCCATCTCGAGACCGCCGCCGGGGATGAGGATATTGATATCGCCGCCCATTTTCGTCCGTATATCGCGGCCTTGAGTGAGGATTTTTCCGTCCCAATCGATATCTTCCGGAAACAGGGTGCGGATGACTTCCCAACCGCTGTCCCATTTTCCGTAGAAGGGGCTTTCCTTATCGTTGAAGTCGCGTCCAGCGTCGCGTAGCAATAGGTGGAATACATCGATGGCTATTTGAGCCTGCGCCTCAGGAGAGAGTAGATCAAAATCTTCATTCACGCCGAGTTCAGTTAGGTATGCGGCACCCGCATCGGTCGTGACAAATTTCTCAATGAAAGTTTCAAGATTGATGGCGCTGCCTGCCAAGGATGTTACTTGCCCCAAGCCTGATGATACTATCAGGTCAGCGCCTGTGCTTGTGAGGTATGGGTTGCGAAGGTTGCCGATGGATGTGATGCCGGCTCCGGTGCCGTTTTGGTTGCTACCGCCAATGCCCAAATCGATGTTTCTGCCTGCGAGGACTTGAAGATTTCCCGGGCCGGAGATTTGTATGTCGCCTGCCAGGGCGGATTGACCAAACGAGATGGCATTTCCGGTTGAGGACGCTTGCGCACGCGATGGACTGTTTTGATTGTATGGATTGATATCACGCCCGGCCGAGACGATGGAAATGTCGGTTGCGTTTAGGTTTTGAATGTAGAGGGACACGTCTGCGATGTCTTTGCCCGCGGAGATGATAGATTTTTTTGGCGAGTAGAGAGAGAGTCCCGAGAGATTGCCATCAATCGCATAAATGCGAAGGGGTTGCTCGTCCGCTGAGTGCAGATTGCCTTTGGTGTGGCGCGCCTGGCGGTTCTGAAGGATCGCGTCGGATCCAGTAAAGGATCCTGACTCCGTGAACATCCCGCTTAGAAGTGAGAGAACATTGAGAGTGGAGGAGTTCCCAACGATGGCACCTTTGGTGCCCTTCGTAGATGATGTGAGTGGTGCGATGATGCTTGGTATTGAGGATGGGTCCGCGTCGGAGAGGTTGATGTTGGATGCGCTCCAGATTCTTGTATATTCTATTTCATTGGTTGTGGGTTTTCTTTTAACGAATAACCCCGTTGGTTGAAGCGCGTTGATGCTGCCTGCGGATATCAACTCCACTTGACCCTGTGATGATGGCGACAAAGAGAGATCTCCGGAAAGATTGATATCACCGCTTAATGAGGTCAGGTAAAGATTGGGTACGGTGAGTGACCATATAGGGGTGAATGAATCAATGCTGGTCTCTGCCAAGCGCAGCCATGGCTGGAGGAATGCTGAGGAGCTAGCATTGGTAACTAGCAACTGCGACTGATGCCATGCCTTGAGCATCGGTTCTGCCTGATTATTGCTGGGCAGTGTGACTGCATTGCGGATGCTGACATCGCCCCCCAATGATGTGACATTGACGCTACTGTCCGGTGCCATGGTCGAAAAATAACTCTTGTACCAGAAGCGATTTCCTAAGCCTTGAGGCAGTAGGAATGGATTGCTGGTGGGGCCCAGCAAGATATCTGATGCAGCGGACACGCTGAAGGAGGTCTTTCCGGCAAAGAGGGTTGTTGGCATCCATGTGAGTTCATCCAATATGCCTGATGACGTGTTGTTAAGACTGCTTACCAGACCTAGGGACGGAGATCTGGTGGAATTCGTTTTGATGCTTGATCCGGCATTCAAATCACCGGTTCCGCGTTCCACATAATAAACACCTCCATCAATGTTCCTACCGGACCTTACCTGCAGATCGCCACCACCCAGCTCGATCAAGCCATTGAGGGATGGGACACCAGAGGCTGCGCGAGCGTTGGTCGGGATTACGGCGCTCACATTTTTCACATCTTGTCCCGAATGAAGTGAGATGTTGCCGCCGCCTAAAGCACCGATATCTTGGAAGAAATTGCTAAAATCGATCCACCATGAGGTGGATGCACGAGGGTCACTGGAAGAACTTATTCCTGTGCCGATCTGAATCGCTCCGTATTCTCCGGAATTATTCAGCAGTCCGCGCCGATGAAGCCAGTTGTTTGGAAGTTGTCTGGATGAATCATCGATCAGGCCGCTGTTGTTGCGAGTCTTGCGTTCAATATTCTCCGCAGCGTAGATATTGATATTTCCGCCAGCTAGACTGTATTGTGCTAGATACGTTTGTTGGTATGCTCCTAGGTCGCCTTGGCTGGGGGTTTTATCAAGGATGGGTATCGTAAAATCATTCGCATTAAGCACGGTCGTTGGACTGCTGAGCTGTGTGCCGGCCGTATATATGGACACCAGCGGATTAAGCAACTGCACGCTTTTTCCCGCATTGATGTCGATGTTGCCAGATCCGGTTCTGATGACTTGGTAGCCCTTTCTGATCTGGCTTGACGTGAGAGCAGTAGTTCCACCTGTTGAAGTCGCTTGGCCAAGATCTTTGCCGATTTTGACATAGCCACTGCTAGTAAGGGATGTTGATTGATCCGTTACGGCATTATTTTGAACAGTAGTGAAATCAGACGCGGCTGAAATGTTGTAGCTCCATGATTGGAAATTGGCTTTGAGCTGCGAATTAAAATCCATAAGTGGTGCAAGCCACAATGAGTTGTCTGCGGTAGGTTGAACCGCTTTGAATCCGTCGCTTAGCGAGTTGAAAAACACGACATCTCCGGCGGCACGAATCGTGAGAAATCCGGGTGCGTTGTTGGGGCCGAATCGATACGACTCGAGGTTCCAATCATCAGTGGGATTCGAAGTGGCTGTGCCCAAAACTAGGTCACCAGTTCGGTTGTTGATTTCTGCTCCTGGAGAAACAATCGCCTTCAGGCCGGGTTGCAGCGAAGTGATGCGATTGAACATTGCATCATAATCACCACCCATAAATACGGAGGCGTCCGTTTTAATCTCTTCCTGGACCGATTTCGTGATGGTGGATGAGGCACCATTCAATTCGTAAATTTTAACCCCTTCGAGAATGATGTTTGACGCTCCGATAATTTCGCTACCGATGGCAGCAACGGCCAGATCGTTGTTTTGTGAGTTGCGGGGCGCGCGAAGGTGTAGCACGCCGGAAAACTGGCCCAGTGACTCGCTTTTATCTGTGGATGCGGCAACAGAAAGGTCGATGGATGAACCTGTTTCAAGATTCAAAGTGGCGGTTGGATCTTTAAGGCCATCTTTGTGGTTGCCAGCTTCCAGCTTGATCGATCCTCCCTTGCCTGCGTTGTCAAACTCCTCACCTTTAGCTGAAAGTATCGAACCATCGTTCAGATTGATGCTTCCGTGAGCTGCCAGGGAAATGGTTCCGCCCTTGATGCCGGATGCATCAATGGTTCCTGACACATTGATGGATCCGGAATCGGCTATGAGGGAGAAATTTTGGGATTTGATTGCGAGGTCAACAAGCATATTGCCTTCGCGAACCCTGAAGGAGCGTGATTCGAAGAAGGCGCCTGCGTTGAGTGCTGTATTGACTGAGGCAAATGACAATGGGCCGTTGTCATCGAAAAATGCGGTATCAATTTTGAAGGATCCCGTTTTGCCCTTGGCGGAAGCCGATCCGAGTAGTGAGCCGGCACTGGAGAATGAGCCATTTGCCGCGCTGATGTTGATCGCCCCGGCATTGCCACCTGCCGCGGAAGCCTCGACCGATAGTATCGAGGAATCGGTGAGAATGACGTTGCCGCTGGTGGATGACAAATTGATCGCCCCGGCATCGGTGTAGCGGATCACATCATTGAATGTCCTTGAGCTGCCTGCAACGTTGAGAATGCCGCCCACTTCGAGATCACCATCATTAGCCGTGAGGTTCAATGTGCCGCTCGAGAGATTGATGTTGGTGTTGGCGATAATTCCTGCCCCCTCGATGGACAACTTGGCCCCAAGGCCTGATGTCGTCGGAGCTATGTTTCCGGATCTATCCATGGCAACGAGACCCGAAGAATGAATCGTGTAGTTCGATGCGCTTGTGGCCGTTATGAAAGGGGATTGGGTGAGGAAATTTCCATTGGTGCTGAATTTGCCGTTACCGCTGATGAGGATTCCATCCAGGGCATTGAGTGCAACATCCTTAAAGCCGCTTACAGAGAACGCTCCGGAGTTGAGTTTTATGCTGTTGGCCTCCAATTGAAGGCTGCCGGATGTTGCGGCGGCTACGGGCAATGTATCAGATGCTGTGCTGCCAATGATGATTTCTTTGGCTTGGATGATGGCATCTCCGTTGTCTTGGCCGAACGCTCGCAAGGAGTTTGCCTGAAGGTTCAAACTTTCGATGTTGGGCCCGGAGAGGGAGCCGTTGCCGTACAGATCGATAGAGGAATAGCTGGCCAACTTCAAATTCTTCACTGTAGACATGAGAGTCGCCAGCGTGTTGCCTTTGAGTATGAGACCCGTGGTGGGATTCACGATAGCGCGCTCGTCGAGAACGATGCTGATTTGGCCACTGCCAAAGCTGATGTCATCTGACGAAATGGAAACGGTGTCTGAAATGTTCGTAGCGTAGGTGGAATCCAAAATGACACCGCCGCCAGTGATTCTGACACCGTCTCCCACCTCAAGTTTCGCATTGTTCGGCGAGCTGATGCCCTTGCGCATGATGCCTCCAGACGCATTGGCGCTGACTCTCACGAGAGCACCGTTGCCGCTCCCCGCGTTTTCATTATTCCCGAGGAACAGCGTCTCAAATTCCGTTTCGTCCTCCTTGGATTCGATTGCCGAGCCCTCAACGAGGGTGATTTTTTCCTTTGATACCAAAAGGATATCCTGACCGATCAAGGTTGAGCCGGCATTGTCTAGCGTGATACGTGATGAGTTGACGCTGACGCCCACCCCGGATGATGAATAGGTGCGAATACCACCAATCAGCAAGCTCTCCGCTCCGAGAGCACTCAGTGAGTCAGTGTCTAAGAAAAGTGAGTTTGCAGCGCCGGTGCTCGAGGCGGTACCAATGATGATGTTGGAACTGCTGTTGATGTCTATTTGAGTGCCACGGCCACCGACTGCGGCCTGGCCGAGAATTGAGCCGCCGAGTGACATTGAGCCGCTCGATGTGAATGATAAGTAACCTGAATCGAAGGGTAGCCTTGGAATGAGCAATTCCCGTTTAATGGCAGCTTGTTTCAGGGTCTCGTTTGCCTTGAAGTCTACATATTCCGAATATTTTCTGACGACGTTGCCAGGGGAAATTTCGAATCTCTCAAGCGTTGTCTGGCCTGATCTGTTTGGGTTGAGATTGTTGGCTCGGTATCCCGATGTGACCAGAGTACCGAGGGCATTTCTGTTGGGGTTTACGGGTGCACCTTTGACTGGCGTGATCAGGTATGCTCCATCGAGCAGCGCGTAACGGGCAGGCAATAGCGTGTAAGTACCCGAGGCAATGGTATCGTCGCCAGTGATTGTGATGGAGTCTCCAACTTTGAGCGCAGAATTCACATAGCCGGAATTACCGGCCAAGTTGCCAGCCGAGGGATCGGAATTGAAAGGGGCGTAAGGGCTGTAGTTGAATGCATAGCCTGGAATGATGGCAAAGCTTTTGGAGGTGTCGAGGATGTCCTTTGTTCCGCCATTGCCGGAAATCCATCGATAAGCATAAAGATCGCCTCCGCCACTGATATCAATTTCGGCACCTGTTCGAGTCGTGAGGTTTTCTGCGGCAATGGATATCGATTTGGAGGGAGCGCCACCCGTCGTGATGTCAGTACCTGTTGGGGCGATCCAAGTTTCGCCGTCAAAACTCACACCATAAGGCAATATCAGATTTTTGCCGGTAATCGGGTCAAAAGCGGATACGGATGTCTTGCTTTCGCTGTGCAATACGAGCGATTTGGTGATGGGGGTAGCAATGGTTGATCCGGCGATCGGGTCGAGTGGTTTGTTGCCTGAGCCATCCCAGCCTAGGCGAATTGTGCCAACTGGGGCCCTAAGGACACCGGAATGAATGATGTTTGCCGCTTGTATCGAAAGGGTGCCGCCAGCCGAGTATGGCAAGGATGGGTTTAGATTAAGAGGATTAGCGATTTCAATGGTGCCAGGTGAGACATCGTCTTTGATGTCCAAAAGTTGCCAGGATAAATTATCACTGGGTCTGAGTCCGGTGTGATCCTCAAGGGCTACCCAATACTTGTCGTTGTGAGCGACAAGGCTGCCTTCATTGTAAGAATTTGTCGGATCCCATGGTTGCGGTTCAGGGTCATCGTAGGCCAAAGTGGCTTGCTCCCAGGCAAGTGTCGTGGTCGGTGTGTTTCCTTTGTTATCTTCCGATGCGACCCAATATTTGCCATCAATTTGAACTATTTGTCCGAGTTTGTAGCTTGCTGAAAAATCCCAATCAGGCAGCTCATAAGAAAACAGATTGAAAGCACTGGCAGTAGTTGGATAAATCTGCGCTGCATTCAATTTAAGATCGCCCTGTATTCCCAAAGTTCCGTTGCCCCGAATAGCGCCACTGTCTGCATTAAGGCGTGCCATTGATATTCCCTGTAGGGATAGATTACCCACATCAATAAGGTTGGCATTGAAATCGATTCTTCCTTCACCTGATGTAGGTTGGAATTGATAGTAAGGCGTGGTATTGCCGGCGGCGTCAGTTTGTTCAAAAAAGCTTAATTTGACATCAGGCAGTGTCGGGGTCGTGAAAGACTGTCCCAAACCGATGTATGAGGAGCTTAGGTTAACGACATCATTGGCAGTAATTACGCCGCCTGTAGCGAGGCGTATCGATCCCGGGGTGGAGATGCTTACTGGGCCGTCGAAAAGCACGTTGCCGCCAAGCGTGAGCGAATTGAAGCCGCCCCCAGAGAAGTTGGATACCGTGAATCTGCCAATGCCCTCCATTGGTGTGCCATCGGCGTCGCGTAACTCGGTGCCGAATGGCAGTGAAGTGAAATCTTTATCAACAAAGTTACCATCCTGTCGCACGATGAGGTTGGTTTCGGCGGTGTTGAATGGGGTGCCTGTGGCAACAAACTTGCCGGATCGCACGGATACGGAGCCACCATTAGCCGAACGGCCGCCTGCATGGCCAATCAAGGCGGCATCCGAGTAAAGCATTCTGGAGCCGCTTAAGGTAATTTGACCACCATTCGAATCGATGGTGGTTCTTGTGTACCGATTTGATAGTGATGAATTGACCGATGTATTTGGGGCCTTGCCGACAGCATAAGGCATGTCAATGACCCCACTGCTACCGGATACATCAAAAACCGAGCCCTGATATGCTACAATGTTGCCAGAAATATTGATATTTCCTCCTGATGTCACATCACCGAAGGCGAGACCAAATTGATTCGCGTAGGACAGTTTTATTCCAGCGGTTGAGAGGCTTGATCTGCCCGATATCAACACTGTCGGTCTGAGATAATCCGGTAGGGTCGAAGGATATCTTGAGTCGCCTGTGACAGTAATGCTACCACCAGGCGCAGTTACAGAACCATCGAGCGAGACGACCTCACCGGTGAAGGAAACGGAACCAAGCGCGTCGATGGTGATTGATGCGTTATCCGATAGAATGACATCTCCTAGTCCGATGATCGTGCTGGTGTAGGTATCGATGGATCCTTTCGCATTGAACGAGAGCTTTGCGGTGCTTCGTTTGCCTTGCTCCAATACGACGATGCTGCTTGTTGGAACGATGCTGCTCGCGTCGACTATATAGGACTCGACCACGGGTTTGATTTTTGCGCCGGGGGCGATGAGCATGCGTGGCGCAATACCACCTTTACCATCTGAGGCCTGTCCTAGGCCTGTAAAAGAGAAGGAGCCGAATCCTCCGCGGTTGAAGAAGTCTTCATCAATGACAGTGACATTTGGATTGTTGGTGCTTCCTCCAACTTGGATCGCGGTAGCCGATAGCGAGAAGCTGCCTGCTTTGGAAGAGCCTGAAATGCCTTGGAAATTAGATTGGAGCGTGAGGCTCCCTCCCAACAAAGACGACACATCCAAATCCTTTCCCGTAGCAATTGAAATGGCTCCTCCGCTGCCATATGCGACCTTGCCGCGCGGATCAATGGCGGCTCCACCTGAGACATTGAGCAAGCTTCCGGCCGCGAGATTTGCTGAGATCGAATTGATCGAAATACTGCCACCGTTCAGGAATGCCGTTCCTTGCTGAATATTTCCAGAGACTAACCTGTTGTCGACATTTGTGCCTGATGTGTCGATGACCGCACCAAAACCGACTTCAATGAGCCCACGATTCGAATTTACTGAGGGCAGAGATGTGTTGACACGGTTAGTTTCAGCATAGGTTTGATTGTATGCGCTCAACATGATGTTGCCGCCTCTCGAAATAAGGCTGCCATCAACGACAATGTTTGAACCGCTCAATGTTACGGATCCTCCATCGGGAGTTTTAACTACCGTGCCGACAGGAATTTCGATGTCTCCGTCGTGGTTATTGATCGACAGCGATGCGAACCCGTTTCCACCAAAGTATTCTTCGGAGATTAAAACGTTCTTTTTTCGTTCTTCCAGCAGTTCGTCGGGATCGCCATTTTCGTCCAGTACGAAAGGATTTGCGGGCGCTTGATTGGTTGCCTGTGTAAAAGTTATTTTGGGCGGCGTCGGAGAGAAAGTCGGAAGGTTCGTGTATGATGTGTCTATTGCCGTGAATGATAGTGACAACTCACTTCCCTTGGGTGGCGAGTCAAGTTGGCGTTCGCCAGTGATGACATGTCCTCGAAAGCTGCCATCCAATGCCATTGACGATGAGGATATGGCTAGTTTTCCACCTGCCGCGCCTTCGTGATATGAGGATTCCAGTTGTTTGAAGCTTGATGAGAGGGGATTGCTGTATGTCTGTGAAATCTGGAATTTTTCGTTAGTGAACGAATTTTTTCCGTCGTAAATGGAATCGTATCTGACATCGGGGCTGGCATCAGCGATGTCGATAATTTGTCCGTTGGATAACAACTTGGTGGTTTCTATCGCCCCGCCCTCATACAGGATTGATCCGCCTGACACATCAATCTTGGATCCGCGATTCATCACAACGGACTCTCCTGCGCTCATAGTTACGGTGCCACCTGCAATCGTGAGTTGCCCCACACCCCGTTGAATCAAATTTGCAAATCCGCTTACATCAGCGACAGGAGTTCCTATCCATGTCGTACCATCGCTGTTTGTTCCTGATTTTCTGATGTCGACTTTGATGCTGGCTCCTCGCAGTATGCCGTCTCTTTGCAAAGGGGAATTTGCCAATTCGGCGCCGCGCAAGTCGATGGTCAGGTTGTTTTGGGTCACCGGGACCGAAATCCCGATTGAGCCCGCCACATTGATCTCGGCATTGTCATCGAGATAGATTTGGCCAATTGACTCTTTGAAAACCGGCAAGGGTCTGGATGCGTTTGAGTACCATGCTCCGGCAATGATATTTGCAGACGCGTTGGGTGCCAGTATGATGGAGTTTTTGCCTAGATAGGATGTCTTTGAGGCGAAATTGATTTGTGAGCGTAGAGCCAGCTCTTTGCCGATGGCCGTTTCCTTGCTATCGTATTCCGGCAAGATCCGAATGACGCTTGATTCTCCGGTGGTTATTTTACCCGAGCTATTGAATAGGAAAGGGGAGCCAGTTGTTGAGTTGGTTGGATTGTATGACGGGTTTGATTTGGCATCATAGTGCGCCAGCAAATCGATACGCCCGTTGAGTGAAACGGATGTGGTGGAGAGAAGTGCCCCATTATGTTGGATGTCGCTTGAGGCTAATGTGATGCTGCCGCGGTTGGCCTCGATGCGACCATCCTGTATGATTTTTCCCGCATATGTTTCGGTAGAGACTTCATTGATTGCGCCAATGTAAAAATCGAGTCCCCGGAGACTTGGATCGCTGGAAGCATGGCTATCGATGCCAACTTGAAGACCTGCGGCAATGATGGATTGGCCATCAGGCGTGACTATGGTGCCTTTATTGTAAACATTAGCGCCGATAAGTGCTATGCGCCCGCCAACTTTGGCCGAATTTGAAGGGCTCTCCAGCAACGCTCCTTCTTGTACAATGACGTCACCATATTTTCCCGATGTGGGCTTTTCGTGCGAATATGGGTTCGGTGTGTTGCTGCTCGCAACATTATTGATGCCGTTGAATAAAAACTCTGCCTTTGTATTGTTAAGCAAGCCCTGCTGGATGAGATTCGCATTGATCGGCAGGGCCGAGGCGGTTAGGCCGCGGGCGTTGACGGTGCTGGATCCGCCGAAGATGATGCCGTTGGGGTTGATGAGATAGACTTGTCCTTCGGCTTTGATGGTGCCGAGAATTTGCGTGGGATTGGCGGATGGATCCTTGATTTGGTTGAACGCGATCCACTGTGGCGCATTGGCGCCGCCGGCGCTTTGATCGAAGTGAAGGGTGGTTTTCTTTCCGACATTGAGCGTTTGCCAATGAAGTAGGGCTTGTTGGGCGTTTTGTTTGACCCTGACATTAACATTCTCGCCGGAAATGGTTTGTACCGGCGCGTCGGCACCCTGCCACCATTGGGATGGGTTGGTTTGAGCATCGGCGTGGGGATTGAGGCCGTTGACGCCGAGACCATTTGGGACATCGGGGAGATTGTTGCCAAGGCGGTTGGGCCCGGCGCTTGCAGCAGCACGAGCGGCGTTTTGAACCGCGCGGATCGCATCGAGGGTTTGATTAGTGCGCCGGAGTATATTGTTGGCGTTGGTGCGCGCGGCATCGACATTGCTGGCTGTCGGTGCATCTGCGGTACTGGTGCCGGATGAAGTTGATGCGCTGGCAGCGCCGCCTCCACTACCGCCTGATGAGCGTAGAATGTTTCGGGCCTCAACCTGGGTTCCTGAAATGAACACGGCAAATCCGATGGCCAGCGGTGCGCCATAGCGAAGCTGATTGCCGAAGAGTCGGGTTTTGTGGAAGAACCAAGGTTTTGGTTTCATTGAAAAAAGTTTAAAGTTTCAAGTGTTCAGTTTTCAGCAAAGAGAGGAAGAAGGCTGATATCTGACTGTGTTAGGGAAATTGTGATCATCACTTAGCGAGCTTCATGAGTTCGATTTCGTTGATCGCGAGAGGGTGCTGTTTGAGTAGCTCGGCGATGTAATTCTGACGCAGCTCGCGGGATTTTTCTTCGCGCATTGATGTGACAAGATTGTCACGAATCTCATCGAGAGTCGGGGCACGGGACTCGCGGACATCGAGCAGCTTGATGATGTGCCAGCCGCCATTGAGGCGAATCGGCTCGGAAACTGCTTTGAGTTTCAGATTGGGAAGTTTGCTGCGGATTTCAGGCTGAATCTGGTTTTCCGCGAGCCAGCCGATTTTGCCACCATTTTGAGCGCTGGATTTTTCGTCGCTTGATGTGCGGGCGATGTTGGAAAAGTCGGCATCTTTGGCGGCCAATTGTTTGCGGACTTCTTCGAGTTTTGATTTCGCCTTCGCTTGGGCGCTGGAGTCTCCACTTTCGGACGCTTCGATGAAGATCTGGGCGAGTTCGTAGGATTTGGGGATCAGGAGCTTTGATTTGTTCGCCTCGTAAGCGTCCTTGATTTCCTGTTCGGATGGGTACGAGGCATCGGGTTTGGATTTTGATTCGAGATAGCTTTCTGAAAGTGCCGCCTCACGGGCGCGGACCATGCGTGAGATCACGGCGGGGTCCTGATCCCATTTATGTTCGCGGGCTTCTTGGAGCACGAGCCGTTGAAGCAGTAGAGCGCGGGCGTATTGGCCAAGCGCTTGCGGATCTTTGGCGGTGTTTGTGACTGCGCCCTCTAGTCCAGCGAGTGACTCGCGGAGTTGGTCGGTGGTGACTTCGATATCGCCGATCCGTCCGAGGACGGCTGGTGCTTCGCCGTACAGATGGGAGACGGCTGTCAGGCTGAGCAAAATGACGAGCCTAAGCATGGGTTGCATGGATTGGATCAAGGCTTGGGTTTGTCGCCGGTGGCCGCGATGCGGTTTTCCACGATGCGATCTTTGTAGCCCTGAACGAGGTTTTCCACTTTGACGCGGGTGGTGCTGATGAAGGGTTCGCGGGCACCGAGGGCCTTGCCGAGAGCGTAGTTTTCAAAGCGCTCGAGGATTTCGGTGGAGGTGTTGAAGAGGGCGATGTTCTTCGTTTCGCGGTCAGCCACGGTGCGTTTGAGCACGATTGCCTCGGAAGCGAGTTGGGCGCGTTCTTCTTCTTTTGTGCGGGCGACGGCGGCTGCCTTGTTGTAACCGTCCTTCCATTTGGCGAGGGCTTCATTCAATTGGATGATGCGTTTGTCGCGATCGGCCAGCTTGTTGTTGAGGGTGGCGATGGATTCCTCGGCGGCGATTTTTTCGGCATTTGCCTGCTTGGCCATGGCGGCGCTGCGTTTTTCGAGGTCGGCGATTTTGGCTTCGAGTTCCTTGGACTTTGCCTCGGCGGCTGCCTGCAGCGCTTGGGCATTGGCAGCCTCTACTTGTGAGGTGCGAAGCTGAATCATCGTCGAGCGGAGCTGCTCGCGAAGTTTGATGGAGGGATCTGCTTCTTCCGCCGCATGCAAGGATGCGGAGAAGGCGATGAGCGTGAGGAATGCGCGTTTCATGCGTTGTAAGTGAGTGGTGGTGGATCAGAACTTGGCGTTGAGGTCGACTTGCAGTATGTCGGAGCTGAGGGGAGGTCCGGCGACTTCGTCGGCGCTCATCCAGCGCAGCGAGCAGCGTACGGCTTTGGAGAGGGCCATGGTGCCGCTAAGGGTGAAGCCTTTTAGATTCGTTCCACCGCCGCCGAAATCAGAGTCGGCGAAGGCATCGAGCACCGCGTCGGATTCGACATAGCGGTAACCGAGGCTAGCCTGCCAATCGCCAAAGGATTCTAGAGCCGGGTTACCGACGATGAAGGCGAGGTTCCAGGCTTCGTCTCCGCCTTCGTAGTTGTTGTTATCGCCACGGTTTCCTATGGCGGTTTCCTTGTTCACATCGAACGCCGTGTTCTTGATGAACTCGCCAATCAAAGAAATGCGAATGGGTGAAGAAGATAAGTCGTCGAAACCGTCGTAATCGATTTTCCCATTGAATGTAAGTGGTTTGAATTTCGATGCTAAGCCGTAGTATTGATATTGGTCTTTGGACCCATTTGAATTGAAGGTTGAGCTGACGATATTACGAATTTTCATGTAGGTATTTCCTCTTTGCGCAAAAGAGGGTCTAGATGCGTCGGTATTTTTGAATTTTGAAAAGTTATCTTCCTTGACCCATCTGCCATCCTCCAGCTGTTTCACTGGTAAGACTTCATTTGCTGATGGTGTGATTACTGGTGAAGATAGTTTGCCCTCAACATTGTTGAAATTGTAGTAAGATACTGCCAATTTGGCCGTCACATCGGTCGCCATTTTCCATTCGATGCCGAACTGTGCGCCGCTGAGCCATTTGTCGGTGCTTTCGAACTTGGCAGTTTGGTTGCTGGCGAAGTTAAAATCGGTGTTGTAGACGGGGAAGTAGCCGCCGCTGAAGAAGGTTGAAACCTCATCCGTCATGCGCACCTTGCCGCGCAGTGCAAGTCCGTCGAAGCCGAGGTCATCATCCCACATGATCTCGGTCGACATGAAGGGATTGTCGAAACGGCCGCCGAGGAAGGTCAGTTCCTCGCCATCGCCTGGACCGGCGTCATAGCTGATGAATGCCCGGTCGAGCCAGAGCGAGTACTTTGAGAAATTTCCACCTGAGGCACCGAAGGTCTGGTTGGGTGAGGTTGGCGAGTTGCTTTCGCCAGTTGCGATTCTCAAGCCGGCATTGAAGCCGTCGCCGAGTGAAACATCGGTGCCCACGCGGGCGCGAAGTCGGGTGCGATGACGATCCTGATCCACATTTTGCATAGAGGGATCAGTAATTCCCTTTTCATCCCATGGTGCTCCAGTGTTGATGGAATTGAAATTAGGAAACGCCCCTAAATTATTATTACCTGCTGTTATTTGTTTATTTCCATCACTATCCAAGATGTAATCGCCATTATTATCGGTGAGATACTTTGTTTCTGGAAACATCGTGTTTTCCGAGCGCACGCGGATGTCGCCGAACAGGCGGAATTTTGAGGTCCAGTCTGGGGTGGCTTTTTCGCTCCATTTTTCCTCGCGGGCTTGGGCGAGGAGTTCCTGTTGGATTTGGTCGCGCATTTGGTTGCGGACGACTTCGGGGATGTAGGTGATGGTGGCTTCTTCCTCGGGGCTTGGTTCGGCCGGGAGGGGTGGCGCTTCGGCTTTGGCGTTTCCGGCGACTTTCGCTGCGTCGGCTTCCGCTTGTTGGATCATCTCGGCGGCCTCGGCCTCGGTGAGGATGCCTTTTTGCACGAGGCGGTTGATGAGATTGATCGTGGCATTGCTGGTGGGTGTGGGTGACGCCACATCCTTGCGTTCGGGCAGATCGGTGGAGAGCGGGAGATCGATGGTCGGGTCGGGCGACGACGACTCATCACCGGCATTGGCGGGTGCGCTTTCGACGGGTGCCTCCTCATTGGCTAACGACGGCTGGATCAGCAGGATCGATGTGGCGGCAAGGATGGACGGGATGCGGGATGTTTGCATGACGCTGGATGGAAAAATTTTTGAGCGATGAAAAATTTATGATGGTTTGCGGCCGTTGATGCGCAGGACGATGGGCGTGGGCATGTCGGCGGGCGGGGCTTGGGGGAGTTGGAGTCCGGTTAGGATGCTGTTTTTGATCGCTTGATCGGTGGCTGGGTCGCCGGTAGTGCCGACCAGTTGGGCGCGGGAGATGCGGCCGTTGCTGTCGGGCCAGACGCGCACGGTGATGTTCATCGTCGCGCCGCGAGTTGCGGGGTGGCGAGAGAGGGCTTCACGGATTGAGCTTTGCACTTTTGCGGCGTACCAACCGAAGCGGCTGCCTCCGCCGCGGTTGCCGGATCCGCCGATTTTCCCGCCGTTGCCACGACCGCCGGAGAGTCCCATGTCGGGTCCGTTGCCGCCGGTGATGCCGGTGCTGAGGTCTTCCGAAGGTGGTGCTTCGGGCGCGGCTTCTGGCGGTGGCTCGTCTTCGGCGACGGGTTCCTGTTCCATCATTTCCTCCTCTTCGGGTGGAGGCGGTTCATTTTGTGGTGGGGGAGGCGGCGGCGGCGGGGGAGGTGGCGGTGGAGGTGGCGGCAGCGTAATGGTCAAGGGTTCGCTGGCCTTGGCTGCCTTGCGTGAGGGCTTCGAGTCGCCCGAAAAAATCCATGCCGCGACACCAAGCACGGCAATGCCGATGACGATCCAACGCGTTGGACCCGCCTTCTTGCCTTTGCTCTTGGTGGTATCGGCCATCGCTGTGGAAAATTATTTCGGTGGTTGTGTGGCGAGGCCGATCTGGGTGATGCCGGTGCGGCCGAGCACATCGAGCACATCCATGATCAGTTGGTACTGGTTGGTGCGATCGCCACGCACGACCACTGGCAGCTCAGGGTTGGTGGCCTTGAGTTGGCCGAGTTTGCTTTCGAGGTCGGAAAGCGTGACTGGCACCGTGTTGAGCTTGATGCTGCCGCTGGAATCGATGGTGATCGCTTGGGTCTTGGGCGCTTCCATTTTCTGGGCGGCCTTCGCGCTTGCGCTCGGGAGGTTCACCTTCACCCCTTGCACGCCGGCGGTCGTCATGATGATGAAGATGAGCAGGAGGACCAGATAGAGGTCTACCATCGGGGTGACATTGATGTCGTCGAAGCTTTTGTCGTCGGCGGAGGCCATGGTGGTGGATGGGTTGGTGGTCGATCAGGAAATGGATTTTCCTGCTTGTCCTTCGGGTTCGTTGGGCGGGCGGTAGAACTCGGCCATTTTCGCGACGAACTCGTCGATGAAGACCTGCATGTTGGCCATGACGGTTTTGATGCGGCCGTTGAGGTAGCTGTAAATGAATAGGGCGGGGATCGCGACGATGAGGCCGACGACCGTTGCGAGCAGCGCCGATGCGATACCGGGTGCGATCGAGTTCACATTCACTTCGCCGGATTTTGCGATGATGGCGAAGGTGATCATCACCCCGACCACCGTGCCGAGCAGACCGACATAGGGACCGCCGGCGATGCTGATGGTGAGGTAGACGAGGCCGTCGGTGAGCTTGTGGTTTTCGTGGACCATGCCGGCATCGAGGCTGGCGCGGATCGCTTGGATCGAGCGGCCGGGAAGGCCTTCCATCTTGTGGTTGATTTTGTGGAGGCGGTGGGAAATTTCTTCCGAGCCGATGTGGTAGATGGTGTAGAGCGGCGAGTCCTTGAGCATGTCCTGGGCGTCTGCATCGACCGTGCCGCCCATGCTGCGGATTTTTGCGCCGTCCGAGTGATCGATGGCGGTGAGGTCGGTTGAAACGGTTTTCCAAATTTTGAGGAACTCCTTGTCGGCCTTTTCGACTTTGCCGAGGTAGATGAATTTTTTGTAAGCAACCGTCCAGCCGACTGCGATCATGAGTACGCAGACGCCGATGGCGATCCAGCCGTCGAACATCATGTTTTTGGCGATGTCGCCAAAGAGCATCACGTGTTCGAGGGCGCCGCCGCCGCTGCTGGCTTCGCCGCCTTCCATTTCGCCGAGTGAGAGCAGGCGTTGGGCCGAGTCGCTGGCACCTTGGTTGATCGATGCAAGTTTGATGGCGCCTGCGGGCAGTGCGGATTTGGTGATTTGGAGTTCGTCGATTTCACCCGTGAAGCCTGTGGTGTTGGTGCCTGAGGCATCGGCACCGATGAGTATTGGTGAAGTGAGTGCCGGGATGGTGGCGGCGACGGATGCGTAGGGTTCGCCATTCACATAGAGTTGGATTTTTCCTTCGCCAGCAGTCAGCGCGAGGTGGCTCCATGTGCCTGCGGCGATCGGTGCGGCGGCTTGGCTGCGGGTGCCGGAAACTTCGAGCATCGGCACGCCTTGATCGAGTGTGAGGCGCAGTGAGTTGTTGCCCTCGGCGCGGCTGAGGATGACCGCGTTGGCTTGCAGGGCGGTGGGTTTGACCCAAAGGGAAATCGAGAGCGCTTGTCCGGCGCTCCATGCGAGGCTGTCGGTGTTGGGGATGTTGATCGGTGTGCTGCCGAGAAGGCGCGCGCCGTTGCCGATGATCGCGCCTTGGGCGGTGACCGCGGGGGCGGAGGCATTGTTGTTGTTTCCGGACGAGTCCGCAGGGCTGCCGCCGCGTTCGGCGAAATGATAGACCGCGACATGATCCTTGGAGAATGCGCCGGACTTTTCGGCGGCCGGCATCGCGGGGTCCTGATTGCCGTAATAAATGTGTAAAGTTTCCTTTGCCGATGGTTTGACCGGAAGCTTTACCCACACGAATGCTTCGCTGAGTAATCCGTCGTAGCTTTCAATTTGGTGTGGCAGGATGGTTTTGCCATCGGCGGCGACGAAGCGGATGTCGCTGCCATCTTCGCGTGCTCCGGCGAATTGGAAATTTCCTTCGAAGAGGCGAACGAGAAGCGTGCTGCTATCACCGGCGGATGCGGTGAGCTCCGAGGCGTCGAGAGTGACCTTCTGGCGTTGGGTCCAATTTTCATCCCACCATGCGGCTTCGTCCTCGGCGATGAGGTTGGTGCTCAGGATGAGGGCGAGGCCTGTGGTGAGGAGACTGTTTCTTGTGAAGAAGCGGTTCATGAGGGTGGTTGTTGGAAATGGTGAGAATCAAAAGTCGGCCCATCCGCGGAAGGTGATGCGCACATCGTTGTTTTCGGCGTTGGTTTGCTCGGAAAGGGGAACGCCGGCGTCGACCGAGGCGTGGTAATGGTTTTTGACCTTGATGCGTGAACCGACACCGACGCTGTAGAGGTGGGGGCGCGCTTCTTGGCCGGGAAGGGCATCGATCAGGTGCGTCATGCCCGCATCGGCGAAGGCATAGATGCGCCATTCGTTCGGTTGCGAAAGAGAGACGGAGGATTTGCCGATCAGCGAGGGCGAGCGGAGTTCGATCGAGCCGAAGATCGCGTGGTCGCCGGTGGTGGTGGCTTCGAGGTAGCCGCGCACGGTGCCGAGTCCGCCGCCGGAGAATTGCTCGCTGCTGATGAGTGCCTGGCTGGCCGCCTGGCCTTGGACCTTGGCGAAGATCTGCGCGCCGCCGGGAAGATCATGCGTGTGGGATGCGTCGGTGCGCAGTGTGATGAAGTTGCCTCGCGAGCTGTAGCGTTTGTTGGCGTATTCCTCGGCATCGCTGCCCATGCCGCGCAGCTGCATGTTGACTGAGGCGTTGAACTCGGTGTAGTGCTTGTCGTAGTTCCACGATGCCGAGTATCCGGCGGTGAGTGGGTAATATTCGATGGGCGAGGAGATCGTGTCCTTGCCGATCATGATGTCCTCTTCGAGGTTTTTGTAATCGATGCCGATGTTCGCGGTTTGAAAAAATTTCTCTTTCGTTGGCAGATCAAACATCGCACGCAGTCCGACGATTTCGCCCGGTGCGCCGACTGTAGCACCGCCGACCGTGTTGATCTTGCTGTTCTGTTTTGTGCCGGTGAGCATCAGGCTCGTTTTTTCCGCGACGCGGGCCATGTAGAATGCCGAGTAGATGAGCGCGTCGTCGGTGTTTTCGGGGGCGACTTGGAAATTGCCGCCGATGATGTGTCCTTTTTGGAACAGATTGCCATAGGTCATGGCGCCGTTGAGTCGCAGCTCGGTGGTATCGGCGCTGTAGCGGTTGTTGAGTTCGATGGAGCCGTGGAGTGGCAGTTTGTCCTCGACGGTTAGGTCGATATCGACGCTGCCCGGTTCCATGCCGGGGCGGAGTTCGGGCGTCACGCGGCGGTCGGCGAGGCGGTTGACCGCGATGATTTCCTTGGTGAACTGGTTGAGATTAGGCGTTTTTCCTTCGGCGACTGAAGGCAGCGCTTTTTCAATTTCGCTGGGCAGGAACCATCGTGATCCTTTCACACGAAGTCGGGCGACGGCCCCTTGCGAGACTTCGAGGCGGATGATGCCGCGGCGCGGGTCTTGCTGTGGGATGGAAACCGAAACGGTCTGATAGCCCTTTTGGTGATGGGCTTTTTCGAGCGCCTGCCGTGCTTGCTCGACATCGTCGGGGGTGCGGCCCGGGCCGAGGTAGGGGTAGACCGCTTCTTCGATTTCGAGTCGGGTCAATTTCTTAGCGCCCTCGACTTTGTACTGGCGGATGTAAAACGATAGGCTCTCGGCATAGGTGATTGCCGTGCTTGCCAATAGAGCAACGATGCATGTGGCTGAGAAAAGAACGGACTTCATCGAAGAAGTCCATTCAGTTGATCTTTTCCTGTGTTTAAAAATTGGCATCAAGCTTTCCCTCGGGAGCAGCGCAATACTTGATGGTTACAGGGAAAGCGCTCAAGGGGGGCTATGTGACGATCTTGTCACATTCATCCTTTGCTCTGGGTTTTTGATGGCTTCGTTTCTCCGCCTTCAGCATGCCGCATCCGGCGGCGACATCGATGCCGCGGCGTTGACGGAAGGTGCAGGGGAATCCTGCGTTGCGGAGGATTTTTTGAAACTGCACGCCGGAGGGGCTGGCGGTGCCGGAGAATCCGCCGGTTGGGTTGAGCGGAATGAGATTGATGTGGGCGTCGATGCCTTTGAGTAGCTCGGCGAGTCGAGTTGCTGTTTCGGGCGAATCATTTTTGCCGGCGATGAGGGTCCACTCGAAGAAGATGCGTTTGCCGGTGGTGCTGCCATAGTGACGGCAGGTGTCGATGAGTGATTCCAGGTTCCAGCGTTTGCTGGCGGGTACGAGCGCGGCGCGTTCGTCTTCGGTCGATCCGTGGAGGCTCACGGCGAGGCGGTAGGGCCAATTTTCCGAGGCCATGCGCAAAATCCCCGGCACGACACCTACTGTGCTGATTGCGATTTTCGACGGGCCGATGCTGATGCCGCGGACATCGGAGATCGTGGCGAGCGCGTGATGGACCGCATCGATGTTGTGGAGTGGTTCGCCCATGCCCATCATCACCAGATTGCGAAGGCGGGCTTTGGGGTTCATTTCATGCAGCACGCGTTTGGCGTGGAGGACTTGGGCGATGATTTCTCCGGGGCGGAGGTGCCGCACGAAACCCATTTGACCGGTTGCGCAGAACACGCAGCCCATCGCGCAGCCGGCTTGGGTGCTGACGCAAACCGTGTGGCGTGCGTCGTAACCCATCAGCACCGTTTCAATGACCTGACCATCGTTGAGGCGCAGAAGAAATTTGCGCGTGAGGTCATCGCTGCTGAGGATTTCGCGATCGAGCGCGGGTTGATCGAGGAAAAACTTTTTGCCTTCGCCGATTGATTCATGGATCCAGCGCGCGAGTGGCGGGAGGAAGTCGTGCTGGTGGAGGTCGGTGACTCCGTGGCGGTAGATTGCGCGCCAGAGGGATTTGGCGTGTTGCTTTGAGATGCCAGCAGTGGAGAGTTCGTTTTCGATTTCGGAAAACGAAAGGTCGTGCAGCGAGCGGGGTATGGCGGCTGACATGCAAATGGTGCTTGGCGCTCAATAGTAGGGTTTGAGCATCCAGTAGCAGACGGGACCGGTGACGGCGACATAGAGCCACAACGGAAACACCCAGCGGGCGAGCTTGCGGTGTTTGTCGAACTGGTTGGTCCAGGCGGCGATGAAGGTGAAAAGGATGAAGGGCAGGCTTACTGCGGCGGCGATGATGTGGGTGATGAGCAGGATGAAATAAACCGTGCGAATCGTGCCTGTGCCGCCGAAGCGTGTGGGGTCTGTGGTGATGTGATAGACCACATAGGAAAGCAGGAAGATCACCGAGAGGACCACTGCTCGAAGGATCAGCGCGCGGTGGAGTGAAATTTTGCCGAGCTTGATCGCGACGAGTGAGGCCACCAAGAGGATTGAGACCAGCGTGTTGAGCAGCGCGTGAAAGGGCGGTAGCAGGTCGGTCGAAATGCCGAAGGGCATGGGCAGGCGGAGTTCGCGCATGCCGACCACGAGGATCATGACGATCGCCGAGAAGATCCAGGCGAAGATGCCAAGTTTTTTGGCGAGTTCCGTTTGTGGTTGGCGTTGCAGCCACTGGGTGCGTTCGTCGTTCATGGGTTGCTTGGCTTCTTGTTCAGTTCCGCGCGGATGCGGTTGAAGAGGTCTTCTTTGACGCGGTCGTAGAGTTGCGGGTCGCGCTGGCGTGCTTCATCGGATCGGGCATCGGCGAGCGGCCATTTGCCGATGACATTGAAGTCGCGGTCGACGAGGATGAATCCGAGGTCGTGGGCATAGCGGCCGTTCGCCTCGATGTCGGCCGGGTCGCTGCGTTCGCGGATGCCGAAAAATTTCAAAGTTTGTTCGAGATAGGCGTGGGTCGACTTCGCGTCGCCGGCATTGAGGAACCACCAGTTTTTCGTATCGGCGCCGAGTGCGCTGGCGTAGTCGGCGAGTTTTTCGCGGGTATCGTGATCGGGGTCGACCGAGATGCAGGTGATGTGGAAATCCGGATGCGAGCGAAACTCATCGTAAATTTTGCGAAGCTCCTCGCCGTTGCGTACCGCGCAGTGCGGGCACACTGCGAAAAATTCCGCAGCGATCCAGACTTTGCCTTTCAGGTTGGAGAGTTTGACCGCATCGCCCGCTTGATTGATCGCCGCGAGGTCGCTGCCGATCGGGAACCATGAGGGAGTACTTTCTTTGCCGGCGTTGACGATCGTGTTGATGTCGGGATCGGGCATTCGCGAGCGGATGAAAAACGCGAGGGCGAGGATGGCAATTGAAACGATTGCGACGCCGGTGTAGAAGAGCGTGATGGTAGTTTTGCGTGTCATGAGGGTCCGGTGGTTTCGGTGAGCAAGGTTTGGATCGTTTGCTGCAAGACGGCTTCGAGTTCTTCTTCGTTGTTGCGTGAGGAGCCTGATTTTAAGCCCTTCGCGTCCCATGAGGCGGCTTGTTCGAAATCGAAGGGCAGCACGGCCGGTGTGCCGCCGTTTTTGCGCGGGATCACGGCGCGGCGAAGGTGACCGCCGCGATCGATGAGGACGATCGAGGAATCATGGATCCACCGGTCGTTTTCGAGATGGGGAAACAGCGAGCCTTTGAGTTCGCTTTTCACGAAACGGTGAAGCGTTTTGGGTTCGTTGGTGCCGACCCACCACTGGGGCAGTTGCATGCCATTTTCGTTGGCATAATTTGCGAGTGAGGATGTTGCCTGCTCGGCAGGGATCGGATCGAGGACGAGCGTGACGAGATGGAAGTCCTGCCGATCGGAAAATTTTGCCGCGAAACGCTTCATGACCGCGAGGCTGCGCTGCGAAAGTTGCGGGTTGCTCGTGCTGACGAGGTGCACGGCCCAGACTTTGCCGCGGAGCTCGAAGAGGTCGTGCGTTTTGCCATCCTGACGAATGATGCGAAGGTCGCGTTCCTGTTTGATGCGGTGAATGACGGCCGGGCGTGTGTCCGATGCTTTATCGAGCGACCAACGTTGGTAGGCGGTGAAGATGAGGCCGCCGCCGACGATCATGATCGCGACGAGGATCCAGGCCGTGAGCCGGAGTTTGCGTGGGTCGCGGATGGCGGGCTCGAGGTTGTCTGGCAGGGGCATCGGGCGGGATTCTAGTGCATGCCGGCGGCTTGGCAAGCGGGAGGCGGAAAATGATGGTAGGGCGGACTGACCTCGGTCCGCCGAAGAATTTACCCCTGCGGGGTAGAGTCGGCGCTGCGGGCCGCATCGCCCTACCGATTTGGGTTTATCGCCGGGAGTTCGGGTTCGGGGATGAACTTCGAGGTGAGGGCGATCGAGTCGTCGGTGATGCTCCATCGTTGGTGGAGATCGGTGAGTGATGTGTTAGGGGAAAGGCGGCCGTCGCGTTGGAGGCGGCGGGTGATCACCTTGAGGATGGCGAAGGCTGTGTCGCCGAGCTCCGCGTCGCTGCGGTTGCGGTGGATGCGGGTTTCGAGATTGGTCTGTGCGATGCGTGAGGATTTTCCCGCGTGGAGGAGATCGATCAGGTGGGCAATTTCCACGCCGTATCCGGTGGGAAATGGCAGTGATTCGAGGGTGCTGCGGCGTGCCGCGTATTCGCCGGCGAGTGGCTGGATGATGTCGGCGAGTTCCGGGTAAAACATTGAGATGAGCGGGCGCACGAGGATTTCCGAAACGCGTCCACCGCCGGAGTTTTGGTGATGATCGCCGTTGAGCAGCGGGCGCTGATAGAAGGCCTTCACGTAATCGATCGAGGCGTCTTGCAAGAGCGGGCCGATGAGACCGGTGACGAATCCGGTATGGAAATTCGAGACATCGCCATCGAGGTAGCAGACGATGTCGCCGCTGGAAACTTTGAGCGACTTCCAGAGGTTCTCGCCTTTTCCCGGGTGCGTTGGCAATGCGGGTGGGATTTCCGATGAGAGCATCACCTTGGCACCGGCGGAGGCGGCCATTTCGCGGGTGCGGTCGGTCGAGCCCGAGTCCATGACGATCAGTTCGTCGATGAGCGTGATCTTCTGCATCAACGCATCATGGATCGACGATACGATTGAGCCGATGGTTTGCTCTTCGTTGAGCGTTGGGATGCAGACGGAAATTTTTTGCGAGCCTTTGAGCGAGAGCAGGTGTGGGAGGTCGGCAAACTCCGTGTGATGGAAGCGTTGCATGGCGGCGATCATTGGATCATGTCGCGCGTGATTCCGTATTTGGCGGCGCAGCGCGGGCATTCGATGCGAATCTCGTCGGATCCGGCGAAGAGTTCGTCGAGGCGGTCGCGCCATCCGCCGAGGACGGGCAGAATGTTTTCAAGAGTGCATCCGCAATGGAAGCGGAAGCGGCGGGTTTCGAGGATTTTGATTTCCTCGTTTTGATCGATGTTCTGGACCGCATCGGCATCGAGCGCATCGAACCATTCCATGTCGCAATCCGGTTGGGCGGCGACGAGCGCGAAGTTTTCGTCATCGAGGCGGAACGCGCGGGCTGGGCGTTGTTCCGACTGATCGTAAAATTGCGAGACCCATGCGACCGGGTCCTTGCCATCGACTTCGAGCGTCGAGGTGCGCGGTTCGTGGCTGTTTGGCGTGGTCGTTTGCGAATAGAAAAAATTGCGGTCGGGTTCGCGCACATCTTCGGTGAAGATGCGGCCGGTGATGGACTCCTGCGTTGAGCCGCCGGTGACGAAGAGGTTGAGCCGTGGCGCGCGGAGGTTCGCGGTCCACGCGATGGTTTCCGCCCATGGTCTTGCGACGAGGTGCAGGGTGAGCATCGCGAGCGCGTCCTTGAGCATTTGGTCGAGTTCCGCCGAGTGACGGATGCGATGCTGCATCAGGTGCAGGTAGTAATCCGTGTAGATCGGCGTGAACTGACCGCGCAGGACGAGGGCATTGCGATGGCGCACGAAGACCGATTCGATTTTGGTGAAATCGTCGACGGCTTCCATGGTGTCTGGCGGTGGGTGATGAACGGACGGGGGCGTCCGTTCCCCTTAGGCTCCGGGGATTTCGATGAAGCCTTCCAGTTTGCGGATGCGGGTGGGGTGGCGCATTTTGCGGAGGGCCTTCGCTTCGATCTGGCGGATCCGTTCGCGAGTGACTTGGAACTGGCGGCCGACTTCTTCGAGGGTGCGGCTGTAGCCGTCCTTGAGTCCGAAGCGTTGCTCGAGCACTTCGCGTTCGCGTTCGGTGAGGGTGTCGAGGACATCCTTGATCTTGTCCTTGAGCATCGAGAATCCGGCTTCCTCCATCGGGTTGTCGGCGGCCTTGTCTTCGATGAAGTCGCCGAACGAGGTGTCGTCGGAATCGCCGACCGGTGCCTGCAGCGAGATTGGTTGCTGGGCCATCTTGAGCACGGCGCGAACGCGTTCGACGGGGAGGTGAATTTCCTCGGCGATTTCCTCGGGTGAGGGTTCGCGGCCGTATTCTTGGACCAGTTGCTTTTGCACGCGCATCAGCTTGTTGATCGTCTCGATCATGTGGACCGGGATGCGGATCGTGCGGGCCTGGTCGGCGATCGAGCGGGTGATCGCTTGGCGGATCCACCAAGTTGCGTAGGTCGAGAACTTGTAGCCTCGGCGGTACTCGAATTTTTCGACCGCCTTCATGAGGCCCATGTTGCCTTCCTGGATGAGGTCGAGGAACGAGAGGCCGCGGTTGGTGTATTTTTTCGCGATCGAGATCACGAGGCGAAGGTTGGCTTCGACCATTTCGGTTTTTGCCTTGAGGGCCTCCTTGAGCCAGTGGCGGAGATTTTTATTGGCCTCCTCGAAAGTTTCGGGCGTGTGCCACGAGCGTTGTTGAAGTTCGCGCAGTTTCGTCACGAACTCCTTGTCGTTCGGGGTCGACTGAAGCTTGCGGGTGTACTTCCAGAACTTCTGCATCGACTCATCCACCTGCTCGCAGAAGTCCTCGATGATTTTTTGTTTGAAGTAGAAGCGGACATAAACGCGGTTGAGCGTTTGGATGTTTTTCTGGAATTCCTCCTCGAGCTTTTTCTTGCCGCGCGGGTTCTTGGCCGAGAGTTGGCGGAAGATGTCGTCGTTTTCCTGGTGGAGTTGTTTGAGCTGTTCGCAGAGCTTCGGCAGGCCCTTCATGTAGCGTTCGCGTGACTCGATCTTCTTGTCGAGGATCACGCGGTCGAAGCGTTCCTTGCCCTTGTTGAGTTTGTCGGCGAGGTCGAGGTAGGATTCGGTCACGAAGCCGAAGAGGTGGAGGTGGCGAGCCACTTCGATTTCCGCGTCTTCGATGCGCTTGGAAATTTCCACTTCCTGTTCGCGGGTGAGCAGGGGGACTTGGCCCATCTGCTTGAGATACATGCGGACCGGGTCATCGAGGATGTCGAGTTTTTGGTCTGCCTTGAGTTCCTCCTCCTCGCCGCCATCGTCGTCGCGTTTCTTGTCTTTGAAGCGGTCGACTTCCGAGGCGTCGATGATGTCGAACTCCATGTTGCGCAGGCGCTCCATGATCGCCTCGACATCGTCCGGATCGACAAGGTCGTTGGGGAGGATTTCGTTGATGTCGTCGTAGGTCAGGTATTCCTGTTCCTTGGCGAGCTTGATGAGTTCGCGGATCTTTTCCTGAATTTCAGGCGTATCGATGCGGCGTTTTTTGGAAGCGCCGGCCTTGCCTGCCTTGGTTTCGGTGGGTGGTTTTTCGCCCTTGGTCGGGGGTGTGACTGGGGCGGTATTGTTCTTCGAAGCGGCAGAAGTTGTTTTCGTGGCGGCTGCGGTGGTGGCTTTTGCCGTGTCTTTCGATGCGGTGGCGGCTTTGTCTGCCTTGGTGGGCTCGGGCTTTTTGGCCGGGGCGGTTTTGGCGGCAGGTTTTGTTGCGGCTTTAACCGGTGCCTTGGCGGGAGCTTTTGCCGGAGTCTTGGCTGGTGCTTTGGCCGCAGGCTTTACTGGCGCTTTGGCAGCGGGCTTCGTCGTTGGTTTCGCAGCGGGTTTGGAAACTTTTTTGACAGGCGCCTTGGCGGCAGGTTTTGCGGCTGGCTTGGCAGCAGGCTTTTTCGCTGGGGTCTTGGCGGCTGGCTTGGAAACTTTTTTCGCCGGGGCCTTGGATGCGGCGGGCTTGGGCTTGGCGGCTGCAGCCTTGGTTTTTGGGGTGCTGGCCTTTGGCTTTGAGGCGCTTGCCTTAGGCTTTGCGGCGGGCTTCTTGGCAGCGGATTTCTTGGATGACGGCTTGGATGAGGGCATGGGTGACGGGCGCTGGAAACGAGGCATGTGGATATACCACAGCCATTCTATGGGCGCAGCGGAATTTCCGCTGGCGCGCCGAACCAAAAGGGAGCGATTTGGATGCGTCAAGGGCTTTCTGAAAAATAAATTTTTGGTTCTTCGAACGGAGTCGCTGAGCTTAGCGCAAGAGTTTATTTTCGGGTTTGAATTTCCGTGCGGCTGGCTCACTTTGCCGGGCGAGATGATCACGCTTACCGAGAGAGCCGCGGCCGAGCTCAAGAGACTGTTGGCCGCGAAGGGCGAAACGGAAGGGGCTGGGCTGTGCCTTGCCGTGCGAAAGGGTGGATGTGCGGGTTGGCAGTACGAGATGCGGGTGGGTCAACCGTCGGAGGGCGATGTGCTGGTGGAGGATCACGGCGCAAGGGTCATTGTCGCGGCCGACAGCGTGGAGCGTCTGCGCGGCTGCGAGGTGGATTTTTCCGACGATCTGACCGATTCGGGTTTCAAGGTGCACAACCCCCGCGCGGCCCGTTCCTGCGGCTGCGGGACTTCCTTTGAGTCGCTGGAAGAGCCGGCGGCAGGGGCGGATGAAACGGGCACGGAGGACTGCCGCGCATGATCATTGCCGAACGCCCCGAGCTTCGTCTGAAGGACGATGTGGCACCGGGTAGGCCGGCATACTTCTGGTGGTTCATTGCCAATGGCGTGGCGCTGTGTTTTGCGGTGGCGAGCTGGCTGGTGTGCCTCGAGGTTTTTGGCAATCCCGAGGTGCCAAGAAACTACGAGATCCTTCGTAGTATTGGTCGAGTGCCAGAGCTCAAGCTTTTCCCGGCCGATGATTTGCCGGACGGCGTGACGCTTGATGCCGCGGGGCTTTACTCGCGGTTTTACCCATCGCCGAATGCGCAGCTGACGAAATTCAATGCCCGTATGCTGCGAAATTATCTCACGAATTTCGACAGCCCGGAGGCGGTCGTCCATGTCGAGGGCGATTTCCGGATTGAAAAAGTCCGCAAGCTCAAAGAGGGGGATTTCATTTCATCAGGCGTGCTGGTGAGGGCGCGTGCCATGGTGGCCCCGGATGAGGGTCTGGATCCGACGCCGTATCCGGTGTGGATTGATTGTGTGATTCCGACGCGTGATGAATCGGCGGCGCAGGCGTTTCCGATTGGCGGCATGCTCAAGCTTGGTGGCGGGAGCGCAAAGGTGACGCTGCTGCATGTGGGCAGGGTGGCTGCGGGGGAGGATCAGGTTTTGTGTTTCACGGTCACGCCGCTGGCGGCGGGGGTCTTTCGTGTGAGTGAGGACAAACGCATTGATACTAAAGCACCTGCGCGGGTGAGGCCTGCGGCGGTGTTTCCGCTGATCCGTTAGATGTGCGCTGTTTGTTGTGTTTTGCCGTTCCATGCGCGGGTTTATCAAAATTTGCCTATTTTCCCCTAGGGGTTGACGGAGCAGGGGGTCTGTGTAGTCTCCGCCTGCCGTTTGGACGACCCGGCGGTTCCCCACCTACCCCCAATTACTGAAATGACCACTATTGCCATCAACGGATTCGGCCGCATCGGACGCCTTGTGTTTCGCGCTCTCGTCGAGCAAGGCCACCTCGGAACCACCTTCAATGTTGTTGCAGTTGGCGACATCGTTCCTGCCGACAACCTTGCTTATCTTCTCAAGTATGACTCCACGCAGGGTCGTTTCTCGGGGACCGTTTCCTCGAAGAAATCTTCGCCCTCACTCGAAGAGGACGACATCATCGTGGTCAACGGTCACGAGATCCGCGTGGTGAGTGCCCGCACTCCCGATGGTCTGCCATGGAAGGAACTCGGCGTCGATGTCGTCATCGAGTCGACCGGACTTTTCACCGAAGCGGAAAAGGCCAAGGGACACATTGCTGCAGGTGCCAAGAAGGTCATCATTTCCGCACCTGCCAAGGGTGAGGACGCGACCTTCGTGGTCGGCGTGAACGACGATCAATACGATCCGTCCAAGCACCACATCATTTCCAACGCGAGCTGCACCACCAACTGCCTTGCGCCGCTGGTGCATGTCCTTCTCAAGGAAGGTTTCGGCATTGCCGAGGGTCTGATGACCACCGTGCACGCTTACACCGCGACGCAAAAGACCGTCGACGGTCCTTCGAAGAAGGATTGGAAGGGTGGACGCAGCGCGGCGATCAACATCATCCCCTCGACCACCGGTGCCGCCAAGGCCGTGGCGCTCGTTTGCCCCGAGGTCAAAGGCAAGCTCACCGGCATGTCCTTCCGGGTTCCGACTCCGACGGTTTCGGTGGTCGACCTCACCGTCAAGACCGTGAAGGAAACCTCGCTGGCCGAGATTAGCGCCGCGCTCAAGAAGGCTTCGGAGACCTACCTCAAGGGCATCCTTGCCTACACCGAGGACGAAGTGGTTTCCACCGACTTCGTTCACGACAAATCCTCGTCGATCTTCGACGCTGGTTCGTCGATCGAGCTCAACTCCACCTTCTTCAAACTCGTCAGCTGGTATGACAACGAGTGGGGTTACTCAAACCGCGTGATCGACCTCCTCAACGATGTCGTGAAGAAGGGCATCTGATTCCGAGAGTGACATTTCCAATGACGGCGGCTTCGTGATTCGGGGTCGCCGTTTTTTTTGAGGGGGATTCTTTTTTCCATTGGGCTTTTCGGTGGCGGGTGATGCGGGTAGTTTGCCGCGTGAATGATGATCGGAATGCGGCGATAAACCCGAGGTGGGTTTTTGCGGCGATCTGGTTGGTGTTTTTTTTGCAGGGCATGGGGCCTGGCATGTGGATGCCGGCGCTCACTAACATTTTGGGTTCGATGGGTCTGCGCGAATGGGTGCCTTGGGCCTTTATCGTTTCGCCGGTGTGCGCGTTGGTGTCGCCATTGATCGGTGGCGCGTTGGCTGACCAACGGGTGCCGGCGAATCGTTTGTTTGTGTGGTCGAGTGTTGTAGCGGCATTGGGATTGTTGGCGGCCTTCCGGGTCTTGGAAGCTGGCTGGCATCCGCTTTGGTTTTTGGGGTTTCTCGGTATTTCTTCATTGGCCGGTGGTCCGGCGTGGGGCTTGTTGGCGACGATTTCGATGACCCACCTGCGGCATGGTGAGCGGACATTTCCGCTGGTGCGCGTGGGGGCAACGATCGGATGGATTGCGGGCGGTTTGACCACCAGTCATCTGTTGCTTTCGGACACCAGTGTGCTTTGTGGTTATGCCTCGGCGGGCGTGCGCATGGCGGCGGCTTTCGCGGCGATGCTGTTGCCCTTGACGCTGCCCTTGGGCAGGGCCACATCATGGAAAAGTCGGCTGGGTTTGGATGCGTTTGTGTTGATGAAACAGCGGGATCACTTGGTGTTTTTTCTCGTGACCGCCCTTTACTCGATTCCGATCTCGGCGCTCTACATGTATGCGCCGGAGTTGCTCAAAGTTCTCGGCGATCCGAGGCCGACCGGTACCATGACCATCGCGCAGGTGCTTGAAGTCGTGAGCATGTTTGCCTTGGGCGCGATGATGACGCGGATGCGGGTGAAGGCGCTGCTGATGTGGTCGCTGGGTCTTTCGGTGTTGCGATTTGCGTTGAGCGCGACCGCTGGATGGACCGGCATGATCGGTTGGCATTTGGGCGGCATCGCGTTGCATGGAATGTGCTACACCTTTTATTTCATCACCGCGCAGATTTTCCTCGATCGCAGGGTTGATCCCGGAATGAAGGGTCAGGCGCAGGGTTTGCTATCGATGGTGTCGAGCGGGCTAGGGCCGCTGATGGGTGCGCTGGTCTGCGGGTGGTTGCGGGAACATCTCGTGGCCGATGGAGTCCACGGATGGGATGCGTTTTGGTTGGCCCTCAGCGCGATGGCGGCGCTGTGCTTTGTGGTGTTTGGCTTGTTTTACCGCGGCCGAGCCAAGGATCCGGCTTAGGCACGATATGAATTGCCGAGCCGTTGCGAGCCCCATGCGGCTAGGAATGTGAGTACGAGCAGGAGCGTGCTGAGCGCGTTGATCACCGGAAATTCGCGGCTCTTTTTGATCATGCTGTAGATCACCACCGGCAATGTGTCTGCGCCCGGGCCTTTCACGAAAAAGGTGATCACGAAGTCGTCGATCGAGAGTGTGAAGGCGAGCAGCCCGCCAGCGAGGATGCCGGGTGCGAGGAGTGGAAGCGTGACGCGTAGCAGCGCGGTGAGTCGTGATGCGCCGAGATCGCGGGCGGCTTCGACCAGTTGGAAGTCGAAGTCTTGGAGCCGCGATTGCACGACGAGGGCAACATAGCTGATGCAAAATGTGACATGTGCGATGGTGACCGTAAGCATGCCGAGCGATTGGTTGATCGATACGAATAGCAGCAGCAAGCCCATGCCCATGAGGATCTCGGGCAGCACCAGCGGGATCGTGACCAGTGTGCGGTGCAGGACTTGAATTTTCGATTGATACCTGTGCAGGGCGAATGCGGCGAGCGTGCCGAGGATCATTGAGGCGATGCTTGCGATGCAGGCGATGCGCAGCGAGTTGCCGAGCGCGGCCCAGAGGTCGCTGCGTTCGAGCAGGCGTTCGTACCATTTGAGGCTGAAGCCCTGCCATGTCGTGCCGAAGCGCGAGGCATTGAACGAGTTGAGGATTAGCACGCCGATGGGCAGGTAGAAAAACACCATGACGAGGATGGTGGTGATCTGTGGCAGGCGGCTGGGTTTCATCGGGTGGAAAAAATTTCCGATCAGGCTGAGTGATTGGCGTTACGGCGGCGGATCAGCATTGGTGCGAGCACAGCGACTGAGAGGATTGCGGCGAGGGCTGAAGCCGAGGGCAGGTTGCGATCGGAGAAATTTCTTTGGGCGATTTTATTGCCGATCATTTGTCCGTTTGATCCGCCGACGAGATCCGGCACAACATAGGAGCCGAGCATGGGGATGAAGACGATGACGAGTGCCGTGCGGATGCCGGTGGCGATGCCGGGGATGAAAATCGAGAACACCGAACGCAGTGCGCCGGCACCAAGATCGCGCGCGGCTTCGAGCAGGCGGAAATCAAATTTCTCCGCGGCGGCATAGAGTGGCAGGATCGCGAAGGGCAAGTAGGTGTAGACACTCACGAGGATCACCGCGCCGGAGTTGAATAGCAGCGGTTGGTTGGGTTCGAGCAAGTGGATCGCACGGAGAAATCGGGCGAGGGCACCTTCCGAGTGGAGTATTTGGTTCCATGCGAAAACTCGGATCAGGAAATTCGTCCAGAACGGCACGATCACGAGCAGGAGCAGGGTGGGGCGCAGGGATTCGCGGGCGCGGGCGATGAACCACGCGACCGGAATCGCGAGTGCGAGGCAGATCGCCGAAGTGACGGCGCTGATCCACAGCGTGCGCCAGAGCAGGACTTGGATGTGGGGCTCGGCAAGGATGCGGAATTGCCCGAGTGTCCATTCATCGGCGATGCCGCCGGATGCTGCGGTGGCGCGAAAGGCGATGATGAGAATGAGCGCCGCGGGAACGAGGACAAAGAGTGACAGCCAGGCAAGGCTGGGCAGCGAGAGGAGGAGTTCCTTGCGCAGTTGTTTCATGCTCGTGTCCGATCATTTGCCGGACCATCCGCCGCCGAGGGACTTGGCGAGTACGGCGAAAGTGATGCGCTGGCGTGCATCGGTCTGGCTGAGGAGGAGTCTTGCTTGCAGGACGGTGCGGTCGGCATCGACCACTTCGAGGTAATTGGTGAGGCCTTTGTCGAAGCGTTCTTGCGCGAGTTTTTTGGTGGTTTCGGCGCTGGCCAGTGCTTGTTCAAGCGCTTGGCGCGAGTTGGCGAGTGTTTTCAGATCGAGGAGCGAGTCTTCGACTTCGCGCAGCGCGACGATGAGCGAGTTGCGGTAGTTGGCGAGGGCCTCGTCGCGACTGCTGACTGCCGCATCGAAGTTGGCGCGGTTGGAGCCGGCATTGAACACTGGTGCGGCGACGCCGGCGCCGATCGAGAGCACGCGGTTTTGCCAATCCAGGAAACGGTTGGCATCGAGTGACTCGAAACCTGCTGATGCGTTGATGGTGAAGTTGGGATAAAAGTTTGCCTGAGCGACGCCGATTGCGGCATTGGCGCTTCGCAGCGATTGCTCGGCGGCGCGGACATCGGGTCGGCGGTTGAGTGCCGCGGCAGGTGTGTCGGCATGGATCGACGGGATCGGTGGCAGTTTGCTGTCGCGTGCGATGGAAAACGACGAGGGGCTGTGGCCGCAAAGGACAGCGAGCGCGTTTTCGGTCGAGCCGCGTTGGCGTTGGACATCGGTGAGGTCATTGCGGGCGAGTTCGACTTCGGTGCGTGCGCGGCTCGAGGTGAGTCCATCGGCAAGCCCGGCATCGGCTCTGCTTTGTTGGATCGAAAGCGCGTCGCTGCGGCTCTTGATTGTTTCGTTGAGGATTGCCTCCTGTTCATCGAGTGAGCGGAGGAGAAAATATTGTCGGGCGACTTCGCTGGCGAGGCCGAGGCGTTGCGAGTCGAGCAGGGCCTGTTGTGCGTCGGCTTGGGCACTTGATGATTCGAGTTGGCGTTTGTTGCGGCCCCAGAGGTCGGGATCAAAGGACAGATCAAAGGTGCTGCGATAGCGCGACGCGTAGGGGTCGATCGCGACGCCTAGAGGCATTTGTTCGCTGATCGCGTCTTCCGATGCTCGCGCGCGGTTGGCGGCTGCGTTGAGGTTGAGTTCTGGGAAAAGTTTTGCGCGATCAACGCCGGCCAATGCGCGAGCGGTATCAACGCGTGCCTTGGCGGCGGCGAGGTCGTTGTTGTTCTTGAAGGCGAGGTCGACGAGACGGTTGAGTTCCGCATCCTTATAAAGCCGCCACCAGGTGTCGGGCAGGGCGGTGGGTGTGGTGCTTTGGTTTTGTTTCCATTTATCACCGGCATTGAAGAGCGGCACTTTGAAGTCAGGGCCGACGGTGCACGAGCCGGACATGAGGACTGGAAGAAGGAGAGCGGTTAGGGATTTTTTCATGGCTGTGAAATTTCCGGTGCTTCGATGAAGACATCGACTTGCTGGCCGACATAGACCGGTGGCGATGCGGGTTTTTTCATCGAGAAAATTACCTGCAGCACGCGGGTGTCGACGCGTTCGGTGGAGGCTCCGGTGAGTGACATCTTGGGAATGACATAGGGTTCCACGCGCACGAACTCGAGGGGAAATGTCACATTCGGTTCCCCCTTGAGGCTGGCGCGTGCGGTTTGTCCGACGGCGATGCGGCTGGCATTTTGTTCGTCGACATCGGCGCGGACTTGGAGGCGCTCGGTATCGCCGATGATCATGAGTGGGTTCTTTGGGCTAGTGGCGGCGTACTCGCCGGCGCGGATGTTGACTTGCAGGATCGTGCCGTCGCGCGGCGACTTCACGGTGAGGCGATCGATGAGCAACTGGTTGCGTGCGAGGTCGCTTTCGGCGGCGTTGAGTTCAGCGCAGGCGGATTGCAATTTTGCGCTGGCGACATCGACATCGATGCGGCCGTTTTGCAGGTCCTCGAGGCTGATCGCGCGCGGGTCGGTGACCGCTTCGAGGCGTGTGAGTTGGGAGCGGGTTTTGGCGAGTTGGGATTCGGCGACCGCGACATTGGCTGTGGCGATGCTGATGCGGGATTTCGTCGCGAGTGCTTCCGCTTGCAGGTTGCGGTCGTCGAGGCTGAAGAGTGTTTGGCCGGTTTTTACTTTATCGTTCACCTCCACATCGACCTTGGCGACGATGCCTGCCTCGGGTGCGCCGATGGAAACATTTTCGCTGAGTGCCTCGAGGATGCCGGTGGCAGATACCGAGTGGGTGAATGGTTTTGCTGGTGGCTGCATGTGGGGTGCGGTGGCGGTGGTCGGCATTTGTTTTTGCGCCTGCAGTCGGGCGACCATCAGAATGGCGATGACGCCCCAGATGGCGGCGGCGATCGATCCGATGCGGAAGATGTTGGAAAGGATTCTCATGATGCGGTGGGTTAGTGAGCGTGCTCGTGCAGGAATTGGGGCGTGGATTTTTGCGCGCTGACATCGACGATTTCACCATCGTCCATGCGAGCGATGCGATCGGCGTAGGAAAAGATGCGGTTGTCGTGGGTGACGATGATCACGGCGCGGTTGGGGGTGCGTGCGACATTGCGGAAAAGTTCGAGCACGATTTCGCCGTTCTGGGCATCGAGGGCGGCGGTGGGTTCGTCGCAGATGACGAGTGGTGGTTCGTGGACGAGCGCGCGTGCGATGGCGACGCGTTGCTGTTGGCCGCCGGAGAGTTTGTTTGGGTGTTCGCGCCAACGCGGGCCGAGGCCGACTGATTCCAGCGCGGCGCGAGCTTTGTCGAGAGCCTTGCGGCTCGATGAACCTTGGATCATGAGTGGCACACTCACATTCTCCGCGATATTGAGGGTGGGGATGAGGTTAAACTGTTGAAAAATGAATCCGATGTTGCTGGCACGAAAGCGCGTGAGTGCGCCGGAGGGCATGCTGTGGAGTGGTTTGCCGAAGACATTCACCTCGCCGGCTTCCACGCGGAGGGTTCCGGCGATCGCGCTGAGTAGGGTCGTTTTGCCGCAACCCGAGGGGCCGACGAGCATCATGATTTCTCCCGCGTAGGCTTGGAGGTTCACTTTTTTGAGCACATGAATGCGATTGTTGCCCTCGCCGAAGTGTTTCTCCACGGCGCGCACATCGACCACGATGTTGGAATTTGTTTCAGTCATGCGCGGAATACCATCGCGGGTTCGTAAAGGCTCAGGCGGATGATCCCGAGAAGTGCGGAGACCATGCAGATTCCTTGGATGACGACGAATGCGACCACTGGCACTTGCCACGAAAGGTAGAAGGGTGGTTGCTGGTTGGTGATGGCCCAGCGGGCGAAAAACGAGGTGAAAAGCAGGCCGATGCCAAAGCCGATCGAGCCGACTGTGGCGGATTGCAAGAGTAGCATGAAGCTAAGGCGCAGGTTGCTCATGCCCATGGCTTTGAGCGCGCCGAGGTGCTTGAGGTTGTCGAGCACGAAGGCATAGAATGTTTGGCAGGAAATCGCCGTGCCGACGATGAAACCGATGATGACGGTGGTGCCGAAGGAAATCGGAATGCCGGTGTTGCGCACATACCACCAGACTGTCGATGTATTGAAATCATCAGGGTTGCGACCAAAGCCGCGGTTCACATAAGCGCGCAGTCCAGTCGTGCGCATGATTTCCTTGGCGGCGGCATCGGGCGTCATGCCCTCGACCGGTGCGGCCAGTACGGCGGAAAGCATCTTGCGCGAGGCCGGTGTGTACTGGAGTGCGCGTTCGTAGGTCGTCCAGATGTAGGGTCCGCCCGTGAATGAACGCGATGCCAGGCAAATGCCGACGACGCGGGCCTCGATGTCATTGATTTCGAAACGGTCGCCAATTTTGATCGGGTGCTTCGGGTCCTTGGCGAGGCGGGTGGCCGCGAGTTCGTCGATCACGACCGTGTTGGGAAGGCGTAGGTCCTCTAGATTACCCTCGAGCATTTTGGCGGGCGCGCCAACGAGCGAGGCGGAATCGATGCCGAGCAACTGCACGGTCTTGAGGCTGCCGTCGTCGATCCTCACGCGTTGGATGCCGGAGTAAAGCGGCATCGCCCATCGCACGGCGGAGACCGATCGCACCCTTGCGACATCGGTATCGCGCAGGGGGTTGACCTCGTTCACTTGTTCGACGCGTTCTTCGACCACATAGATTGGGGCGTTTACATTTTTGAGCGTCGATGTCGTCCAGAGCATGAGGCCGCTAAACACCGAGGCTTGTTGTACGATGAGAAAAGTCGCCAGAAACAGCCCGGCCACCAGCATCAGGTATTTGGCGGTATCGCCAAAGAGCATTTTGAGTGCGAGTCCGGTCATTTTAGATCCCGGTACTTGCCCGGATGGCCTAGACTAGAAGAGGTGGGGGATGAGGGCAAGAGGCAAGAGAAGCTGCCCATTCGGTCCGCATTGCACTGATTCTCAACTCCAGTTCACCGAAGTATCCATTTCCATCCACTGCATGGATTCGCCTTCGAAGATGAAGCGTCCGTGGAAGTGGGTTTCTTCGAGCAGGAGTGGGAGCCAATGGCGGTCGTCTTCCCACATTCGGGTGTAGGGGATCGATTCAATCGATGTCCAGAGCGGTACGGCCTCATCGGTTTCGGTGGGTGTGCCGGTGTGATCATCCGCGCGGAAGACATGACAGAGGATGTGTGGCGAGTCGGACATCGAGAACCAGAGCTCGCCGATCTTGCGCGGGTTGAGCGGGGTGATGAGCAGCTCCTCCTGGGTTTCGCGGATGACGCATTGAAGGGGTGTTTCACCGGGATCGATCTTGCCGCCGGGGCCATTGATTTTTCCGGCACCGAGACCGCGTTTTTTTTCGATCAGCAAGATGCGGCCGTTGTTGACGACAAACATCAGCGTGGCGTGGATGCCGCCTTGCCACTGGGACCAATCGATGGGTGATGCGGCCATGAGGTGATGGACTCAACTTGCCGAGCTGTATGCTTCGACGCTGTCGCAGGTGCAGACGAGGTTGCGATCGCCGTGGACATTGTCGATGCGTCCAACCGAGGGCCAGAACTTGTGCTGGCGGAGGTAGGGCAGCGGGTAGGCGGCTTGTTCGCGCGGGTAGGGGTGGTTCCATGTATCGCCGCAGACGACTTCCGCCGGATGCGGTGCGTTTTTGAGCGGGTTGTCGTGCGGGTCGAGCTGGCCATTTGCGACGGCGGAGATCTCCGCATGGATTGAGATCATCGCATCGCAGAAGCGATCGATTTCCGATTTTGATTCCGACTCGGTCGGTTCGATCATGAGCGTGCCGGCGACCGGCCAGCTCATGGTGGGGGCGTGGAAGCCGTAGTCCATGAGGCGCTTGGCGACATCCTCGACGGTGATGCCGCTGGCTTCGCTGAGCGGGCGAACATCGATGATACATTCGTGAGCGACCAAGCCGTCGTTGCCGGTGTAGAGGATCGGGAAAAACGGGGCGAGGCGTTTGGCGATGTAATTGGCGTTGAGGATCGCGACTTCGGTGGCCTCCTTGAGTCCGCGCGGCCCCATCATCGCGATGTACATCCATGAAATCGTGTTGATCGATGCGCTGCCCCAGGGTGCGGAGCAAACCGAGCCATCGTGTGCTGCGAGTTCGCGGTGGCCGGGCAGGAAGGGAACGAGTTGGCTGGCCACGCCGATCGGGCCGACGCCGGGCCCGCCACCGCCGTGCGGGATGCAGAAAGTTTTGTGGAGGTTGAGGTGGCAAACATCGGCACCGATGAGGCCGGGGCTGGTGAGGCCGACTTGGGCATTCATGTTGGCGCCATCCATGTAGACTTGGCCGCCGTGTTGGTGAATGAGCTGGCAGATGTCGCGGATGCTGGATTCGAAAACGCCGTGGGTGGAGGGGTAGGTGACCATCAACGCGGCGAGATTGGCCGAGTGTTCGATGGTTTTTTGGGTGAGATCATCCACATCGATGTTGCCGGATTCGTCGCATTTTACGCCGACCACTTTCATGCCGACCATCACGGCTGATGCCGGGTTGGTGCCATGAGCGGAGACCGGGATGAGGCAGACATTGCGATGGGTGTCGCCGCGGGAAAGGTGGTAGCGGCGGATCGCAAGGAGTCCGGCATACTCGCCCTGCGAGCCGGCATTGGGTTGCAGAGAAACAGCGGCGAAACCGGTGATTTCGGCGAGCCAGCCTTCGAGGCTTGTGAGCATTTCGCGATAACCCTGCGATTGGTCCTGCGGCACGAAGGGGTGCAGTGACGAAACTTCGGGCCAGCTGAGCGGCATCATTTCCGCAGTGGCATTGAGCTTCATCGTGCAGGAACCGAGTGGGATCATCGATTCGTTGAGCGCGAGGTCCTTCGATTCGAGGCGCTTGATGTAGCGCAGCATTTCGGTTTCCGAGTGGTAGGAATTGAAAACCTTTTGCGTGAGGAAATCCGTCTTGCGGGAAAGCTCGCTTGGCAGCTTCGCGCTGTTTGCGGAATCGATCAATTTCGCACTTAAGGCCTTGGCGATGGATTCCAGATCGGCGCTGGTGGTGGTTTCATCGAGCGAAACGCCGACATGGTCGTTGTCGATGTGGCGGAGGTTGATGTTTGCATCGACCGCGGCCTTGCAAATCGCAGTGGCTTTGCCGGGGCATTTCACCACGATCGTGTCGAAGAAGGCGCCGCCCTCGATGTTGAGTCCGGCTTTGATAAGTGATTGGGCGAGCTGATCGGTTTTTGCGTGAGTCGCGCGGGCAATTTCCTTGAGGCCTTCGGGTCCGTGATAGACTGCGTACATTGATGCCATGACCGCGAGCAGGACTTGGGCGGTGCAGATGTTGGAGGTCGCCTTGTCGCGGCGGATGTGTTGTTCGCGGGTTTGAAGTGAGAGCCGGTAGCCGGGTTTGCCGCGCGAGTCGACTGAGACTCCGATCAGGCGGCCGGGGATCTTGCGTTTGAGCGCATCGCTGCAGGCCATGAAGGCGGCGTGGGGTCCGCCGAAGCCCATCGGGACGCCGAAGCGTTGGCTGGATCCGACGCAGATTTCCGCGCCGAACTCGCCGGGGGATTTCAACAGTGTGAGTGCCAGGATGTCGGCTGCCACGATCGGGATCGCGCCGGATGATTTGGCATTTTGGAAAAATCCGGAGAGGTCATCGATGCGGCCGCGGGTGTCGGGGTACTGCACGAGGCAGGCGAAGACCGATCCGTCGGCGGGGAATTGATACGATTGCCAATCGCCGACGATCACCTCGATGCCAAGTGGTTCCGCGCGGGTGGTGACCACATCGATGGTCTGCGGGTGGCAGCGATCGGAGACAAAGACCGCTTTGCCGGAGGGCTTTTGCGCGAGGGCGAGGGTGATCGCTTCGGCAGCGGCTGTGCCTTCATCGAGCAGCGAGGCATTTGCGACATCGAGGCCGGTGAGGCTGGTGATCATCGTCTGGAAATTGAGCAAGGCCTCGAGACGGCCCTGCGCGATTTCCGCTTGGTAAGGGGTGTAGGCGGTGTACCAGCCGGGGTTTTCCAGAATGTTGCGCAGGATCACGCCGGGGGTGAGCGTGCCGTGGTAGCCCTGACCGATGAAGGACTTGAGCACGCGGTTTTTCGACATGATCGCCTTGAGGGCATCGAGTGCCGCTTGCTCGCTCAGTGGCTCGGGGAGATCGAGCGGTTTTTCCGAAAGGATGCTCTGCGGGACAGCGGCCTTGATAAGACCATCGAGCGATGAAAAACCCGATTTTTGAAGCATTTGCTCGCGATCGGATCCAACGGGGCCGAGGTGGCGTGAACGGAAGTCGAGGTGGGCGGTCATGCGGGGTGGCGGATGGAAAAAATCCTGCGAGCGCATCTTTGTGGGAAATCGGCGGTGATGCAACCATGGCGGGAGGAAATCCGAAAATTCCGTCGAAATGCAAGCGGCACGCTTGCCAAGCGCGGGGCGAGCGAATAGGAAAAAACGCATGACTCCTCTCTACGAAGGTAAGGCCAAAAGGATGTGGGCAACCGAGAACCCCGACACCCTGCGCATGGAATTCAAGAATGATGCGACGGCTTTCAACGGCGAGAAGAAAGCGAGTTTTGAAAACAAGGGCCGACTCAACAACGCCATCAGCACTTTGATCTATGGCATGCTCGAAAAGGAAGGCGTACCGACGCATTTCGTGAGGCAGATCGATGAGACGAATGTCGAGGTCAAGAAGGTCGATATCCTGATGGTTGAGGTCATCGTTCGCAACTATTCGGCAGGTAGTTTCTGCAAGCGCACCGGCATGGAGGAAGGTCGCAAATTTTCGCAGCCGATCGTTGAGTTTTCGTACAAGAGCGACGAGCTCGGGGATCCGCTCATCAACGACGATTACATCCGCGAGATGGGACTCGCCAGCCCCGAAGACATGGCGCACTTGCGGAAATCGGCGCTGAAGGTGAATGCGATTCTCACCGATTTTTTTGCGCGTTGCGGGCTCAAGCTCATCGACTTCAAACTCGAGTTTGGCCGGCTTGCATCCAATCCCGAGGTGATCGTGCTGGCGGATGAGATCAGCCCCGACGGCTGCCGTTTGTGGGATCTCAAGACGGGCGAGAAGATGGACAAGGACCGCTTCCGCCGTGATTTGGGAAATGTGATGGAGGCCTATGAGGAGGTGCTTGGTCGCGTGAAAGAAAATCTCGCATGATCAAGCCGCCTTGTCGCGCGGGTGCTCTGGATGATCGCCCGGGTTTCAGGGATGCGTTGGTGAAGTGGTTTCGCAAGGAGGCGCGGGATTATCCATGGCGCCGGACGCGTGATCCGTATGCGGTGCTGGTGTCCGAGGTGATGCTGCAGCAGACGCAGATCGCGACGGTCTTGGGCAAGGGGTATTACACGAGGTTTTTGCAGGCCTTTCCCGATGTGGTTTCGTTGGCCGGGGCAAGCGATGAGTCTTTGCTCAAGGCATGGGAGGGTCTGGGGTATTATCGACGCGTGCGGATGCTGCGCGATACGGCGAAGGCGGTGCTTGCACAACATGGCGGGGTGTTTCCCTCGGATGCAGATGCGTTGCTGAAGCTGCCGGGGATTGGCCGATACACGGTGGGGGCGCTGAGGGCTTTTGCGTTTCGAAAGCCTGCGGTGTTGGTTGATGGAAATGTGTCGCGCGTGTTGTCGCGGCTCATGGATTTTTCCGATGCCATCGACAGCACGGCCGGGTTGAAACAACTTTGGTCGTGGGCGGGGGACTTGGCCGATGACAAGCGCCCGGCGCAGTATCATGCGGCGCTGATGGAGTTGGGTCAGCGTGTTTGCAAGGTCGGTGTGCCCGATTGTCTGGGCTGCCCAGTGGCGTCATTTTGCAAGACTCGCGAGCCAGGGATTTTGCCGATCAAGTCGCGAAAAATAGAGACGACGCGAGTGGATGAACACGCGCTTTGGTTGCGTGATGGTGAAGGGCGCATCATGCTTGAGCGCGAAGCGGGAGCGCGGCGGACGGGGCTATGGAAACTGCCGCTGCGAGGCGCTGAGGAGATCGGCCATTTGCCCATGGTTGCGAGCAGTGAATATGGCATCACGCGTTATCGCGTGAGCTTGAAAGTTTACCAAGGCCACCATGAAAACTTCGTGCACGAGACAAGCGATGAAGTGGCTTGGTTCAGCGTGGATGAAGTCGGGCATTTGCCGATGGCGGCACCCTTCAGGCGCATGCTGACCCACCTGATGGCGGAATTTTGATTTGTCATGTGACTGGCGATGGATCGTGTGCTTTCTTGGTGCCCGATGGATGGTTTTTGGCGTTGTTTTGTGGGGTTCGTTTTGTGCGGCTTGTTGCAGTCTTGCGCGGTTCAGCCTGAGCCGAATCCGTCGGTGCCGGACATCAAGGTGAGGCGCTTGTTGATCCAGCGGGTGGGCGCGGTGGTGGTGACCGATCGAAATGATTTGAAGCTCTGGGCTCGCACGGGTTTCACCATTTCGCGCGCACCGGATGATGCGGATGGTGGATCGGCGACGCCGATTTCGGCGGATGGATATTTTCTAACGGCGGACCATGTGTTGGCGGAATCGAATGGCCGCAACGTGCATGTGCTTTACGGAAGCAAAGGTGAGTTGCTCTCGTATCGAGCGAGGGTTGTCTGGCGCTCGGCCGATGCGGATCTTGCCTTGTTGCATGTGCCGGCGGCGACGCCGAATTTTTATCGATGGACGCAGCCGAATGCGTGGCTGCCGGCCGGAAATATGGTCGTGCATGGTGGCATCGCGACTGGGCTGAAGTCGCGGCCTGGCAGGTTGGTGACTTCGCTGTCGCCCGAGTGGATTTTTACCGGCACGCGGAAGTTCAAAATCGACATTGCGTTGCAGCCCGGCGACAGCGGCGGACCGGTGGTCGACGCGGCAGGCGACTTGGTGGGGATCAATTCCGCGGTGGAATTTTTGGTCCCGATGGAGACTGCCTTTTTCATCGACTCGGAGGCAAGCCGACCAAGCATCCGTCGCATCGAGGCCTTGATGCGTGCTGACCGTTTGCGGAAGGTATCCGCCTCTTTGGCAGGCAATGAGTGAATCAATTTTTGATGGAATGAAAATGAGCGGTCTTTTGGGTGCCCGATGCGTGTTGTTCTGCGGGGTGTTGATGCTGGGCGGCTGCGCGAGCTTCGAGGAATCGGGGCTGCCGGGAAGCGCCGCCTCGATGGCGCGCAACCAGATCATGCTGGTGCGCAAGTCGCCGCCGTCATTTGGCTTTTCGCGGCTGCAGGCTCATGTTCGGGCGCATCCCGAGCTGGAGGGGTTTTTGAGGGCGCGGGCGTTGCCGGATTTTTTGGCAGAGACATCGGACGAGTCGCGGACCTACTTCATCCTCTATTTTCTCCAGAAAAAAGAGGCTTTCGCCTTCCGGACCGAGCCCGAGGACAAATCCTCGCTGGAGGCCTCTGGGCCGTATCCGATCACCGAGGGGGAGCAGCAAACTTTGGAGGATTTCCGCGCCCAGGCCTCGGAATGAGAAAAACGCGTGGCGGGTAGATTTCCCGCTTGCAGCGGTAGAGGATCAAGCTAACTTTGTAGGTGGTAGCGGTGATTTCACTGATGCCATTTTATCCATCCGGGGAAGCTATTCCCCATAACAAACACAACATACATACGATAAACCTATGAAACAGAAATTGAAAATCGGACGGGGCTTCACGCTGGTGGAGCTTCTCGTCGTCATCGTCATCATCGCCGCTCTGGCAGGTCTCACCGCACCGATGGTCATCCGTCAGCGCAAGAAGGCCGACCAGACTGAGGCAGTGAACAATGCCAAGCAGATCGGGCTCGCGATGTTTGAGTTTGAGAATGAATATGGAAGCTTTCCAGATGGAACTCTAGGAGCGGAGATAGCCACGAGAATTGGTGGTGCACTAGTAGCCCCCACAACTATCACAACATCAAATGATGCGTTTCGTCAGATGTTGGCGGCTAACATAGCCGGTTCCGAACAAATGTTCTTCTGTAAGACTGCATACTCCACAAATAAGCCAGACAATGTTATCAACGATGCGCCGGCAACGTTGAAAAAGGGTGATGTTGGATTTGGTTATCTAATGGGAACTGGTAATAAAGCCTTTTCTACAGCAGGTAACTCGGGTCGCGTTCTTGTGGCGGCCCCTCTTAAATACGCGGGTTCATTCACGGCTGGAAAGTTTGATAGTGCCATGTATGACTCAAAAGCTGTTGTTTTAAAAATAGACAACAGTGTCTCTTCTCTTACTATAAATAAGGATGGGGATGCCGTGCTAGGCGGGGCTAAAAAGCTTCTTGATGTTGGTACTGATACCGTTTGGGCTGATGGATTAGCGCCTATTATCGTCAATCCTGATCCAAAGTAATCTATTCAGAATCCGCTTTTCAAAAAACCGGGAGGCCATCCTCCCGGTTTTTTATTGCCCATTGGTCATGAATGGATGATGACAGGTGTGAAAAGCGCATGTCATTGAAACCGGAAAACAACGGGTTGATTCCCGAGCTTAGCGACAAACCAGCGGCGGCATTTTTGCCGTATCCGGTGTCGACCCTGAGTCCGCCGATCATTCCGAATGATCTCACCTCGTTCAAAACGCGTGGGATCTCCGAGGTGGAGCGGGACTTGCAGCAGAAGTTGACCGAGATCCGAGAGGACTACCTGAAGGCGATCGACCACTACAATTGGAACAAGCTGGTGTATGAGGCGGAGATCCGCTTTGAGCCGGTGGTGGGTGGGGTTTACCACCTTTATGACATGGGCGGGCGTCGGCAGCTATCGATGGTCGATCCGGGTCAGTGGCCGCACCGGCATTTGGCGAGTTTGCGGTTGAATTATGACCGTCAGTGGCTGGTCGTTGAGACCGGCGAGGGGATTGAAGCCCGCGAATTGTTTGGTGCTTTTCAGAGTTGAATTTTTGCTCCGCATTTCCGGGGCATGAACTTGCCAGCATCGGCTGGCTGGCTAGGCTGGGGGCGTGAAGACTGAGTTTCCCGTATCACCGCCGAGGGCATGGGCGGAGATTGATTTGTCTGCCTTGCGGCAAAATCTTTTGATCGCGCGTGAGAGTGGCGGGGCTGAGTTGATGGCGGTGGTGAAGGCCTCGGCTTATGGTCATGGATTGGAAAAAGTGGCCAAGGTTTTTGCCGATGAGGGAGCGGCATTTCTGGGGGTGGCGAATGTCGGCGAGGCTCGTCGGATTCGCGATGCGGGCATTGATGCGCGGATTTATCTACTGGGGGCGACATGGGATGCCGAGCGGGCGGAAATTGTGGCGCAAAATTGGACGCCCTGTTTGTCGAGCATCGCGGAGGCCGATCACTTCAATCAGCTCGCCGGTGCAACGGGGCGGCGTCTGAAGGTGCATCTGGCGATTGATTCCGGCATGGGGCGTGGTGGCTTTCTGATTCAGGAACTTTCTGAAACGATGCCGGTGCTGGAGCGGATGGAGTATCTGGAGATCGAGGGCATAGGCTCGCATTTGCCATCGGCTGACGAGGACGAGGTTTTCACGCGGCGGCAGATTGAGGATTTCCGAAATTTGATCGAATCTCTGGGCGGTGAGCGGCGTTTCAAGTGGCGGCATCTGCTCAACAGCGCGGGTTTACTCGGCTATGACAGCGACCTCTGCAATCTCACGCGCCCGGGGCTGATGCTTTACGGCGCATCGCCGCTGGCCGAGCACCAAGGAAAACTCTCGACCGTGATGAGCCTGAAGTCACGCGTGACGCTGGCGCGTTGGTTGCCGGCTGGGCATGGAATTTCTTATGGGCGGGATTTTGTCACGCCAAAGGCGACGAGAGTCGCGACGGTGGGTATCGGCTACGGCGATGGCTACCCGCGGCATTTGTCGGGAAAAGGTGCGGAGGTTTTTGTCGGTGGCCTGCGCTGCCCAGTTCTCGGGAGAGTGACGATGGATCAGATCATGATCGATGTAAGCGCCGCGCTGGATGTGATAGAAGGCGATGAGGTCGAGCTTTTTGGCTCGCATATCCCGGTGGTCGAGATGGCCGAAAAAGCAGGCACGATCGCCTGGGAAATTTTTACCGGCATCACCACGCGGGTGTCGCGAGTTTATGTCTAGAGGGTGCTCGTCGTGTCACGGCCAATGATCTGAGCAAAATGCTCTAAGGCGGCAATGGAATGGCGGTTCCCGGAATTTGGAAGTAATCGAAGAAGCGGTCGGATCCGCCGATGTGGAGGTGTTCCTTGGCGAGTGGGATGTGGATGCCGATGCCGATGAAGGGGTGGCGGTCGCCGCGGCCGGATAGTTGGCCTTGGCGGTCCTCGAAATCGCGGGTGCCGTAGCCCACGAGCACATCGACCCAGTCGAGCCATGATCTTTCGCGCATCCATCCTTTCAGCGGAAATGCCAGCATCCAGCGCGAGCCTTCATAATCGGTGAAGATGTCCATTTCCTCGCCGTTGCGGACCTTGGCCGAGGGGAAGTACTCCCAGCGAAACTGCACGCGTTTGCCGAATTCGGGAAAGCGCAATCGCAAGTATTCGAGGCCAACCCCGGCAAGGTTGAAGGCCTCATCTTCCCAACTGAATCCATGTTGATCCGAGAATCCGTCGCCGACCTCGATAAGGGTGGTGGCGAGCATGCCGCTGCAAGCTCCGAGCAGTGCGGCATCGTTGTTCTCATATCCCCATCCTTTGCAAAGTGACGAAGTGATGGCGGTGATCACGACACCCGTGTAGGCATGACCCAATTTGTCGGCGCCGCCTGAGTCCGTATCGGATTCGAACCACCCTTCGCTGTTGTATGCAAAGGAAGTTTCACCCCATCCCCATTGTGCAAAGCCGTATCCGGTGATGACGGCGGCGATGCCAAGGTTCATGGCGATCGCCTTTTGCTCGCGGGTCCACTTTTGGGAAAAATCCGTCGTGGGATCGGCCGTTTGCGCGGTGGCGTCCGATGTGGCGGCCGTCATCAAGATGAGGCAAATGACAGGCCGCGTTCTGGTCGAAAGCCACACGCCTCACAGGACAATCGATCGGCGTAATGCGCCAACTTCATTTCCTTACGCGATGGAGGCAGGAAAGGAGGCTTGTGGACGCGTCGCCCGATCAAAAAAAATTACCGATCACCGCCCCACAGAGGGTGTTTGGTACCCCGGCTTGGATTCGAACCAAGGACCAATTGATTAAGAGTCAACTGCTCTACCAACTGAGCTACCGAGGCATGGGGGTGGCGGATTGGCTTGGAGGCCAATGTCGCTGACAGGCAGAAACTAACGCCGTGTGCATGGGTGGCAAAGCAAAAAATTTTTGGTCATGGGGCGAAATCGCGTGACGGCGCGTAGTGGGCGATTCGGGCATAATTTCGTTGGAGTCGTGCGTCGTTTCGCGCATGACAGGTGCGCTTCGATGAGTTTTTTACACGAGTCCCGACTGACCCTGCGTTTGGCAGTGCCGCTGATGATTGGTCAGTTGAGCCAGATGCTGATGGGTGTGGTCGACACGCTGATGGTTGGAAAGTTGGGTGTCACTGAGCTGGCGGCGCTGACCTTTGCCAACTCACTGTTTCATATGCCGTTTGTGTTTGGCATTGGTTTGCTTTCGGCGGTGTCGGTTTTCAGTTCCAACGCGCGTGGCTCGGATGATGCGGCCAAGGCGCGAGGCAGCTGTCTTGATGGGTTGTGGATGGCTTTGTGGATCGGGCTTTTGTTGTTTGCGGTCGCTTGGGTCGTGTCGATGCGGCTGGATTGGTTTCGTCAGCCCCCGGAAGTGGCGGCGAGCATGGTCGGGTATTTTCGGATTGTGATGGCATCGATGGTGCCGGCGCTGGCCTCAATCGCGTTGAAGAACCATGCGGATGCGCTTAACCGTCCATGGCCGCCGTTTTGGATTTTTCTCGGTGGGGTTTTGCTCAATGTCGTTCTCAATTGGTTTTTGATTTATGGAAACATGGGATTTCCGAAATTGGGATTCGAGGGCGCGGCATGGGCGACGCTGATTGCGCGGACGGCGATCTTGGTGGCGATGCTGGTGTGGCTGAGGCATGCCGGTCTGAACGATTGGGTGCCTGAGTCGTGGCTGCGCTTGGGAAAGTTGGCGGGCATGAAAAAACTGATGACGATCGGCGCGCCGGCGAGTTTGCAGATGCTCAGTGAGGTCGCGGCATTTTCCGTGACGGGCTTGATCATGGGCAGCTTCGGGCGCGAGGCGATGGCTGGGCATCAGATTGCGATTACGCTGGCGGGTTTGGCCTTCATGGTGCCGTTGGGGTTATCGATGGCGTTGACCGTGCGGGTGGGTGAGGCGCATGGGGCGGGTGAAATGCATCGGCTTTCGCCGATTGTGCGGTCGGGTTGGTTTTTGCTGTTGGTGTATGGGGTGATTGCGGCGGCAAGTTTTCTGCTCTTTGGCAGGGAAATGGCATTGGCCTTCACGCCAGCGACGGAGGTGGTGGGCATCGCGGCGTCGATGCTGATGATCGTGGGAATTTTCCAAGTGTTCGATGGATTGCAGGTGGGTTCGTCGTCGATGTTGCGTGGATTGCATGATGCGCGGATGCCGGCATTGATTGGCTTTGTGGCGTATTGGATCGCGGGCTTGCCGGTGGCGGCATGGCTGGCGTTTCGTGGTGGGCTTGGGGCGCCGGGTGTGTGGTGGGGGCTCGCGGTAGGACTGTTTTTTGCCTGTGTGACTTTGGTTGGGCGCTTGTGGTTCCGCGTACGGCGTGATACTCCATCCGCGTGATAAGGCTCGTGCCCTTGCTGTGGATGATTCTGACAACGGCCGTGTTTGGCCAGTTGCAGACATTTCGAAATTGCAGCTTTGTCGCAAAGGACTGGGCGGATGGTGATAGCTTTGCGGTAAAGTTCCCCGATGGCAAAGAGCGGACGGTGAGGCTTTACGGCGTTGATTGCATCGAGATGCATGTGAAGGGCGATGACACCAATGCGCGGCGCTTGCGGGATCAGCGGCGGTATTTCGGCATTGCTGACATCACGATTGCCAAATCGGTGGGCGAGGCGGCGAAGGTGAGTTCCGCCGGGTGGATGCAAAAGCCATTCACCGTGCGCACGATGTTTGCCGATGCGCGTGGTGACGGCCGTTTTGAACGGGTCTATGGATTTGTGGAATTGTCCGACGGTCGTGATCTCTCAGAAGCCTTGGTCGAGGCGGGTCTGGCGCGGGCCTTTGGAGTGGTGCGGCAACTTCACGATGGCCGAACCGGCGAGGAATGGGCCGAGCATCTCAAGGATCTTGAGCTGATCGCTGCGCGCAAAGGTTTGGGCGCATGGAGGCACACCGATTGGTCGAAGCTCGCGGAGTCCCGCAAAGAAGCGCGTGATGAGGTGAAGGAAATCAAGGTCGCGCAGGGCGAGGAAAACGCGAGCGAGGACAATCCGGTCGATCTCAACAAAGCGACTCTCGAGGAGCTCATGAAGCTGCCCAAGGTTGGCAGGAAAACTGCGGAGGAAATCATCAAGGCAAGGCCTTATCGATCGTTGAAGGATCTTGATAAGGTTTCCGGCATCGGAGCAAAGACGATCGAGTTGATTGGGCCGCTGGTGAAGGTGGGGGGATAAACATTGAGAGAAGTTTCAAGTTTCAAGTCTTCAGTCTCAAGAGAAGAAAATGAAGAAGCGGCTTCTTTTTCTTCCCCATTAACCAATAACGAATAACCAATAACTCTTCTCACCCCTCCTCAATTTCAGCATGGGAGATGGAGAATGCGGCGAGATCGTTTACTTCTTCGAGATTGGTGACATGGCAAAGTTTTTGGCGCAGTTCGCGGGCTCCGGGGAAGCCTTTGCAGTAAGCCATGAGCCTTGAGCGCATCGAGGTGAGCGTTTGTTTTTCGCTGCCGTAGCGTTCGCTTTCGATAGCGAGGCGGCAGTGGCGGATGACCAACTGCCAGCGTTCGTCGAGGTCGATTGGCGGGAGATCGGTGCCTGTTTCGATGAAGTGGCGGGCTTCGCGAAAGACCCATGGGTTTTGCATTGCGGCGCGTCCGATCATGACGCCGGAGACGGCGGTTTCGCTGCGGCGCTTGATCACATCGCGTCCGCAGGTGATGTCGCCATTGCCGATGACCGGTATGCGCACCGAGCGGGCGACCGAGTCGATCACATTCCAATCGGCCTCACCGCCGTAGCCTTGGGCGCGGGTGCGGCCGTGGACGGTGATGGCGCTCATGCCGCTGTCTTCAAGGATCTTAGCGACTTCGACCGCGTTGATTGATTCCGAGTCCCAGCCGGTGCGGATTTTTGCGGTGACCGGCACATCGTCGCCGACCGCATGGGCGACGCCGGATGCGACTTCCGCCAGCACGGGGCAATTTTTCAGCAGTGAGGATCCGCCATTTTTGGCGACCACTTTGTTCACTGGGCAACCGAAGTTGATGTCGATGAAATCGGGTTTTTTCCAATCGATGATTTTCTTCGCCGCTTCGCCCATGCGTTTGCCATCGGCACCGAAGATCTGGACGCCGACCGGGCGTTGATCGTCGCTGAACTCGGTGTACTTGCGGGTGCGATCATCGCGTTGAAGGATACCCTCGGCGGAGACGAATTCGGTGACCATCACATCGGCACCGAGTTCCTTGCAGATCTGGCGAAAAATCACATCCGTGACCCCGGCCATGGGCGCGAGGTAGAGCGGAAAGCGGTCGTTGGAGAACCAGGCGAGCACGGGTGAAATGAAGATGATGGCTGCCGGCGCGTCCACTCCGCATCAGCGTGCGAGATGGAATCAGAGCTCGCCTTCGATGAGGTCGTCGAGCGTTTGGCGTTTGCGCACGAGGGTGGCGGTTTCGCCTTCGACGAGCACTTCGGCGGGAAGTGGACGGGAGTTGTAGTTCGAGGCCATCACGAAGCCATAGGCACCGGCAGACATCAGCGCGACGCAATCGCCGGGGGCGAAGTGCGGGAGCTCGCGGTCTTGGCAGAAGAAGTCGCCACTTTCGCAGATCGGGCCGACCACATCGACTTTTTGCAGGCTGCTGTCGGCAGCTTTTTGAAGCGGCACGATTTCGTGGTGGCCTTCGTATAGGGCGGGGCGAATGAGGTCATTCATGCCGGCATCGACGATGCGGAAAGTTTTGGCCGAGCCTTTTTTCTCGTAGAGGCAGCGGGTGACGAGCACGCCGGCGTTGCCAACGATGAAACGGCCGGGCTCGACGAGGATTTTGAGGCCGAGGTCCTTGAGGCGCGGGACGACTTCGCGTCCGTATTGTTCGATGGTGAGCGGGCGTTCGCCTTCGGCTTTGCTTTCCCACCACTGGGAGGGGCCGGACTCGAGGGAGTCCTGATAGACGATGCCGATGCCGCCGCCGATCGACCAGAATTCGATGCCGTGGCGTTCTTTCAATTGCCGTGCGAGTGGTGCAACTTTTTCGACCGCTTCGACAAAGGGCGCGACCGAGGTCAGCTGCGAGCCGATGTGCATCTGCAGCCCGCGCATGCGAATGTGGGGGAGTTCTTTGGCTGCGCGTTCGTAGAGGCCAGCGATGGCATCGAAGTCGATGCCGAATTTGTTTTCAGACTTGCCGGTGGAAATGTACTTGTGCGTTTTCGCGTCGACATTCGGGTTCACGCGCACGGCTGCGGGAGCGATCATGCCGAGTTCGCCGGCGACTTCGTTGAGGTAGCGGAGTTCCTCTTCGCTTTCGACATTGAATGAGTAGATGCCTTGCTCGAGCGCATAGACGATTTCATCGCGGGTTTTGCCGACACCGGCAAAAGTGCAGTGAGCCGGATCGCCACCGGCTTTGATCACGCGGAAAAGTTCGCCACCCGAAACGATGTCGAAGCCCGCGCCTTCGTGGGCGAGCAGGCGGAGCACCGAGAGGTTGGAGTTGGCTTTGACCGCGTAAGCGACCTCGTGGCTGACTCCGGAGAGCGCTTGGTCGAGGCGGCGGTAGTGATCGAGAATCGTGCCTGCGGAATAGACATAGAGGGGAGTGCCGTGCTCCTCGACGAGGGAGCTAAGTTCGACATCGTCGCAGAAGAGTGACTCGTTTTTGTAGGAAAATCCGTGCATGGCGGGAGGTTTGTTAAACGCTGACGGGTGCCGGGTAAAGCCGGAACGAGACCATTTGGCCATGAATTCCCGCGCTCGGGGCTTGCAATGTCGTGGCTGATGTCCGAACTGGTGCTGTGCCCCAGCCACGGAAAATCGCCTTATTCGGCGGCACTTTTGATCCGGTCCACCTCGGGCACCGTCACATGGCCGAGGTGGCGGTGAAGGCGCTCGGGCTCGATGAGGTGCGATTCATTCCGTGCCGGATTTCCCCGCACAAGCAGGGATCGGCCCCTGCCTCGGCCGAAGACAGGTTGGCGATGCTGCGACTTGCGATGACGGATGCGCGATGGGCGGTGATCGACGACCTTGAGCTGCGTCGCGATGGTCCATCATTTTCCTATGAGACCGCTGAGGCGATGCGTGCGCAATTTCCTGACGCCATGCTTTATTGGATCATGGGCGGCGATCAATGGGACGCCTTGCCGAGGTGGAAGCATCCCGAACTGCTCGCGCGATGTGTCGAGTTCATCGTTGTTTCGCGCGGCGGAAACATTCCATCGCGCGATCATTTCACCATGCATCCCATCACGACCGAGCATCCTGCCTCCGCCACGGAAATTCGCAGGGCATTGGCTGGCGGTGATGCAAAAGACAAATGGCTTCACCCCAATGTCGCGGAATACATCCGCAGGCACGGGCTCTATGCGGCATGACTCCGCTTCGTCACGCCAGCGGCTTTTTGCCACTGGCGAACCACCAGAGCCAAGTGAGGCTCAAGAGGATGGCCGAGAGGCCGACATGCAGGACTTGTACCCATGAGTAGATGTGGACCTGCGACATGATGATGCCGAGGATCATCTGCGTGAGAATGATGAAGAGCACCCCATAGCCGACTTTGCCGATGCCGCCATTTTTTTTGCAGTGGATCCAAATCCAGATGCCGAGTGCGAGGATGAACCATGAGAAACTCCGGTGGAGCAGATACTTCCAGGATTGCTCGAGTTCGCCGATCCACTCCGAGCGTGGTGCGTCGTTGTGGAACTTCGACATCGCGTCGGTGAGTTCGCGGACTTGTGCGCCGATGATGCCGGTGAAGATGATCGATCCCAAAAGCACTGTGAGCAGCAGCCGCAGCTTTGCCCTGGCGGGTTCGTCCATGCGCAACCTCCACGGCTGATCCGTGCCGCGCCATGCGCAGTAAGCCAGTGTGCCGGTGAGGGACATCGCCAGTGCGAGATGGATGGTGAGCACGCCGGGCTTGAGTCCGCTGTACACGACCCTGGCACCCATCCACGCATTGATCAGCACCACCGCCAATGACGCGAAGGCCATGAAAAACACCAGTGGTCTGCGCGATCGCTGCCAGAATGCGGCGATGAAGGTAGCGAGCGAGAAAAACCCGACCGGCAGGCTGCAGAGGCGGTTGATGAATTCGGTCCACACATGCCGCGGATTGAACTCCGCACGCAGGGTCTCGGCGGTTATCGTCGATGGATCGCGCCCCATGCGCTCGGCCTTGCGCTGAAATTTTTCGATCGGAAGTTTTTCGAAATCCACCCCTTCGGCACTCGTTGGCGGGATCAGGCAGCCCCAGCAGGTTGGCCAATCGGGACAGCCCATGCCGGACCCGGTGACGCGCACAATGGCACCGACAAAGATGAGGAACAGGACCGAAACCAAGGCCGCAGTGGCCAGCATCTGAAATCGGGTCATCGCCATGCGCCAAAGATGCTGAGTCGAGGGCCCGATGCCAGAGAAAATCGGAAATTTCCATTTTTCCGAAATTCCCCGGTTGGCGGATGCGGGGGATGCGTTTATTTTGGCGGCGTGTCATCCGATTTCCAAACGCACCAGATGCAACTTCGCGGCAAGTTGTTGCTAGCGGAGCCAGGCATGCGTGATCCGTCTTTTCGACGCACGGTGCTCTTGATCTGCGGTCATGAGCCTGGCGATGGGGCAAGTGGCCTGATCCTCAACCGTCCGCTCGGCAAGGTGGTGGGCGAGCTGCTGAAGGACGAGGCCTTCGAGCCCTTGAAAAATATCGAGGTCTATGAGGGTGGGCCGGTCTTGCGTGATCAGTTGATGTTTTGCTCGATGTGGTGGACGCCCAAGCGCGGGCTTCATTGGGCCATGCGGATCTCGATCGAAGAAGCAACCGAACACGCCCGTCGCCCCGGTCGCATCGTGCGGGCTTATTTGGGTCATGCCGGATGGAGCCCCGGCCAGCTTGAGGGCGAAATGAGGCAGCAAACATGGATCAGCGCCGAGCCCACGCGGGGATTTCTTGGGGCTGGCCAGGACATCGCGCTTTGGCAAAGCCTGCTGGGAAATGTGTCGCCGCTTTATCGCATCCTCGTCGAGGCGCCCGATGATCCGTATTTGAATTGAGCCGCAGGATTCTGTGATTGCCCGATCGGTCCGCATGCCTTTCCCTGCAGTGTCTCCAGACACTTCGATTTTCCCCATGTCCGATACCACCATCCAGTTCAGCCCGATTGATGAAATCATCGCCGAGATTGCGGCAGGCCGATTGGTGATTTGTGCCGATGATCCCTCGCGTGAAAACGAGGCCGACCTGATCGGTGCCGCATCGCTGTGCACGGCGGAAATGGTGAACTTTATGGCCGTGCATGGCCGTGGATTGATCTGCGCGCCATTGGTCGCCGAGCGAACCGAGGAACTGGATCTGCCGCAAATGACCCGTCGCAACACCGAGGGGCATAAGACCGCATTCACCGTCAGTGTCGATGCCGCGCAAGGCGTGGGCACCGGCATCTCGGCGGCAGATCGCGCGCACACGATCCGCCTGCTGGCCGACCAGTCGGTGGGCGCCGATGCCTTCGTGCGTCCGGGCCATGTGTTTCCTTTGCTTTCAAGTCCCGGCGGCGTGTTGCGTCGCGCGGGTCACACCGAGGCGGCGGTGGATCTCACTCGTTTGGCGGGTCTGCCCGAAGCTGCGGTGATTTGTGAAATCATCAACGACGATGGCACGATGGCGCGCGTGGGTGATCTTGGGGATTTCCAACGCCGTCATGGTCTCAAGGCCTGCACGATCGCGCAGCTCATCGAGTACCGTCGCCGTTCGGAGAAACTCGTGCTGCGCGAGGAGTGCATCAAGATGCCTACCGACTTCGGTGAATTTGACTGCCACCTTTATCGCATCTCCACCGACCTGAGTCATCACCTCGCCCTCACGCGCGGTGAGATCGATCCGGAGGTGCCGACGCTGGTGCGCGTGCATTCCGAGTGCCTTACTGGTGATGTCTTCCACTCACAGCGCTGCGATTGTGGTGGCCAGTTGGCTGCGGCGCTCGAGCACATTTCAAAAGAAGGCGGCGTGCTGCTTTACCTTCGCCAGGAGGGCAGGGGGATCGGCCTGCCGGCAAAGATCCGCGCCTACAAGCTGCAGGAGCAAGGGATGGACACCATCGAGGCCAATGAAAAACTCGGCTTCGCCGCCGATCTGCGCGAATACGGCATGGGCGCGCAAATTCTTTGCGACCTCGGCGTGCGCAAGATCCGCCTGCTCACCAACAACCCGAAAAAAGTCGTCGGCCTCGAAGGCTACGGGCTCGAAATCACCGAGCAAATCCCACTCTCGCTGCCGGCCAATCTGCACAACGAGAAGTACCTGGAAACCAAGCGCCTGCGCATGGGGCACGTGCTCTAGCCGCAACGCCCAGCCGCGCGGCAGGCAAAGTCTTTGTTGCACTAAGCGCCCCTTTGCCCCCACATTGGTGACATGGAACTTGACCTGATCGATGTGCAATTCGACCTGCACGAAGTCAAGCCGCGCGAACTTGAGGAAGCGCTGGAAGATCCCTTTGCGGTCCGTTTCCTGCCCGACAGCGAACGGCAGGATGGCGCAACGCGATTCTATTCGCTCGGACGCACGGTTTGCGATCGTCATTTGTTCTGCGCATTTTGGACCGATGGTAAAACGACGCGCGTGGTGGCCGCACGCGAAATGACCGAGACGGAACGAAAATTTTACGATCGGAAATATGCCGATTGTCGCTGAGTGATCCATCAAACCCATTCCCATCCGCCATGAAGTCCATCAACAACTGGTCAGAAATTCCGGAGTTTGCCGACGAGGCGGCGGAGGCGCGGTTTTGGGAAAACCATGAGCTCGATGGCAGACTCATGGCTGCGTCGATCCTTGAAGCGGATTCGCGCGACTCGACCACCATCACTCTGCGCTTCGATCCGCGCATGCTTTCACGCATCAAGCGCATCGCGCGCTCGAGGTTTCTGAACTATCAGTCGATGATGAAGCAATGGCTGGCCGAGAGACTCGAAGAGGAGATCCGCAAACAGTGAGCCGCTTGCGATTGTTTCGACATCCGCTGATTTGGTTTATCGCGGTGCTGGTGTGGATGCGAACCATCTGGTTCCTGTCATCGATTCCCGGCGACAAGAATCCGCAGCTCAAGATGCAACTCGACAAGCTGGCCCACTTCCTCGGCTTTGCCGGTGGCGGCATTCTTATCGCGGGTCTATTTACCACCATCACGCTGGTTCTCTTGCGGCGCAAAGTGCGATGGGATCATATCGTCACCGCGACCGCGATCACCGTTGGCCTGCTCGGTTGGTTTGATGAATGGCATCAATGTTTCACGCCTGGCCGCAGTGGTGCCAACATGGGCGACTGGGTGGCGGACTTCCTCGGAGGCATCGCCGGGGCCTACGCGTTTCGACGAATGTTTCATCGCTTTGGGCAAAAGGGCGGGGGGTAAGCAGTGGCGAAAAATCTTGGATACGAGTGTGGGGATTGACGCAACCACGGGAATTGTCAAACCTTTGCCCATGGCGCGCCCGGGATTAATCCTCAAACTCAGCTGCCCCGATCAGGCGGGCATCGTCGCAAAAATTGCCAACTATGTGGCAGCTCACTGCGGCAACCTCGTCGAGTTCAACCAGTTCTCCGATTCGCTCGAAGGAAAGTTTTTTGCGCGACTTGAAATCGAAACCAACGACCTCGATGTCCAAGCACAGGATTTTATCGACGGCTTCGGTACCCTTGGGCGCTCGCTGAAGGCGGAGTGGCACTTCAGGCCCTTGCCCTACCGCATGCGCACCGCCCTTTTGGTCACCAAGACCGATCACTGTCTCAACGAAATTCTCTGGCGCACCGAGCTCGGCGAGCTCCCCATCGAGATCACTTCGATCATCGGCAATCGTCCGCATTGCCGGTCGATCGCCGATCGCTCCAACATCCCGTTTCATGAGATCGACATGGATGGCGATAAGCGCGCCGCCGGCTTCGAGGAAATCCGCAAGCTCATTGTCGAGCAGGATGTCGAGCTGATCGTGCTCGCTCGTTTCATGCAGATTTTGCCCAACGATTTCTGCCGGGATTTTGCCGGACGCATCATCAACATTCACCACAGTTTCCTGCCCGCCTTCATTGGCGCCAATCCGTACAAGCAGGCTTACGAGCGCGGGGTGAAACTCATCGGCGCCACCTGCCACTATGTCACCGCCGACCTCGATGCCGGCCCGATCATCGAGCAGGAAGTTGAGCGCGTGCACCACTTCCACACGCCCAACGACCTGGTGCGACTCGGCCGCAACTGCGAGCGCATCGCGATCGCCAAGGGCATCCGCTACCATGTCCATGACCGCACGATCATCGACGGTCACCGCGCCATCGTTTTCCCGGATTGACGAAATTGCAGGCTTTACAAGCCCAGCCCGGGCTCCTATTTTCGCCGCCCGCGCAAGGAGAGGTGGCTGAGTGGTCTAAGGCACCCGATTCGAAATCGGACGTGGGGTAATACTCACCGTGGGTTCAAATCCCACCCTCTCCGCGTTGAATATAAAACGTTTGTGGCTTTTGTCGGTGGTTGTTTTCCCATCTCGCTTTTTTGCTCCCTGCCCGAATGTTGCCTCACTTGATTTCGATGCCGCTCTTGGCGTAGGTCCATTTTTGAATACTGCCATTTTTGATGAGGGCTTTGGCTTGCATGGTTTTTTGGCCGAGAATGGTGGTGGCTTCGTAGCTGATGATGCCGGTGGCGAAGCTTTCGCCATCGATGGTTTCCTCAGGGCCGGGGGACCATGTGGTGACTTGGCCGATGCTGAATTCCTTGATCGGGTTTTTTTGGAGGGTTTCGCGCATCAGCTTGACCGGATCGACAGGTCCGATCGGAGCGGTGGGTGTGGGTGCGGCGATGGGTGCGGGTTTTGCCGGTGTCGGTACGGGCGCAACGGGCTCAGGCTCGGGTTCCGGCTCGGCGGGTGCTGGGGGTGGTGCTGTGTCGAGCGGCATCAGCGAGAGTTGTTCGATCAGGTCGGTTTTCTCAATCGGCAGCACGATTTTATATTTCGTGCCTTTGACGAGGAGTTGGACATTGGGTGGGATGATCTTGACGGGCTGATGCTTGCTGCCGGCGGGGAGGTTGATGACGAGGTCGGAGCTCGAGTCCTTGAACGGGATGGTGGCGAAGATGGTGACTTCCTTGGGGAGTTGATCCGGACGAAGCGTGGCGAGATCGACATTGGGCAGGCTGCTATTGGCCATTTTGTGGCCGACGCCGTAGGGGATGCCGGTGATGGCGAGACGGAGATCGGGTTCGAATTTGTAACCGAAGTAGGCCGCGGCGCCGACGACGCCAATCGTGATGAGATGTTTCATGGGTGAGCGGGCTGGTGGGAAAATTTCAGGCGGTGGCTGACTCGAGGTGTGCGAGTGCTTTGGCGAAGCTGCATTTTTGCAGGTAGTGGCGGAGCTGCGGGTCGATGTTTTTTTGGTTTGCCTGGTGCCATGCGGTGATGGCTTCGGAGACTTCGCGGAGTGCGTCGAGGTGCCCGGCCGGATCACGGTCGCGCCATGGGTGATCGGCGATGACGGACTCGCGGCGTTTGAGCAGATCGATGAGCGCTTGATGCATGCGAGGCTATTCAAGCACAAGGTGGTGATTTGGCCAATGCGATTGTTGGGGAAACCCGCGCTTGCGGGGATGGCCTGATTTGCTAGGAAAGCGTTGTGGCGCAGTCGAGCGATGTGAGAGAAGTTTTGCAGTACATTCCCCAGTTCCGGGGAAAGGTGTTTCTCGTTTTGGTCGAGGCAGGGCTTTTGCCCGAGCCGGCGGTGGCGGAAACGCTGCTGGATTTGGCGGTGTTGGAGGATCTTGGGGTCAAGCTGGTGCTTGGGGTGCTGGGGGGGGATTTGAAGGATTTGTATGATTGGACGCTTGAGTGCGAGATCATGGCGGCGCGGGTGACGCGGCCGATTGCGGATCCGGGAGCGGTGCGCGAGGTGATGGAAATTTTGGCCCGTGGCCAATCGGCGGTGATCGATGCTTCTTTGGTCGGCCCCTTGGATGAAGCGGTGGTGGATTTTGCGAAGGGCATCGGCGTGGCAAAGATCATCACGCTGTTGGAGGAGGCGATCTTGATTGATGGGCATCCGGCGCATGCGATTCGCGCGGCGGAGGCTGAGTCATTGGTTGCGCGGACGGATCATGCGGGTGCGGTCTTGTTGAGAGCGGCGGCGAAGGCATGTGTGAGTGGCGTGCCTCGTGTGCATGTGCTCAATGGTCGGCGCCAGGGGGTGTTGGTCGATGAGTTGTTCTCCAACGAAGGGGTGGGCACGATGGTGCACGCCGACAGCTATCGCCTGATTCGCCCCTTGCGTGAAGAGGACATTCCCGAACTGCTTGGCATGATCGGCAGGTCGGTGCGTCGCACGAAGCTGGTTGAGAGAACCTACGAGGACATCCAGTCGAGGATCAACGATTTCCATGTGCTCGCGATTGACGACAATGTTGTGGGATGTGTCGCGCTGCATGAATACCAAGCCGAGGCCTGTGCCGAGGTGGCCTGCCTGTATGTCAAGCAAGCGCACGAGCGGCGTGGTTATGGGATTGAGCTTGTGAGGCATGCGGAATCGGTGGCGAAAAGCCGGGGCATCCCGCGGGTATTTGCACTTAGCAATCGGGCTTCGGATTTTTTTATCAACCGTCTTGGCTACAGTGAGGCGACACTAGAGGTGTTGCCTGCCGCGCGCAGAAAGCAATATGAGGAGAGTGGCCGTGACTCGCGGATCCTCTCGCGGCACTTGGCTTGATGTGGTCGGTGCCTAGAGGTGTCGCATCGCTGCAATCATGCAATGTACGAGTTTATGGCAGCAGGTCGGTGTAGGTGCCCGGATCGCTTCCGGGGATCTCGATCGCGCCGCAGTTTTTCTCGTAGAATTCCTTGGGTCCGACACCGCCAATGATCGCGTAGGCGTAGCCTGATTCACGCAGCGCTTCGAGCGAGCGCATGAGCAAAGCCTTGCCGAGGCCAAGCTTGCGGGCGGATTCCAAGACTCCGGTTGGCCCGAAGAATCCGCGTAATGTCGTGTCGTAACAGGCGAAGCCGAGAATCTCTTTGTCCTTGGTGGCGATGAAACACGCGATCGGCTGGCGGGTCATTGCCACTTCCACTTCGCTGACCCATTTTTCGGAAAAGTTCGCGCGCACAAATGCCGCGACCGTGTGTTTCTCGAAGGCTCTCGCGCGGCGGAGCGTGACGCCGCTATCGGCGACTTTTTGATAGGTCTGGGACGAGTCCGGCAGATCATAGAGGCGCACGAGCATGTCGATCATGTGCCGATTCAAGCGAAGTGATGAACCGGCGGGAAGATCGAAATTCCGTTTATAGTCCCGCCTCAATGCAGCGCCGGGTAGTCGGTGTAGCCTTTGGGTCCTGGGGAGTAGAAGGTCGCGGGATCCGGCTCGTTGAGGGCGGCGTTGGTGCGAATGCGCTCGGGCAGGTCGGGGTTGGCGAGGAAGGAGGTGCCGAAGGCGACCGCATCGATCTTGCCAGTAGCGATGGCCTCGTTGGCTTCCTTCGCGTCGTAGCCCATGTTTGAAACGAGCGTGCCCTTGTAAATTTTGCGGATCGGTGTGAGCACATCGCCCTTTTGCTGCTGGAAGAGATCCGCGCGCATCACATGGAGGTAGGCGAGATGGTGTGAGTTCAATTCCTCGGCGAGGTGGCTGGCCACGGCGACCGGGTTGCTGTCGCTCATGCTGTTGAAGCTGTTGAGTGGAGAAATACGTAGGCCGACGCGATCGCTGCCGATGGCGGATGAGACGGCATCGACGACTTCGAGCATGAGTCGTGCGCGGTTGGCGATCGATCCGCCATAGGGGCCGCTGCGTTTGTTGGATCCATCGCGCAGGAATTGGTCGAGCAGGTAGCCATTGGCGCCATGGACTTCGACGCCATCGAATCCCGCAGCGCGGGCATTGAGTGCGGCGGTGCGAAAGCCGGCGACGATCGCCGGGATTTCATCGTCACGCAATTCGCGTGGTGTGACATAAGGCTTTTTGCCTTCGGGCGTGTGGACTTCCTCGCCGGTGATGGCGATCGAGCTCGGGGCGACCGGTTGTGCGCCGCCATTGAGAAGCGGGTGGCAAGCGCGGCCACCGTGCCAGATTTGCAGGAAGATCCTGCCACCTGCCTTGTGCACGGCATCGGTCACGAGTTTCCATCCGGCAATTTGCTCATCCGAGTAAATGCCGGGCTCCATCCAGAATGCCGAGTTGCCCTTCATCGCCATCGTCGCCTCGGCAATGATCAGCCCGGCGCTCGCACGCTGCGCGTAATGCTCGGCCATCAAGGGTGTCGGGATGTGATCGCGCTCAGTGCGGCAGCGGGTGAGTGGAGCCATCAAAATGCGGTTGGGAAGGCGCAGGGCTCCGAGTGGCAGTGGTGTGAGAAGATCGGACATGGTGGTGTGTGAGTGGTGGTTGGAGAAATGGCATCAGCCGAGATCAAACAGCAAGGCTTCGGTCGCAGCGCTGGCGTGGAGTTCAAAATTTCCGGCGATCTCGGTGCTCGCGCCATCGCCAGACATGAGTAGGCATTCATGGGCAGTCGCTGTGCCAGAAATCATTTGCAGCCAAAGCCCGCGGCCGGGCCTCAATGCATGCTCGATCGATTCACCTGCAGCGAGCCGGATGCGGTAAACATCGGCGTCCTGTTGGATGCGGGCCGAGCCATCGCATCCGTCGGCGGAGATCACAAGAACCTTCGATGAATTTTCCGTATCTCGCGTCGGGTGCCATTCGCTGTAGTTCGGAGTGAGTCCGTTTTGTTTCGGCGTGATCCAGATTTGCAAAAAGTGAACGGCTTCGGTGTTGGAGGGGTTGAACTCCGAATGAGTGACACCCGTGCCGGCGCTCATCAGTTGGATTTGGCCAGGCTTGAGCCTGCGACCGTTGCCCATGCTGTCCTTGTGTTCGAGTGTGCCATCGATGACATAACTGAAGATCTCCATGTTCCGGTGCGGATGACTTGGAAATCCGCCGCCTGGCGCGACTCGGTCTTCATTGATCACGCGTAGGCTGCGAAAGCCCATGTGCTTCGGATCGTAGTAGTCCGCAAAACTGAAACTGTGTTGTGAATCGAGCCAGCCATGATTGGCATGACCGCGCTCGGACGAACGCCGGATATCGAGTTTCATCGCGATGCTTGTTTTACGCGCATTTCGGGCAGACGCCGAAAAACTCGAGTTCGTGATAGAGGTTTTTGAATCCGGTTTTCTTGCGGATTTCGTCTTCGAGTTCGTGGACTGGGCAGGGGGCTTTGACCGGTTCGATCGTACCGCATGAGGTACAGATCAAATAGTCGCTGTGTTTTCCGGGGATCTGCAGCGCGAAGTAAGCAGCGCGTTCGTGAAGGCCGAGGCGGCGAACGATGCCGTGTCCGGCAAGGCGTTGCAGCAGGCGGAAAACCGTGGCTTTGTCGCACTGCGAACTTAGGCGTGGCGAAGTGGCGAGCTCTGCCAATGTCATTGGACGACCACTCTCCAGCAGCGTGCTGATGAGTTCCTCAAGTGCCTTCGTGCGTCGCAGTCCCGCCTCGCGGCAGTTGGCGATGATGTCCTGAACGGTCTTGTTCATTTGCTTCATATCAAGATGTCATGGATTGCCGCGCCCGCGAATGCGAAAATCCGTAAATTTTCAAAACAGCTCGCGTTGCGGTGCGTCGGGATTGATCGCAGGTGGTGCTGGTATGCCAAGTTTTTCATAAGCCGCGGGCATGGCCATGCGACCGCGTGGGGTGCGCATGAGGTAACCTTGCATGATGAGGAAAGGTTCGTGCACTTCCTCGATGGTCGCCGAATCTTCGCCGACCGCGACGGCCAATGAGTTGAGGCCGACCGGGCCGCCGCTGAATTTGTAGATCATCACCTCGAGCAAGCGCTTGTCCATTTCGTCGAGCCCTTGCGAATCGATCTCGATCATCGCCAGTGCCGCATCGGCGATTTCTCCGGTGATGGTGCCCTCGCCGCGGACTTGTGCGAAGTCGCGCACCCAACGCAGCAGGGCGTTGGCCACGCGCGGGGTGCCGCGCGAGCGTGATGCGACTTCGAGAGCGCCGGCGGATTCGATCGGCACATCGAGCAAACCGGCCGAGCGTTCGATAATTTGTGCCAGCTCCCCATGCGTGTAGTAATCGAGGCGGTTCACGAGCCCAAAGCGCGAGCGCAGCGGCGCGGTGAGCATGCCGGAGCGGGTCGTGGCGCCGACGAGCGTGAAGCGTGGCAAGTTGATCTGGATCGATCGCGCGGATGGACCCGAATCGATGATGATGTCGAGGCGGAAGTCCTCCATTGCCGGGTAGAGGTATTCCTCGATCGCCGGATGCAGGCGGTGGATTTCATCGATGAAGAGCACATCGCCCTTTTGGATGTTGGTGAGCACGCCCGCGAGATCGCCGGCCTTTTCGATTTGTGGGCCCGAGGTGGTGTGGAGTTGGGTGCCGGCGGCTTTGGCGATGAGATTTGCGAGCGTGGTTTTGCCGAGGCCGGGTGGACCGGAAAGTAGCACATGGTCGAGCACATCGCCGCGTTGCTTGGCCGCCTCGAGCATCAGCAGCAGGCGGTCCTTGACCTTTTCCTGGCCGATGAACTCGGAAAATGCCGGCGGACGCAGCGAGACATCGAAGTTCGTCGCGGGCGCTGAGGTGGCCTGTTGGTAGAAATTTTCCGGCATGGTGTGGGCGGATTGATTCAACCGCATGTAAAGCGGTGAGTGAAGTCCGGAGTTGCGATTGTTTTGCGGATAGTCATTGCGACAAACAACTTGGCACCAGCTGGATGGCAAAAAAAGCTGAAAGAGTATGCTGAGCCAGAAAGAATCGGGTTCGAAAACCTTTTCCATCTTCCGCTTGCCAGCGTGGGCCTGCCACCTAACTTGGGGGCGCACACACATGAAAATCTGGCTCGACGGCGAATTAGTGGATGAATCACAGGCGAAGATTTCGGTCTTCGATCACGGCCTGCTTTATGGCGACGGCGTGTTTGAGGGTATCCGGTTTTACAATGGCAGGGTCTTCCGACTCGAGGAACACATCCGGCGCTTGTTTGATTCGGCGCGCGCGATCGTGATCGACATGCCATGGACGCAGGAAGAGGTCTGCAAGTTCACCTGCGAAACGGTGGCGGCCAATGGTTTGACCGACGGTTACATCCGCCTCGTCGTGACGCGCGGAGCAGGGGAGCTGGGCTTGAATCCCTACCTTTGCGAAAAGCCATCGATGTTCATCATCGCATCGACGATCAAGCTCTACCCTGACGAGCATTACCAAAAAGGCCTTTCGATCATCACCTGTGCGACGCGTCGTCCGGCACCGGGTGCCTTGATGCCACAGGTCAAGTCGCTCAACTACCTCAACAACATCATGGCCAAGGTCGAGGCGATCCAAGCCAACGCGCTTGAGGCGATCATGCTCAACGAGCAGGGCTATGTCGCCGAGTGCACGGGCGACAACCTTTTCCTCGTGAAGAACGGCAAACTTTACACGCCATTGATCAGCGATGGTGCGCTTGATGGCATCACGCGCGCGGTGATCTTTGAGATCGCCGAAAAACTTGGCATCCCGGTCATTGAGCGTTCGATCACGCGCTATGATGTCTTCGTCGCCGACGAATGTTTCCTCACCGGCACGGCAGCCGAGGTGATTCCGGTCGTCGCGCTCGACCGCCGGGTGATTGGCACTGGCAAGCCTGGCGAGTGGACCAAGCGTTTTCTCGCTGGTTTCCAAGAACTTGCGACCACTACCGGCACGCCGATTTCCTGATTTGAAAATTTTCCCTTTCATGGCACGCATCGCTCTTCGAGAATGACCCGATGAAATGTGATTTCTGCGACAGCAAGGCGACCGTCTTTCTGACCCAGTTGGTGGAGGGTCAGATGAAAAAGGTGTGCCTTTGCGACTCGTGTGCCAAGGAGCGGGGCGTGACCGATCCCACGGGGTTTTCGTTGGCCGATCTTTTGATGGGGGGCGGAGTGGCTGAGGGTAAACCGATTGCCGCTGGTACGGCCATTCCGATGCCGCTTGGCAATGGTACTTGTGCAGCGTGTGGATTCACGCTCGAGGATTTGCGTCGCGTTCGCCGGCTCGGATGCAGCGAGTGTTACGCGACATTCCGTGAAGAGCTTTCGCCGATGATTCGCGGCATGCACAAGGGGCCGAGCCATCAGGGCAAGGTGCCAGCCGGGCTGATGGAGCGTCAGGTGCTGCGCCAACGACTCGAAGAACTGCGGGCGAGGTTGGATCAGGCCGTCGCTGCGGAAAGCTACGAAGAAGCCGCGGGCATTCGTGATGAGATCCGCCAACTCAACGAAAATTTGGTATCATGATGCGCTTTTCGACATTGGTGAAGCATCCGGCAGACTGGATGACCGGTGGCAAGGGCCAGCATGGCGCGGTGATCACCTCGCGCATCCGTTTGGCGCGGAATTTGCGGCGTCATCCATTTCCCGGCTGGGCGAAGCGCGATCAGCGTGCGGCGGCCTTGATGGAAATGAAACCGGCGGTGGAGGAACTGCCGGCGATGAAGGATGCATTTTCGCAGGAACTTTCCGGCCTCAATTCCGTGCAGAAACAGGTGCTGGTCGAACGTCATCTCATTTCGCGCGAGCATGCGGCGCGGGCCGATGGCTCGGGCGCGGTGATCGAGCGACGCCAGACCTTCAGTTTCATGCTCAACGAAGAGGATCATCTGCGGATGCAGGCGATCCGTCCGGGCTTGCAACTTGGCTCTGCATTCCAGGCACTTTCCGAGCTCGACAGCCAATTGGAGGAGTCACTGGAATTTGCCTTCGATCCGAAGCTTGGTTACCTCACCGCGTGTCCGACCAACCTCGGCACGGGATTGCGTGCATCGTCGATGTTGCATCTGCCGGCGCTCGTGCTCAGCGATCAGATCGGTCAAGTGCTGCAGGCGGTCAATAAAATCGGTCTCGCTGTGCGCGGGATCTATGGCGAGGGCACCGAATCGCTCGGCAACCTTTATCAAATTTCCAATCAGTCGACACTTGGTGAGTCCGAGGAAACCATCATCCGCCGCCTTGAACGCGTGATCTCGCAGGTGGCGACCCACGAGCAAAATGCGCGCGAAAAACTGCTTGAAGACGACCCCGACATGGTCGCCGACAAGATCGGCCGCGCTTACGGGGTTCTGCGTTACGCACATCTGATCGACTCCAAGGAAGCCCTGAACCACCTCTCATTGCTGCGGCTTGGCGCGACCCTTGGATTTTTTCCTGCAGAAACGGTCATTTTGTGCGATTCGTTACTGATGGATATCCAACCGGCCCACCTTCAGCTTCATTCGGGAAGGAAACTCCCCCCCGAAGAGCGTGATACCATCCGCGCGGAAATCGTACGCTCCCGTTTGCAATCTCTCGAATCCCCTGATAATCATTTTACAAACGGAAAATCCGAGGCTTCTTCCGATATCAACAACCCAGGCGACCTATGAACAACTTCACACCACGCGCCCAACAGGTACTGGCCCTTGCCCGCAAGGAGGCAGACCGTTTCAACCATTCCTATGTCGGCACCGAGCACTTGCTGCTGGGGCTCATCAAGCTCGGCCAAGGGGTCGCGGTGAATGTGCTCGAGCGCATGGGCCTCGAGCTCGATACCGTTCGCATGGAGGTGGAAAAAGAGGTGGGCTCGGGTCCGCCGCAGAAAGCCGCCGGCAACATCCCTTACACGCCACGCGTCAAGAAGGTCCTCGCGCTCGCCAACAAGGAAGCCAAGGCGCTCAATCACTCGTATGTCGGCACCGAGCATCTTCTGCTTGGTTTGCTGCGTGAAGGTGAGGGTGTCGCGGCCCGCGTGCTGCGCAGGCTCGATGTCGATATCCAACGCACCCGCAATGAAATCCTCGCCGAGATCGATCCGAATTTCTCACCGGAGGATCACGATGACGATGATGACGACGATGACATCGAGGGTGCCGAAGGCCCCTTCGAGGATGAAGGTCAAGTCCAAGCCGCCGGCCCCGAAAGCGAGGGCAAGACCAAGACCCCGGCGCTCAAGGCCTTTGGTCGTGACCTCACCAAGGTCGCCAAAGAGGGCGGGCTCGATCCGGTGATCGGACGTCAGGGCGAAATCGAGCGCGTCATCCAAATTCTCTGCCGCCGCACCAAGAACAACCCGGTGCTGATCGGTGAAGCGGGCGTCGGCAAGACGGCGATCGTCGAAGGCCTTGCTCAGGAAATCGCCTCGGGCAATGTGCCGGAAATTTTGCGCGACAAAAAAGTCGTGACGCTCGACCTCGCGCTGATGGTTGCCGGTACGAAGTATCGTGGCCAGTTCGAGGAGCGGATCAAGGCCGTGATGGATGAGATCCGCAAGGTGAAGAACGTGATTCTTTTCATCGACGAGCTTCACACGATCGTGGGTGCGGGGTCGGCCGAGGGGGCGATGGACGCATCCAACATCATCAAGCCGGCACTCAGCCGCGCCGAGCTGCAATGCGTCGGTGCCACCACGCTCAACGAGTACCGCAAGCACATCGAAAAGGACTCTGCGCTCGAGCGCCGCTTCCAACAGGTGAAGGTCGATGAGCCATCGGTCACCGATGCGATCCGCATCCTTGAGGGCTTGCAGGAAAAATACGAATCGCACCACAAGGCCAAGTTCACGCCCGAAGCGATCGAGGCGGCGGTGAAACTCACCTCGCGCTACCTCACCGCGCGTTTCTTGCCCGATAAGGCGATCGATGTGCTCGACGAGGCCGGCGCTCGTGCGCGCATCGGCACGATGACGCGTCCGCCGGAAATCAAGCAACTCGAAGAAAAAATCGATCAAATCAACCGCGACAAGCTCGCGGCCATTGCCGAACAGAATTTTGAAACGGCGGCTTCCTTGCGCGACGATGAGAAAACCGCGAAGAAGAAACTCGAAGACACGCTCAAGTCATGGCGCGCGACCTCTGAAGAGACGATCGTGACGGTGACTGACGATGACATCATGGCCGTCGTTTCCAAATGGACCGGAGTGCCACTGCGCCGCATGGAAGAGAAGGAAACCGAAAAACTTCTCAAGATGGAGGACGAGCTCAAGGGGCGCGTCATCGGTCAGAACGAAGCAGTGATCGCGATTTCCAAGGCCTTGCGTCGTTCGCGTGCGGACCTCAAGGATCCGCGTCGTCCGATCGGATCGTTCCTTTTCCTCGGACCCACTGGCGTCGGCAAAACCTACCTCGCGCGCAACCTCGCCGAGTTCATGTTTGGCGATCCGGATTCGCTGATCCAAATCGACATGTCCGAGTACATGGAGAAATTCACCGCGAGCCGCCTGATCGGTTCGCCTCCGGGTTATGTCGGATATGAAGAGGGTGGTCAGCTTTCCGAAGCCGTGCGCCGTCGCCCGTATTCGGTGGTGTTGTTCGACGAAGTCGAAAAAGCCCACCCGGATGTGATGAACCTGCTCCTGCAGATTCTCGAAGAAGGCACGGTGACCGACTCGCTCGGTCGCAAGATCGACTTTCGCAACACGATCATCATCATGACATCGAATGTCGGCGCCTCGACCATCAAGCGTCAGACCTCGCTCGGCTTCGGTGCGATGAATGAGGATGAGTCCGATTTTCAAGGCATGAAGGAAAAAATCCTCGAAGAGGCCAAGAGGTACTTCAAACCGGAGTTTCTCAACCGCCTCGACGAACAAGTGGTTTTCCACATGCTCGAAAAGGTCGACCTCAATCAAATCGTCGATCTCGAGGTCGACAAATTGGTCAAGCGCCTCAAGGAAAAGGATGTTGCTCTCGTGCTTGCCTCTGAGGCTCGCGATTTCCTCTCCGAGAAAGGCTTCGATCCGTCCTACGGCGCGCGTCCGATGCGCCGCGCGGTGGAGAGGTTCCTCGAAGATCCGCTCGCGGAAGCCATTCTGCGCGGCGATGTCAAAGCCGGCGACTCGGTGAGCGTGGTGAAGAAGTCCGACAGCGATGAGCTGCTCTTCGAGACCCATCGTCCCGAGCCAAAGGAAGAGGCAGGTGTTTGATCCGCGTGGCTGCGACTGCAGATTTGTCTGAAAGTTGAATCTGTGAGTTGGCTAGCAGCGGGCTTGACCCGTTTTCGCATGGGGGCGAGATTGCGGGCATGACTCGTGAGCAAATGGCTGCCGTGCTTGAGGAGATCGCTCTTTTGCTCGAACTCAAGGATGAGAATCCGTTCAAGGTGCGGGCCTATCGTCATGGCGCAGAGACCGTGATGGCGTACGATGGCGACATCGTGAAGCTCGCCGAGGACAACGACCTTGAGGGGATCAAGGGCATTGGCGAAGCACTTCGCGACAAGTTGCATGAGCTCGCATCGACAGGTGCGTTGAAATTTCATCAGAACCTACGCGCGGAATTTCCCGAGGGTTTGCTGGGCTTGTTTGATCTTCAGGGATTGGGGCCGAAGAAGGTCAAGGCCTTGCATCGCGAGCTTGGGGTGGGGGGCGTGGCTGATCTCAAGGCGGCCTGTGAGGCTGGGAAGGTGGCGGGCTTGCCGGGCTTTGGTGCCAAGACCCAGGCGGCGATTCTTGAGGCGATTGCCTTGAAGGAAAAATTTGCCGATTCATTTTTGCTGGGTTCGGTCACGCCTTTGGTTTCCGAGATTCTCGACACTTTGCGGCTGCATCCGGAAATTTCCTTGGTGGCGGTGGCGGGCTCGTTCCGTCGTGCCAAGGAGGTCGTGCATGATTTGGATTTTTTGGTGGCCACCAAGGAGCCGAAGCTTGTGTGCGAGGATTTCACCACGCTGGCTGATGTCGGGTCGGTGATCGCGTGTGGCGAGACGAAGGCATCGGTGCGACTGAAGAATGGCATCCAGTGCGACTTGCGTGCGGTGTCGAACAAGCAGTTTCCATTTGCGCTGCAGTACTTCAGCGGGTCGAAGGAGCACAATGTCGCGTTGCGCGGGATCGCCTTGAAGAAGGGTCTTTCGCTCAACGAATACGGCTTCACCGCGGTGGAGGGATCGGCGCGCAAGACGGAGGTGCCGGATGACATTCATGACGAGCGCGAAATTTACAAGGTGCTCGGGCTTTCATTTATCGAACCCGAATTGCGGGAAAACCGTGGTGAAATTGAAGCGGCCGCAGAGCATAAGTTGCCGCGCTTGATCGAGCTCTCGAACCTGTGCGGGACATTTCACAATCACACCACCGCGTCAGATGGTCATCACACGCTGGAGGAAATGGCTGAGGAGGCGATGGAGTTGGGCCTCGAATATTTGGGCATCGCGGATCACTCGAAGTCGATGGCTGTGGCGAATGGTCTCGATGAAGAACGCCTTGCCGCGCAAGTAACGGAGATCCGGAAGCTCAACCGCGAATTTCCCCATTTCCGGCTCTTTGCCGGAACTGAGGTCGATATCCTCAAGGATGGCACGCTGGATTTTGATGACGAAGTGCTAGCATCGCTCGATTACTGCGTGGCTTCGGTGCACACCTCGTTTCATTTGCCCGAGAAGGAAATGACGCGCCGCATATGCCGGGCGATGGAGAATCCCCATGTCACGATGCTGGGGCATCTCACCGGACGATTGCTGCTCAAGCGTGAGGCATATGCCGTTGATCACGCGATGGTGATCGATTGCGCGGCTGAGACGCGGACCATCATCGAACTCAACTGCAATCCGCAGCGCCTCGACATGGACTGGCGTTGGTGGAAGCGTGCGAAGGACAAGGGCGTGCTTTGTTCGATCAACCCCGACGCGCACTCAAGGGAGGGCCTGCATTATTTGGGCCTCGGTGTGCGCATCGCGCGCAAGGGATGGCTTGGAAAAGATGATGTGTTCAACACCCGCAAGACTGCGGAAATTGAGGCATTTCTCAAGAAGCCCAAGGCCAAGCGTTGAGGGTTACGCTTGGACCGACTTCACCGCATCGATGAGTGGTTTGGTGAAATCCACCACGGCGCGGGCTGGGTCCTGCGTGTTGAGCTCGACCTGTTTCACGATCGCTGATCCAACGATCACGCCATCGGCTGCCGCGGCCACCATCGCGGCTTGATCGGGCGTGCTGATGCCAAAGCCGACGCAGACCGGCACATCGGTGTGATGTTTGATCGCGGCGACCATGGAGGCGATGTTTGCGGAAGGGCCGCCGTGGGCGCCGGTGACGCCGGTGCGTGAGAGCGCGTAGATGAAGCCTTGGGCGGATTGCGCGAGGTTGGCCATGCGCTCTGGGGGGGTGGTCGGAGCAATGAGGCGGATGGCCTTGAGTCCGCTGCCGCCGGTGAGGTCCTTGTTGCGTGCGGCTTCGTCGGGCGGGAGATCGAGGAGAAGGATGCCATCGGCACCGACCGCGGCTGCGTCGTGATGGAAGGAATCGAAGCCGTAGGTGAAAACCGGATTCAGATAGGTGAAAAGAACGATCGGCGTTTCGTGTGTTTTGCGGAATTCGCGAATGAGGTCGAGCACGCGGGCGGTGGTCATGCCGGATTTCAGCGCGCGTTCGGCGGCCATTTGGTTGACGATGCCATCGGCGAGCGGATCGGAAAAGGGAAGTCCGAGTTCGATGATGTCGGCACCGGTGTCGGCGAGTGACTTCATGATTTCGAGCGAGGCATCGAAATTCGGATCACCGGCGGCGATGTAAGCGACGAAGGCTTTTTGATTTTTTTCGCGAAGGGATTGGAAGGTGCGGGCGAGACGATCGGACATGGGAAAATAAAGGGGGTAATTATCGGGCGCTTTTGGCGAAGGTTTCGCAGCGTTTGATATCTAGTTTGCCAGAGGCGAGGACGGGGATTTCCGGAACAGGGATGATGGTTTTGGGGCACCAAAGTGAGGGGATGCCTTGCTCGAGGAGTTTGTAGCGAAGGTCGATGCAGTCGCGCTCGATGGTGGTGTTTTCGAGTGCGGAAAGCAGAACGATGGCTTCACCTTTTTGGGGATCGGGCACGCCGACGACGGCGATGCGGCGTTCGGATTCCGCATCGAGTCCGAGGGCTTTGTTGATGGCGCTTTCGATGGTTTCGTGGGGGACCATTTCGCCGCCGATTTTCGAGAAGCGCGAGATGCGACCTTCGATGTGGAGGAATCCCTCATCATCGACGCGGCCGACATCGCCGGTTTTGAACCAGCCATCGACCAACACCTCGGCGGATTTTTCGGGTTTGCCCAAGTAGCCTTGGAAGATGTTGGCGCCTTTGAGCCAGATCATGCCCTGCTGACCAATGGTCAGGTGTTCATCGGTCGTCGGATCGCTGATGCGGATGGCGATGCCGGGAAGAAGTTGGCCAACTGTGCCATTGCGCGACGAAGGCAGTGTGACGGCATTCGCGCGATCGGCCGGGTCGGGCAGGTTCACATTTGTGGCGGGAGAGGTTTCGGTGAGGCCGTAACCTTCTTGCGGCGCGATGCCGAACTTTTCTCTAAAGGCTTCCGAGAGTGATTGCGGAAGTTTTTCCGCACCGGTGACAACCAGTTTCAGCGATGCCAGTTGTGCGGAATCGACGCGCTTCATGAAGCCCCGCATGAAGGTCGGCGTCGAGAGCAGGACATCTACCTGGTGGATGGCGATGAGCTCGGCGAGGCGTTTTGTTTCGAGCGGGCTGGGGTAAGTGACGAGGTTCACGCCTTGGATGACCGGAAACCAAAGCGTGACGGTTGAGCCGAACGAGTGGAAAAGCGGAAGGCATCCGAGCATCGATGAATGCGCTGGCAGATCGAGTCGCGAGCCAAACTGCGAGACATTGGCAAGGACATTGCGGTGGCTGAGCGCGACGCCTTTCGGTTCGCCCGAGGAGCCTGATGTGAAAAGCAGGACTGCTTCGTCATTGCCGCGACGGGTGTTGAGTTTGAGAAATTTTCCGATCAGCGACGCGGGCAGGATTTTGGAAATGACGGTCCAGAGGATGATTTTTTTCTTAAGGCTCGGCATCGCGCGCTCGATGAAGATCAGGTCGCGATTGGGCGGCCATGGGAAGCTTGGCACGCGGCGGACGAAGGGATCGGCGGTGATGAAGCGATCCACGCCTGACTGGCGGATCGCGGAGCGCACGGCATCGGGCCCGGCGGTGAAGTTGAAATTTACCGGAATTTTCCCGGCGAAAATGACTGCGAGGTTGGCGATGAGGCCGGCCTTGCCGGGAGGGAGCACGATCGCGACGCGAAGTTGATCGGTCTCTTCGCGAATGAATCGCGAGAATGCGAGGGCGGCGGCGAGGATCTTGTCGTAGCCCAGCTCCGAGTCATCGGCCCCATCGATGATGCGACCGTCTTTGCCGTGTTTCTTCAGACCTTCGAGCAATGCCATCGCCAGCGATTGATCGAGCAGGGTGTGTTGCGAGAAGGCTTCCTCGTGAGCGGCGAGCAATGCCTGACGATAGCTCGCGATGCTCACCGATGCGGCGGGGATTTCTTGGCCGATGACGATGAATGCGGACGGCAGCGCGTTGGTGTTTTCGATCGAGAGAGCGGATTCGTGTGGGCAGTCGATCGCAATTGGAAGGATGGGAAGTCCGAAGGAGCAAAGCACGCGTAGTTCCGCCGAGGGGATGTGGCAGGGCGTGGCATTGCGGGTGTTGGCTGTGCCCGGGACATGGATCAGGACACCGCCGTTATCGAAGTAAGTTTTGAGCTCCTTGCCGGCCGCCTCGGGTGCGGCATCGGTGATGCTGAACATCGCGCCGGAATTGGATTTTTCCAAATGCACACGAATCGCAGGATCGTGATGAGCGGATTCCTCAATCAGCCATGTGATCCGCCGTTTGGAAAAAATGCTTTCGATCTCAACCAGTTGGTCGAAATCAAGACGCCCGGGTACCACCAGCACCCCGTGTGCGGGAATGCGTTCTTCGTGAAGGATGGTTGGGGCGAGTGGCATTGCTTGACCTTGTTCAGTTCGTTCTAGAGGTAATTTACCGAAAAGCCTGTGTTTTTGCCATGGATTTATGAAATTTGCGATCAGACAGCGGACCTTAGGTGATCGATTGCCTCGCGCAGGTCGGTGAGCGTGACGGTATCGACGACTTTGGCGCTGCCGAGCGCGGAGAGGACCACGAAGCGGATGCTGCCGGCGGAGAACTTTTTGTCGTGTGACAGTTTTTCCATGACCGTATCGGTGGCGATCGAGTCGGGCAGGACTAGTGGGAGCGAGAAACGCTTCAGGAGGTCGAGGACTTTCGCAGAGGCGTCGGGACTGAGTCCTGCATGGCTTTGAGAAATCAGCAATGCGGCGCGAATGCCGAGGGAGATCGCTTCGCCATGAAGCAGCGAACCATAGGGGACTGCGGCTTCGATGCCGTGGCCGATGGTGTGGCCGAAGTTGAGTAGAGCGCGGGTGCCGGTGGTTTCGTGTTCGTCGCTTTCGACAATGCGGGCCTTGATGGCGACATTGCGCGCGATGAGATCGGCGGGGATGTCGCGACTTTGCGGATCAAGGGCGGCAAGCTCATCGAGCATCGTCGCATCGCGGATCGCGCCGTGCTTGATCATTTCGGCGAAGCCTTGGTGAAACTCGCGATCGGGAAGAGTGGCGAGCGTGTCGGGATCGATGATCACCATCTGCGGTTGGTGAAAACAGCCGAGAAGGTTTTTGCCTTCGGCGACATTCACGCCGGTTTTGCCGCCGACCGATGAATCGACTTGTGAGACGATCGTGGTGGGAATTTGGATGAAAGGAAGTCCTCGAAAAAAGATCGATGCGACGAAGCCCGCGAGATCACCGATCACGCCGCCGCCGAGAGCGATGACGAATGATTTGCGGTCATGGCTGGCACGAATCATTTCGCGGCAGAGTTCTTCGGTCGCCTGCATTGACTTCGAACTTTCGCCGGCGGGAACCGTGTGGAACGAGTGGGAAATGCTTGCAGCATCGAGCGCGGCGATCAGCGGCGATGCATGAAGTTTTGCGACCGAAACATCGGTGATGAGCGCCGCGCGGCGGCCGGCTAGTCCGGCGAGCATGATCAGGTTTCCGACATCACGGACGGAGCCCTTGGCGACATGGATGTCGTAGGAGCGTTCGGCGAGATCGACATGGACGGTCGGCATGGTTAGAGCATGAAACATGCATGGAAGATGTCCATCCCGGATCAATTTTCCGGGACGACGAGGGCGCGCGGGGGTTTTTCGAAGAGTCGACCGCCACCGGCGAGGTCGTACTTAACGAGAAACCAGATCGCGATCGCTAGAAGCAGCGAGAGGATCTTTGCGATCCAGTTGTTGGCCAGGTTCAGGTTCATGGGAAGGGGTGCTGGAGAAGAAGATTTCGGCGAGTTTTTCGCGGAAGATTTTTTCGCTGAGATTGCGCATCAGGAAACCATTTTCGCAGATCGAGATGCCGCCGGTTTCTTCGCTGACCACGATTGCGACGGCATCGGTGCGCTCGGTGAGGCCGATTGCAGCGCGGTGGCGCAGGCCGGTTGAGCGGTCCTGCATTTCGCGCTCGGTGACCGGAAATACGCACGCGGCTCCGGCGACGCGGTCGTCGGCTATGATCATGCCGCCGTCGTGGAGCGGGGCTTTCGGGTGAAAGACCGCCATGGCAAGCTCGGGCGAGAATCGCGCGTCGAGCATCACGCCGGTGTCGAGTTGCTCCTTGAGGCTGATGTCACGCTGAATCGCGAAGAGCGCGCCGATGCGTTTTTTGGAGAGATGAATGACTGCGTCGGCGAAGCGCTCGAGGAAATCGAGTTGGCGTTTGCTATAGAAAGAGAAGAGGCGGTTGCTGCCGAGGCGGGCAAGGCCATTGCGAAGTTCTGGCTGGAAAATCACGATCAGTGCAAAAGCCAGTACGGCAGCCGCGCGGGTGATGATCCACTGGATCACCTCGAATTTGAAGAGGGCGGAAACCAGCGTGAGGAAAACCAGAATCGTGATCAGCCCCACCAGGATCTGGGCGCCGCGCGTGGCCCGGAAGGTTCGGTAAATCTGATAGATGCAAGCCGCGAGGAGAAGGATCTCAACGCCATCACGCCAATGCGATATGAGGAATTTCACCATGGATAGTCAGCAAAACCATATTAAGGCGCTGAATTTGATCTGACAACACCCGAAATTCAGCTCTTGTGGTGGATTGGAATACTTTGACACACCGTCTTTGTGCGGTATTTTTTGGAGTCATGAATACCACTCGGAAATCGTCCAGTCGCCGTTGGTTGATCAAGTGGGGTGCGGCCGGGCTTGTGATTAGTTCGAGCGCCTGTTTATCGCTCTCCAAGTCAGCATCACCGGCAATGGAGGAAATGTCGAAGATCAGCGGTGTGCCGGTTGATCGATTGCAGCGGGGGCATGGCGTTTACCTTACCCAGTGTGGGCAGTGTCATGAATTGGTGAAGCCGGAAAGCCTTAAGGTGGCCGACTGGCGTTTGGTGATGCCGGGGATGTGTTGGAATGCAGGGCTCACGCGTGCGGATGAGGCCTTGTTGCTTGAGTATGTGTTGGCCGCCAAGTCGGTGGATGATGGCAAAAAAAAGGCCCTGCCGGGTGGCAGGGCCTTGTGAGTGTGAATTGTTTTATTCGAAGGTCGGCGTTTTGTGGCGGGTGAAGTAACCGTCGCCGAGGTACATCGATCCGGCGTAGTCCGGCAGCGGTCCGGAGTCGGGTGGCAGTGGGATGTTGCCGTGTGTGGCGTCTTCGGGTTGTGAGTAGGCGATGTTGACCGGGGTGCCGACTTTCACGAGGCGGAAGAACTTCGGTGAAAGGTTTTCATGCATGCGGATGCAGCCATGAGTGCAGGGGTGGTGCTTGATCCAACCCGTGTGAAATCCGTAGTTGGGTTTGAATTCGCACCAGTAGGGCATTGGAGTGCCTTTGAACAACCAGCCGGCGGGTTTCTTGCTCAGCATGGTTTGTTTGATGTTGCTGCCGCTGTGCGCGTAGCCGTGAGTGTTGGCGCGTTTCTTTTCGATCTTGTTGAAGATGCGGAAGCTGCCACTCGGTGTGGGGCTGCCGGGTGCTCCGACGGACACAGGCATGGCGAGAAGGCAATCGGAGCCTTCCATGACATAGGCGCGTTGTTTGCTGAGCGAAACCTTGACGCTGACATTGCTCGGATTTTTCGGAAGTTTCGCTGGGCGGTCGTAGGCGTGATAAGCGGAGAGGCCGCCGATGCCGGAGCTGGTGCAGGATGGCATGAGCGCTGCGGCAACGATTGCGGCAGCGAGGCTGTACATGTGTTTTCGATTCATGGTTGGTATGGATTCGTTCCTAGGCTGTCATTTGATCGGCGAATTGCAAGCCAATCGGTCGGGGATTTTTTTTCATGAGCAAATGCAAGCGGTTTATCTTATTTTGCCGGCGAAAAATTCGTTCGAAATTTTGCGTTGAAACGGCTTGCCAACGACGAAGGGGCGAACGCAATCTCTGCGCGGAAACTCTTTCCTTAATTCAAACATGTCAGAACTGCTAGAAGACGAAGAGCTGTCGATCGCCCTCAAGAAGTGCCCCGAGTGGGAACTTGAAAAGAAAGCCATCACCCGAACCATCGAGTTTGAGGAATTCAATGATGCGATTGATTTCGTAAACGATCTCGCGGAGATCGCCGAGGAAGCGCAGCATCATCCTGACATCATCATCCGTCATACTCGGGTGAGCTTGCTTCTTACAAGCCATGATGCCGATGGCGTGACCCAGCTCGACATTGAGTTGGCGCAGCGCATCGACAACCTGGTCGACTGATCAAGCGGGCACGGGCCCGATTCGATCGCTTGGAAATTCAAACTCAGGCATGCGGTGGTTTATCGCATGCCTGATTTCGTATGACCGAAGTCGATGGGCGGCTTGCGGCGATCAGCTGAAGTATCTGATGCCGGCTTCGAAGATCGGCTGATGCTTGTTGCCCGGAATGTTTTTGGCGACTTGTTTGCCGGCGCGTTCCGAGTGGGCCATTTTTCCGAAGACTCGGCCACAGGGAGAGGTGATGCCTTCGATGGCGAAGGCCGAGCCGTTCGGGTTGATGGCGTTGCCCATCGATGGATTTCCATTGGCATCGCAATATTGCGTGGCGATCTGGCCGTTTGCGGCGAGTTGTTGGACCGTTGCGTCATCGGCGAAGAAGCGGCCTTCGCCGTGTGAGATTGGCACGGTGTGAATGTCGCCGGGATTGCAGAGCGACAGCCATGGCGATTGGTTCGATGTCACACGCGTGTCGACATACTGTGAGATGTGACGGCCGATCGTGTTGTGGACGAGGGTGGGTGAATCGGTCGAGGGCGTGCGGATTTCGCCGTAGGGGACGAGGCCGGTTTTGATCAGTGCTTGGAAGCCGTTGCAGATGCCGAGAATTAGTCCGTCGCGATGATGGATCAGGTCCATGATTGCTTCGGCGACTTTCGGGCTGCGGATGATCGTGGCGATGAATTTTGCCGAGCCATCCGGTTCGTCGCCGGCGCTGAATCCGCCGGGGAACATGAGGATTTGGCTCTCGCGGATTTTTGCGGCGAGTGCGTCGAGGGATTCGCTGATGTGTTGTTGGCTGAGATTGCGGAAGACGAGGATTTCCGGATTGCCGCCCGCTTCGCGGAATGATTTTGCGGAATCGTATTCCGAGTTGGTGCCGGGAAATGCGGGGATGATGACCTTTGGTGTGGTGGCGCTGTTTTTAGAGCGGCTTTGCTTTGATGTTTTGAATGCGGGTAATTCCACCGATTTTGTCGCGGACTCTTCGGACGCTTTGCTGGCATAGACTGGCTCGAGTGTTTCGGTCCATGCGGCTTGAAGCGTGTCGATCGGGTGGCTGTTGCCGTTGAGTGTGAGTTGCGGATTGGCGCTTGTTGTGCCGAGAGCAACGAGCGAAGGAAGTGCCTTTTGGATGGCGTCGCTTGAGGTGGTTTTGTGTTCGATCAGGAACGCGAAACTGCGTGGTGCGAGCAGATCGAGCGAGGTGTTGATATCAACGCCGATGTGGTTACCGAAGGACATTTTGGCAAGCGCGGCAGCGATGCCTGCTTGGCCGATGCAATGCAGCGAGAGGAAATGACCTGCCGTGTTGAGTTGGTGAATTGCCTCGGCTGTCGATTTCAACAAATCGAATTTGGGCAAACCTTCGGCATCGAGTGGAATTTCCACCAATGAGACTGCGGACCCGCTTTCCTTGAACTCCGGGCTAAGCGCGAGCCTTGCGAGGCCGGGTGCGAGAGCGAACGAAACGAGGGTCGGCGGCACATCCAGATCATTGAACGATCCGGACATTGAGTCCTTGCCACCGATGGCGGCGAGGCGCAGCGAGTGCTGCGCGTGATAGGCGCCGAGAAGTGCGGCGAAGGGCATGCCCCATCGTTGTGGGTCGTTGCCAAGTTTTGGGAAATATTCTTGGAAGGTGAGGCGAATGTCTTGGAGTCGGCCACCGGCCGCAACGACTTTGCAGACGGATTCGGTCACCGCGTGGACCGCGCCGTGGAAGGGTGATTTCTCGGAGAGGAAGGGATCGAAGCCCCATGCCATGAAGCTGCATGCATCGGTGTCACCTTCGAGGAGAGGCAGCTTGGCCACCATTGCGTCGGGTGGGGTGAGTTGGTGTTTTCCACCAAACGGCCACAGCACGGTGCCGGCGCCCACCGAGGCATCGAAGCGCTCGCCAAGGCCTTTGCGTGAGCAGGTGCTTAGGTCGGACAAGCGATTCGTGAGCGATGAGCGGAGATCAATGGAGGCAGGCGGCGGGCAGGATGTCTGGGCTAAGGGAGATGGAACTGGCAGATCGGGGGGGCGGAGATAGATGACGGGATCAATGAAACGTAGCGATTCTCCATCAGAACCTACCAAAACATTTTCATCGTGGAGGTCCTCAATGAAAAGATCTTCAGATGGAAGATAGTAGTCATCATTTCGAAAACGAAACGCCCCGAGCATTTTCATCCAGCATTCGACTTGGTCTCGTGTAGCGCCGACAGGATTGTATTTATCATCGATGTGTGATCGCACCGAAGGCTGCTTGATCAATACGGCGAGACCGTCGGTGTCATCCACGAAGCCCAGGAACTCATAGGCTGTATCAGGAAACAGGACTCGGTGAAGATGCAGGCGGTCAAAGAATTGAAGCCAATGACCGTGATAGCTGCCATTGTTGGCCTTGATAAAGTGAAGCCCGTCAGCTTCGGGATAAACTTTTTGCTCCGCGCCGCCCAAGCAACCCGCTGCGAGCCATTTTTGGCTGAATGCTGAACGATCAATAAAAAGATCGCTCAGGCAGCTCCTAATTTCCCGCTCTTCAACGGTGCGTAAGGCGCGGTGGATTTCGAGCCTGGCTGACTGTGTCTGAGGGGGGTGGAGGCCAGCTTTTTCGTTTGCTCGATGCACTCTTCGTAGGACATCGATTGCTCTTTCGCCTGCAGCGCCAAGGCTTTCTCGCAGGCTGCCTTGTGGGCTTCGTTCAAGTAGATTTGCTGACTGTTCATGGGTGTAGGATAAGCCGGGTGTCAAGGGAGAGGAAACACGGACCGTGGCAGTTTGGCTGGCGCCGTTGGTGTCGAGGAATTCGCGTGAGAGATCGACGATTTTTTTGTCGCGCCAGAGCATGACGAGGCGGCCATCGTTGGTGACTTCGGCGACCTGTGTGCAGTCGAGGTTTTCGCGGTCGGCTTCTTTGAGGAAATAGGGGATGTCGGCGGGATCGATGCAGACTGCCATGCGTTCCTGGGATTCGGAAATGGCGAGTTCGGTGCCGTCGAGTCCGTCGTATTTTTTGGGAACGGCATCGAGGTTGATGCGAAGCGAGGGCGCGATCTCGCCGATGGCGACCGATACTCCACCGGCGCCGAAGTCGTTGCAGACTTTGATTTTGCGAGTGAGGACCGGGTTGCGGAAAAGGCGTTGGATTTTGCGTTCGGTTGGGGCGTCGCCCTTTTGGACCTCGGCGGAATTTTCGAGTGCGGTGTCGGTATGTTCCTTGGAAGATCCGGTGGCGCCGCCGACGCCATCGCGTCCGGTGCGGCCACCGATCAAAAGGATGGCATCGCCGGTGGCGGGTTTGCCGCGGAAGACTTGCGAGCGTGGCGCGGCGGCGACGACCGCGCCGATCTCGAGGCGTTTGGCGACATAGCCCGGGTGGTAAACTTCGGCGACTTCGCCGGTCGCGAGGCCGATTTGATTGCCGTAGGAGGAATAACCGTGAGCTGCGGTGCGGCAGATTTTTCGTTGTGGCAATTTGCCTGGCAGCGTTTCCGAAAATGGCGTGAGGGGATTGCCCGCGCCGGTGACGCGCATGGCTTGATAAACATACGAGCGGCCGGAGAGCGGATCGCGAATGCAACCGCCGAGGCAGGTGGCGGCGCCGCCGAAGGGTTCGATCTCGGTTGGGTGGTTGTGAGTTTCGTTTTTGAACATCACGAGCCACTCCTCGGTGGTGGGTTCGGCTGTGGCCGAATGTTTGATTGTGACCGGGACGACGATCGAGGCCGCGTTGACTTCGTCGGACTCTTCGAGGTTGTCGAGTTCGCCGGAGGCGCGGAGTTCGCGCATGCCGGTGAGGGCGATGTCCATCAGCGTGACGGGCTTGCTGTCGCGTCCGAGTTTTTTGCGCGTTGCAAGGTAGGTTTGCCATGCGCGGTAGACGGGACTGTTTTCATCATCGAAAACGACATCGGTAATTTCCGTGAGGAATGTCGTGTGGCGGCAGTGGTCGGACCAATAGGTGTCGAGCACGCGGATTTCGGTGATGCTTGGTTCGCGTTTTTCCTGGTCGCGAAAATAGGTTTGGCAAAATGCCACATCGGCGGCGGACATCGCGAGGCCGAGTTGCTTGCGAAGTTCGGCAGGGTCGCTGGTATTGAAGCCGTTCAAAATCGCGACATCGGCAGGAGCGGCCGGCTGGTGGCGTTCGCCGGATCCGGCCACGGGCACTTCGTGTGAATCCACCGGATTGATCGCGTAGGATTTGATCGCATCGATTTCCGAAGTGGAAAGAATGCCGCGCAGGACGATCACCTTGGCTGAGGCAACCGTGGGTCGCGAGCCGCCGGTGAGGATCTGGATGCACTGGGCTGCCGAGTCGGCGCGTTGATCGAACTGGCCCGGCAGGTACTCGATCGCGAAGGCGTGTTCGTTGTTGGAAATCTCGAGCGAAGTGCTGGTACGATCGACTTGCGGTTCGGAAAGAATCAGCTGGGTGGCATCGCCAATGAGGTCTGCGCCGATGCCGTCGATTTCGTAGCGTTGGATGATGCGCAGGGATTCGAGACCGGGGAGTGTGAGCGACTCCTTGAGATCGGCGAGCAAGTGGCGGGCCTCGATATCGTGGGGAGGAAATTTTTCGACAAAAACGCGGTGCATTGGCAGGAAGCGGTGATGCTAGGGCATGAGGGGGTGAGGGCAAGCCGAATGGGCTTTGACGCCGATGATCCGCGACAAAAAAACGGGCCGGCGGAGCGAAGTCCACCGGCCCGGATAGGGATCAATTGAGAGCGGTCGCGTGAACGATCACTTGTGGAGGATTTTTGGCACCATTGGCGCGCGCAGGCGGTGGGACTGCGGGAAGTCCGAGCCGAGCAGCGGGCGGCAGTAGTTGAGGAAGTCCTCGGTGACGCCGTTGGCATCGGCGTTGATGAAATTGTCGGGCATGTGGCGGGTTTTGCCGGCGACCTTTTCGATCGGCACGAGTTCGTAATCGACGCTGTAGTTGAGGACCGGGCGGCGGATCGCGATCGAGCCGTCGACATTGTCCCACATGGCGTACTGGACTGCCTTTTCACCGACTTCGCGGGCCTCGTGGGCGTCGCGGTCGGAACGGCATCCAATGAAGCAACGCTGAAGGTATCCGTAGGTGTCGGAGCGAACGCGCTTGAGCTTGAGGCCGTCCTTGATCGTCTGCGAGAGCAGGTCGCCGAGGGCGCCGGTGCCGGAGAGTTGGAGGTTGCCGTGGGCATCGCGCTCTTCACCCATCAGCTTGGTGATCATCGGATTGCCATCCTTGTCGGAGATTCCTTCCGAAACAGCGATCGTGCACATTCCAAACTTCGAGTACACACGATCGACATCGGCGAGGAATTTCTCGGTATCGAAGGCGCGCTCCGGCACATAGACGAGGTGCGGACCATCGTCGTAGTACTTGCGGCCGAGGGCGGATGAGGCGGTGAGGAATCCGGCGTGACGACCCATCACGACACCGATGTAAACGCCCTTGAGCGCGCGGTTATCGAGGTTGACGCCGGTGAATGCCTGCGCGACGAAACGGGCTGCGGAGCCGAAGCCCGGGCAGTGGTCGTTTTCCATCAGGTCGTTGTCGATCGTCTTGGGGATGTGGATCGCTCGCAGTTCGTAATTTGCTTGTTTTGCCTGTTCGTTGACGATGCGGACGGTGTCGGAAGAATCGTTGCCGCCGACATAGAAGAAGTAACGAATGTCGTGGGCCTGCATGACCTTGAACATGCGGGCGCAGTATTCCTCATCGGGCTTGTCGCGGGTCGAGAGGAGTCCCGAGGACGGCGTATCGGCGACCTGCTCGAGGTTGTGGGTGGTCTCGCGGGTGAGATCGACGAAGTTTTCCTCGATGATTCCGCGCACACCGTGGACGGCACCGTAAATCGATGTGACCTGGCTGAATTTGCGGGCTTCGAGGGCGACGCCGACGACGCTTTGGTTGATGACGGGGGTGGGGCCGCCGCCTTGGGCGACGAGTACTTTTCCTACTAAACGGCTCATGCGGCGCGAAGAATTAACGATCCGAGGGGAGATGCAAGTCCTGAAAATTCATTGCGACGAAATCGACGGATGGTGGTTAAATGGGTCGGTCACACTGCAATTTTATGAAAAAACCGTGGATGTTTGCTCTCTTGGCACTGGCGCTTGGCGCGATTGGTGGGTTTATCACTGGGCAAAACATTCAGTCGGAGAAGGAAAAGGCGCGGTCATCGTCAAAGGTGCAGAGCGCGGGCCCGGCGAAGGCGAAACAAGGAGCGCGCCTAGAATCCGCCACCGGGCGGGAAAACAAGCGGGCGAAACGGCCAACGAGCATCAGTCAGATCAGCAGTACGCCGGGAAGCACGCAGCGGGTGCAGGCGATGCTGGATTTTTATGCGGATCTGAGTCCGTCGCAATTTGAGCGGGAGGCGGGCAAGTTGGATCAGTTGCCGATGAACGAACGCCTGCTTGCTTCATTTTTGTTGTTCGGGCGGTGGGCGGAGTTGGATCCGACGGCGGCGATGGGTTTTTCCGGTTCGATGGGTTTTGGCGGGATGTTTGTGAAACCGACGATCCTCCAAGGGTGGGCGAGTGTCGATCCGGCCGGGGCTGCGGCTTATTTTGCGGCGAATCCGCGTGAGTTTTCGATGATGGGCTATGGGGGGGCGGCAGGTGGGCGCGGTGGCGTGTCGATCATTGGTTCCGAATGGGCGCGGCAGAACCCTGCGGCGGCGATGGCGTGGGCGAGTTCTTTGGGTGAGGGGCGCACGGAAGCGATCAGCGCAGTGGTGGGAGAGGTGGCGAAGTTGGATCCAGCCAAGGCGTCGAAGATGCTTGCGGGGATGAGTGGTGAGGATTTCACCGATGCGTTTCGAAGTGTGGCGAGAAGCTATGGTGCGAAAAGTTTTGAAGAAGCTCAGGCATGGATCAAATCACTCCCGGCCGGCCAGCAGGACGAGGCTTTGGCATCCGCGATTGGGGGTCTATCGAGTGATGATGCGGCGGCGGCCGCTGCGGCGCAGGTGAAACTGATGTCGCAAGGGGCGGCCAAGGATCGTGCGGTGGCGGAGGTGGTGGGGGATATTGCGCGCGATGATCCCAAGTATGCGGCGGAGTTTCTGCAAGACCAAGGCGGTGATGAAGCCAAGCGCCTGAGCATGCGCGAGTTGATGTCATCGTGGGTGAACAAGGATGCGCCGAATGCGTTGGCATATGCCTTTGCGCTTGAGGCCGGAGATGTGCGGGACAGCGCCTTGCAGGCTTATGTCATGACCAACACCGCTGCGGATCCATCGCAGGTGATCTTTGTGGCGGAAAACATTCAGGACGAGGGTGAGCGGATTAGGTCGATGAGCATCGCGGCGACTCGGTGGATGCGTGAGGATGCGGCTGCGGCGAGAGTATATGTCGAACAAAGCCAAATTTTTTCGGAGCCGGACAAGAACCGCATCCTGAATGGCGGCGGATGGTTTGGCGGGCGCTTTGGGGGTCAACGAGGCGCTGGTGGTGGCGGTTCGCGCTGATGGGATTTTGATTTGCGGTGAGCTTGCATCTTGCTACCCGTGGGCATCCGCCAGTCATTTTCCATCAAGGGCCTGGGTGCTTTGTCGGCGCTCGGTGTTGATCTGCCTTCGCATCTTGATTCGATCGCGAACGGGGTTGTGCCGTTTCGGCCGCTTGGGGATTTGTTGGGAAATGACAGCGCGCACGCGGCTACGCCCGGGTCATGGATTGCGGATCGCGAATGCCTGACCAGCCGCAAATGGGGCCCTGCGACCATGGCGGCCTTGCATGCGGCGCGTGAAGCGATCGCCGAGGCGGCGTGGAGTGAAAGCGATCTGCGAGATGCCGCGTTGGTAGTCGGCACGAGTCGCGGCAATGCGGCGGGTTGGCTTGGGCCATGGCCCGGGCGCAGGCCGTTTCGCCTGATGGCTGCCAGCAACACCATTCACAGCGAGCCGGCATCGGCGATCAGCATCGAGTTTGGCATCACAGGTCCGAATCATGTCGTCGCCAGTGGTTGCGCCGCCGGGCTTGATGCGGTGGGTGTGGCGATGATGATGCTCGAATGCGGTCTCGCATCGCGCGCATTGGCGGTAGCGGTGGATCTGCCATTGGTGCCGATGCTGCTCGATCAGTATGCGTCGTCGGGTTTGCTTTCTAAAACTGCGCAGCTGGATCCATATCATTCATCGACCACCGGATTTGTGCCCGCCGAAGCTGCGGCGGCTATGGCGTTTGAAATAGGTGAAGGAAATCATCCGCGACTGCTTCATTACGCATGCAATTCCGATGCCGGAAATCCGGTGGGCATTCCGGCGGACGGCGGTCGCAGCTCGGAGCTTTTCACTCATGATGTTACGCGTGGTCTGTCTGCACTTTGCCCGCATGCGACTGGCACGATGGTTCAAGCAGTTGCTGATCCGGCATGGATGCAACGCGTGTTCACCGATGCAAAACCACCGCTGATTTTGCTCAAGCCGTTTACCGGTCACACCATCGGCGCCAGTGGCTTGCTCGAAAGCGCGATTCTGGCGGGATTTATGAAAAACCGCCGACTGCCCGGAAATGTGAAAGGGCTGAGCGCGCCGCAGGGATTTGTTTTGCCGCATGATTCATTTGAAGTCACCGGGCCCGTGGCGAAGGTCTCCAATGGCATGGGTGGTCACAACGCGTTGTTGGTCATTTCTCCCGCTTCTGCATGATGAAACGCATTGTTGTATCCGTAAGTGGCCAGCAGATGCTTGTCTTTGACGGCGACCACTTGCAGGTCCGCTTCGCGGTATCGACTGCCGCCAAGGGCATGGGTTGTGAAATGGGCAGTTTGCGAACTCCTACCGGGCGCTTCAGGATTTCCGAAAAAATCGGCGATGGTGAAGCGGTGGGCACCATCTTCAAATCACGCGTCGCTTGCGGGGCCTGGCAGGAGGACGAGACATCGGAGGATGATCTCATACTGACCCGTATTTTGAGGCTTGAGGGCATGGATCCGTGGAACCTCAACACCATGGATCGATATATTTACATTCATGGCACCAATCATGAATCATCCATAGGATATCCGGCCAGTCATGGCTGCATCCGCATGACCAACCATGATATGATTGCCCTATATGAAATGGTGAATTGCGGTGATCGCGTGGAGATTTACCCGGGAAATGAAGAGGGTTGGGCAGGGTATATATGGGGAATTGGTTAGAAATTTATAATAAATCATTATAAAACTTTTCCTTGCAACAAATTTCTAACTCATGCAGGTTGAGCGCGCAATGAGCAGTAAATCAAAGAAAGCAAAGTCACTCGGAGTGCGTTATACGCCCGAGCAAAAGAAAGAGATTGTTGAGTTCGTCCAACAATACAACGAGGCCAATGGCCGCGGTGGCCAGAGCGCTGCTGTCAGCAAATTCAAGGTCACGCCAATCACCATCGGTGCCTGGCTCAAGGCTGCCGGAGTTTCCAAGAAGAAGGGCAAGCCAGCTAAGGCAGCGAAAGCCGCCAAGCCTGCCAAGGCAAAGAAGAAGGCCGCGAAAAAGGCCAAGGCCGGAGCTAAGAAGGGCTCGAAAGGCGCAGGCAAGCGTTACAGCGCCGCAGAGAAGCAGGAGGTTATCGATTTCGTGAACTCATACAACGCAAGCAATGGCCGCGGTGGTCAGAGCGAAGCGGCACGGAAGTTTAACATTTCCATCCTCACCGTTTCCGCATGGCTCAAGAAGTCCGGCAACAAGGTCGCCAAAGCCGGCAAGGCTGTTGCCGCTGGAAAGTCTTCGGCAAAGGTTTCATCGGCCCTTACCGCAAAGGTTGCCAGCCTTATCCAAATGAGTGACCGTATTCAAAAAGCCGAGCTCGAGCTTGCGAAACTTCGCGCTGGATACGAATCCCTCAAGTCTTCCATCAAAGCAGTGATCTGATCGATCGCGGCATCATTCAACTCAGGGGTTGCTTGCTGGAGTGGCAAGCAACCCTTTTTTTGTATATTGCATAAGGTTGCTTCATGAATGTGACGCTTGGATGCAACAAGGGATTGCTTGTCTCGCGGGCATGGTGTGACTTGGTTGGGTGAGTCTGCAGGTTGTGGTGGATTTTTCGGTGGTCGACGAGTCGGCCGACTGGCTTGTGGTGGATAAGCCAGCGCCCTTGATTGTGCATCCGGCCAATTGCAAGCCCGAGCCAACCTTGCTCGGCGGGATCGAGAGACTCTTGGCGTTCGAAATGGAGAATGGCGCGAAGCCGGCGATTGTGAACCGCTTGGATCGTGACACGAGCGGGCTTGTCTTGGTGGCCAAGCACACCCTTGCGGCGCGCGAGCTTGGCATGATTTTTGAACGGCGCGAAGTTGAGAAAGAATACCTTGCGATCGTGACGGGATGGCCGGATGTGGATGAGTGGACCAATGCGCAGCCCATCCTGCGCGAGGGTGAGCTTGGACCTGTGGCGATATGGGTTAAGCAAGTGGCGCATCCTGCAGGCCGCGAATGTCTCACGCGATTCAAGGTCGAGCATCGAATTGAAATCGGCGGGCGGCGTCATGCCATGGTTCGCTGTTTTCCCGAAACCGGCCGGATGCATCAGATCCGCGTGCATTTGGCGAACGATGGATTTCCGATCGTGGGCGACAAACTTTATTCGGGCGATGGTTCGGAATATCTCGAATGGATGCGCGATGGATGGACGCCGGAACTGCAAAAGAGACTGCTTTTGCCGCGTCATGCCCTGCATGCGTCACGGCTGAGCCTGATGTGGAATGGCCGCATGATGGATTGGCGCATCGGTTTGCCGGCGGATCTTGAGGCCTTTGTGCGAGGTGTTGTGAGCACTCATGACCCGCGGGTCATGGAGTGGAGTCGGCACGATGATGCGCCATGATGGTCGGGCGGGTCGGCCGCGTTACCTTACTGTTTTGGTTGGTTACCAATCATGCGTTCGGCGATTTCCTTCAATTCTGCGCTTGGGATGGCAAAGGTTTCCGAGCGGCTGGAGCGGGCGATGTTCATTCCGATGCAGTGGCCGTTGAGATCAATCACGGGGCCGCCCATGGTTTGGCTGTTGCCCATGACCGAGTGTTGGATCACGCGGGGGAAGCCACTGCGGCGTTTGGAGAAATCGCCGCTCATCTCGTCGTTGCGGTTGGCGGAAATGTCGAAGAGTTCGGTTTTGGCGGTGAGGCGGACATCGACGGTGGATGTTTTTCCGTCGCGCTTGAAGGTGATGCGGACCTTGTCGCCGGCCTTGTGTTGATCGAGCGCTTCGGAGAGTTCTTCGATTTTTGCCAGCGGCTTGTCGTCGATGGCGACGATCACATCGCCTGCCTTGAGCCCTGCCTCATGGGCTCCACCCTCGGGAGTGACCTTTTCGAGTTCGATGCGCTTGGACGAATTTTTGATCATGATGCCAAGGGCAAGTCCGCCGCTGGGTTGGATTTCGCGGGGCTTGGCGCTGATCATGCCGATGTTGGCGCGGCGTTGGGTTCGTGAAGTGGCACCATTCACCACGACCCAGGTGCCTTGGGGTATCTCGGTGGCGCTGGAGTAGGTGACCGGTACAAGGTTGGTGGCATCGACCTTGAGCAGCGCGACATCCCATTCCTCGTCGGTGCTGATGACATCGACTTTGTCGAAACGCTGACGGTCGATGGTGACGGTGATTTTTTCCTTTTCGCGAAGCTCGCTGGCTTTGGTGAGCAAATGACCATTGGCGGAAACCACCACGCCATAAGCGATTTCCTCTTGGCTGATGCTGATCACCGCGCTGGATTGCTGGAGTGCTTGGCGTTGTGCTTCGAATGCCGCGAGGGTGGTCCTTCCGGTCATGCGGAAATCCGTCTCGAGGTTTTGCTGCGCGATGAGCGGCGTCAGAAAAATTGCGCTGAAGATGATGGCGATGCGGTCAGCGTTCATCGAGTTTCAGCGTGTAGGTTTTGGTTTCCGAGCCGCGGCGGATTTCGATGCGGACTTCGTTGCCGGCGCTCAGTTCCTTGAGAATGGCTTGAAGGTCTTCGCGCGATTGTAAGGCGGTGTCATTGAGTTTTATGAGCAGATCTCCGCTGCGGATGCCGGCCTTTTGAGCGGGGCTTTCATCGCCGACTTTGGTGACTTTGAGTCCATCTTTGGAGGGCTCTGTGGCAATGCCAAGGTATCCATTGCCTTTGACAGGTTTCTTCGCAAAGGGGCCATCGCCGAGAAATTCGGAATTCAAGAGGGCGTCCCATTTTTCCTGAAAGACTCCGATGCCGACATGCATGTTGACCACGAGTTGCGGCCCAACGCGTGAGTGAATGGCGATGAGGCGTCCGGCCAGATCGAAGAGGGGGCCGCCTGAGTCGCCACCGATCAGGATGCAATCGGATTGGAGCGATTGATCGGCGATGCGCACGATGCGGCCTGGGCGCAGAACGAGTCCGCGTTCCTTGTTAAAGCCGCCCGAGTGACCGAGCGCGAAGACCCAGTCGCCGAGTTTGTATGATTTCGATTTGTCGATTTCGACAAATGGCCAAGTGCCGGGGTCGGTGATGCGGACCATCGCTGCGTCGGATTCGGAATCGAGGCCAAGCGTGATGGCATTCACGCGTTTGCCGTCTTGCATGATGACCTCGACTTTTTTTCCGGGGGCACCGCTGACATGGGCGGCGGTGAGGATGAGGCCATCGGGTGAGACGATCACGCCGGTGCCTGAGCCATCGGTGATTTCGATGGCGACGGTGGCGGCGCTGGCGTTTGGCAGGGCGCTGGTGACGGCGTTTTGAATCGCGAGAAGGTCCTCGCGATTTTCCGGTGCGGGCTTATCGTTGATCGGCGCGCGATCCGCCATCGCGACAGTCAGGCAAATGGCCTGTACGAGTATGAAAGATGTAAAATGGCGGATCATCGTTTGCCGCACACTAGATGCTGCGTCGGATTTCCGCAACCCGCTTGGTTCAGGCAAAATGGTCGGGTTTTTTGCCTCGCAGGTAATCGGTGGCGGACATGCGTTTGCCGCCTTCGGGTTGCACCGTGGTTAGTTCGAGCGAGCCATCTCCGCAGCCGACGATGAGTTCGCCCTCGCCGCATGAAACTTCTGCAGGTTTGAGGGGAGTGTTTGAAATGCAGGTGGGTGGAAAAATTTTGAGGCGCTTGGTGGATCCGTTTTCGGCGACCGTCGTGTAGGTGCCCGGCCATGGGTCGTAGGCGCGGATGCGGCGCTCGAGGTGGGCAGCGGACATCGACCAATCGAGCCTGCCGTCATCGCGTTCGAGTTTTGGCACATGGCTGACTTGCTCCGGGTTTTGCGGGGTGCGCGTTGCGGTGCCATCGGCCAACTTTGCGAGTGTTTCATCGAGCACCGGTATGGCGAGTTGGGCGAGTCGGTCGTGGAGAGTGCCGCCGGTTTCGTCGGGCTCGATTGGAATCGATTTTGCCACGATCATATCGCCGGCATCGAGTTCGCGCACGACATGCATCGATGTGATGCCGGTTTCGGTGTCGCCAGCGTCGATGGCGGCCTGAATGCACGCGGCGCCGCGGTACTTTGGCAGGAGCGATGCATGGAGGTTGATGATTGCCAGTTTCGGCAGATTGAGAATGTCGTCTTTGAGGATTTGCCCGTATGCCATCACGACGAGGATGTCGGGATTCATTGCGGCGATTTCGGCGTTGGCATCGCCAATTTTTTGCGGCTGAAGCACGGGGATGCCTGCCTCGATGGCGGCGGTCTTGATCGCGGGCGGCTGCATTTGCTGATGCCTGCCCACCGGCTTGTCCGGTTGGGTTACGAGGGCTAGCGGCTTTGGTCCGGCATCGAGAAGGTGACGAAAGGCTGGCAGCGCGATGTCTCCAGTAGCGATGAAAACCAACCTCATTTTCTTATGATAAAAAATCAAATCACCTGTTGGCGGTTTAGTGGTAGGACGGCAGGCTGGTGACTTGCTGGATGATTTCGGAAAGAACTTTGACCGGTTGCTGGGTGGCATCGATGTCGGTGATCATCGATGAAGAATAGTATTCCAGGATCGGTTTGGTTTCCGCTTCGTAGGTAGCGATGCGTTGGTTGATCACCAAATCGCTGGCGTCATCGATGCGGTTGTCTTTGAGGGCGCGCTTGCGCATGCGGCGGGCGAGTTCGTCGCGGTTCGGGCAGGAGAGGTGAAAGACGCGTTGGACTTCGACATGTTGGCTGAGGAGTTCCGCTTGGCGGACATTGCGCGGGATGCCATCGAGCACGAGCAGGTCGATATCGGGCTTGTAGATGTAAGTGTCGGCGAGGTTGTCGATTTGGGCCTTCCAGAGACTGATCGTCAATTCGTCGGGCACCAATTCGCCGCGGCTTGAATATTCGACGAATTTCATGCCAAGGGGCGTGCGGGTATCGAGTGAGCGGAAGACATCACCGCAGGCGCAATGAAAGAAGCGGGGAATGGTGCCGAGGATTTTTCCTTGGGTACCCTTGCCGGAACCTGGGGCACCGAGGATGAGGATGGCGGGTTTGCGGGTGAACTTGTCGGAGCGGCTCATTTTGGAAAGATTTGATTTAACGATGCTTGTGGCAGCCGACAAGTATGAATCAGCGCCGGTCGAAGGCGATGAATAGCAGGACGGGTGCCAGCATGGCGACATCCGCCAGCACGCGCATCGCGTCCATCGAGAGGCTCGAGCGCATGCGGTTGAGCATGTAGAGCAGGGCGGTGCCGGTGAGGATCGAGTAAAAGAAGGGCCGACTGGCGCCGCTTTGATCGAGGACCGCGCTGGCGAGAGCGGTGGCGGCAAGAAGCGTGAGGGGAAGGGTAAGCGAGAGTTCGTCGCTGGCTTTGGTTTCCGTATCGGGCGAGCGGTTGGCGTGTTCCCAGATATCAATCGCGGAGATGTTGAGGACACAGAGGGTGGCGAAACTGATGAATTCGCGGGATCCGATCATGTCCCAGAGGTCGAAGCCCGATCGATAGAGTTGGGCAAACATTGCGGTGCCGAAGGCGAAGCTGAATCCCGCGATGATGTTTTTTGCGTGGGGGACTTCCTGTTCGTCCTGGCTGGCGAGCATTGAGACGCCGAAGAAGCCGGCGACCAGCAATCCGCCGGGCATGAGTTTTGCGTAGATCGACATCGGCATTCGCGAGATCACGAGCGCGAGTGTGATTGCTGCCGAGATGATCAGTGCGATGGTGAAAAATTTCCGGTGCTGTTGGTGGAAACGGTGACGGACGGAAAGTTTCGGCGAATTGACTCCGAGAATCGAGAGGTCGAGCAGGCGGTCGGCGATGTAGATCGCCCAGACGGCAAGGCCGAGGACGAGATAGGACTCCCATGGGAGGTAGCCGAGCCGCCAAGTTTGCGCAAAGACATAAAGCCATGCGATGGCGACAAGCGGGGCATCAAGGCTCAGCAGGTTGGGGAGCAGCCACAGCGGCTTTCGGGGCTCGGCAGACACGGTGGGCGTAGATTCGCAAGCGATGGGTTGAACGCAAGCGCGCATTCGCCGCGAGTGTGGAATCAGGCCATGATTTCCTCGGCCACATCGACCGTGGCCTTGGCGCCGAGCAGGTGCTTGACGATTGCCAGCGAGAAATCGAGGGCGGTGCCTGCGCCGCGTGAGGTGATGATCTGACCATCGACGACCACGCGATCGTCGAGACCGCCGCCGAGTTCTTCGCGGACGGAGTGGTAGGCGGTGAATTTTTTTCCGGCGAGCAGACCGGCATCCATGAGGACCAGTGGCGCGGCGCAGATCGCGGCGACCGGCTTATGTTTGGCTGCGAACTGGGCGGCCAGCTTTGCGGCGCGTCCGTCGCTGCGCAATGCGGCCACACCCGGACCGCCGGGGATGAGCAGAAGATCGAAGTCCGAAGCATCGACATCATCGAGCATGGCATCCGCTTCGAGGCGCATGCCTTGCTTGCCGGTGGCGGTTTTGTCAGCGAGCGCGGCAATGGTCACTTCGATGCCGGCGCGGCGCAGGACATCGACGGGGGTGACGGTTTCAATTTCCTCGAAGCCATCGACGAGCAGGCAGAGTACGGATTTTTTCATGGTGATTTTGTTGTGTGATTGGATCAAGCGAGGCCGACCGCGCGGCGGACGCGTTGAAGGACCTTGGCGGCTTCGTTGCGTGCGCGCTCCGCGCCATCGGCGAGGATTTTGTCAACATAGCCCGGATCCTGGGAAATGGCGAGTCGCCTTTCGCGCATCGGTGCAAAGTAGTCCCAGTAGGCGTCGGCGAGGCGTTTCTTGAGGTCGCCATAGCCGATGCCTCCGCGTTCGTGGTCGGCGACCATGGTCGCGTAGTCCGCCTCGCTCGCAAAGAGCCGGTAGAGTGCGAGGATGATGGAATTTTCCACCGGTTTGGGATCTTCCACCGCTGTCGAGTCGGTGGTGATTTTCATGATGAGTTTGCGCAGGGTTTTTTCATCACCGAAGAGCGGTAGCGTGTTGTCGTAGCTCTTGCTCATTTTGCGTCCGTCGAGTCCGATGACGATGGCAGTTTCTTCGCGGATGATAGGTTCGGGGATCACTGCGGTGCCTTCGCCGTAGGTTTCGTTGAGTTTGACTGCGAGATCGCGTGTGACTTCGAGGTGTTGTTTCTGGTCTTTGCCGACAGGGACTTTGTTGGAATCGTAGAGAAGAATGTCGGCAGCCATGAGGACCGGATAGGCGAAAAGCGCGTGGTTGGGTGCGATGCCTTGCGAGGTCTTGTCTTTGTACGAATGGCATTTTGCCAGCAGGCTCATCGGGCAGATCGTTGAGAGGATCCATGCAAGTTCGTTGACCTCTGGCACTGCGCTTTGACGGAAGAAGACCGCCTTTGCCGGGTCGAGACCGCAGGCGAGAAAGTCGATGGCGAGTTCGCGGACATTTTCGCGCAGGGCGTCGGCCTTGTGTGAAGAGGTCATCGCATGGTAATCGGCGATAAAATAGAATGCTTCGCCCTGATCCTGTAGGCGCACGGCCGGCTCCATTGCGCCGAAATAGTTTCCGACATGAAGTTTGCCGCTGGGTTGGAGACCGGTGAGGATTCGCATCGGCGGTGAGCATGGAATCCGCCGATTGATTCGGTCAAGCGGCATGCTTCACGGGATTACCCGTCATCGCTGAAAAGCGCCTCGACCAATGCCATGCATTTCGGCCCGGGCATCACGCCGAGGTTCATTTGATTCATGACATAGGCGAAGGAAATGCCGGAATCCGGGTCGGCGAGTGCGTGACTGCCGCCGGCGCCGGGGTGACCGAAGGCGTGGGGTGAGGGGCCGAAAATTTTGCGGATTTTTTGGCCATCGGCATCGAGCGGGTCGAGTTGCGCGCCGCAGGAAAAGACGGTGGAGCGAAGTAGTACGCGGTCGTCGCCGGAGCTGAGAGGTGTCGTAAGCGCGTGGCGGATGGCGGGGCTGAGTGGGCTTTCGATGTGGCCGAGGATGGCTTGATAGAATTTTGCGAGCGCAGAAGCCGTGCCGATGCCGCCGAGTGCGGGAAAGCCAGCCGACCTGGCCTTGGGGGAATTCATTTCCTGGATCGAGTGGAGCCCGCGTGGCGATGTGAAGGCGCGGCGGGTTGGTGAGTTTGGCGAGTTGAGTTGTTGGTAGAATGGATCGCTGGTTTCCGTGTGACCTGCCTTGCCTGGGTAGAGTCTCGCGACGCGATGATGCTCGTTGCTGGGTAATCCAATCCAAAAATCGAGGCCGAGCGGATCTGCGATCTTTTCGCGCCAGTATTGACCGAGGGTTTGGCCGGTGAGTTGGCGCACGGGTTCATCGGTGAGCGCGCCAAAAGTGCGTGGGTGGTAGGCGTGACCGCTGCCGAGCGGCCATGTGGGAATTTGATTTTCGATCGCAGCGACCACGGCGGTGTGGTCATGCACATCGGCATCGTGATCGAGGATGGCGAGGCCGCATTGGTGGGAAAGGAGGTGGGAGAAATTTGCGGCGGCGATCGGGAAATTTCTCCACACCTCGCGCACGGGGGTGGTTTCATCCAGGCCTTGATTGGCAAGAGCGAGGAGCAAGGTTGCGGCCGAAGGAACCTTGGTGGCGGAGTAGACCGGAATGAGGGTCTGATCTCTCCATGGATTGAGCTGCTCCTTTTCACACCAGCCGGCGGCCTGGGATAACAACTCATGACCGCGCCACCAGATGCTGATCGACGCGCCAATCTCGCCGTGCGCGCGAAAATTGTTTTCGAAAACCTCGAGAACGGCTCCCAGCTTGGATGGACTCAACGCCACGCGCGGGTTATGCCCCACATGGCTGGCTGTGCAATGCCTAAATGCTTGCTGCTGGTGACTCGGATGTGATGGCGGGCTTTTCCGATGACCATTCTTCGATCAGGCGAAAGGCCACGGCCAGCAGGGTGGGTCCGAGGAAGACGCCTACCAGACCGAAGGCGAGTGCTCCGCCGATCACGCCGCAGAAGATGAGCGCAAAGGGTAGTTTGGTGCCTTGGCTGATGAGGTAGGGGCGCAGGAGGTTGTCGACGCTGCTGATGACGAAGATGCCCCAGAGCAGCATGAAGAGCGAGAGTCCGTGTTTTTCGTTGGCGAAAAGCCAGATGGTTGCGGGCAACCAGATGAGCGGGGGGCCAAAGGGAATGACGGCGAAAAAGAAGGTGAGTACCGAGAGCAGGACGGCACCGGGAATTCCTGCGATGGTGAAGCCGATGCCTGCGACGATGGCTTGTGCGATGGCGGTGCCTAGGATACCGTAGATGACGCCGCTGACTGTGTTGCCCGCGACTTTGATCAGCTGCCGGCCTCTATCACCGGCAAGACGCTCGACGCTGACGTTGAGGCGGGCGGCGAGTTGTGGCGAATCGCGCAAGAGGAAGAACGCAAGAAAAGTGCTGATGAGAATTTGTGTGACCCCTTGGCCTACAGTGAGGCCGACGGCGATGAGGCCGGTGCGGGCCCATGAGAGAAAGCGACCGAGCATCGCGATGATGGGGGATGATTCGTTGTCGGGTTTCGCTGTGGTCTTGTCCGCCGATTCAGCTTGGACTTGTTCGGCATATCCCGGAAGCAACTCGGTGTGTGGGGTGACTTTGATATCGTCGTCATCCGCGGTTGCCTTGTTCTTGATGGGCGATTCTACTTCTTTATCGAGCTGTTCGATCCACCGCTTGCGGTCCGCGGCAATGTCGCTCCAGTAGTTGCCGAGTTCTTCGCCGATCACCGGAGCTTTGCTGATCCATTTGGGTGGCGTGTCAGGGATCGACAAAAACCAATCCTTGGTGGCGATGGCGAGCTCCTTGCCGTCCTTGGCGACGCTGATGCCGACCACGACAAATGGTCCAGCGATCACGAGCAGGACCATGAGGGTGACGAGGCAGGCTGCGAGGGTTTTTGAACCACGGAACCACTGGCTGAAATTTTTTTGCAGTGGGTGCAGCGAAAAAGTCAGAATGATCGCCCAAAGAATCGCGGAGAAGAAGGGCTTGAGCACATAAAAACATCCTGCAAGAAGCAGCAAGAGAGCCAGCCCGCCCAGCAAGGGCTCGATCTTCAAGGCTTTGCGGTTTTCGTTTGTTTCCATCGATTGGGATGAAGCTATCAGATTTGAGCCCTCATCACCAGCGTCATTGTTGGTTAAATTTGTCCACAAAAGGCCCAAGTGCGCGACTTTAGTAGCTTGCCATCCGGTGGGGTCGGGGGGATGATTCGGGCATCATGGATGGCCGCATTGCTTCGCGTGGCTTTCCTTAGCGACTTATGAAACATCAATTCACCGCCAGCCTCGTCATCGCCGCAACTGCCATCATGGCGCCATCGGCATCAGCGCAAGCCCCTACGGCAGCAAGATCAAGCGGGCCGATCGAGGTCAATGGCATCGCGGCAAAGGTCAATGGCCGGGTTATCACCAAGAACCAAGTTTCCTTCATGCTCGCGCCGGTGTATGCGCAACTCAGCGCACAGTACCCGCGCCGCGGTGCGGAATTTGAAGAGCAATTCAAAAAAGCCAGGGCCGGTGTGATGCAGGAACTGATCGACCGTCAGATCATCCTTGATGAATTCAAGCAGCTCGGTGCTTCGATCAAGCCCTACCTCATCGATGAGGAGGTCAAGCGCCAGATGCGTGAGTTGTACAACGGCGATGAGGTGAAATTTCGTGAAGAACTCAAGCGCAGCCGTCTGACGATGGAAGGGTATCGCGAAATGACGCGCGAAAAAATGGTGGTGCAGGCAATGCGTGCTCAGCAATTTTCCGATGCGCCACCGCCATTGCCTAATGAAATTCGCGACGAGTATGAGGCGGTGAAGCCGACGCTTCGTGATTTCAGCAAGGACACAATCAGCTTCCGCAAAATTTTCATTCCGGCCGTCGATCCAGCGAATCCGGCTGTCACGCCAGACACGCAATTGGCCTTGGCCGAGGATCTCGCCAAGCAGATCGCCGGTGGCAAGGACATCGGAGAACTCGCCAAGGAACATTCGAAGGACGCCTACGCGGAAAATGGCGGACTTCAGGAAAATGTTCCGCGCACGGATCTCTCAGCCGAATTTGCGGCGATCATTTTTGATTCCAAAGTCGACAGCGTCGTGGGCCCCTTGATGGACCCGCAAGGCTTCACCATCGTCAAGCCGATCAAAATTTCCTTGGGTCCGCCACCGCCGCTAGAAAAGGTGCGCCCGATGATCGAAGAGCGCGTGCGCAAGAAAAAGACCTCGGCGCAGTATGAAAGGTGGATCGAACTCCGCCGCAAGCGCGCGATGGTGGATGTGCGGATTTGATCCTCAAAGAGATCCGCTCACACTGGCGATAAACGGATTGCGGTTTGTTTCGGCGCCCCAAGTGGTGGCGGGTCCGTGACCTGGCAGGATGACGCAGTTTGGTGGGCTGTGTTCAAATGCGTGATGAATGTTTTTGAGGGCGATGCGATAGGCCTCGGGTGTGGCGCAGCCGCCGATGGATCCGGCGAAAAGAGCGTCGCCGGTGATCAGTACCGGGTTGGATAATCCGTCGATGCGATAGCCGAGTGCGGGGATCGCATGACCCGCGAGGTCGCATGCGCGTATGGTGACCTTGCCGATGCGGATCGAATCACCGGGTTTCATCGGAGTCGTTTCCCGGATGCCTTGGGCATGGATCGGGATGCCATGTTGTAGGAGATTGCGGATGCCGCCGGTGTGGTCGCGGTGGGCGTGTGTGATAAAGACCCGATCGGGCAGGCGGCCAAAGCGTTGATCGATTTCAGCTAGCAGGTCCTTGGCCTGATATCCGGTGTCGAAAAGGATCAATTGGTTTTCGGCTTCAAGCATCCATGCGTTCACATGACCTCTGCCGAAGGGTAATTCGAGGCGGTGAATTTCTGGTGGAATGGATGCGTCTGGGTGATAGGAGTCGATTGAGGCAAAGGCATTCGCATCGAGGTCGAGCGCGGTGGCGATCTTGCGTGCAAGGGTTTCGTCGAATTGCCCTTTTTGAAAACGGTTCAGCGCTGCGAGACTCGTCTCCGCCCTGCGCGCGAGTTCCGCCGGCGCAAGCGCGTTGCCAATCATCGACTTGCGCAGGATGTCGGTGAAGTCGTCCTCGGGCATTTCCATGAGCAAAAGTTTCGCTATGGGCGGTGCGGGGTCAATGCAAAGCAGATCGCCCGATGAATAGCTGAGGTTGGTTAAATGTGGGCCCTTCGAAATAATGAGGTCACTTTCCGCAAATTAACTTTTTTCCTGTAGGTCGCCCTCCACATATTGATGGATCAGGCCTGCAATCAAGGCCTGATAGGGAAGGCCTTTTTGAAGTGCCTTTCTTTGTATGCCAAGCAAATCATGGCTGCTTAGGCGCACATTGATGCGGCGGTCTTTTCTGAAGGTGTTCTCAGAAGCTTTTTTCAAGTCTGAAAGCAGCTTTCGGGACGGCTTCTCGATTTGGATTGCTCCGCTTTCGAGTGCGTTCATCATTTCTTTTTCTTCCGCGGCAGTTATTGGCTTCATGGTTGTTCTTGCTTGTAAAGTTTGGTCATCTTTCTCGATGGGAAAGCTGTTTTGAGAAAAATTTTTTCTCTATCTTGCAGAAAAGGTACGGCGATAATTTTTCCATCAATAGGTATCAGGAAAATTCTCTGATTTGGGTATTTGTCTTCATTCGAATGTTTGGTGACAGCCCAAAGGCAGCCTGATCCGAGTAAGAACGCAATCTCTTCGAAGGATATGCCCCGCTCCTTTTTGAGTTTTTCATTTTTTTCCGGGTCCCATTCAAAAATCACGAACTTTATGTATGCCTAAAAGGCATCCATGTCAACAAGTCTGTTTGTCTGTGGGGAAATGGCATTGGTGAGACGACATTTCCCAAGGTTGCCCGCGAGCATTTCCCGTGAATGATGGGTGGCGGATGAGTGGATGGACGGAACAAGCGCTGCGTGGGGCGGCATCATGGCGGGCCTTCAAGGAGGGCTTGGCTTTGCGTGATGGTGGGGCGGTGGTGGAGGCGAAAAAAACCGAGAGTGGATGGCGGGGTGCCGTGCGGGTTGGAAAGCGGGTTTTTCGTGTGGGGGTGGTGGTGAAGTCGGTGTCCGACTTTGAGGTTCGTTGCTCTTGTCCGGAGAATCAGGCGAGTGGCGAGGTGTGTTGTCATGCGGTGGCCACAGGTTTGCAGTCTTTGGTGGGGGCTGATGCCGTGAAAACGCCGGATGAGCCGAAGGCGGTAGCTGCGCAAAAATCTGCGTGCGCGTGGGATTTGGTGTTGCCGGTAAATTGGCGGGATGCCTTGCAACGCGGAAAACTCAGCGTCTTGGTGCGCGAATCCAAGGCCGATGAAATTTCCGCAGCGGATGAAAAACTTGGGCTTTGGTTGGAGTCGCAGCGAGTGGCGCGAAGTCCGGAGATGCATTTGCATTTGGATGGAAAGCGGGTCGATGATTTCTTATCGGCGATCATCGATCATCCCCGCCTGCGGTCGGGGCAGTCGTCCGACGCCTTGCAAATTTCCAAAGGGGCACGGATTGCGGTTTCGGAGGTACACAATGCCGGTGATGTCGTGCGATTGATTCCTGCTGTGAGCGAATGGTTTGAGCTCGATGGAGCGTGTTGGCGGGTGAGTGAATCGGGGCTCGAGCGTTTGGGCGATGGGGCGATGCCCGATGTTGGTGAAAGGATCATGCGTGGCCTTGCGCGAAAATCGCCGGTCGAATTGCCGATGCGCGAATTTTTGGATCGCATCGGGTTGTTTCAAAATTGGCTCGAATTGCCCGAGTCGGGGTGGCTTGGGTCGCTGCATTTTGTGCCCGCGCGCTTTGAGGTGGTGCTGGCCTTGGATGGATCCCTGTCGCGTGTGGAGGCTGGCATTTCGCTTCGATTTGAGGGTGGTGATGTCGTTTTTCCGATGTCTGGAACTGTCTCCGCATTGCCGCGTCTCGCGGGAGGTCGCTGTGAGGTGCGCGACTTGGCGAGCGAGGCCAAGGTGCTTGAGATGATGTGTGCCGCAGGATTTGATTTTTCGGTCTACGAGCGTGGAGTGCTTGCGGGCGAGGCCGCGGTGATTGGGTTTCTTTCGCGGGTTCTGCCGAAACTGCGTGGGGCGTGGAAAATTGATGAAAGCGTGAATTTCAAACGGGCGCGTGAAAAAGTGGTGCTTGTTTCTCCGCGCATCGAGATTCAGGGCTCGGGCGATGATTGGCTCAATTTTGATTTGTCGTATGAAACGGGAGATGGTGCGCGTGTACCCGCGGCGGAGATCCAGCGCATGCTGCGGTCCGGTGCTGGGGTCGAGAAGCGCAGCGATGGTCGGCGTATCGTGCTGTCCGATGAAATTGGCAGCTTGATCGATCCCTTGATGGCCGAGCTCGATGTTCGCCAAGAGGGAGGCCACTATGAGGCAAAGGGAGTCTCGGCGGATGTGGTGACGGAGCTTTGTGCGAATTTTTCTAAATCGGGCTCAGGGAAAAGTGCGGCGCTCGAGCCCTTTCAAAAGCCATCAACGCTGCTGGCCGAGCCGAGGCCTTATCAGTCGGCGGGCGCGGCGTGGATGGTGGATCGTGTGCGGCGATTTGGTGGGGCCTTGCTGGCGGATGACATGGGTCTTGGTAAAACGCTGCAAGCCATTGCGGTGATTGAGCATTTGTTTGAAGCGAAGCCTAATGAGTCCGGTCTTGTGCTGGTGGTGGCGACTGCGTCCTTGCTGGGCAACTGGCGTGCGGAATTCGCGAGGTTTGCGCCGAAGCGGAGGGTGGTTGTGTTGCATGGCGCGGGACGCGAGAGTTTGCGCGAAGGGCTTCGTGATGGGGATGTCGTGATCACGAGTTATGGCACTTTTGCGCGCGATCTTGTTTGGCACTTGGGGCGTGAGTACCGCGCGGTGGTGGTCGATGAGGCGAGCTTGATGCGGAATCCTGATACCGATCATGCTCGGGCCTTGTTCAAATTACGCGGCAAGGCGCGGATCGCGCTGACCGGTACGCCGCTCGAAAACGGGGTGGGGGACTTGTGGTCGATTTTCCGATTTGTGCTGCCCGGCTGGCTAGGGGTGCGTGAGGATTTCAAGCAGCGGTATGAAATTCCACTGCGGGCCGTGGGTGGGGATTTCAGTGTGATGGAGCGACTTCGCCTACGCTTGAAGCCGCTCATGCTGAGGCGCAACAAAGAGCAGGTGGCGCCAGATCTGCCATCGAAATTGATCATTGACGAGTGGTGCGAACTCACGGATCAGCAGAAGAGCGTGTATCGGGACTTGCAGGTCGAAGGGCGCAAACTGGTGCAGGTCGCTGGAGATTCCGGCAATGCTGCGGCGGTTCGGATGCGGATGCTCACCGCTCTGCTGCGTCTGAGGCAGGCTTGCTGTGATCTATCATTACTTGGAAACGAAAGGTTGAAACAAGTGTTGGCCTTTGAGAGATCCGCCAAATTACAACGACTGTTTGAGCTTCTCGAAGAGGCAATTTCTGGAAATCATAAAGTATTGATATTCAGCCAGTTTCAGAAGCAATTACTTGAAATCGAAAAGCACATTCAAGAGCGTCAGTGGGGCTGTTTGAGACTCGATGGCCAGACACGAAATCGTCAGGCTCTTGTTGATAAGTTTCAATCAGTCGATGGTCCGCCGGTGTTTTTGATCAGCCTCAAGGCCGGCGGTTATGGGCTGAACCTGACTGCGGCCGATGTGGTGATTCATTTTGATCCGTGGTGGAATCCGGCTGCCGAGGCTCAGGCGACTGACCGTGCGCATCGGATCGGGCAGACGCGGCCGGTGACGGTTTATCGTTTGCTGACCCGTGGGACGGTGGAGGAAAAGGTCGTAAGGATGCAGGCAGGCAAGCGCGAGCTGGCGGCTGGACTCGACGAGGATGGCGGCGGCGATGGAGGCCTGACAGCGGCCGAGATGAGGTCGGTGCTGGAGGGAGAATAAAAGAGGATTCAAGTTTCAAGTTTCAAGCGAAGAGGAAGATATGCCGCTTCTTCTTTCTCTTTCCAAAAACTTCTAACTCTTCACCCCCTCACAAGATATTCGCGTGAGCCTTTCACATATTTGAGAGCCCAGTCTTTTACTTTGGATTGTTCGTCGAGGCTGAGGGTGCGGACGACTTTGGCGGGTGAGCCGAGGACGAGCGATCCGGGTGGGATGATGGTGCCGCCGGTGACGAGGGCTCCGGCGCCGATGATTGAGCGTTCGCCGATGACGGATCCGTCGAGCACGATGGCGCCCATGCCGACGAGGACTTCGTCTTTGACCGTGCAGGCGTGGAGGATGGCTGAATGGCCGACCGTGACGAGTTCGCCGATGTGGCAGCCGAAATCATCGGCGAGGTGAATGACCGCGTTGTCTTGGATGTTGGAGCGCGGGCCGACGGTGATTTCGTTGATGTCGCCGCGGAGGGTGGCGTTGTACCAGACGCTGGCTTCTTTGTGGATCGTGACGCGGCCAATGACATCGGCACTGGCGGCGATGAAGGCGCTTTCGTGGATCTTGGGATGAAAGGTCGAGAAGGATTCGATGGCCATGGTGTTTGATGGATCAGGCTTTGTTGCGTGCGGCTTCTGCGGTGACAGCTTGCTGCCACAATTCGCGCAATTTGTCGGTGAGGGTGGTTTGGGTGTATTCTGTGGATTCGTAGCGTGAGACTCTGACTGGGCCGCGGATGGCGGATGTGATGAAGACCTCATCGCAGGTCATCAGGTCGCTTTCGGTCAGGGATGTGGCTGAGGTTCTGATGGTGTTTTTTTCGGCGAGTTCGATGATGAGGGTTCGCGTGATGCCGGGCAGGCAGCCGGTGTCATCGGGCGGGTAATGGAGCGTGTTGTCCATGACACCGAAGATGTTGGAGGTGCTCGTTTCGCAGATGTGGATTTGATCGTTGAAGTACAGGGCATCGTCGAAGCCGCGTTGCCGCGCATGGTTGAGCGCGAGGAGATTGTCGGCGTAGGAGGCCGATTTCATTCCGCTGAGGAACGAATGGCTTGGATGGACGAAGGGTGCTTTGCAGAGCGTGATGCTTGCGGGTGGATCTTCGGTGCGGGAGACCGTGATCCAGACGAGGTGGTCGCGGCCGATGCTGGGGCATGCGAGTTGGCCGCTGCCGGCGCTGATTGCGAGGCGGACTCTGGCGCGGCCGTGGTCGAGTTTCGCGGCAGTGAGTTGTGAGATGATTGCGGATCGCAGCTTATTTGGCAGTGGATTTTCCCAATCGAGGCGTTCGCAGGAGGTGAGCATGCGGGCGAGGTGTCGGTCCACCAGCGCGGGTGAGCCGTCGATGGCGAGGATCGTTTCGAAGAGTCCGAGCCCGTGGGTGAGGCCGCGGTCGGTGGGGCTCATGGGCAGGAAATCGGCATCGTGCCATTTGTTTTCGCGCCAGTATCGGGTCATCGACTCGGATGTTGCGTGATTGGGTGGCGCATGTAAACCCGGGATCGTCGTGCTTGCCATCGCAGGGGGATGCATCAAATTCCGCGTGTGAGATTGCAGATATTTTTCAGCGGCGCGGTGGTGATCGGCCTTGGCTTGTTCGCGATGCGGATGCTTGAGCGCAGCGAAGCGCTGGGATTTTTGCACGGGGCGCTGACGCTTGGTGGCGGATTGCTGATTTGCGGATTGTTTGCCCTCAAGTCGCAATGGCACGGCATCATTGGCGCCGGTGTCTTGGCCTTGTTGGGTGCGGGCCGTGGGCTTGGAAATTTTCCGCACCTGCTCGATGTGCTCAGCGGGAAGGTGGATCGAGGGGTGGCTCCGCTGATTGAGTTGGGGGTGACTCTGGTTTGTTTGGTGTTGTTGATGCGGGTGCTGGCGGCGTTGAACCGGGAGAGGTTGAGGCGGATGCTGGAGAAGGATTGATCGGCGCCGGGTAGCCGGGTGGGGTGTCGATCGGTGTGGTCAGTGAAGGTGCTTTCGGCAGCGTGTCATCCCATGCATGCAAGCTCGCGGAGCTGCCGCCGATTTCCTGGAGCAATTCGTGGCAGCGTTTGCGCCATGTTTCGTACTTCGGTGCTTTGCGTTCGGGATCGCGGCTGCCGGGGAAAACGACATAGCTTACTTTCAGGTCGGAGACCGGACGGCTGTAAGGTGAGGCGTTTGCGTTCAGTTCGCGGGCGACACGCAGTGAGGCTTCGCCGACCTTGAAGGTGGGTCCGCCATCGCCGACGATGGAGGGATAAATTTTGTCGTTGTGAACGATCACCGCGTAGTCGCCGGCCTTTGGCGCGAAGGGGTCATTCTCTGTGAGGATGTTGACCGGGATCACGATGAAGGGGTCGTGCTCTGCGATGAGGAAACTGCGGTTCTTCATGTCCTCGATGCCACGTTTCAAATAGGCGATGCGGTCGCGCAGCCATGATTTGCGATCGGCCGGTGTGGCGGCCGCGGCGAGTTCTTTTTCGGCACCGGCGATGCGATTTTGCCAACCGGCGATCATCGGATTCGGGGTCTGACCTTGTTTCCTCCATGCGAAACTGGTGAAGGGCTGGTAGTGGGTGGAGTTGACGATTCTTTCGGGCATTTGCGCCAGGCGGTCGCCGTCGGATCCGTCGGAGACCACATCCATTTCCGCCTGCATGAAGAAGACCGGTCTGCCGGTGTGGCTGCGAAAATGGAGGATCGTTTCGCAGTCGTAAAAATTGTGTTTGCTGAGAATTTCGCTGAGCGATGTGGCGTGGCGACGGATGCGGGTGATCTTGTTGTCGTAAAGTGTATGGAACCATTTTGAGACCTCGGCCTTTTCGAGCAGGGCGGGCAGGCCTGGGAGAAGGGTTGGGAGGCTCGGACTTGTTTTGATCAGTTCGGGAAGGGTGGTGGCGGGACTGGGGCGCTTGAGGCTGAGCTGGTAGAATGCAGAGTAGCTTTCCGGCTGTTCGCGTTCGTGAGAGGAGATCGTGCCGGGGTCGATTTTGACTTCGGTTTTGAACGGAATGCCGTTGCGGAGCTTGCGGACATCGGTGATCGCGCCGGCAGGGGGCGTTTTTGGGGTCAGCTCGGCTTTGAGTTTTTTGATTTCCTCGGCGGATTTCTTTTCGATCTCGGCGCTGCGTTTTTTCAGCTCGGATTCCATCTCGGCCCGCAATTTGGTTTCGACCTCCGAATGATTGGTTGTGTCGCGAATCGCGGGCGTGGCCTTGCTTTCTTTTTTGGCAGGCGCCTTGAGCCCAAATGCGGCGATCAGGCCGCCCGCGATGAAGGCGGCGGCGCAGAGGCTCGCGCCTTGGATCCAGGAAATATTTTTGCCCTTGATGGAGAACATCTGCCGCAAGTCTAGCGGCTTCGGTGGACACTTCAACCCCGAGCAGGTGGGAAATCAGGCTTTGTCGGTGGCTGCGCCAAATTTTGCATTTCGCTGAAACTCGGTCATGACAAACCCGCTCCGCCGCCTACACTGGGGCCCGTGAGCTATCAGGTTTTTGCCCGAAAATACCGTCCCCGGACCTTTGACGATGTGTTGGGTCAGGATCATGTGGTGGTGACCCTCCGCAATGCGATTCAGCAGAACCGCCTGGCGCATGCCTATTTGTTTGTTGGGCCGAGGGGTACGGGCAAGACCTCGACCGCGCGGATTTTTGCCAAGGCCTTGAATTGCACCAGCGGGCCGAAAATTGATTTCGATCCCAACGAGGATGTCTGTGTCGAGATTGCCGAGGGGCGTTCGTTGGATGTGCTGGAGATCGACGGTGCCTCAAACAATGGCGTGGAGCAGGTGCGCGAGCTGCGGGATTCGGTGAAATTTGCGCCGAGTAGGGGTCAGTTTCGGATCTATTACATCGACGAGGTCCACATGCTTTCGAATGCGGCGTTCAATGCCTTGCTCAAGACGCTCGAAGAGCCGCCGCCGCATGTGAAATTCATATTTGCGACCACCGAGGCGCACAAAATTTTGCCGACGATTTTGTCGCGGTGTCAGCGTTTCGATTTGCGGCCGATTCCGACGCAGTTGATTGCCGATCACTTGCTGCACATTGCGGGCAAGGAGGGCATTGATCTTGATCAGGCGGCCGCGTGGGCGATCGCCAAGGGGGCGGATGGCGGCATGCGTGATGCGCAGTCGATGCTCGACCAGCTTGTGGCGTTCTGCGGTGACCGGATCGTTGAGGAAAATGTGCTCGATGTTTTCGGGTTCACCTCGCGCGAGAAGGTGGCGAATCTCACCACTGCCTTGTTGTCGCGCGACACGCCGACCGCTTTGTCGTTGATCCAAAAAGAATCCGAGAGTGGTCGCGATCTTTCGCAACTGTTGGGCGAGCTGATCGGATGCCTGCGTGCCTTGCTCGTGGCGAAGTTGGATCCTGCGGCCGACGGCGAGGGGATTCCTGCCGAACTTTGGCAGGCCTTGTTGGCTGCGAGTGCGGCTTATGAGTCGGATCGCATTCTGGCGGCGATCGATGTCTTTGCCGAGACCGAGAGCCGGATGAAATGGGCGACCAACAAGCGCCTGCATTTCGAACTTGGAGTGATCAAGTCGATCCAATCGCTGGGAGAATTTCGCATCACCGATGTCATCAAGGTCCTCAACAAAGGGATCAGTGAAGGTGGTGAGGATTTTTCCGCTGCGGTGGAGGTGGCTGCCATGCAAGCAGCGCCAGCGCCAGCGCCGGCAGCTGCGCCGAGGCTTGAAGAGGCCAAACCCGCGGCGGCCGCGCCCGCAAAACCGGTGGCCAAGCCTGCAGCGAAATCCAAAACATCCGCATTGGAGTCGCTTGGGTCATTGATCGAATCCGCCCCCGAGGTGAGCGAGCCTATTGCCGCGCCAGAGCCACCGAAGCCCGAGCCGAAGGCGCAAATCGTCGAAGCACCAGTCCCCAAGGAAGCTTCGGCGGATGATTCGTTTTATCAGGATCCGCTCGTGCAAGCTGCCTTGAAAAAATTCGAAGGCAAAATTGTCGGTGCGTGAAAATTTTTTCAAATCCATAACCAGTCCATTATGAACATTGCCAAACTCATGAAGCAGGCCCAGCAGATGCAGGCCGGGCTTGCCGCCAAACAGGAAGAACTCGCCAAGCAGACAGTCGAATCATCGGTGGGCGGCGGAAAGGTGACGGTCACTGCCAATTGCGCGGGTGATGTGTTGTCGATCCGGATTGACCCTTCGGTGGTGGATCCTGCGGATGTTGAATTTCTCGAGGAGCTCGTGCTCAAGGGGGTGCAGGATGCCGTGAACACAGGCAAGGAGAAGGCTGCAGCGGAGATGAAAAAACTCACGGGCGGCTTGGGCATCCCGGGGATGTGAGTTGGGCACGGCCGAAATCAGGCCGTGAGTTTTTCTCGCAGCGATTTGATGGCTTCTGGCGGGTGCGCGGCCGAGAGGCTGATGCGGAGGCGTGCGGTGTTGCGTGGCACGGTGGGGAAGCGGATCGCGGGAACGAGGAAGCCGGCGTCGATGAGTGCGTTGGCGGCGGAGAGTGTCGCTTCGTTGGATCCGAGGATGTGGGGGATGATTGGGATTTGCGAATCGCCGGATGTGAGGGTGGCGATGTTTTCGCGCAATGTTTTGCGGAGTGCTGCGCCTTCTTTGGAGCGGATGATTTGCAGCGAAGTGAGTGCCGCGCTGGCGATCGCCGGTGGTGGGGCGGTTGAGTAAATGAAGGGTCGGGCTTTGTTGATGAGGAGCTTGATCCAATCTTGTGAGGCGCAGACATAAGCGCCGGAGAGGCCGGCGGCTTTGCTGAGTGTCCCCATTTGGAAGGTGATGCGATGGGCGACATTTTCCTGTTCGGCAAGGCCCATGCCGCTGGGGCCGAGAACGCCGAAACCGTGGGCTTCGTCGAGCAGGAGCATCGCGTCGAATGCTTCGACGACATCGAGCAAGTTCGACAGCGGGCAAATCGTGCCATCCATGCTGAAGACTGATTCCGTGGCGACGAGGATTTGTGCGTCGGGTGATTTGGCGCGAATCGATGCGAGCAGCGATTTCAGTTTCGCGAGATCGTTGTGGGGAAAGACGCGGATCGTCGCGCCTGAGAGTTTGGCTGCGTCGATGAGGCAGGCGTGTGAGAGTTTGTCGAGCAAGACAAAATCATTTTTGCCGACGGCGGCGGGGATGATGCCGAGAGCGGTGGCGAAGCCTGAGCTAAAGGTGAGCGCGGCTTGCGATTGTTTTGCTTCGGCGAGGGCTGCCTCGAGTTGCAAGTGTGGGGCGAGCGTGCCGCAGACGAGGCGTGAGGCGGTGGAGCCGGTGCCAAATTTTTTGATACCCTCGATGAATGATTCGGCGATGGCTGGATGCGATGCGAGGCCGAGGTAATCGTTGGATGCGAAGTTCCACAAAGTTTTGCCGGAGCGGGTCACGCGGATGCCGGCGGGCGAGTCGAGTGGATGCAGGATCCGTTCGAGGCCTTGCTCGCGAAGTTGGGCAAGTTCCTCGGTGGGTTTGGGCATGGGGCGCGGAGTGTGTGAAAGTGCGGCCTTTTGTGTCGTTGGTTTTTTTACGACGGCGATGACTCGAGCGCCCAGCGGAGCAACTTGGTCGAGTCGGTCCAGATGTTGGGGCTGTTCGACTTCAGCACGACCACGATCACCGAGCGTCCGCCGAGGGATCCGCTGGAAACGAGGCAGCGTCCGGAAGCATTGGTCGTGCCGGTTTTGAGGCCGTTGCAGTAGGGCAATGTCTTGAGGACCTTGTTGGTGTTTTCGAGCAGGCGGGTGCGGCCGTCGTTGAAGCGGAAGCTGTAGGATTTCGTGCTGGCGTAGGCGCGGACGAGCGGACTGCGGTAAGCGGCGCGGGCGGCGATGGCCATGTCGCGGGCGGTTGAGTATTGGCCGGGTTCGGTGAGACCGTGGGGGTTGCGGAAGTGCGAGTTGCGCATGCCGAGCGAGGCCGCCTTGCGGTTCATGAGCATCGCAAAAGTTTCCTGATCACCGCCGACATCGCGGGCGAGTGCGCGGCCGATGTCGTTGGCGCTTTTGACGATGAGGACCTTGAGGAGTTCGCGGCGGGTGTAGACATCGCCGGGTTTCACATTGAGGCGGGTGGGTTCGCAGTTGAGGTCGCTGGGCGCGATGGTCACCGGTTTGTCGATATCGCCGGTATCGAGCACGCAGAGTGCGGTGATGATTTTCTGGGTGCTGGCCACCGCGCGTGGGACATCGGCATTTTTTGCGTAAAGCACGCGACCGCTTTGCACATCGAGCACGAGCGCGCTTTCGCCAACGATCGGTGGCGGCGGGTTGCGCGGGATCGGCGTCGGCGCCGAGACGCCCGGGGCGTTGCTGACCGGCTGACGGTAGGCCTCGCCGCGCGGGATGGCGCGTGGTGGCGGGTTGCCACCGCAGGATGAAAAGAGGCTGATGAAAAATGCGAAGAAGGCGAGTCGGGCCATGACCGGGCGAATCATGGGAGGATGATCCGCCAAGAGCGGTCATGGATCAAGCCGCGAATCGGACGAGAGTCATGAAGGCGCGATCGTCGCGGCACTTATTGCGGCAGGGGCGGGAGCAGGTCCTCGCCCATGTCGACGCCGGGCGTGGGGAGATCGGGCTCTTTGAAGTTGACCGGTCCGCCGACGATCCAAAAAAAGCCACGTTGTTTTTTCCGGTAGGCTTGGGCCAGCTCGCTGCCGCTGGGGAGTTTTTTCAGATCCTTTTCGCGGGGTTCGACGATTTTGATGTCGGGCTCGAAAAATGGTCCGGGCATGCGGAATTTTGGCAGCTTGACGACGGTAAATTTTTTCAGCTTCGAAGTGAAGCTTGTCTTCGGTGCTTCGGTGGTCGCCGTGATGGTGTTTTGACGCGACGCGCAGGCGCTCAGGCAGAGGGCTGATGCCATGGTCATGAGAAGCAGGGCATGACGGCGAGGGTGCATGAAATTTTTGTGAACGGTCGGACTCTATCAAGTGTGGTTTGGAATTCCAAGAGGATTGATGGATTTTCCGCGATCGCGTGGGTCATCCCCGTGGCACAAGGATGAGGAAATTGCGGACCGGGCGATTCCATGGTGGGCGTGAGGTGAGGGGTCCGCCGCTGACGCGGGAGGAGACCCAGAGGTCGGAGGAGCGGCCGCCGTCGAGGTTCATGGCGCGGTGGATCGTCCAGCCGCAGTGTTTGCCGGAGGCAAGGGTGGCGGCGAGCGAGTTGAGCGGGCAGGGGGAGGTGCGGCCGATGAACCAGCGGGTGCCGCCGTCCCATGCGATGAAACAGCGGGCGCTGGTTTTATCCGACTCCAAGCCGCTGACTGTGAGGCCGTGATCGACGAGCATCGGGCCGGACTGCAGGGTTTCGCGCATTTGTTTGGCGGTGGCCGGATTGGTTTCGTTGCGGCGGCTGATGCGTGAGGTGCCCGAGTGGGATTCGTGCCAGATCGCGCTGCCGATCGAGGTCGCCGAGTTCCATGATCCGGCGGATTTTCCTGCGGCGACCAGCAGGCCGAGTGGCTCGCCTTCGGGTGTGAAAAATCCGGCGTTGATGGCGGCGAGTGCGTTGCGGGAAGTGCCGGCTTGGGCGGCATCGGCGAAGGTGGTGCCGGGTCCGTCGGCTTGATCGATGACGCGGAGGCGGTGGGTTCTTGAATCGAATGCGACGCCTTCGAGGTTGAACTCCGGCAGGTTGCGCGTGACGAGGCTGGGCGCTGCGAGCTCTGTGAGCGGGCTGGGGTATTCGGAAATTTTTGGTGCTTCGGTCAGCGGTGTTGGAGTGATCGTTGCGGGTGCTGGCGGTGTTGGTGCGGATTTCTTTTGAGGTGGTGCGATTGCCGGTTCGTAGGGCGTGCAGGACGCCAGTAAAATAAATGGCAGCAGAAATCGAATGGGGCCGTGCATGGCTGGGTTTCCCACGAAGTCATCCCTTTGGCAAGGTGCGGATGATCTTTCTTGGCAGGGTCGCGGGCGATCGTTATCGATGGCGAATCATGAAATTTTTGCGCGTGTTGCTATGGCTGACGATTGCCCTTTTGGGTGCCTTTGCGGTGGGGGTGGCGGCCTTTCAGCGGGGGGAGCCCGTGAATGCGATTTGGTTGGTGGTGGCCGGTGTTTGCACCTTTGCGGTGGCTTATCGTTTTTACAGCGCGTGGTTGGTGGCGAAGGTGCTGGCGGTCGATGATCAACGTGCGACGGCGGCGCATACCTGTGCGGATGGAAAGGACTTCGTGCCGACGCCGAAGTGGGTGGTGTTTGGTCATCACTTTGCGGCGATCGCCGGGCCTGGGCCTTTGGTGGGTCCTGTGTTGGCGGCGCAGTTTGGATATTTGCCCGGGACTTTGTGGATTTTGATCGGCGCGACGCTCGGTGGTGGCGTGCATGATGCGGTGGTGTTGCTTGCGAGCATGAGGCGCAATGGCAAATCGCTGGGTCAGATGCTCAAGGAGGAGGTGCATCCGTTTGTGGGTTTGGTGGCGATGGTGTCGCTGTTGGCGATCATGACAATTTTGCTCGCGGTGTTGGGCCTGGTGGTGGTCAAGGCCTTGGCGGAAAGCCCGTGGGGGCTTTTCACGATCGCGGCGACGATTCCCTTGGCGATGGTGATGGGTTTGTTGATCAAGACCGGCATGATGCGAGTGATCGGTGCGTCGGTGATCGGTGTGCTCGGGCTCATCGTTGCGGTGGTGGCCGGAAAATATTTGCCGGATTCGTGGAATCACGCGCTGCGTTGGGAAGCGAAGGACCTTGCATGGGCGGTGATGATTTACGGCTTTGCCGCGTCGGTCTTGCCGGTGTGGTTGCTGTTGGCGCCGCGCGATTATTTGAGCACTTTCATGAAGCTTGGCACGGTGGTGGTGCTGGGAATTTTCATCGTGTTGGCGATGCCCGAGTTGAAGATGCCTGCGGTGACGCCGTTCATCGATGGCAGCGGATTTGTCGTGCCGGGGCCGGTGTTTCCATTTGTGTGCATCACAATCGCGTGCGGTGCGGTGAGCGGATTCCATGCCTTGATCTCATCCGGCACGACGCCGAAGTTGCTTGAACGCGAGCGCGATGTGCGGGTCGTTGGCTATGGGGCGATGGTGACCGAGATGTTGGTGGCGTTGATGGCGATCATTGCGGCAAGTGCGCTGCCGCCGGGTCAGTATTTCGCGATCAACTCGCCGGTGAACGCGCGCGATGCGGTGGCGGTCGAGCGCCAGATCGAGAAGATCAACTCTTATGGTCCCGAGTATCGCGTGACCCTTGAGGAGATGGAGGAGTTGGCGGAAAAAATCCAGGAGCCGACACTGATCGGCAAGACCGGTGGCGCGCCGACATTTGCGGTGGGCATGGCATCGATGTTTTCACGCGTGCTGCCGGGCGACACCGCGCTGGCGCTGTGGTATCACTTTGCGATCATGTTTGAGGCCTTGTTCATTCTCACCACGCTCGATGCGGGTACGCGGGTGGGGCGTTTCATTTTGCAGGATCTGCTCGGGCATGTTTGGAAGCCGCTTGCGGATACCGGCAGTTGGTTGGGCAACATTCTTGCGACCGGTTTGCTCGTCGCGGGCTGGGGGTATTTTCTTTATCAGGGAGCGATCGATCCCGAGGGCATCGCCAAAAGCCTTTGGCCGATTTTTGGAATTTCAAACCAGTTGCTCGCGGTGATCGCGTTCTGCCTTGGCACCACCATTTTGATCAAGTCGGGCCGCGCGAAGTACGCTTGGGTGACCGTGATTCCGCTGGCGTTTCTGGCGGTGGTGACCTTTGTCGCCGGATGGATGAAAATTTTCTCTGCGAAGGCTGCGGGGTTCATTCCGGCGATCGCGAAGATCGAGGCAGAGATTGCGGGCGGTGTGAGCGATCAGAGGCTGGCGGTTTTGAAATCGGCGCTCTTCAACGCGCGCTTGGATGTGGTTGTCGTGTCGGTGTTTCTTACGCTCGTCGCGCTGATCACCTTGTCCTGCGTCTGGCAGTGGTGGAAGTGGCTGAGCGGATCGGCCGTGCCGGTGCTGCGTGAGTCGCCTTATGTTTCCAGAGCCGAGTCCGAATCCTGAGTCGAGCTCGAGGAATCGGGTTCGGTCCTCTGGCTGATTTTTGGATGCCCGGTTGATTCCACGCGGCGGAAGCGGGATGCGCTCCATGAGATTTCCGTGCGGTCGAGGAAGACCCTGAGTCCGGTGAGGTAGAGGCCTTGGGTGCCGTTGCCGGTTACGTTGCAGGCATAGACATGATAGACCTTTTTTGGTTGCAAGGGTCCATCGGGAAAATGAAACGAACAGTCGTCAGGGAAGTGGTTTGGAAGCACCCTTGGTCCGTTCAGCGCGGTATCGATGGCAACGACTCGGTCGCCGGGGGAGAAATGATTCATGGAAGGTGTCAGGTGTGTGGATATGCCACTAATTCATAACCGCGAGGGTAGGACATTTGTTGGGACACCCAAGAAAAAATCGGAAAATTTTTTTTGGTATTTTTGGATTGATGCGATGGGGTCGGGTGAATTATAAGGTAGTTCGTTATAAATTTCCTTCTGGGCTGAAGGCTGGTCGGATGATACGAAAGTGCGCATGGACGCGTTGATTCGACAACTTGAGGAAGGGCGTGAGATGTCCGCTGGAGAAGTGGAGCTTGCGGCGAATTTTCTTTTGGACGCGGCGGTGGCCGATGAGCGCAAGGCGAGCTTGTTGGAGGCCATGTCGGTGAAGGGTGAGAGCGCGGCGGAGATTGCGGCGTTTGTGGAGGAGTTTTTGCGTCACGCTGTTGATCCCGGCTTGGGTGAGCTTGATTTGCCCGGACCGACCTTGGATGTGTGCGGCACCGGCGGCGACAAGCTGGATTTGTTCAATGTTTCGACGACCGCGATGTTTGTGGCGGCGGCCGCAGGAGCGGTGGTGGTGAAGCACGGAAACCGTGGCATCACCTCGAAGAGTGGCGGGGCTGATGTGTTGGAGGCGCTGGGGGTGAGGATTGATTTGCCGCCGGATGAATTCCGGCGCTGCGTCGAGAGGGCAGGCGTGGGATTCATGTTTGCGCCGAATTATCATCCGGCATTCAAGGCCGTGGTGGGCGTGCGCAAGATGCTTGCCGCGCGCGGGGTGCGGACGATTTTCAATTTGATCGGACCTTTGTTGAATCCGGCCAAGCCGCAGTGCCAGTTGGTCGGGGTGTTTTCGCGCGACCTGTGTCCGGTCTTTTCCGAGATCCTTGAGCGGCTCGGGCGTGAAAGTGCTTGGGTGGTGAATGGTGCCACGGCGGATGGTCGGGCGGTGGATGAATTCAGCCTCATGGGGACGACGCGATTGTGCGTGACTGGTGGCAAGCGTTCGCGATCCGATGTCGAGTTGAGTCCGCGCGACTTTGGCATGGAGCCGGTGGGGGTCGAGTCGCTGCAGGGTGGCTCGGCGGCGGAGAATGCGGTGCTGCTGCAGGAAATTTTGGCCGGCAAAGATCGTGGGCCGAGGACCGAGATGGTGGTTTTGAATGCCGCGGCGGGGATCGCCTGCGCGGGGATTGCCGGCTCGATGAGCGAGGGGATTGAGATCGCGCGCGAAATGATTCGCAGCGGGGCGGCGATGGAACGGCTTGAGCGCTTGCGTGAGGCGTCGAGGTGATCGGGGAGGTTTCAAGTTTCAAGTGTTCAAGTTTCAAGAGAAGAGGGCGAGACGCCAAACCCTTTAGTTTGCTTGACATTTTGGCTGGCGTAAGTGTTTTTGGGTCAAGCGCATGGCGGGTAAACACATGGATGCCGGTATCTTGTCGCGTCTGGAGGCCCGGACGCGATTAGTGAAGGCGTTGGTGCGATGTGCCTTTGTGTTGTTTTGCGTGAGCCTTGGATTTGTGGTGGTGGCGACGGCGGTGCCGCAGCACAAGCTGTTGAAAAAAATTGAGGTCAAGGTGGCGGAGGCCAAAGAGCGTGAGCGTGTGGCGTTGGCCGAGAGGGATCATCGCCGGATTGAGCTACAGGCTTTGCGGGAGGATCCGATGTTTCTAGAGCTCCATGCGCGTGACCGTCTGGACATGTGTCGCGATGGTGAGAAGGTGCTGCGTTTCAAGCGCGAGCGTTGAGTTTAGGTCGGCATTCGTGCTTGGCGCGTGTGTGGGGGGAAGTTATTTCGGGGCATGCGGGATGACATTGAGCGCGTGTTGATCGATGAAGCGGTGATTGAGAAGCGGCTTGATGCGATGGCTGCGGAGATTGAGCGGGATTTTCCGCAGGGGCCGCTGGTGGTGATCATTTTGCTCAAGGGCGCATTGGTGTTTGCGGCCGATCTTTTGCGGCGGGTGCCGCGGGTGTTGGAGATCGAGTGTCTGAATGTGGCGAGTTACCATGGGGGTGTGGAGAGTTCGGGCGTGGTGGATTTTTTGGATCGTCATTTCCCCGAGGTGAAGGGGCATCAGGTTTTGTTGCTCGATGACATTCTGGACACCGGGCGAACGCTGCATGCGGTGACGCGGAGGCTGATGGACGAGGGCGCGGTGGCCGTCAAAACTGCGGTGCTTTTGGCCAAGGACAAGGTGCGCGCGGCGGATGTGGAGGCCGACTATGTGGGCTTTGAAATCGGCGATGACTTCGTCGTGGGCTACGGCCTCGACTACCAAGGCAAGTACCGCAACTTGCCGTATGTGGGTATTTTGAAAACGGGATCGCTTTAGCCTGAAGAGGTTATTTTACCACTGATTTCACTGATGAACTGATTGAAGAGTGGGGATGGCTTGAGTGATTTTTGTTAATCAAAAAATCAGTAACTCAACGCAATCAATGGTCATTTTAGAGAGTCAACCGATCAGGTCGCCGATGGAGCCGAAGTCTGGCGAGAAGAGCCGCTTGTAGGTGCGGGCGGCGTAGCCATCGGTCATGCCGGCGAGGTAATCGCAGATCAGTCGCGCGCGGGTGGCGGCGCAATCGGTGGCGGTGATTTCATCGGCGTTTTCGGCGGACATCAGCTGGAAGTTTTGTCCGTCGATGCTTTCGCGGTCGATGTAACGGGTGCCGAGAACCTCCCAGAGTTGGCGCAGCATGCGGCTGCCTTTCAGCTCGAGTTGTTTGAGTTGAGGCGAGAGGAAGACCACCTCGAAGGCGAGTTTTTTGAAGATCTCGGATTCGGCTTTCGCGTGTTCGTCGATGACGAGTTGGTAGCGGTGGCGGTTGGTGAGGTGGCTGAGGAAATTGGTTTGCGATTCGAGACTTGTCGCACGGATGTAGTGGCCGATGCGTTTGCCGACGAAAGGATCGACGCGGCGCTGGCGGATGGCGCGGATGAGGTCGCCGAGGGGGGTGGCTTCACCGATTGGGTGATTGCGGCGCTCGGCCCATGCTTCGATTTTTTCGATGTGGAGAAATCCGGCGCGGACGCTGTCGGAGAGGTCGTTGAGCGAGTAGGCGCTGTCGTCGGCCCAGTCCATCACCTGGCACTCGATTGATTTGAACGAATCGCGCGCCTTGCCGGGCGGGAGTTCGAGCGGGAAGTCGTGACCGGCGAGGACCCAATCGAGTTGCGATTGCTGGTCGTCGTAAATGAAATGGTTGTGTGGATTATGGCCGAGCGATGTCTTGAGTTCGCTCCACAGTGATTTGTATTTCAGGATGCCATCGACAAAGGCGCGGGTCGGATCCATGCCTGTGCGTTTGGCAGAGAAAATCCTTTCGGTGAGCAGGCGCAGGGTTTGCGCGTTTCCCTCGAAGCCTCCTTGGTCGGCCATGAGGTGGTTGAGCGAGCGTTCGCCCGCATGACCGAATGGCGGGTGGCCGAGGTCGTGGGCGAGGCATGTGGCTTCGATCAGGTCGGGGTCGATGAAAAAATCCGGCTCGAGCGGTCCGTCGCTTTGGGATTTGAGCCATAGGCAGATCGACTTTCCAATTTGCGCGACTTCAAGCGAGTGGGTGAGGCGGGTGCGGTAGAAATCGTATTCGCCGCTCCAGAAAACCTGCGTTTTGTTTTGCAGGCGGCGGAAGGTGGGAGTGTGCAGGACGCGGTCGCGATCGATCTGGAAAGGGCTGCGATAGTCGCCGGCATCTTGCCGACCCGAGAGGCGTTCGGTGTCGAAATTTCCGTAGAAGCGGTTTTGCATGCGGGCGGTGGCGTGGGTTTTTTGTGTGCTGGATCAGGGTGAAAGCCGCTCGATTTTCCAGCCATCGGTCTTGCGTGAATAAAGGAAGCGGTCGTGGAGTCGGGCGGGGCCGCCTTGCCAGAACTCGATGGTCGCGGGGACGACGCGATAGCCGCCCCAGAAGGGTGGCAGCGGGATGTTTCCATCGGCGAAGCGCTGGCGGATTTCACTAAGTTTTGCGTTGAGCGCTTCGCGTGATGCGATCACTTCGCTTTGATTCGAGACCCATGCGCCGATTTGTGAATCGAGCGGGCGTGAGTGGAAATAGGCGGTTGATTCTTCGACGGTGGTTTTCTCGACGCGGCCTTGGATGATCACTTGGCGTTCGAGCGTGAGCCATGGGAAGAGCAGGCAAACTTGCGGGTTGGTGCGCATGTCTGCGGCCTTGCGGCTTTCGTAGTTGCTGAAAAACACGAAGCCATTTTCATCAAAACCTTTGAGCAGGACCGTGCGTTGCAGAGGGGTGGCTGTGGCTCCGACGGTGGCAAGGGTCATGGCATTCGGCTCATGCACACCCACATCGGTGGCGGTTTTGAACCAGTCGCCAAATTGTTGGATCGGATCCGCTTTGAGATCGGCGCGACGCAAGCCGCGGTCGGAGTATTCCTTTCGAAAGTCGGCCAAATTCACAACACATGCATAGCCGCCATGCCCCGACATGCAAGGCTATCATTGGCGTGATGGCTCATGAAATTGTGAAGCAATCGACTGTGTTGGCGCGGGTGAGATCGGCGAGGTGCTCGGGGCTGGTGTGCAGGGCCTTGGCGAGGGTATCGCTGATGGCAGGCAGGTTCGCCGGGTGGTTGAGATTTCCGGCGAGCGGGTGGGTGGTGAACTCCGCCGGTGGGGTCATGTCGGGTGCGTCGGTTTCGAGTAAAATCAGTTCGGGTGGCAATTGCCGGAAGACCTCGATCGTGCGGGATTTTTCCGGTTTGAGGAAATAGCCGGAGAAGGAAAATCGCGCGCCGAGCGGAATCAGTCGGTGAGCGATTTCGATCGATCCGTTGAACGAATGGAGGAGAAATTTTTCCGGCGGCGCTTGATGTTTGAATGCGTCGAACAGGGGTTCCCATGCGCGAAGGCAGTGGATCGTTGCGCAGCGGTTCAGTTCGCGTGCGATGCGGAGTTGATCGATGAAGATCGGGGTTTGAATTTCGATCGAAGGGCTATCGATCCAGCGGTCGAGGCCGCATTCGCCGATGCTGGATTGCGGGTATTTGATCAATAATGCCGTGAGTCTTTCCTGCCAACCGGGGCATGCGGTGTGTGCGTGCCATGGGTGGATGCCGAAGGCGGGGATGATGAAGTCCGGGTGGGCGATGGCGAGGGATTCGACCTTGGACCAATCGTCTTCACGGGTGGCATTGACGATGCATTTCTCGATGCCCGCTTCGCGCATGCTGCGGATGATCGAATCGTGATCGCCGAGGCGCGCGTCTTGCAGGTGGTTGTGCGCGTCGATCCAACCTGACATGGACGATGGTCGTTGTTTTAGCGAAGCCCGCGTGGCTTGACTTGATTGGGCGAGTCGAAGGTCACATCGGTGATCGAAATCCGGCGACCGCTTGCGGGATCGTGCGAAGCGACCTGCATTTTGCGCAGCGTCCAAACTTTGTCTGCGACCTGCATGATGTCCTCGACTTGGAATTCTTTGAGCAATCCGCCCTTCGAGTCGTGCCCGCGGATTTTCATGAACGCGCCAAATTTTTCGTGTACCCAGACATAGACCACATCGTAGCGGCCGGGTGTGTTGTGTGGTTTGTCGATGCGGATTTTGTAGCAGGGTTGACCGCCGACATCTTCGCTGCCTTCGAGCTTTGGATTGGGCCAATAGAAGAACCGCAGTGAGAGGTCCTCATAAGTCAGGTCGGTGCCGGCGATGGGCGCGACGAGTTGGCTGGCGCTCAGGTCGCGGGTTTTGCCATCGATGATTTCAAAAAGGTTGTACGACGAATCGCCCATGCGCATGTGGAAGATGCGTGGCGTGTTCGGGTTTTCGGAAAACTGGAATTGGATTTCGCGGCCCATCAGGAAGAGCGTGACGGGGGTCTTGTGGTTGCCCTTGCGGATGCTGCCGGTGAGGCCTTTTTCAAGCTTGGTGAGGGACGCCGAGAGGCGCGCGCCTTCCAAGATCGCTGCGGGGTCGGGTGCCTGGGCCATGGCGTTGAGGCACAGGAAGGGCAGGGTAAGGGCGAGCAAAACTCGGCGGTGCATGGCAAGCAAGATGGCCGATTTGTGCCGAACGGCAAGGACAGCTATGTGGTGAGTTCAAAAAATAAGCGGGCTTGGTCGCTGTTTTTTTAAACAATTTTCGATTGGGGCTTGATGGACTTGGGGCCCGCCCCTTGGATGGTCGGGTCACCAATTTCCGCGCCACATGAGTCTCCGCAAGCAACTTTCCGATATCCTTCCGCCATTGCTTCCCGGAAACCCGACTGATGCCATCAAGGGGACTGAATTGATTCGCCTCACGCGGCTGCAGTTGACGGGAAATTATTCCGATGCCTCGCTGCGTTATCATTTTTCCATCATGTCCTGCGATCCCGGTTCGCCGATCGCCAAGGTTGAGAAGGGTCAGGGTTATTATCGTCGCAGCGCGCCATTGCCGGCCTTGTCCGGTGCGCAGGAGTTGTTGGCGCTGACGCAAGGAAGGCTTGAGGATTTGACTGCCGCGGATGTCGAGGCTGTCGATGGCGCGATGCTGCGGATCCGCAAATTCCGCGCGGTGGTGACGAGATATTTTGAAATCAACGGTCGATTTCCTTTTGCGTTTCGCGAGGCCTTCGGCAAAGACGCGCCGATTGGGAATTTGTGGAAGTACCCCGAGCTGGTCTTGGTCGATTGGGAAACCGGCGGCTCGCCCGACGAGGAGATGTCGCTCGATGAAACCATGCTTTCGTTCAAGCAACGCATGGGGATCGCGCCGTTTCGTTTGCACGCTGCGCGTCTGCGGATCCAGCCGTCGCTGCACACCTATCGTGAGGATATTTACCAGACCCTTGCCGTGTCGATGTGGGCGCAGGGTGGGGAATTGATTTATGCGTCGCCGATCGAGGACGAGGCTTTGGCCGATGGCCTGCGTCGTCTGAGCGCGGCCTTTGGCGTGGGGGTCACTTCCTTTGGGCTTACCGCCGATGCCTTGGATGAACTTCCACGCCCGGCGAACATCCTCAACGCGCACCCGCGTGAAACCGAGGCGATCATGGCCAAGCTCGAGATCAACCGCATCGCGGCACCGAAGTCGCGTGCGCAGCTGGATTGGAACGAGTTGAGTTCGCTGCGCAACGAATCGGAAGAAGCCGAGAAGTTGGTGCGCTGGCTCACGCGTTGCATCGATGAGCGCAAGGCCGAGGGGTATCGGGAGGAGTGAGATGGGGGACGGCGGTTGGAAATCGCCGCCAGTGTGTGTTAATCAATGAGCTCTAACTCCCCCTCAACCTTCGACTTCGACGGTGAGGTTGATTTCGACAGCGACATTGAGTGGCAGCGCGGCGGCGCCGAGGGCGGTGCGGGAGTGTTTGCCTTTGTCGCCGAGGAGTTCGACGAGAAATTCCGAGGCGCCGTTGATCACTTGCGGGTGGTCGTAGAAATCAGCCTCGGAATTCACGAAGCCGTTGAGCGCGACGATTTGTTTGATTTTGTCGAGTGAGCCGATCGCATCGCGAATGACGGCGAGGCGGTTGAGCATGATCATGCGTGCGGCATCTTTCGCTTCATCGATGGAGACTTGGGTGGGCACCTTGCCGATCACTTTGCGGGTAGCATCGATGGGGAGTCCGCCGGAGAGGAATAGCAAATTTCCCGAGCGCACGCAGTTCACATAGGCGGCGACCGGTGTGGGGACTTCGGGAAGGGCGAGGCCCATCGAGTGGAGTTTGGCGAGGATGTTGTCGTTCATGGTGTGGTTGAAGTGTGTTGTGAGGCGGATTACCTGGGAGGATCTGATTTGTTTGCTGCTGCGGCGGGGAATTGATTGGTGATTAGGGCGACGAGTTGTAGGCCTTGAGGGGTGAGTGTCGCTTGGTTGCCGATGCCGGTGATGAGGTTGCGGGTGAGGTAGCGATGGGGTTTGGCCGAGGGCTTTACGGAAGTGACGACCGGGGCGTTCACTCCACGGCTGCTTGGCGAGAAGCTGACCGGTTGACCGGTGGCGCTGAAAGTGATTTCCCAGGATTTTTGGTTGTCGGTGTTGCCTTTCACAATCCACGGGTAGCGCTTCACAAAGTCGGGTGTACCCGTGATGGGCGTGGTGACTTTGAAGTAGCCCGGAGTGTTGGTGACAAAGTCGCTGAAGCGGATCTCTGGATTGTTTCGATGTTCGAGAAAGAAGCGTGCGACATCGGTGCCGACGAGGTTCATGCCATTGAAATTTCCCTGCGTGTTGAGTCCGCGGCCGTAGTGGTCGTGCCAGTCCTGGTAGCGCGGGCTCATGAGCATGGCGAGCTCGAGGTGGAGGTGGGCGCGCACGCGATCGATGCCGGCGCCGGTGTAGCCCATGCGGCCGAGCACCGAGCCGGCTTTGACCTTGTCGCCGGGCTGGCAGGTGATTTCCGCTAGGTGGGCGTAGAGCGAATAAACAGCGGTATTTTCCCACTCGTGTTCGACGACGACATACTTGCCGTAGTTGCTGCGTCCGGCAAGGGGGCTGATGTGGACGACGCGTCCGGCGGAAATGCTGGTGATTAGGTCGAGCGGGTTGCCCGAGCGGTCGCGCTTGATGGGTGCGATATCGATGCCTTCGTGAAATTTTGTGAGCAGCACTTCATTTTCGAAACGAAAGGCGTTGCGGACAAACCCGAAGGATCCGCCCTCCCAGGGTTTCGAGGCTTGGCCTTCGAAGATGCGATCCACATGCATGTAGAATCGCTCCGGTTCGTTGCTGAATAAATGCGTGTTCTCGGTCGGCAGTTGAAGGTCCTGCGCGGCATGGAGCGCGCCGCAGAACGCGAGGGTGCAAAGCAAGGTGCGGATCATGACGTGACTGCGGGGCTCAATCTTTTTTGTTCTTCTTGTCGTCCTCGCCGCTGCGTTTGGTCGACTTGTCGAATATCGAAAGGTCGGCCAGCGTGATGCCTTTCCACACGACCAGCACGCCATCGTTGATCGGTTGATCGATGATGACTGCATCGACGATACGGCCATTGACTTGGGCGACGAGCCATTTGCCCTGATTGATATTCGTCAGTGCTGAGAGTCGTTTTGCGGCGCTGTCCCTGAGTCGGAATACTGCGCCATAGCCATCGCCGGCATCGGATGGGAAGGGGCTGTAGGAGACGACATCCTTAGTGCTGATTTCGGGAAGCCTGCGAAAGTAGCGTGTTTGCCCGTTGTTGAGCGTGTGGGGGAAGATCATCTTCGGGTTGTCGCTGGCCTCTGTCTCGACGTGGAAGGAAAGGCTGGCCTTGTTGTCCGCTTTGCCGGCGGCCGAGAGCATCGAAGGGGCGGCGAGGGCAATCAGGATGCCGAGGGTGGCGCAGAGCAATCGCATGCGCCCAATGAAGCAGAGTGATCCCGATGAGGAAGAAAATTTGAGCGCCACGGCTGTCATTTTCGCGGGGCGTGTGGGCAGGCCCGCATGATCCTCGCAAGTCACTCCTTGCACGGGCGGAAATCATGGTTTTTACTCCGCGCATGCACGACAAGATCAACCTTACGCGCGAAGTGGCAGCGATTCAGATTCCGAGTGGCGATGCCCTCACGCTTCCTGCCGGGACCGAGGTTTACATCACGCAGAAACTTGGTGGCACTTTCACCGTCGCGACCAGCCAAGGTCTTGCGCGCATTTCTTCACAGGATGCCGATGCGCTTGGCATCGACATGACTGAGGAGAAGAAAAAGCAGGAAGAGGCCGAGCGCTTGAAAGATGCGCCGATCGAAGAGCAAGTGTGGGGTCAGCTCAAAGGTGTTTATGATCCTGAGATCCCGGTGGACATCGTCAACCTCGGCTTGGTCTACGATTGCAGCGTCGACAAGGAAGACGACAAGACGGTGGTGTCGGTGAAGATGACGCTGACCGCGCCCGGCTGCGGCATGGGTCCGGTCATTGCGGCGGATGCGCAGGCAAAGATCATGACCATCGAGGGCGTCGATGAAGCACGGGTTGAGCTCGTGTGGGATCCGGCATGGAATCAGGAGATGATTTCCGAAGAAGGCCGTATGAAGCTCGGCATGGTCTGAGTGATTTTTTTATAACTCTCGTTATAAACTTTGGCTCGCGTCGTCGCTAATTCAGAAAGATTTACCGCAAAGCAGTGGTGTTAATGGGCAAGTGAAAAGTTTGGCTGAGCGATCATTTTATTGAGAACGCTGAGCATTTTTCTCATCACTGCGACCAGGGCGACTTTTGCGGTTTTGCCAGACTGGGTGC
>CANHQM010000008.1 GCA_947462835.1 Akkermansiaceae bacterium
CTGATGGACAACCACTTCCATCTCCTGCTCGAGGTCCCGCCGATGCCGAAAACCAGCGCGTCCAATACCGAACTGTCCAACCCAAGCCAATCCAATGCCGGCCTGCCCAACGCCGGCCTTGCCGACACCGAACTCCTCGAGCGCCTCTCCGCTCTCTACAACGAAGCCTTCGTCGCGAATGTGGCCAAGGAGCTCGTCGACGCGCGCAAGCTCGTGAAAGCCGGCCTCGCGGAAGAATCCGTTGTCGTAGCGCAGATTCACGAACGCTTCACCTATCGCATGCACGACCTGGGCGAGTTCATGAAGGGCCTGCTGCAGCGCTACACCCAGTGGCACAACCGCGTTCACGAACGCAGCGGTCGCTTGTGGGAAGACCGCTTCAAAAGCGTCATCGTCGAAGACGGCGTCGCGGCGCGCACGATGGCGGCCTACATCGATCTCAACCCAGTGCGAGCCGGCCTTGTGAAAGATCCGGCCGAATACCGCTGGAGCAGCTATGGCGAAGCGATTGGCGGCGGCGCGAAAGGAAATGGCAAAACCGCGCGTGCAGGGCTTGTTCGCGCATGGGGTGCGCACAAGGGCATGTTGGCCGATGCTGCATTATGGTCGGGCGAAGTTTCACGCGCATACCGCAAAATGCTGATGGCGCATGCGGTGGAAAAAACTTCCGAGAGCATCGGCCGCGATGGTTCTTTGGTGCGCAAGACCACGCGCAAAGGCATTCCGAAAGAGCCGCACAAGCAGCTCACGCCAGTGGAGCAATCCGCCAAAGAACAACGCGATGGTGAGATTCCCTTCGCCCGAATGCTTCAGCACCGCATCCGCTACTTCACGGACGGGGCCGTCATTGGCAGCCGCATCTTTGTCGACGAAGCCTTCGCCAATTCCCGCTCACGCTTCGGCCCGAAACGAAACTCCGGCGCCCGCAAGATGCGCGGTAATGCCACTGCCGCAGGCACCCGCCTCTGGAGCATGCGCGACCTGCGAAAGGGCATTGGCTAAAAACGCCGCATTGCCAATTCAACTGCGGGTTTTAACATCTCCACCGATGGATCGGGAACTTGAGTCATTCATCCGCTACCTCGCGACCGAGCGCGGACTGTCCGATGCCTATCAACTCTCAGTGCGCCAATCACTCGACGCGCTTTCCAACTGGTTGATCCAAAAAAAAATCACGCTTTCCAATGTTGGTACCGAAGAACTCGCCGCCTTCCTGCACGAGCGAAAAAAAACCGGCCTCAGTGCCGCGTCGTTGCGCATCACCACCGTTCACCTGAAAATATTTTTTCGCTGGCTGGCCTTGCGCGAAAAACTTGTGATGGATCCAGCAGAACCCCTGCTCGCGCCGCGCCCCGAACAAACCCTGCCGGAAACGCTGCACGCGCAAGAAATCCAAAAACTTGTCGATTCGATCGAAGCATCAACGCCGCTCGGTCGACGCGACATAGCCATTCTCGAATTGTTTTATTCCTCCGGCCTACGCCTTTCCGAGTTGTGCAATCTGCGACTTGAAATGCTCGACGAAAAAGAAGGGTTCATCCGCGTCACAGGAAAAGGCAACAAAACCCGAGTGGTGAGAGTAGGCTCAAAAGCCCTCGCCGCGATCGCCGATTACCTCGCCAATGAAAGGCCTTCGCTGGTTAACAAAAAAACCTCATCGCATCTCTTCATCAGCGTGCGTGGCACCGCGCTCTCGCCTGATCGCATTCGCCAAATCGTCAAGCAACGCGCGAAGCGCGCCGGCATCGAGCAAAACATTTACCCTCATTTGCTCCGACATTCCTTTGCCACCCATCTGCTCGAAGGCGGCGCGGATCTACGGGTGATCCAGGAACTGTTAGGTCACAGCGACATATCGACCACGCAGATTTACACGCATGTCGATCGTCAGCGCCTGAAATCGCTGCACAAAAAACTGCACCCGCGCGGCTGATTTCCAAACATTACTGCGCTGCGGGAATCTCCGCATTCTCCGGCGTTGCGTATGGCTTGATCTCAAGCGCGCCGCTGGCGGATGCCGGCTTTTCCTCTGCCTTTTCCGCAGGCGCTGTTGGTGCCGCATCGGATTTGTTTTCGGGCTCGGGTTTTACTTCGGGAGCCGGCGGAGCAGCGACCTCATTCCGGATTGCTTGAAACAAACGGTTGTAATTGTGACGCAGCGCCGCGGGAAACGAAACCCTTCCAGCTTCGACAATTTTCTCGCGCAGCAATTTCTCCGAAAGGTTCGCCACCAAATCCGTGCCGATCTGCACCGCACGATCCGCACCCACTGCCGCCTTGCCTTTCTCGCCGGCACCGCGGATGAGGTCACTTGAAATCGAACGACCTTGAATCGCAATGTTCGAGCGGGCCGAAACAATTGCGCCCTTGTTGTTGATGGTCACTTCAAGGATCGCATGATCATCGGTCGACAACCATCCGCGCACATGATCGATGCGCACCGAAACAAAAATACCGCCGTCAGGAGTTGGAGAAACTTCAGGGCGGTAGGTGCGATAAGTGGCACCCGACAAGGGATACTCCGCCGCCTGCTTGTCGCGCTTTTTCCAACCACCGAGGCTATCGCCAAAAACTTTCTCATCGATCCTAACCTCGGCCATCGCGGTTGATGCAATCAACGCGGATGCGGCGATCAAATGGATCATCGATTTCATGAAAACTGCGCGCGCTCCCATGTGCTTATTGACTCCAATCTGCCGGATTATTCAACAAAATCCGCAGGCGCAGCGGTGTTCCGGCCGCCGAAGAGTTTATCCAGTTGCTCTTTTGCCCGCAGCTTGTGCGTCTCCTTGATGTAAGCCGCGACGGTGCCCAGCGCGACAACGATCGTGCTCCAGTCGTCGCCATATCCCGCGCCCGGCAGCATGTCGGGGATCAGGTCGGTTGGCAAAATCAGGTACCCCAAGGCCCCGACGATCACGCCGCGCGCCCATGCCGGCGTGTCGCGATCCTTGAGGCAATTGAAAAGCACGAGCGACGAAAACAACGTCTTGCGTCCCGCGATCGCCACCATGCCTCGCAGCTTGTGGCAGAAGGTTGCCGATGAAATCTCCTCGCCTGATATTGGCTCATTGCCCATGTGCCGAGACCATGCGACGGCATGCGCAAATTTCAAATGCGAATCGCGCAAGCCTGCACAATCTCATTTTGCAGCCCCTTGCCCATGGATCTCAATTCGACGGTCATTCGACGGCTTGATGTCGACCATTCCTCCCGAAACTTGCGCGCTCGATTCGATGCGCAAACCTCCGGTTGCCTCGTTCCAATCCTGATGCACCGGCACGCGCACGGTGGCGACCGCGTTGGGCGCGAGCGTGCTCAAATTGCTGGTGGTGCTCATGCCTCCCACTGAAACTTTCACGGCGGTGTTGACCAACATTTCGGTGCCGCGGTTTTGCACCACCACCTCGACCTGGCCATTCGGATTCGACGCATCGGCCGCCAATACACGTTGAGATGCGATCGCCGCATCATAAATCCCAGACTCACCGCTCTGCATTGCTCTTCCCACATCCGGCATGCCGCCACCAAGCTCATCGTCATTTCCCGGCGCACCACCGTCATTCAAATTTGCCGACAACAAATTGTAGGCCTGCCTCGCGGAAATATTCTTTTGCGACATCAGTGCCGCCACGGCACCCGAAACAATCGGCGCGCTGAACGATGTGCCCGACACCCGCGCCGCCTCGTTGCCACTCCACGCGGCATTCACTCCGTAGCCCGGCGCCGCAAGATCGACCGCCGATCCGGAGTTGGAAAAATCCAGATGCTCACCCGTTGCATCCACCGCTCCGACCGCAATCACCGACTCGTAGGCTGCCGGATAAGTCACGCGGTCGATGCCATTGTTGCCGACCGCCGCGACCAGCAGCACTCCGCGTTTGTCCGCGTAAGCAATCGCATCGCGCATGATCGCACTGTCGCCGAAGCTGCCCATCGAAATGTTGATGACCTTCGCTCCGGCATCGACCGCCTTCACGATGCCCTCCGCCAACACAAAACTGTTGGAGTTCCCCGCATCGTCGGCGACGCGAATGGAAAAAATTTCCGCACCCGGTGCGACTCCGGGCGTCAACGCATCATCGCCCGCGATCAACGAAGCCACCGCCGTGCCGTGGCCATTCCAATCGGCCAAATTTTCCGGCATCGCCACCAACTCAAGCGAGCGGATCTCGCCGCGCAATGCCCCGTGCGCAGAGACCCCCGTATCGAGCACCGCCACCATCACCCCGCTGCCCCAATCGGCACGATCGCCATCGATGCCCAACCACCCGAGCACCCCGCCGCCAAGCGCCACCGCACCCGATTGCACACCACCTTCAGGCAATCCGGGGATCACCACCGGAAAAACAAACGACTCGTTTTCCGAACCATCGAGCAGCCGCTCGAAATCCGCGCGGTCGGCGAATCCAACCCGCAAGGCCCGCAGAGCATCCAGCCGGGAAATGATCCGCAATTTTCCCGCTGCCCGCTCGAGAAAACGCGCCATGCCCGCCGCGTCCTTGAAGATCAGTACCCGCTCGCCCTCGAGCGCACCCAGTTCGCTCGCGGCCCGATCCCCCATCGCGTCGCTGTTTCGCGGTGCCGCCTTCGTTTTGGGGAACCCCTCGCGCTCCGCCCATTCGGCAGGCTGCCGGTGCTCTGCCTGCGCCGCGGGCTTGCGATCCGGCTCCGGCACGGCCGTGCGCGCCAGCCAATAACCAAGGCCGACACAGGCGACAAAGGCGATGACAAAGCCAAGCCGGCGCGCGTTCATGGCCCCAATAAACCCCCGAACCATCCGATTGTCACGGCCCGGCCGCACTCAAAAAGCTGTACCCGCATTAGGCCAAATGCGACAATTTGACCAGCCGGGACCATCCGACCTTGCCAAAGGCCTGAAAGGATCTACTTTGCGCGCGCGAGCAGGATTTCGGCCTTCCGAGTCCCTGGTTCGGTAAGATGCTAGTGGCTTTTGCCCCCTCGGGCCGCGAAAGACTTCGGCGGACTCCCGGAAAAAGGAATTCCAGCTCCACCCACACAGGCGGCGGCGCGAGCCGGCTGGCTCCCACCACTGAAGCTTCTTCCCGCACACGGCTGCGGGGCTTCGCACGGCAACCATAAGCCGCGAGGTCGGACCCATCCCGGTCAGCACACGGTCCCTACAGCACCAGCGGATCCACCCGGATCCGACGCGCGCCGGACCGCCCGGAAAACAACAACTGACAACATGTCAAACGCAGAACAAGCATCCCACTCATCGGGAAAAAGCAGGCGCCGCCGCTCACGCGGAGGCAAAAACCGTGACAACCAATCCTCACACCGCGGCGATCGCGGCCCCCGTTCCCCCAGATCGGGTCGCTCCGAGGAGTTTCGACTCCAATCGCCCCGCCCACCCCGCGGCAAAAAACCGCTCACCTGGTGGCAAAAGCTCCTGAAGCTCGTCGGTCTCTACAAAGAGCCCGTACGCCCTCAGCGCAAAAAGGAAACCGCCAAACCCCACGGCGAACCCAAAGCCGCCAAGTCCAACACCCGCAACGCACGCTCCGCCGAGGGCTCGGCCAAAACCGGCGAAGGTCAAGGCCGCCGCGATTCCCAACGCTCGCGCGGTGGCGACCCATCGACGGTCGAATCCACCCGCGTTTATGTCGGCAACCTGTCCTACGATGTCACCGAACAAGACCTTCAGGAATTGTTCAAAGGCGTCGGCCCGGTCCGCAGCGTGGAAATCGTGTACAACCGCACGACCCATCGCTCCAAAGGCTACGGCTTCGTGCAAATGCTCAACATGGATGACGCGATCCGTTGCGTCGAAGTGCTCCACGATCAACCCTTCATGGGCCGCAAGCTCACGGTCTCGGGCGCCAAGGCACGCGAGATGGAAGAACGCGACGAAACGCCGGACAACCCCGAGCGCAGCTCGCGCCCGATCGTGCTCGCACCGATCCCACCAACCGCTGCCAGCGAGGCAAGCGCAGCCGCCGTCGCTGCTGTCGAAGACGAACCGGTGATCCAAACCATCGTCGAGTCCGTCTCCAGCGAGTCAGAAAAATCCGGCATCGCCTGATTTCAAATCATCAAAAAACAAAGACCCCACCCGGAGCCATCCGCGGTGGGGTTTTTTTGTGGGGCTAAAGAGTTAGAGGTTATGAGTTATAAGTTATTAGAGAGAAGTAGGAATCTGCTGCTTCAGTGACCCAATAACCTATCACAAATAACCCATAACTCTTCTCCCCTCAATCTTTCACCCGTTCAACATTCGCGCCGAGCATCAGCAACTTTTCATCGATGTGCTCGTAGCCGCGGTCGATGTGATAAAGGCGGCTGATCTCCGTGCTGCCTTTGGCCTTCAGGGCTGCGAGCACCAGCGCAGCCGATGCGCGCAAATCGGAAGCCATCACCGGCGCTGCAGACAAGCCCGCGACACCGCGCACCACCGCCGTGCCCGCATCGACCTTGATGTCGGCACCCATGCGTTTGAGCTCGGCGCAATGCATGAAACGCTGCGGGAAAATAGTGTCCTTGATCACGCTGATCCCCGGCGTGGTCGCCAGCAGCGCGGTCATCTGCGCCTGCATGTCGGTCGGGTAGCCAGGATAAGGAGCGGTCACGAGATCGACACCGCGCGTTTGATCGCCGCGATGAATGACGCATGAGTCGCCAGCTTCATTGAATTCGACGCGGTGGCCGGACTCTTCGATCGCCGAAGTGATCGCCTTGAGGTGCTCGCGCGAAACGCGATTGAGGCGCACGCCATCGCCGGCGATCGCTGCAGCAGCCATGAAGGTACCTGCTTCGATGCGATCGGGAATCACCGTGTGCTCGACGCCATGCAGCTCACTCACGCCCTCGACCACGATGCGTCGCGTGCCCGCACCGGAAATTTTCGCACCCATCGCATTGAGGAAATTCGCAAGATCGAGCACCTCCGGCTCGGCTGCTGCCGATTCGATGATGGTGATGCCATCAGCCAGCGTGGCCGCCATCATGACATTGTCAGTGCCAAGCACCGTAGGTCCGTGCGTGCCTCGCAAATCAATTTCCGCACCGCGCAAACCATTCTTTGCCGTCAGCAAAATGTTGCCACCCTCGACCTCAACCTTCGCACCCAAGGCCTCAAGCCCGCGCAAGTGGAGATCCACCGGGCGATCCCCAATCACGCAGCCGCCGGGCAATGAAACCACCGCCCGACCTTTGCGCGCCAGCAGCGGACCCATCACGCAAATCGATGCCCGCATGCGACGCACGAGATCGTAGGGTGCCACATCCGAAATTTCCTCACATGTGATCCGCACCGTGCCCGACGAACGCTCCACATCCGCACCGAGGGCGCTGAGGATCTGGATCATGTAATTCGTATCCGAGACATCCGGCACGCGGCGAATGATGCATGGCTCACCGGTCAACAGCGTCGCTGCAAGAATCGGCAATGACGCGTTCTTCGAACCTGAAATGTTGATCGACCCACGCAGGGTCGCGCCGCCGTGAACAATGAGTTTATCCATGAAATAAATTCGGGTCTATGCAATTGGCCGGCGGGCGAAGGGGAAACGCGCCACTCCGGAGAGGTCGGTTTTCACTTCGATGTCGGCGAAGCCGGAGCTTCGGAGAATTTCCTCCACCTGTGAAGCCTGATCGTGCCCGATTTCCAAAACCAGCCAGCCACCGGGCTTCAAGCGCAGAAATGCCTCAGGAATAAAGCGCCGAATAACATCCAACCCATCAACCCCGCCAAACAAGGCAAGGGCCGGATCTTGCATGACCTCACGCGAAAGGCTCGCCCGCTCGCTCTCCGGCACATAGGGCAGATTCGCGACGATGCCATCGAACTCCCCCTCGATGGCCGAGAACAAATCGCTACGCAAAAAGCGCGCGTTGCCAATTCCAAGCGCCGCCGCATTTTCTTTCGTCAAGGCCAGCGCGTCTTCCGAAACATCGGCAAGGGTCACATGCCAAGTTGGGCGCTCCGCCGCAAGGGTGAGACCAAGCACGCCCGATCCGCAACCCATGTCGAGCACCTTCAGATCATCGCCCATCGACATCGAAAGAATCCACTCGGCCAATTCCTCAGTCTCCGGCCGCGGAATCAACGCGCGCGCATCGGATTTGAAATCGCGATGATGAAATGAAACCACCCCAAGCACATGCTGCAAGGGCACGCCTTCGCCGCGACGCTTGAGCATTTCGCGCAAGGGCACCAACTCGCTTTCGCCAAGTGGTCGGTCAAACTGCGTGTAAAGCTGCATCCGCGTGCATGCCAACTGATGCGCGACCATGATCTGCATGTTACGACGCGCGTCTTCGATGCCGCGCTTCTCCAGATATCGCGTGCCGCCATCAATCGTTTCCAAAACCGTGCTCATCCAGATCGCCACGGACCTTGCGGCATCACGACCGACGCGCCAAGAACTTTGATCCCGTAGAAAAATCGCAAGGCTTGCACATCAGCGCGCGCCGGCGGCCTTGAGCTTCGCCACGGCTTCATTCAGCCGCCGCCGTGCCTCCGCGACCTCGGCCTCAAGCTTGCGAATGCGATCGTCCCGCTGCGCGATGGCCGCCTGCCACTTGCCGACATCGCCACCCGCTTGCTTGAGCGCCGCTTCAAGTTCGGCAATGCGCGCGTCCTTGGTCATCGCCACCGACTTGCCCGACTCGACCGCTTTGCCTGATTGCTCGGCCGCTTCCTTGAGCACTTGGAGATCACGCTCAAGCGCCACGCAACGGGCAGTTTCCTCCGCCGCTTTGGTGTTGGCCTCGGCCAGAGAGGTTCTCAAATTCGCCAGCTCACGACCCGATACATATTCACCGCGCCATTGCACCACAACCAACGCCACCAGCGCCAAACAGCCGACGGCATTGATCCATGTGATGGTGCGCGCATTCATGAGAAATCAGTTTTTTGCCTCACGCGTTTCAATGCCGACCTTTTCCACGCCCGCAGCCTTCACCGCATCGAGCACACCCACAACCTGGCGGTGACGCGTCTCGGCATCCGCCGAAATCATCACGCGCGTTTCACCAGCGGCAACCGCCGATTTCAAACGCGTCGTGACATCGGAAAGCGTCACCACCTTGCTGTCCCATGTCGTCACGCCCTCAGCATCGATCGCGATCTGGATCGGCGGCGTTGTGGTTTCCTCCTGCGCGCTCGAAGCGGTAGGAAGATTGATCGGCACCCGCCGCACATGCGTCATGCTCAAGCTCACCAGCATGAATGCCGCGAGCAGGAAAAACATGATGTCGATCAGAGGGATGATCTCGATGCGGGCTTCATCGCCCTCGTCATCACCACTCTGCGATTGGAGCTTTACCGGCATCAGCGTGCGGACTTGTTCGGGGAAAAATTTTCAAGGTCGTGACCGTGCTCCTTGGCGGATTTGACCAAGAGTTCGCTGTGATTGATCCATCGCTCGAGAGAGCCGCGCAGCGATGACACCCGCTTGCGGAAAAAGTTGTAAGGCAGCAGGCAAAGGATCGCGATGGCGATGCCGCAGGCGGTCGCGATCAAGGCCTCGGCAATGCCGCCGGAAACTTTCGTGGGCGCCAGCGATTCATCACCGACAAACGAAAACGACCCCATGATGCCGACCACCGTACCCAACAAACCCAGCAGCGGCGCCAGCGTGATGAGCGTGCTGATCACCCACATGCGAGCCTCGGATTTTTCGATCAGGCGCATCGCATCGAGCTGCATCGCCGCGAGCATCGAGGTGCGCGCATGACTGATGCCCTCAGCCAGATTACGCAGGTAAGGATCCGCCGAACCATCGGCAAGTTTCCACGCCTTGGCAAAATCTCCGGTGCCCACCGCTTCGCGCGCCTCCTCCTGCTCGGCCGGACGCATGCTCGCACGCAATTGCATCCACCAAAACACGCGATCCAAAATCGCACAGAGCGCGAGCAGGAATGTGGCGAGGATCGGCCACATGACCCAGCCGCCTTCGATGAAAGTTTCAATGACGATGTTTGCGATCATGGATCAGGAATTCCGGAGTTTGAACACGATGGGTTTCTTGAATGTCATCACGCTGCCCGGTGGAAATTTCCAATTTCTCACCGCGCGCAAAGCCTCTTGATTGAGCACCGACCACGGACACGGCGAAGCAATGTGCGCCGAGCTCACGCGCCCGCTGGGATCGACGGTGAACTCGATCAGCACCGTGCCGGCCTGACCTTTACTGCGAGCCTCGGAAGGATAGCGCGGTGCCGGCATGCGACCGGCCGCAAGCCGCGCGGCATTCGACATCGTCGCGGCACCGCTTGCCGATGCGTTGTTGCCGGCTGATGGATTGCCTGCCACGGCCGAAGACTTCTGCGATTTCGCAGCTGGTTTGCTTGCGGGCTTGGCTGCCGGCTTGATCGCTTCAGAAACTTTTTTTACCTCGGCGATCGGCATGTCGGGGACTTCAGGCAAAGCGTCTGATTGCAAAGCCGGTAACATCTCCGGAGGAGCCGGCAGCTCGATGCTCTCACCCGCTGTCGGCTGATCCGATGCCTCGTTCATGTTGTCGGCAACATCGACCGACTCGACCTCAAGCGTAGTCTCCACCAACTCGACTCCCGCAACATCCGCGACCGGAGGCAAATGAACCGCGCGACCCAATATCACTCCAGCCGAACCAAACGCCGCCACGCTCATCCAAGTGGCGAGCGTGCCGATGTTGAGGGCATGAGTCAGCGAACGCATCGGAAGCGGTGATTTTTCCGCCGCAAAAGAAACCACCGACTGCCCGCCATGGAAAGCCCGCATCCGGCGTTTCACGGCCAAGATCGCAAGCGATGCCGCTGGCAATTTCGACATTCCAAAGTCCGACATCAGCAGATCCAAAAGGGCCGAAAATCGGAACATTTTCTTGTTATTGAGACTCATTCGCATTACCGGGCGCGCGAAGAAAAACATATCCTCACCCTTCATTCAAGCAAATAAGTGTCTCCCACTTCAATTCGAGAGACCGACGGCGGGAGGGAATAGTGGCGATGTGACCCTCAATCCCGCCGCGTCAGTTCGACGAACACATCCTCGAGCGTGGCGACATGGCGGAACAGCGAACGCATCGGCCACGAGCTTTCGGCGGCGAGCTTGGCCATCGCTTCACGGGCGTCGCTTTCCGAATCGACCCAGACGGTGAAGCGGTTCCATCCGTCCTCCATCGGCTCAGGCGTTACTTTTTTCACCCCATCGATGCGGTTGAGCGCCCCAACCGCGAGATCAGCATCGCAGCGCAGTTCGATCTGCACGCGTCCCGCGGCACGCATTTGACCAATGAGATTTTCCGGCGTGTCGGCGGCTTTGATTTTTCCCTGATCGATGATGATGACCCGGTTACAGGTCATTTCCACTTCGTGCAGGATGTGCGTCGAGATCAGCACCGTGTGCGACTTGCCGAGTTGTTTGATCAACTCGCGGATTTGACGGATCTGATTCGGGTCGAGGCCATTGGTTGGTTCGTCGAGAATGAGCAACTCGGGGTCGTGCACCAAGGCATCGGCCAAGCCCACGCGTTGACGAAATCCTTTGGACAGCGTCTTGATCATCTTGCGGCGCACCGACTGCAGCCCGCAGAGTTCGACCACTTCGCCGACACGATGGCGCATCGCCCTGCCGTCGAGGCCTTTGATCCCTGCCCGGAAGCGCAGGTACTCGCGCACGCGCATGTCATCATAAAGCGGCACATTTTCCGGCATATAGCCAATGCGCTTGCGGGCCTCGATCGAGTCGTGAAACACATCGTAGCCCGCCACTCGCGCGGTGCCCGAAGTCGGCGGCAGATAACCGGTGAGCATGCGCAGCGTCGTCGTCTTACCCGCGCCATTCGGGCCAAGAAACCCGACGATTTCGCCGCGCTCGACCGAAAAGTCGATGCCTCGCACCGCCTCGTGGCGGGCGTATCGTTTGGTGAGTTGATTGACTTGTATCATTTTGCCTTGAGGCGGGGAAATTCCAAGGAATCACGCGGTTGCGCGGTTGACTCCCATGGGCGCGCCCCTTATTGAATGGCCGCGCGCGGCGGGCCAAGCGGTAAATTCGCAAGCCCGCCTCATAATTTCCAAATACCCCAATGAACTCGACGGTTTCGGTGCGGCAGAATGCGGATTTGCTTGAGACTCAATATTCCCAGTGGTGCGAAGATCCGAAATCGGTCGGTGAAACATGGGCGGCATTTTTCGAAGGCTTTGAACTCGGCACCGCCCAACCGCGACGCGCGGCCGAGGGAGGCGCTCCAGTCACTGCCACTCAAGCGTCGGACTCCGACCTCGCATTTTTCGGCAAGGTCGTCGCGCTGATTTACAACTACCGAACCCTCGGCCACACGCAGGCACACATCAACCCGCTCGAGGAAAAACCCGAGCGCAACCCGCGCCTCGCGCTCGAGCAATTCGGACTCACCGAGGCCGATCTCGATCGCGTCGCATGGAACGCGTATTTCCGCCACGGCGAAAAAATGAAACTGCGCGACATGATCGCCGCGCTGGAAGCCACCTACTCGGGCAAAATCGGCTTCGAGTTCATGCACATTCACCACACGCCGATCCGCCACTGGGTCCGCGAGCGCATCGAACAACACGCGACCCAACGCGACACTTCAGCTGAGCGCCGCAAAAAGGCCCTGCGCTGGGTGCTCGAGGCGGAAATTTTCGAGCACTTTCTCGGCAAACGATTCCTCGGTGAAAAACGCTTCTCGAACGAAGGCGGCGAGGGCGCGATGATCCTTCTCAATGCGATTCTCGAAGCCTGCCCGTCGAATGGCGTGCGCGAAATCGAAATGGGCATGTCCCATCGGGGTCGCCTCAATGTGCTCGCCAATTTCGTCCGCAAGTCGATCACCACGCTACTCTACGAATTCACTCCCAACTACGAGCCCGACCTCGTCGCCGGCGATGGTGATGTGAAGTACCACCTCGGCTACGAAAGCATCCGCGAATTTTCCGACGGCAAAGTGCGCGTGAGCCTCGCCGCCAACCCGAGTCACCTCGAAGCGGTGAACTCGGTGGTCGAAGGCAAAGCCCGCGCCCGCCAACGCGTGCTCAGCGAAGGCGGACCCGAAATCGATCGCGGCCAAGTGCTGCCCATCCTGCTCCACGGCGATGCGGCCTTCGCCGGCCAAGGCTCGGTCGCCGAAGTTCTCAACCTTTCCCAACTCCCCGGATACCGCACCGGCGGCACCATCCATATCATCATCAACAACCAGATCGGCTTCACCACGGTGCCAGCCGACGCGCGCTCGTCGGCCTACGCCACCGATGTCGCCAAGATGATCGAGGCCCCCGTGCTCCACATCAATGGCGAGGATCCGATGGAGCTCTACTGGGCCGCACTTTTTGCCATCGAGTTCCGCCAAAAGTTTGGCCGCGACATTGTCATCGACATGTACTGCTATCGCCGCCAAGGCCACAACGAGACGGATCAAGCGGCATTCACCCAACCGCTCATCGCGAAAAAAATCGCCGCGCGTCCAACCTTTGGCAGCCTCATCAAAAACGATTCCCTCGCCCACGGCGCTGTGACTCAGGCGGAACTGGAATCGATGGAAAAATCGATCTGGGACAACCTCGAAGAAGGCTACCAAAAAATGCTCGCACTCAGCGAGACCGGCGAGCGCACCGCCTTCAGCGGATCGACCGGAGTCGTGCAACCAAAGTACTCGCACGCACCCATCGCCACCGGCATCGATCGCGATCGCTACCAACACATCGGGTGCGTCATCACCAGCGTCCCGCGCGAATTTCATCTCAACCCGACGCTCGAAAAACGCTTCGTTCCGCGCCGCGTCGAGGCCTTGGAAAAAGGTGGCCCCATCGATTGGGCCTTTGCCGAATCACTGGCCTTCGGATCGCTGCTCATGGAAGGCACACCCGTGCGCCTCTCGGGCCAGGACTGCGGCCGCGGCACCTTTTCGCAGCGTCATGTGGTGCTTCACGATTACGAAAGCTCCGAGCGCTACATTCCGCTCGATCACCTCGCGCCGGATCAAGGCAAGTTCTGCGTTCACAACTCGCTGCTCTCGGAGTTTGCCGTGCTCGGCTTTGATTACGGCTACTCGCTGTCCTATCCGAAAATGCTCACACTTTGGGAAGCGCAGTTTGGCGATTTCTCCAATGGCGCGCAGGTGATCATCGACCAATTCATTTCCTCCGCCGAATCAAAGTGGCAAACGCCCAGCGATCTCGTGATGCTGCTGCCCCACGGTTACGAAGGCATGGGCCCGGAGCATTCCAGCGCACGCTTGGAACGCTATCTGCAACTCTGCGCGGAGAAAAACATGATCATCGGGAACCTCACCACTCCCGCTCAGTACTTCCACGCACTGCGCCGCCAAAAGCATCGCGACTTCCGCAAGCCGCTTGTCCTGATGACCCCCAAGAGCCTGCTCGGCCGCCCCGAAGCAGTCTCACCCGAAAGCGATTTCCTCGAAGGTTCCTGTTTCCAGGAAATCCTCCCCGACCCAAAACCGGTCAAGGACCTGGGCTCGATCAAGCGCGTGATTTTCTGTACGGGCAAAGTTTTCTACGACCTCGCCGCCCAGCGCCAGGAACGCGGCGCCGAGGACACCGCCATCCTGCGCGTCGAGCAGCTTTATCCGTTCCATCGCGACATGATCAAAGCGATGACCGGTCAGTACAAAAATGCGTCGAAGTTCATCTGGTGCCAGGAAGAACCGGTGAACATGGGCGCATGGTTCTTCATTCGCCCGCGCATGGAACACACGCTCGGCATCAATCTGATCTACGCCGGACGCGAATCCGCCTCCAGCCCCGCCGCCGGCTCGAAAGCCATGCACTACCGCGAACACAAGGCACTGCTCGAACAGGCCTTCACACTCTGAAAAATTTTTCCACTCATCCATCCCCTCCATCTCCATGAGCACCGATGTCAAAGTCCCCGCCTCCGGCGAATCCGTCACCTCCGCCAATGTCGCGCGCTGGCACAAGGCAAACGGCGACATGGTCCACAAAGGTGACATCCTCGTGACACTCGAAACCGACAAGGTCTCGAATGAACTTGAAGCCGCCGCTGATGGCGTGCTCGAAATTCTCGTCGGCGAAGGCGAAGAAGTGCCGATCGGCGCATTGATCGCACGCATCGGCGGCGCAGGCAGCGCACCTGCCACGCCAACCCCAACCCCCGCTGCGATCGAGGCACCTGCCGCTCAAGCACCTGCCCCCGCTGCAACACCTGCACCAGCCGCTTCGACTTCCGGCGCGAATGTCGAAATCCGCGTCCCCGCCTCCGGTGAATCAGTCACCTCCGCCAATGTCGCCTCATGGCGCAAAAAAGATGGCGACGCCGTCAGCAAAGGCGAAGTGCTCGTCGTGCTCGAAACCGACAAAGTCTCAAACGAACTCGAAGCCCCGGCATCCGGCACACTCAAAATTCTCGTGCCCGAAGGCGAAGAAGTCGGCATCGGCACGCTGATTGCCACAGTCGATACCGCTCAGGCCGCTGCTCCAATTTCCGCACCCGCAACGCCTGCTACGCCAAGTCCGGCACCTGCATCAGCAGCACCCGCGCCTGTCGCACCAGCAGCGCCAACTCCAGCGGCTCCAAGCAAACCAGCGATCACGCTTCCCGCCGCTCCCGCCGCACGCGAAGTTCCCAGCGCCGTGACCGAAGGCCGCACGACCCGTCGCAAGATGTCGATGCTGCGCCGCAAGATCGCCACCCATCTGGTCAACGCTCAGCAAACCGCAGCAATCCTCAGCACCTTCAACGAGGTCGACATGTCCGCCATCATGGACCTGCGCAAATCGCTGCAAGACCAGTTCGTGAAAAAACACGGCGTGAAACTCGGCTTCATGTCGTTCTTCGTCAAAGCCGTCGCCCAAGCACTCAAGGATGTGCCGTCCATCAACGGCCGCATCGAAGGCAACGACATCATCGAAAACCATTTCTATGACATCGGCGTCGCAATCGGCACCGAAAAGGGCCTCGTCGTTCCGGTGATCCGCGACGCCGACCAAAAATCATTCGCCCAAATCGAACGCGACATCCTCGACTACGCCACCAAGGCACGCGATGGCAAAATCACCATCGAGGATCTCCAAGGCGGCGTCTTTTCAATCTCCAATGGCGGCACCTACGGCTCGCTCCTCAGCACGCCGATCCTCAATCCCCCGCAGTCCGGCATCCTCGGCATGCACACGATCCAGCAACGCCCGGTCGCCATCAACAACCAGGTGGTCATCCGCCCGATGATGTACCTCGCCCTGAGCTATGACCACCGCCTCGTCGATGGCAAGGAAGCCGTGACCTTCCTCATCCGCATCAAGGACAGCCTCGAGTCCCCCGCTCGCCTGCTGCTGGAAATGTGACCACTGCTATAGCACCGGGTAGCTACCCGTGTCTTTCCTACCACCTCACGCCATCGCGTGAAGTTCTCCCGTTGATATATCCATCAGCTAAGCCAGTTTGCGTTCTTATGAATGCGACAGGAACCAAATGGCTCAGCGGACTCTGCTTTATCCTCGGCTTCGCCTCGATCGGCGGCTCGATCGCGATCTGGTTCTTGCAAGGCGGACGCGCCCCCACCTTCGAACTCCGCACTCACGGTGAACTCTTCGGCATCTTCGTCGGCCTCTGGGCACCCACTTTCTTCATCCTCTCCAATCGCCTCGACCGCTACGCCGACAAAGAAAAAGAAAAAGCCACCAAGCAAGTGGCGTATTGAGGGTAAAGACCAGAAGCCAAAAACAAGAGAAGAGGAAGAAGCCGCTTCTTCATCAGCAAGCTTCAATCCTCTTCGTCCTTGGCACCCTTCACGCGTACTTTGCCACGGAGTTTGGCTTCGATGAACGCGTCGAGGTCGCCGTCCATCACGCCTTGGATGTTGTTGGTTTCCTCGCCGGTGCGGAGGTCGAGCACCTTTTGGTAGGGCTGGAAAACATAGGAGCGGATTTGGTTGCCCCATGAGACATCGCCCTTTTCGCCGTAGGCGCGTTCGGACTCGGCTTTTTGTTTGTCCTCCTCGATGGTGTAGAGTTTGGCCTTGAGAATTTCGAAAGCGAGTTCGCGGTTTTGGCCTTGGGTGCGCGCGGCGGTCGAGCGGATGAGGATGCCGGTGGGAAGGTGGCGCAGCAGCACCGCGGTTTCGACCTTGTTGACATTTTGGCCGCCCTTGCCGCCGGAGCGGGTGGTGGTGATTTCCACATCCTTGTCGTTGATCTCGATGTTGATCTCTTTGGAAACTTCCGGCGTGGCATCGATCGAGGCAAACGAGGTGTGGCGTTTCGCGTTCGAGTCGAAGGGCGAGATGCGCACGAGGCGGTGGACGCCGCGTTCGTTTTTGAGAAAGCCGTAGGCGTAGTCGCCGGTGATCTTGAGAGTCGCGGTGCGCAGGCCTGCTTCGTCACCGTCCTGCCAATCGAGCGTCTCGACCGTGTAGCCCTTGCTCTCGGCCCAGCGGGTGTACATGCGGTGAAGCATCTGCGCCCAGTCGCAAGCCTCAGTGCCGCCGGCACCGGCGGAAATGACCAAGAAGCAGGGCGAAATATCGCTTGGTTTGTCGAGCAGCGTGAGCAGCTCGAACGAGCGGAGATCGGCCTCAAGTTGTTTCGCGTTGTCGATCGCTTCGCGCGCGAGATCGGCATCGTCGAATTCCTTGGCGAGGTTGATGCCTTCTTCGATGTCGCCGCTGCGAGATTCGAGTTTGAGAAAGGACTCGAGTTTTTTCTTCAGCCCGGCCGCTTTGGATGAAATCGATTTGGCTTTTTCCGCATCATTCCAAAACTCGGGCGCGCCCATCGCTTCCTCGAGTGTTTGAATTTCGTTTTCGAGAGCGGGGATGTCAAAGATACCTCCTGAGTTTCGATAGGCGGCTTTTCAAGCCGTCCAAATCGAGCGCCAGGAGGTCAGCGGTAGGAAGTGAGGACATGTGCGGGCGGAGAGAAAAAGCGATGCAGGCCATGCTGGCAAGAAGGAACCGGCGCTTGTCTCAACTCGAAAACAGAATTTGAAACCACGAAACACACAAAATTTCACGAAAGGCACGGGATTTGATGCCGTGCTTGTTTCACCATTTTGGAGAAGCCATAAAATCCCCCATTGGTTTCTTATTTCGTGGTGTTTCGTGACTTTCGTGGTTGCTTCTTCGGAATCCGAGCTCAACGCAAAAGTGCCTGCAGCTCGTGGGTCTGGCGCCACGGCAGGATGAAGGGGCTGTTGTAGCCGAGCAGGCGATAGCCGCTGGCCTTGAGGCCTTGGGCGGCGAGCGCTTCATCGAGTGCCTTGCGGGCGCGCGCGATCGAAGATTTGCTGCGAAGCCCCTGCCATGCGTAGCTCAAAGTTTCCTGCGCGGGCACATCGCGCACGACGACCTCCTCGCCATCCTTGCCGGTTTCGCCGACCTGCGTGCTTTGGTAAAGGAAGGCCATTTCCTCCATTTGCATTTCCTCGTTGTTGCCTTCTTGCATGGTCATTTCGACCGGCGCGGTCATCGGGATGCCTTTGCTTTTGATGTGCGAAAACAGCCTGCGAAATCCGCTGTTGGCGCTTTGGTTGGGAGTGAATGCGGCGCGGTAAGCCGGATAGCTTTTGCGTGCGACCTGTTTGTACGGCCCTGGCTCGGGCCAGCCTTTAGGCAAGGGTGCTTCGCTGATGTAGCGCGATGAGCCGGCCTGTTTGGCGGCGTTCTTCGAAGGATTTTCGTCGGCCATGACAAGGCTTCCGGTGGCGATGAAACAAAGCAATGCGCGCAGCAAATTTTTCATGCAGCCAAGATCGGCGGCCCACCGCCGATGGCAAGCTGAAACCCGCGGGGGTGCTGCCAGGGAATCCGCGGCAAGTCCGGACAAACTACCGTTGCTCCAATCAAGGCCTGGCGGGGTTCGCCTGCCGAACCTCCACGGCCCCTGACAGCGCCGAGAGCCAAACCCAGCAACGCGCATTGGGCAAATCTTTTATCCGCATCACTCGCCCAGCAGCGAGCTGCGCGTGAAGAGCGGCAGCACATGAATACCCCGCGCCTCGATCGCTTGGCGGCCGCCTTCCTCGCGATCGACGAGCACAAGGCAGAACGCCACCTTGCCACCTTCTCGCTCGATGGCATCGATCGCCTTGAGCGTCGAGCCGCCGGTGGTGATGACATCATCGACGACGATCACCGTGTTGCCGGATTGGAAATTTCCTTCGATTTGTTTTCCCGCACCGTGACCCTTCGGTTCCTTGCGCACGGTGAAAACTTGCAGGGCTTCGTCCGGATGCTTCGCGGCGGAGGTCATGCCAATCGCGAGCGAAATCGGATCCGCGCCGAGCGTCATGCCGCCGATGGCATCGATCTTGAGATGCTCGGAGTGGATTTTCGAACGCACCGCATGCCAGCCGAGGTCGCCGATGAGGTTGGCGCCAAAGGGGTCGAGCGCGGTGACGCGGCAATCGATGTAGAGGTCGCTTTGTTTGCCGGAGGCGAGCGTGAAGTTGCCGGTGCGGACGGATTTTTTCAACAAGAGGGCTTTGAGTGCGGCGGTGGTTTCGAGCATGCGCGAATCTTGAAAAGCCAAGGCCCGCGGGGCAAGACCAGAAGCGTTGGGAACATTCCATGAAACGACAATTTCACTCTTTGACCTCCGCCGCGATCCGGTCCAGAGTGGACATCGATGTCTCCGCTTGAAGCACTGGTCGCGCTCAACATGCTGCCCCGCATTGGTCCCGTGCGCGTGCGACGCTTGCTGGAGGCGTTTGGTGATCCGGCGGCGATCCTCAAAGCGCCGGAGGAACTGCTCAAGCGCGTCGATGGCATCGGCCATGAAACGGCAGGCATCATCCGTGCGTGGCAGGATCATGCCGACCCGGTGGCAGAAATCCGCGAGGCGAAAGAGCGCGGCATTTCCATCGTGACCCAAGATGATGCCGACTATCCCGCGCCCTTGCGCGAGGCCTATGATCCGCCGCTGCTGCTCTATGTGTGGGGAAAGATCGAGCCGCGTGATCGTCATGCGATTGGCGTGGTGGGTTCGCGGCGGGCGACGCATTATGGCACGCAAGCGACGCGCAAGCTGAGCTATCAACTGGCGCAATCGGGCTTCACGATTTTGTCCGGTCTCGCGCGCGGCATCGATACCGCAGCTCACGAAGCGGCGATCGCCGCCAATGGCCGCACGATCGCGGTGATTGGCTCCGGCCTCGCGAAACTTTATCCGCCCGAAAACCTCGCGCTCGCAGAAAAAACCGCCGACGGATTTGGCGCGGTCGTTTCCGAATTCCCACTTCACACCGCGCCCGACAAGCAGACCTTTCCCATGCGCAACCGCATCGTCGCCGCATGGTCGCGCGCCTTGCTGGTTGTCGAATGCCCGGCATGGTCAGGCTCGCTGATCACCGCCAACCTCGCCTCGGAATACGGTCGGCCCATCTTTGCCGTGCCCGGCCCGATCGACAAAGCGACCTCCGCAGGCTGCCATCAACTCATCCGCGACGGCGCAACCTTGGTCGCCGATGCCAGCCACATTCTCGATGATCTCGGCGAACTGCCTTTTGCCGCAAACTCAAACAGCTCCGAAACCAATCCGTCCCTATCGGAGCAAACGAATTTTTCCGACCTGCCGGAAGACGAGGCCAAGGTGCTGGCGGCCCTCGACAGCTCGGAGTTGGCCATCGATCCGATCATCCAGCGTTGCGGGCTGCCCGCGCACGAGGTGACAGCCATCCTGATGAAGCTCGAAATGCGCCGCTTGGTGCGTGCCTTTCCGGGCTTTCGATTTGCGCGGCGTTAGAGGCACCGCGTCGCTCAATTGCTCGGCCTTCAATCCCCTTGCGCGATCTCGCCAAAGACCGGGCCTGTCCGACGGGGTTACGGCGCATTCACATCTCGCCAGCAAGCGGAGGCCGCGAACCCGCATGGAACACCTCTCTCTGCGAGAAACAGAAAGACCGGCCGCCCCTCAGGAACGCGCCGGTCTTTTCTTGAAAAGGTATGTAAAGCAAAGCTCCGAGGATCAAGCCTGCCTTGACCGACGGCGGAGGGTTCCCAGCATTCCCAAGCCGCCCATAAGCAGCGCCCATGTGCCGGGCTCGGGAACTTGCGAAATCGAGACATTGGTCAAGCTTGGAGTGCCTCCAGTTGTCCAGAAAGCGATCTGAAGCGGGGCTCCGGAGGCGACATTCGACGCTGTGAGCTCGTAGGTTCCGATCCCGTTTAAGCCGCTGAACCCGTTTACGATGCTAGTATTCGCAAGGAGAGTACCGAAGTTGTTTGTGTAGATCGCAGCCCCAACTTCCCAATTGGTGCTAGGAAGGTTAAAGTCTGCTAGGTCAAATTTCAGAGTGACAGCACCAGTAAAATCCGTAGTTCCGACGCTTTGATTGAGAGAAGCGAAACTAGGAGACGTAACTGTGAGCTGGGACAAGTTGGCAGCGTAAGTATAAACGTCAGGAGAAGGATTGCCGGTATATTTGACTGAGTAAGTCGTGCCTTCTTTGCCAGTACTCCAGCCAGTGGGAACGCCAGAATACCAGGGGCCACCCTCATAATTTAGACCGGTCAGGTTGCTGAAATTACCATTGGTCACGAGTAATGCAGCGTTTGCCTGGCCACCGAGGCAAAGCAAGCCGAGAGCGCAGGTTAGGGTGAGGAGGGATTTGGTTTTCATGGTTGTTTTCATATAGTGTTTTTGTGTTGGAGATTGGATGGATTTCTCGAAGGACTAGACAAACATACAAAATTTAAATGGTTTCGCGCGGAGAATCTTGCCAAAAGGCAGTAATATCTTGCCAAGTTTCGGGGTGGCCGAGGGCATCAAAAACGGGGTTTCATGGTTTTATATATACAGGGGGCAAAATCTTGCCGTGAGTTTTCATTGGTATTCGTAAGCTAAAAAAACGAGGTTCTATCACGCGTCAACACCCGATGCTGAATTTACAAAAAATAGAACGAAATCTTCAAATTCCGCATTATTCTTCGCCCTACCGTGGTTGAAGAGGCGTCCCGCAAGATGCGTGACACAGCCAGCGAGACGCTGGCGCTCCCCTTTGAGGAAGCCGCTTCTTCTTTCTCTTCCCCAATAACCAATCACAAATAACCAATCACTCTTACATTCGCGGTTCCTTTTTCGGAATCTCGGCTAAACCCCAGCGGGGAATTTTTCGGTGGGGATGAGGATTCTACAAAAAAAAGAACAGAATCTTCAAGCGGGAGCGGCGGGGGCTATCTTAGTGTGCTGCAACAATGAGGAAATTGAATCCCGCCCCGACGACCCGCGCAACCGAATGGCCCGTGCTCAAGAGCTACGGGCCGGATGAACTCCACCACATCGCGCTGCCGCTGGGAGGCATCGGCACGGGCACGGTTTCCCTCGGGGGGCGGGGCGAACTGCGCGATTGGATGATCATGAATGTCCCGGCCCATGGATTTAGCACAGTGGTTGACGGCAACGATGCGCCGTTCTTTTCCATCTTCGTCCGCGAGCAGAACGGCAAGACCCGCACCAAGGCGTTGCTCGGCCCTCTGGACGACATGGAATTCCAGCATCAGGAGGGCCGCGCGGTAAACCATCACGGGCTGCCCCGCTTCGAAACCGCGTCATCTTTTGACGCGGCCTACCCGTTCGGGCAGGTGAATCTCTCGGACAAGAGCATGCCGGTGAAGGTTCGCATCAAGGGGTTCAATCCGCTGATCCCGGGCAACAGCGACGACAGCGGCATCCCCATCGCGGCACTGACTTATGAGGTGACGAACATCACCGACAAGCCGATCGAGGTGGCTGTCTGCGGAAGCCTGCGCAACTTCATCGGCAAGGATGGCACCAAGCGCGAGAAAAGTTTCCGGGATAACGTCCCGATCGGAGCCAAGGCCAACCGGAACCGCTACCGTGAAAACACCGGAGAGGAGGATCTCGTGCGGGGCGACGTGCGTGGTCTTTATATGTATTCGGACGGCGTGGATCCCAAAGATCCCGCCTGGGGCACCATGGCGCTGACGACCAGCACGACCGAAGGGGTGAGCTATCGCCGTTCATCTGTGTCCGCCATGTGGAATCGGGCGCTGGTGGATTTCTGGGAGGACTTCAGTGCGGACGGCGTATTGACGGACAAGGCGACCTTGGTCGATGACGACCCGATGGCTTCGCTGGCCATCAAGGCAGTGATCGCGCCGGGCGAAACCAAGAAATTCCCCTTTTACCTGACGTGGCATTTTCCCAATCGCACGGCCTGGTCCTCGGTTCCTTTCACCAACTACTACGCCACGAAATACGCCGATGCCTGGGATGTCGCGGTCAAGACCGTGCCGCGTATCCGGGAATTGGAGGAGGAAACCGCGTCTTTCGTCGGTGCGCTCTGCGGGAGCAGCTACCCGAACGAGGCGAAGGAGGCAGCCTTGTTCAATCTGAGCGCCCTGCGTTCGCAAACAATGTTCCGCCTGCCTAGCGGCCAGTTGATGGGTTGGGAGGGCACGATGGAGGATGCAGGCGCATTCATAGGATCGCCGAATCATGTTTACAACTACGAGCTGGCCGTTCCGTTTCTCTTCGGCGACCTCGCACGCTCGATGCGCGACATTGAATTCAATCATGCCACCCGGGCCGATGGCATGATGTGCACCCGCGTCCTTCTCCCGCTGGAAACGCGGGCCAAGGAATACGGCGTGACGGCGGCCGATGGCCAGATGGGCACAATCATGAGGTTCTATCGTGACTGGCAGATGTCGGGGGATGATGAGTTTCTCCGCCGGAGCTGGGACAACGTGAAGAACGCCCTTTCCTTCGCCTGGGTCGAGGGGGGATGGGACGCCGACCAGGATGGCGTGATGGAGGGCTGCCAGCACAACACGATGGACGTCGAATACTACGGCCCCAACCCGCAGATGCAGTTCTGGTATCTGGGGGCGCTGCGCGCCGGCGAGGAAATGGCAAAACATTTGGACAACAAGCCCTTCGCCGAAAAATGCCGCGCGCTCTTCCAGCGGGGAAGCGAATGGACGGATGCGAATCTGTTCAACGGCGAATATTACATCCAGCAGATCCGTCCGCCGATGGCCGGGCAGGTCATCCGCAAGGAGTTCAGGGAGGAGCTTGGGGCGGACCCGGCGGCCGGGGCGAAGATCCCCGATTTCCAAATGGGTGAGGCCTGCCTGGTGGACCAGTTGGTCGGGCAGATGATGGCCCACATCTGCGGCCTCGGTTATCTGGCCAAGCCGGAAAATATCCGCACCACGCTCGACAGCATCATGAAATACAACCGTCTGGAGAGCTTCAAGGATCACTTCAACAACATGCGGAGCTTTGTCGCCAGTGATGAAAGCGGCCTGATCATGGCCGGGTGGCCCAGGGCGCGCCTGAAAGTCCCGTTTCCCTACGTTAATGAAGCCATGACCGGATTCGAATATGCCGCAGCGATCGGCATGCTGCAGGAGGCAAAAACAGCGGACGGGCTGCAATGCATCCGCGACATCCGCGCGCGTTTCAATGGTCGCAAACGCAATCCGTTCAACGAGCCCGAGGCCGGGAGCAACTACGCGCGGTCGATGGCCAGTTGGGGCGTGATACCGGCCTTGAGCGGCTTCAACTACTCTGCCGTGGACCAGACGATGAGCTTCACCGGCAAGCCCGGGAACTATTTCTGGAGCAACGGCTCAGCCTGGGGCACCTGCAAAGTGGACGGCGACAAGGCCGAACTCCATGTGCTGCATGGCGGGATCGCCCTGCGCGAGTTCACGCTGACAGGCATCGGCACGAAGAAGCTGGATGGGCAGACCATCCCGGCGGGCCGCAGCCTCGCTCTCACGGTGGAAAAACAATGACAAGCAAACAACCATGTTCCCCCGCCCTCTTTTTCTCATGTTGGCTGCGGTGTGCGCCAGCGCGACGGTGAGCACGATTCACGCGGCGGTCCTGTCTCCTTCCTCCGGGAGAGCAGCGCGGAGAAGTCTCTCCGCTTCCTCTTCGTGACCATGAGCTCAAACGAATCGAGACCGGCGAGGTCGATGTTGATCGACACCTCATTCGGCGCGCGATGAAGGGGGAGGAAACTCCTTAAGGAGCCCTTGGAGGCGGGCGACCTCTTTGGGACGCTCTTTCGCGAGATCGGACTTCTCCAGTGGATCGGCCTTGAGGTCATACAGCGCGGTCGCCTTGGGGGCATCGGCGAAACTTGTATCCGGGGTCGATTTGCCTGGAACGAGGAGCTTCGACCAACCGTCAATGACCACCCGGGTGACGAGGCTCTTCGTCGGATCGGTGAGATCCGCGATATCGTGGGTGTAGGCCTCGACGAAGACGGACTTTCTCGCGGCAATGGCATCGCGATCAAGGAGGTCGCCCCCCGGAAGTCCGGCGGCTAATTTGCCTCCGCTGAGCTTCGTGATCGTCGGGACGAAGTCGATGATCGATGCCAGCGTTTCGTCGTCACGCTTCGGTCTCCAACGCACCACCCTCGATGCAATCCTCGCTCAAGGCGATCGCGAATCCGGCGCCGCCAAATCCCAAGTCGCCGCCTTCGCCAACGCCGTGGAAAAAATTACCCAAGCCCACCCGATAGCCGCGAACTACAAGCCGGGGTCGATTCTTTAGAGCGGTTCACGAAATGGGGCAGCTGCTGGAGAGAGTAAATTTTGGTCTCTCATATCAGCTTTTCTCTGAAATCTGCTGCGGACAAGCAGTCGCGAGCACTTGTCGCTGCGGTCTTCAGAACAGGATATTGCAGCCAAAAAAGAAGCGGCTCCTTCATCGACATTGGACCATGTGACTTCGGACGCTTAACACATTCGATCAAAAAAACGAAAGGCGCCAGCTCCCCAGCTGACGCCTTTCTAATTCCCTTCGGAGTAAAAACCAAAAACTCCGTCGGATTGTTTCAATGAAACGCCATGAAAAATCAATCCCTGCGGCGGCGCAGCAGGGCCATCAGCGCAAGGCTGCCGGCGACCATCGCCACGTTCGGCTCGGGCACGACGGTGAAAGTGAGAACACCATCGCCTTGGTTGAAGGACCAGTTGTTGTCGCCTTGGGTCAGCCCCCAAATGCCTGAGTTGTCGGTGAAGGATCCGCTGTAGACACCCGCCAGGCTTACCGATCCGAAGCTTCCACTTGTGGTGGGAGAGTCGAAGAGGTTGAAGGTGTAGTTTCCAGTTTGAGTAAACAGGGTGTCGAAGTTTAGCGACAGCGTGCCACCATAGTTTAAGGTGTCTGCCACATTGACGGCGTCATAGGTCGAACCACGTGTACCGCTGCTGTTCGCACCGGTGATCTCCATGGTCGTGACCGCCGTGGAATCAAGCGTAAGCGAGTTGGCAAAGGTCAGCAGACCTGGGCTGTTGCCGGGCTTGAGGTTGCCGCTGACGGTGGTGTTACCGCTGATCGTGCCACTGCCTTGCAGCGTGGCTCCGGAGGCAACGGTCATCGCACCTGCCACACTGCCGTTGACGGCGAGGGTGCCCACCGAAACGGTGGTGGTGCCGGTGTAGGTGTTGGTGCCTGCGAGGGTCGTGGTGCCGCTACCGATCTTGGTGAGCCCGCCGGTGCCGACGATGGCACCACTGACCGTGTGGTTGCCCGCTCCTTCGATGGTCAGCGTATAGCTAGCCAGATCCACCGCGTCGCCCGAGGCCGCAAGGGTCATCGAAGTGCCGCCGCCTGAGAAGATTTTCGCATCACCCCCCAGCGTCACCTTGCCTTGATAGGTATTGCTGCCAGTCCCGGAGCGCAAGGCACCTGTACTGCCCCCCGTTCCGTTGCCACTGATGGTGAGAGCCTCATTGCCGACCGTAATGCCTTGCAGGCGCAGCTGCGCGCCGCTGGCCACGGTCGTGCCGCCTGCGGTGCTGCCCAGCGCATTGGCGTGGGCCGCGATTAGGATGCCCCCCGTATTGACCGTGGTGTTGCCGGTGTAGGTGCTGGCGCCGGTGAGTGCCAGCGTGCCAGCACCGTCCTTGATCAAGCCCTGCGCGCCTTGGATGTCACCGCTGAAGGTGTCGGTGCCGGAGGTCTTATTCACCGTCACCGTCCCGCCACCGCCATACAAGACCCCCGCACCGGTCAGCCCGGCGAAAGTGCGGTTGATATTGTTGGCCGCATAAACTCCGGTCAGGTTAACCGCAGCCCCCGAGTCAATTTGCAAACTGCTTTGGCTCGAGATCGCTCCAACCCCGCCCAAGGTCAGTTGCCCGCTACTGATCACCGTCGCCCCCGTATAGGAGGAGTCCGTCCAGAGAAAGGTTTCCCCTGTACCCCCAACCGTCAATCCTGCCGTGCCGGCGAGCTTGACCGCCAAAGTGGCCGCATTGTTGGCAATGAAATTTCCGCCGCTGACGCTAATAGTCCCGAAGTTGTTATTGTCAGTGGTCAGATTGCCACCGTTCACCGTCACATCTCCCGTGCGGGAAATTGTCAGACCGCTGTGGGTGTAGAGGGTAGCACCGGTGTTGACCGTGACCGCACCAGTGGCGTTACCCAAGCCCCCGGCCGAGTAAACGCTCAGGGTGCCGCCATTGATGGTCGTGTTGCCGGAATAGGTATTTGTGCCGGTGAGAGCAGCGGTGGCTGAGCCACTCTTGGTCAAGCCCGCAGTGCCGGCGAGCACAGCGCCGACCGAGCCTCCTTGGATGTCGTAGGCACTTCCACTCTTACTGACCGTTCCGGTCTCTACTGAGCCCCCGGAGATCGTCACATTTCCGGAGCGGGTGATCGTGTTATTTTGCAGATTGACATATCCACCAGAGATCGTCAGGTCGCCCGAAGCTGCGCCCAAGGCGTTGGCGTTGTTAACGAAAAGTTGGTTTGTGTTATACCATCCGGTCGTTCCCGAGATCGTGGTGGCTCCCGTGTAGGAGTTGGAGGAGTCGATCACCCCACCCCCGGTCACGTTCAGCCCGCCGCTGCCCGATAGCGGCACATTCAGCAAACCGCCACCGAACTGGAATGCGCCGCCGTTGTTGACGATGGAGCCGGTGCTGTCGCCGCTGAGGATCCTGGCATCCTGGTTGGTCATGGAAATGGTGCCGGTGCGGGTCTGCTGGTTGCGCAGATCGAGTATGCCCCCACCGGAGACTGTGACATTTCCGCTTGCGGCGCCCAATGTGCCGGCGCCAGTGACGAAGAGCGTGCCGCCCGTGACTTCCGTTCCGCCGGTGTGGGTGTTTGCACCGCTCAGCGTCAAGCCGCCAGTGCCGGCGTTCGAAGTCACCTTCCCGCTACCCGTCAGCGCCGACGAGATCGCCGAGTAGCCGGAGGCCGAACTGTAGTTCAAGGCATTCGCCACGCTGCCAATCGCCGTCACCGACACATTGTCGTAAGCCGCATAGGTGCTGTCGCTCCGCAGCCAGAGATCGGTTGCCCCGCGTGCAGTGAAATCGACGGTGTAACTCCCGAAGACGGCATTACTCGGGTTGTAATCGAAGCTGGCGCTGTTGTAATTGCCGGCCAGCCCGTCATAAAGAGACAGAACCCCGTTCGCGTTCCCTTGACCGGATTTGCTTCCAGCAAGAAATGTGAGCCGATATGCATTGCCAGTCGTGATGCCACTAATGCTTTGCGTGAGCAGGTTGAAGGAGCCACCGCCTGCGTAGGCGTAATTGCCTGAGGCCGCGGACGTATCGGTGGGGCCGTTGGCGTTGAGGCCAGAGCTTCCACCAGTGCCCCAATCGGTCGGAGACCAACCGGTGAGATTGCCGGTGAAATTTCCGTTGGTGATGAGTTCTTGGGCGTTTGCCAGGGCTGCCACACCAAGCGTGAGAGCGATGCTCGGGAGGGCGTACAGGCGGGAGTTATTGATCAATGGGTTGGTTGTTTTCATATAGTGTTTTTTGTGTTGGAGATTGGATGGATTTCTCGAGGGACTAGACAAACATACAAAATTTAAATGGTTTTTCGCGGAGGATCTTGCCAAAAGGCAGTAATATCTTGCCAAGTTTCGGGGTGGCCGAGGGCATCAAAAACGGGGTTTCATGATTTTATATATACAGGGGGCAAAATCTTGCCGTGAGTTTTCATTGGGATTCGTAAGCTAAAAAACGAGGTCCTGTCACGCGTCAACACCCGATGCTGAATTTACAAAAAATAGAACGAAATCTTCAAATTCCGCATTATTCTTCGCCCTACCGTGGTTGAAGAGGCGTCCCGCAAGATGCGTGACACAGCCAGCGAGACGCTGGCGCTCCCCTTTGCAGAAGCCGCTTCTTCTTTCTCTTCCCCCATAACCAATCACAAATAACCAATTACTCTTCCCATTCGCGGTTCCTTTTTCGGAATCTCGGCTAAACCCCAACGAGGAATTTTCCGGCGAGGATGAGGATTCTACAAAAAATTAGTCGGTTTTTTTCAAGATTTTTTGGGCAGCCCATCGCATTCTGTGCCAGTGCCATCCATTCCAGCCTTGACCGTCTTGTTTGTCTGCGCCGCGATGCTCACCGCGTGCGACAATCCGCCCGCAAGGGGGACGGCGAGATTTTTTGTCCGCGATTTCGGAGCAGTGCCCGATGAAGCGCAGGCCGATGGCGATGCGATCCGCAAGTGCATCGCGGCGACCGGCAAGCTGGCTAAGGTGGTCTTCGAGGCCGGGATCTATCGTGTGGAGCCGGCTCCTGCGGGGGCTTGCGGAAAAAGGCCGCACGACCGTTTGCCCACCGTCGTTTATTGATCGAAAATCACAAACAACATGAAAACATCCCATTCCCTCTTGCGCGTCAGATTATTTCGCATCGGCTTGGAGGCCTGCCGGGCTGATTTTTCGGCAGGGGCGCGTCCGGGATCGTCCCGGCGACGGGCACAGGCTCGCAAAGTAGCCCACATCGTGACCCAGACAGGATTCACCCTCATTGAACTGCTTGTGGTAATCGTCAGCGTCGCGATCCTCAGCGCCATCGTTTTTTCCGCCGCCAAGTCCGCCTCCCGTTCCGCGAAATCGGTCAAGGCGGTGTCGAACCTCAAGCAGATCGGCGTGATGGTGGCCTCCTATGCCGGGGATAACAACAACCGGATCCCTTGTTACATCGATTGGGATGCCTATTTTGGCAGCCCGCCCGGACTTGTGTTTTTCCAACGCACTTTGGCTGAATACGCCGGATACCAATATGACTATTCCTCAATGCGTCCCTTGCCGGAATGCTTTTACGATCCGAGCATCGATGGAAATCCTTTGCCGCAGCACCCAATGGGAGCCTTCGGGGTCAACGAAGCCATGCTGCCGAGTGCGGCTGATTGCCTGTCGCGGTTTGGCAGCAGGCTGGGGGTGCCCGTAACGAGGATCTCCCGTCCTAGTGTAAAGGTCATCTGCTGCAGTGCGGTAGAAGGCAACTGGTCCAGCAGTTGGTTTATTGACGGGAAAACTTTTGCCGAAAATGGGTATAATCCAACCAGCGGCCCTCAACCGCGCAATGCTGGCGGTGCGGCTTCGCTCTTCGCGGACGGGCATGTGGAAAAGCTCAATGTGGCCAACATGGACCAAGCGACCCGGCGGCGCTACTTCCTCCCGGATCCTTGATAGCGGGTCTGTGAATCGCCGCGCGGGCGAACGCTCCCGTCCCTTTCTTCAACCTCGCGCTTGAAGGTCTTATCCGAGTATTAGGTCGGTTATATGGGCTTGTCTTTCCGAATATGTCGGCGCCGCGAGCCGCGTCGCCCTACCGTGGTTGAAGAGGCGTCCCGCAAGATGCGTGACACAGCCAGCGAGACGCTGGCGCTCCCCTTTGCAGAAGCCGCTTCTTCTTTCTCTTCCCCCATAACCAATCACAAATAACCAATCACTCTTCCCATTCGCGGTTCCTTTTTCGGAATCTCGGCTAAACCCCAGCGGGGAATTTTTCGGTGGGGATGAGGATTCTACAAAAAATTAGTCGGTTTTTTTCAAGATTTTTTGGGCAGCCCATCGCATTCTGTGCCAGTGCCATCCGTTCCAGCCCTGTCCGTATTGATTGTCTGTGCCGCGATGCTCACCGCGTGCGACCATCCGTCCGCAAGGGGGACGGCGAGATTTTTTGTCCGCGATTTCGGAGCCATGCCTGGTGACGCGCAGGCCGATGGCGACGCGATCCGCAAGTGCATCGCGGCGGCACAGGCGTCCGGCAAGCCGGCCGAGGTGGTCTTCGAGGCCGGGAACTACCGTGTGGACTTGGCTCCTGTGGTGGGCGGCGAGCTGGTTTCTTTGCCTGTCCGCGGGGCGCGGGATCTCACCCTGCGGGGCGCGAAGGGCGGCACCACAACGCTCGTCTTCACCAATCCCTCGGCCGTCGGCGTGCTCTTTGAGGACTGCACCGACGTTGCGATCAAAGACCTCCAGGTGGATTACGATCCTCTGCCGTATGCCAGCGGGACGATCGCGTCGGTGGACCCGCAGGCCGGCACCTTCGACCTCGATCTCGAAGCCGGGTCGCTCGCTTTCGATCATCCCGCCTTCTTGCCTGAAAACGCCAAGGCCCTCTGGGGAATAACCGTGCGTCCTGATCCAGCCCACGGAACAACCCGCTACGGGCCGAACGTCATCGGAGGCGGCGCGAAGATTTCTCTGGTGGAAGGCCGTCGTTGGCGCCTGGGAAGCAACCAATGGTTCTGGCCACCCTGCACCGTCGAGGAACTCAAGTCGGGAACGCGCTACGTCCACATGCCGCGGATCTACGGCGCGGGCGTCTGCTTCCGCTTTTCCACCAACGTGCGCGCCGAGGGTGTGACGATCCTGGCCTCGCCGGGCCTGGCGTTTCTGCCCATCCTCTGCGGCGGTGAGATTGCGTTTGTGGACTGCCATGTGCGCGTGGTGCCCGGTCGGCCGCTCTCGTCGAATGCGGACGGCATTCACGCCCGCGGCCTGCGCGGCAAGCTCCTCATCGAGCGCTGTTCCTTCGAGGGCATGGCGGACGACGCGATCAACATCCACAGCAGTGCCATTCTCGTGCAAAACATCGTCTCACCGTCCGAGATCATCGCGCCGGAGCACACCTGGAGCGTGCGGCCCGGCGATGAGCTGGTCGTCATGGACCCGCAAACGCTGGCGGAAAAAGGCCGCACGACCGTGGCCTCCTCGGCGCCCGGGCCGGGCGGCACGCGCATCCGGTTCACCAAACCCGTCGAGGGATTGAAGGCGGGAGGGAGCTTTGCCGAGGCGGACCGGATCTACAATCTCTCGGAAGCGGGCAGCCCGTTTGTGATCCGGGACTGCAAATTTCTCTCGTTCCGCGGACGCGGGATTCTGGCGAGTTCGAAGGGGGGGATCATCGAGCGGAACCGGTTTGAAAACAATGAGGGATGGGCCATCGACCTCGGCTTTGGCGAGCGCAACTATGGCGAAGGCCCGCCCCCGAGTAACCTCGTCATCGCGGATAACGAATTCATCGGCAAAGGCGGCATCCTGCCGGCCATTATGGTCCACGTGACCATCGATTTTGTAGCGAGCATGCTAGGGTCGCGGCCCGCGGATCTCGGGATACGGCCATTCCGGAACCTCACGATCCGCGGCAACACGTTTGAAAATCTTTCCGCCCCCGCGATTCGCCTCGGCGGCGTCGAGGGCGCGATCCTCGAGCATAACGTGGTCAAGCGCACGGGCCCGGCGGAGACGCTCAAATCCGCCGCGGTGGAAGTTGATAACAGCGCCGGGGTCTTCATCAGCCAACTGAGCGTCCAGGACCCGGCCTTCGCATCCGATCTCATGCTCGGAAGCCTGCTGGAGCCGGGCGGGCAGGGGGTCAAATTCGAACCAGCCGGACTCCGGGTGGATGATCAACGAAAGTAAAACCGTCATGCCAATAAACACCCTTTCCCGCTTCACCGTGGGCGACCAGATCGTCCGCTACCTGATCGATTCCGAAAGCCAGCGCGTCGGGCTGGAGATCATTCCGCGCTCAATGGGCGATCTCGTCGTCGCGCGGAGGGAGCTGCTGGACGAGCCGGCCTTGGCCTCGCTGCCTGCGCGCTGGCTGCCCATGCGCGCATGGAATGTCGATTCCCTCGTGCAGGTCGGGCTGGTTGGGCAGGTCGGGGTGCCCGGACCGGGACGGTTCGCGCAGGGGCGCACGCTGCGCAACGGCACTGCCACCGAGAGCCTGCAATTTTCCAGCCAGCGCAAAGAGGGAAATCGGATTGTCACCGTGCTGAAAAGCGCCCTAGGCTTTGAGTGCGAACATTCGCTCGCATGGGCCAAGGGCGGGGAGGTTTTGGAATGCAAAACCCGCTTCATCAACTCATCCCGCAAGCCGCTGACCCTGGCGATGCTGTCGAGTTTTTCCCTCGGCTCCATCTCGCCGTTTCATGCGGACGAGGCGGCGGAAAAGCTGTGGCTGCACAGGTTCCGCAGCGCTTGGACGGCCGAGGGCCGCCCCGAAAGTCGGCGGCTGGAGGAGCTGCAGATCGAGCGCTCATGGATTGGAGGCTCGCCGACATGCGAGCGCTTCGGGCAGGTCGGCTCGCTTCCGGTGCGCGGGTTTTTCCCCGTCGCCGCCATCGAGGACACCGAGGCCGGGGTCACCTGGGCGGCCCAGGTTGCGTGGGCCGGATCGTGGCAGATGGAGGTTTACCGCCGGGATGATTGCGCGAATTTTTCCGGGGGCCTGGCGGACCGTGAGTTCGGCCACTGGTCGAAGACCATCGCGCCGGGCCAGGCGTTCGAAACGCCGCCGGCATTTCTCACCGTGGTGCGCGGCAACCTCGATGAGGCGACCACCCGCTTGCAGGCGGCCCACCGGACCGACGTGCCCAAGGTCGAGAACGATCTGCCCGTCATTTTCAACGAATGGTGCACAAATTGGGGAACTCCGACCCATGACAACCTCGTGGCCATCGCCGACCGCCTGCGCGGCACCGGGGTCCGGTATCTGGTGATTGATACCGGCTGGGCGGAGGGGCCGGACGACAGCGTCCTGAAAATCGGGGACTGGAACGTGAACCGCAAATCTTTTCCCGGCGGCCTCCGGGCGACGGCCGATGCCATCCGGGAACGCGGCCTGATTCCGGGCATCTGGTTCGAGTTCGAGCTGGTGACCGAAATGGCGAAAGCCTACGCGAAAACCGGACACCAGCTCCACTTCGACGGAGTTTTGATTGAGGGCGGCGGCCGGCGGTTCTGGGATTTCCGCGATCCGTGGGTGCATCGCTACCTGACGAAGAAAGTCATCGACCTCATCCGCGACAATGGCATCGGCTATCTGAAGGTAGACTACAATGACACCGTCGGCATCGGCTGTGATGGTGCGGAATCGCCGGGCGAAGGCCTCCGCGCCCACATCGAAGGGGTCCGCGAATTCTTCCGGAAAATCCGCCGTGAGCTGCCCGAGCTGACCATCGAGATCTGCGCCTCGGGCGGGCACCGGCTCGAACCCTCGATGCTCGACTTCGGCGCGATGGGATCGTTTTCCGATGCCCACGAAACGCCGGAAGTTCCGATTGTCGCGGCAAACGTCGGGCGCTTGATTCCGGCGCGCAAAAACCAGATCTGGGCGGCGCTGCGAACGACCGACTCCCCGCAGCGGCTTGCCTATTCGCTTGCGGCGACCTTCCTCGGCCGCATGTGCCTCACGGGGGATGTCCACCACCTCGACAAGAGCCAATGGGCGCTGGCTCTCCGCGCCGTCAAACTCTACCGGCGGATCGCGCCGATCATTCGGGACGGGGTTTCGCGCCGCGTGGGTTCGGAACAAATCAGCTACCGGCATCCCGCAGGCTGGCAGGCCGTCACGCGCCTCGCCGGGAGCGGGAAGCAGGCGCTCGTGGTTGTCCATTCCTTCGCGGGACAGCTTCCAAAATCGATTGGCATCGAGCTCCCGAAAGGCAACGTTCGCCCGTGGGTCATCGCCGATTCATTCCATGTGAACCGCAAACCGCCGGTGATCCGGGGCAACAAGCTCGTCTGGTCACCCGAAGGTGAATTCCGCGCCTGCATCATCTGGCTGAAACAAAAATGAAAACATCCACTCCTCACCACATCTCCGTCGCCGCGTATTACTATCCCTGCACCCACCCGCATCCACGCTGGGACAAAGCGAAGTATCCGGGCTTCACCGAGTGGGATCTCGTCCGCAGCGCTCGCCCGAGGTTTCCCGGTCACCTGCAACCCAACGCTCCGCTCTGGGGGTACGAGGACGAATCCGATCCACTGGTGATGGCCCGGAAGATCGACGCGGCGGCCGACCATGGGCTCGATGCGTTTATTTTCGATTGGTATTACTACAATGACGGACCCTATCTCGAGGGGGCGCTGGATCGAGGATTCCTCCAGGCCGCCAACAACGACCGGATCCAGTTCGCGATCATGTGGGCGAACCACGACTGGTATGATATTCAGGGCTACAACCCGGCTGATCCCTGCAAGCTCCTCTATCCGGGCGCAGTCAATGAAGCGACCTGGGAGAAGATCACCGACCGGATGGTGGAAACGTATTTCGCGCACCCGAGTTATTGGAAGATCGAGGGGAAACCGTATTTTTCGATTTATGACATGTCGGTCTTTCTGGACAGCTTTGGCTCGGTCGAGCAGGCCCGGCGCGGGCTCGACCGCTTTCGGGAGAAGGTGGTGGCGGCGGGCCATCCGGGGCTGCACCTCAATGCCATCCTGTGGGGCGAGCCGAACCTTCCGGGCAGCCGGACGCCGACCGACTGGCCACGGCTCTGCCGCGATCTCGCGCTCGATAGCCTCACCGGATACACGTGGGTCCACCACGGGGCGCTGAACGAGGACACGTTTCCCACCTCCGACTACAGCTGGGGCCGCGACCGCTACCTCGCGTTTCTTGATCACGCGCTGACCGGCTATCCGGTCCCCTATTTTCCCAACACGACCGTCCACTGGGACAATTCGCCGCGCGCCCACGCCGACGCCTGCTGGGACAAGCCCGCAGCCCATGTCGTGAATCCGGTAATGACCGGCAACACGCCCGCAGCCTTCAAGGAGGCGACGCGCCTGATCGCCAACCGCCTGATCGCCACCGAGAAACCTCAGCCCCATATCATCACGATCAACGCCTGGAACGAATGGCCGGAGGGCAGTTGCCTGGAACCGGGCGAGAAATTCGGGCTCGGCTATCTGGAGGCGCTCCAAGAGCTCTTTGGTCCGACCGGGGAACTGATGGCATCTCCTTTACGCACATCCGCTGTCCCGGTATGATTGATAAAACCTAAACGCGCAGAGCCCCCATGAGCCTCAAGATCACGCACACATACCATCTGAGCGAAGTCGGACTCACCAGCAGCCGACCGGCCCGCGTCTGGATCACGCCGATGCACCGGGACATCGGGATACACGATCACGACTTTCACGAGATCAGCTTCGTGCTCCAAGGGCAGGCGGACCATGTGACCAATGAGGGGACCTTCAAAATTTCGAGCGGCGACGTGATGGTCATCCAGCCCGGCCACCCTCACGGATATACCAATTTCCACGAGCTCGTGCTGATCAATGTTTTTTATCTTCCCGAATGGCTCCTGGAGGATTTGAGCCTGCTTCTCGACGAGGGCGGCGTCGTCCCGCTCTTCTTCAGCTCCTCGCTTTTCCGAGCCCCGCTTTACAAGCCGACCCTGCAATTTCCGCTGCTCCCCGCTTATTGGCCGGAATTCACCCGCGAGCTCATGGAGCTGGAGCGCGAGCGGGATTGCCCCACTCCGTCGAAATTGCTCCTCAAATCCAGCATCTTCCGGCTCATGCGGATGATCGCGCGCTCGCTGCAGGCGCACGATCCGGATTTTGCGCAGTTCGGGCTTTCGCACGAGGTGCATCTGACCGCGCAGCATGTGGAGAAAATCCTCCGCGAGGAGAAGCCATACTCCGAGGACGATTGCGCGCGCGCCGTCGGGAAGACGCCGCTCGGGCACCGGAAGTCCTTCAAGGATCAGGCCGGCTGCACGCCGTATGAATACTACCACCAGCGCCGGATGATCCGCGCCCGCAACCTGCTCGTCCAGAGCCGACTCAACCTCACCGAAATCGCCCTCACCCTTTGCTTCAGCGATTCCGCCCATTTTTCAAACGCCTTCAAAACCGCCACCGGCACCTCCCCGCTCGAATACCGGAAGACCTACCGCGACGTCGCCAGACCATGAAAGCCACTTATTTCCGCTCCATGCCCCACCTGGCCGGGTTCGCGGCCATCATCCTCTGCGCGGCCTCGCAGTGGGCATCTGCGGCCGAATCCGGGCCAAAGCCGGTATCACCGCGTCCCGCGAAGGTGACGGTCGGACCCCGTGAATTGATCCGCGGCCAGGAGAACATGCCGTTCGCCATGGACTCGACGCTCTCCACGCTCCGACGGGATCAGGACTCGTGGTTCTTCTACCACACGGTGGATTGGGGGGACCGAATCGAGAAATGGCGCGGTACGCCGGCCAATCCGTTTCAAGCCAAGGTTTGGCAGAAGAGCCGCGACGAGGTGTTTGACCTCCGCGGCCACTACACCAAGGTCCATCACGCAGGCCTGTGGCTCCTCAACATCCATCGTGCGCCAGACGGCAACCTGCTGGGAGTCGTACACATTGAGTTGCATCCGGGAAAACCGGCCGTGAACCACGGCGAGGAGTACGCGCTGGGGCTGGTGTTTTCCAAAGATGGCGGCGAACACTGGGTCTATTGCGGTGAGATCGTGCGTCCTCAAGATGCGCACGGCAACGTGGGCGGTGCACCCTTGCTGGTGGTGGGCGACTACTTCCACGTCTACTTCAACGATCAAGGACCCGGCGGCCGGCGCCCGGCGGTCGCCCGAGCGCCGGTTGCCGAGGTGTTGGAGGCAGCTCGCCGCGGCTCGGTGACCCCGTGGCGGAAGTTCAGCGATGGCGGTTGGGAACAGGACGGCTTGACCGGGTATGGGGCGGCCGTACTCCCGCAACCGGATTTGGGCCCGGGACATCCGACGGACCTGCACGCCGATGCGGCCTGGAACCGCGCCCTGGGCAAGTACATGGTGACCAGTTGGTGCGCGGGGGGCGGCGTGGGGAGGCTGTATCTGCACTTGTCGGACGACGCGATCCACTTCGAGCTGCCCATCCTGGTTGACGAGGAGCCAGGACAGTGGATGCCCTATTCCACTTTTCTGGCAGGCGAACAGGATCGCGAAACCGACGACATGAACGCGGTCGGCGCCGAGTTCTTCCTCCTGATCAATCACAAGAGCGCGACGAACTACACCATCAATTCACTCTGGCGACGAAAGATCACCGTCAGCCCGCAGCCGTCCGCTCCAGCCATGGGTTCAGGAAAATGAAATCCACTTTCACCGTTGCCTGCATTTGTTTGAAATCAGTTTGGCAGGCTGTCTTGCTTCGCGCGGCTCTCGCTACCCTGCTGCTCGCGCCGCTGGCCGCGCTGCATGCGACTGACACAACCTCGAAAGAACCTAATGCGCCACTCACGACGGTGGCGTCGTCAACCGTTACGGCAGCGGTCTCGCATCGATTGAGAAACGAGAAAATCGGGGTGGGAATCGCGGACGGCGGCGAGTGGAGCAGCCCGGACAGCGGGAGCTGGAGCACGCCGGAAAACTGGGCGTCCAATGCGGTCGCCGATGGCGCGGGGTTCACCGCCAAGTTCGACGGCATTCCCGAAAGCGAGCTGTCGGTCACGCTCGATTCTCCGCGGGCGATCGGGCACCTGATCTTCGCCGCCCGCTTCGATCCGCTCACCGGGTCTGTTTCCGTGGTTCCCGCCGCAAGATAGCCCCCTCTCCGGCATGTTCGAACAAAAACCAATGATCCCACCTCTCCAATCCTCAAGACATCAACCCGCGGAAGGGCTTTCCGGCACGCGGCGCGATGCTGCTCCTGCCTACTGCGACAGCCACATCGCCAGCATGAAACATGAGGATGCGGCGGCCAACTTCACCGCCCTCCTAGGGCTTCCCCTGCCATGATCCAACCGCAGCACCAAGACAGCGCACATGTCACCGCCGCGGCCGACCGGGTGCCCCTTGGCATCAAGTTCGGCTATGCCAGCGGCGGCATGGCCTACAACCTGATGATCAACGGCGTGGGAACCCTCGCGCAGTTCGTGCTCACCTTGGCTCTCGGAGTGAATCCCGCCATGGTTGGGATGGCGCTCGCCATCCCGCGGTTCCTGGATGCCTTTGCCGATCCGGTCATCGGCGGCATCTCCGACAACTTCCAATCCCGCTACGGCCGCCGGAAGCCGTTCATGGTTTTGGGGGGCATCGGGGCCGGGCTGACCTTTGCCCTGCTGTGGATGATGCCCCGCGGCTGGTCCGGGAACGCCTACTTTTGGTGGTTCATCCTCATATCAATAGTTTTCTTCCTGTTCGCGAGTCTCTTTGGCATTCCCTGGAGCGCGCTGGGGTTTTCCCTCACGCCGGACTACGACGAGCGCACCCGGCTGATGACGTTCAACTCCTTCTGGTGCTCGGTTGCGCTGCTGACCCTCCCCTGGCTCTATGCAGCGACGCAACTTCCGGTGTTTACCGACACGCTTCAAGGGGCCAAATGGGTGGGCATTGTCATGGGCATCTGCATGACCGCGCTCGCACTGGTCTCCGCCTTCAAATGCCATGAGCGAGTGGTGCCGAAGACGGAACGGGAGAAGCCCCCCACCGTCATGCACCAGGTCGGCAGCACACTGAAAAACCGGCCATTCCTCATCCTTTCCATCGTCGTCTTCCTGATGTGTGTGGGCGTTTTCAGTACCTCGAGCCTGACCCCTTATATTGCCATTTATCATATTTATGGTGGCGCGGAAAAACCAGCATCCATCCTGCTTGGCTGGGGGGGCACGGCTTGGCAGGCAGGCAGCCTGGCTTTTGTGTTCATCGTCGGCGCGGCGGGCGTGCGCCTCGGCAAGAAGCCGGCGCTGGTGCTTTTCCTGGCCTGCTCGGTGGTCGGCTGCCTGCTCAAGTGGGTGTGCTATTCGCCCGCGCACCCGTATCTGTTTCTGATCCCGTCTCTGTTCCTTGCACTCGGCTTCTGCGCACTTTGGACCCTCACCTCCTCCATGATGGCCGATGTCTGCGACCTTCTTGAACTGGAGACAGGCATGCGCAACGAGGCAACGCTCGGGGCGATCTACGCATGGATCATGAAGCTCGGCACCACGCTCGCCTTCACTCTCTCGGGATTCATCCTCAATGCCACAGGCTTTGACATCGCGCTCGGCGCCACCCAGCCAGCGCGGACAGTTTTCCTTATGCGCGTGCTCGATCTCGGGCTCCCCACCGTGACCATCTCAGCCGCGATCCTTCTCATCTACTTCTATCCGATCACCGAAGCCCGTGCGCGCACGATCCGCGAAGAGCTGGAAAAGCGCCGCGGCACCCTTGCGGAGGCGAATTGATAAAGCACCCCGACTTCTACGAGACTCAGAAGGTGGGAAAGGCTGCTGCGATGTAATGGACAGACGGAACAAGGCGTACTGGACCAACTACGCCGTCACCGCGTCGACGTTTCCCTTCCTCGTGGTGGCTGCTCGAATTGGGGCAGGCGAAACCGGGCCATTGCAAAATAGGAAATCACCAAACCGACGCTCGGCACAACTGCGAAGAGGATGCGCATGTTGGAAATCGGGCGGGCCAATCTTCGGGCGCATTGCGCCAATTTCAAATTTCCAAGGCGACCCCATTTGCGCGGACCTTTGGGACAAAGGTCCCTGCCTTCAAGCCCCTGCCTGCCTCAGCGCCTTTTCTTGCCGCCCACCGACTTGCGGCGTACGGGCTTGGGCGGTGAATCATCGAGCAGGGCGGTGTAGGTGTAGCCGAAACCCTCGAGTTTCTTGCGCTGGATTTTCTGATCGATGAAGACCTCGACGGATTTCGCGTAATCCAGCTCATCGGCGGTGAGGATCGTGAAGGCATCACCCTCGGCCTCGGCACGACCGGTGCGGCCAATCCGGTGCACATAGTCCTCGGCATTTTCCGGCACGCGGTAGTTGATCACATGCGACACGCCCGAGATGTCGATGCCACGCGCCGCAACATCGGTGGCAACGAGGATTTCAAAATCACCGCTCTTGAATCCGGCAAGCGCCTTCATGCGGTCGACCTGATTGATGTCCGAATGCATCGCGGCGACTTTTGGTTGGCCGGTCGATTTGATCATTGAGGTGACGTCATCGGCCTCCTTGCGAGTGCGCGTGAAGATCATCACCGAGTGATAATCGGTTTCCTTGAGCAACGCGAGCAGGAGCTCGTCGCGTTGATCCATCGCCACCGGATAGAAGGCATGGGTCACGGTCGAGGCCACCGCGCGGCGTGCGATTTCCACGCTCATAGGGTCAACAAGGCACCACTGCGCGAAGGTCTGGATCGCCGCCGGCATCGTGGCCGAGAAAAACAGCGTTTGGCGACCTTCCCACGGGCAGAGGTTCACGATCTTGCGCACTTGTGGCAGGAAGCCCATGTCGAGCATGCGGTCGACTTCGTCGAGGATGAGGATCTTGACCTCACCAAAGCGCATCGAGGTGCGGTAGAAATGATCGATCAGGCGGCCAGGAGTCGCGACAACGATATCGGCACCGGCTTCAAGTTCTTCGGTTTGTTTCCCGAGCCCCACACCACCGTAAAGCAAGGCCACCTTGAGGCCGGTGTGCTTGCCGTATTTTTGAAATGACTCGGCGACTTGATGCGCGAGTTCGCGTGTGGGTTCGAGCACGAGGATTTGTGGCTTGCCCATGCGCGTCACTTTCGAGAGTGACGGCAACGCAAAGGCCGCAGTCTTGCCGGTACCGGTCTGCGAAGCGCCGATGACATCGCGGCTTTCGAGAATGATCGGAATGGCCTGGGCCTGGATCGGCGTTGGTGTGTTGTAGCCGGATTCCTTGATGGCTTCCAGAACGGCTGCGGAGAGCCCAAGTGTTTCAAATCCCATGAGGGCGCTTTGGTAGTGGCCCCAAGCGCCGGGGTCAAGGGGCGATTCGCCTTTTATGGTAGGCCCGAAAGCCTGCGAAATGCGGACATCGCGCGCGATTTGTCCCAAGACTCGCTTGAATCGCCGCATCCGGCCGTCCATGCTCCGCCGCGTGATCCCCAACATCCTCGCCGAACGCTACGCCTCCACCGAAATCCAATCCATCTGGTCTGCCGAGGGCCGCATCATCCTCGAACGCGAGTTCTGGATCGCCGTGATGAAGGCCCAGCGCGACCTCGGCCTCGACATCCCCGCCGAAGCGATCGCCGCTTACGAAAAGGTGAAGGATCAGGTCGACACCCGTTCGATCATGGAACGCGAAAGGGTCACCCGCCACGATGTGAAGGCGCGCATCGAGGAGTTCAACGGCCTCGCAGGCCACGAGCAGGTGCACAAGGGCATGACCTCGCGCGACCTCACCGAAAATGTCGAGCAGCTGCAGGTTTATAAATCGCTGCTCGTGATCCGCGACAAGTCGGTTGCCGCGTTGGCCCGTCTCGCGCAGCGCGCGAAACAATGGGACGAACTCGTGCTCACCGCGCGCACCCACAATGTCGCCGCGCAACCGACGACCTTCGGCAAACGCGTTGCGATGTTTGGCGAAGAACTTGCCTCATCATTTGAAGCGCTCGAAAACCACATCGCCAGCTACGCGGTGCGCGGATTGAAAGGCGCGGTCGGCACGCAGATGGATCAACTCTCACTGTTCGAAGGCGATGCCGCAAAAGTTGCCAAACTCGAGTCTCAAGTCGTCGCCCACCTCGGCATGCCTGCGGTCTGGAAAAATGTCGGCCAAGTCTACCCGCGTTCGCTCGATTTCCGCAGCATCTCGGTGCTCGTCGATCTCTGCTCGGGCCCTTCTTCATTCTGCCGCACGCTGCGCCTCATGGCAGGTCACGAAACCGCCAGCGAAGGATTCGCACCGGGCCAAACCGGCTCGAGCGCGATGCCGCACAAAATGAACTCGCGCTCCTGCGAACGGGTCAACGGTTTTCACGCGATCCTCAAAGGCCACCTCGCCATGGCATCCGCCCTCGCCGGCGACCAATGGAACGAAGGCGATGTTTCCTGCTCGGTCGTGCGCCGCGTGATGCTGCCCGATGCGTTCTTCGCCATCGATGGCATGTTCGAAACCTTTCTCACCATCCTCGATCAAATGGACGCCTACCCGGCGGTCATCGCTGCGGAAACCGCTCACTACCTCCCCTTCCTCATGACCACCACCATCATGATGGAAGCAGTCAAAGCCGGCGTCGGCCGCGAAACCGCCCACAAGGCCATCAAGGAACACGCACTCGCCACCGTCGCCGATCTGCGCAACGGCACGATTGATCGCAACAACCTCGTCGAGCGCCTCGCAAACGACTCACGCATCGGCCTCCAACGCGCCACCCTCGATGCCATCCTCGCCCAAGGCGATCGCGAATCCGGCGCCGCCAAATCCCAAGTCGCCGCCTTCAACAGCGCCGTGGAAAAAATCACCCAAGCCCACCCGATAGCCGCGAACTACAAGCCGGGGTCGATTCTTTAAAATTGGCGGCGATCAGGCTTACGGTTTGCTGCTTGGGACGATTGGAAGAGCTTAGTAACTTGATGGCACTTTGGCCTAAGCGGCATTTCCACGCAACTTGCGCTGGGTTTCTTCCGCGCGTTGACGCGTGATGGGATAGAGCCACATGACGGCGATAGCGACCACCAGTCCGATGCATTGAAATCCGACTAGGGCGGCTTTCATCTTAAAAGCAGTGCCCTCGTCGAGTCCCGAACTGGCAACCACGCCGGGATCGTAGCCAGCCGCAGTGGCCATGTAACCGCCCAACCCAAAGGTCAAGCCCTGCGCTGCCTTGAGCGCGAAACCCTTGACCGCGCTGAACATCCCCTCACGGCGCCGCCCGCTTTTCAACTCATCGTCATCGCAGACGTCGGCGGTCATCGAATCGACCATCAACCAACATCCCTGGAGACCGAGGTACGTCACAAAAGTCGTCAAATAAAGCATCCACGGCCAGCGCGGATCCATCGCAAAGAAACTCAGGGCCGTGCCCACCAAGGCAAACGAAAGACCGGTGATCATGGCGACGCGCTTGCTCTTGCGCATCGAAATCCAGCCAATGAGAAAAATGCTCACGTAGGAAAGCACCATGCCCATGGTCATGAGGGTGCCGTGGAAATTGCCAAGCTGGATCGCATTTCCGCCGAACACGTGATGTTGGAGGATCAAGGGCTGGATGCTTTGCGCGGAAAACAAGGCGACGATGATCGTGACATAAGCGATAAAGAGAATGACAAAAGGCCGGTTGCCCAAGGTGTAGCGCACCGCTTCAAAAAACGGGATTGGCTCCTGTTTTTCGATGACAAGTTCTTCCTTGCATCCGAACACCGGAATCATGCCCGACACCAGTACGATGCCCGCCACCCAGACCGTGATCCAGAAGGCGCCGGCTCCAAGGTTCGGCCAATAATCATCGGCAGCGAGGCGGAAAAGCCAACCTGCGGCAAGCGAGCCGAAGAGCCCGATGTACATGCGCCAGCGCATCACGCGCGTGCGTTCGTCGTAATCCGGCGTTAGCTCAAAACCCAAGGCCGTGTAAGGCACGACAAAAAACGTGTAAGCCAGCGCCAGCAGACTGCCCATGACCACGATGTAGAGAAAAGGCACATTGCTGTACCAAGGGTTGGACGCCGTTTCCATCATTGGCAAAGTCCAAAGCAAGGGAAGCAACAACACGCAACCCAAGACCCCGAAAAACATGTAGGGACGGCGGCGACCGAAACGGCTCTTCGAATTGTCCGACATGTTGCCGACGAGCGGGTCGGTGATGGCGTCGAAAATGCGCGGCAGGCCGAGCGCCAATCCGGCCAGTGCCGGCGTGAGCTTGAAGTGATTCACATACACCATCGTGCCCAGGGCGGTCATCGTGTTGAACATGAAGTTGTCCGCCAAGCCACCAACGCCCCACATCAACTTGGTGCGCAGCGAGACATGATGCTTCGATTTACAATGAGCCATGAACAGGTTTTATCCGAAATGAGGGATTCACGCTGTCCACAAACCTGCCAAAAACATGGATAATCGTGCCAGACGATACGAGCGCCCTTAGGCAGTTACCGATCAAGGCGACTCGACGATCAACCGGCTTGCATGCGGCTCGATGGAAACACGGCCTGGTGCTCGCAGCTTGGCGATGGAGCCATCCATGGGATTGTAAATTTCGAAGCTATGCTCGCCGCCTGATACAGATTCCAACGACGCCTCAATGGCATGCGGGTGGGGGTTCACCACGCAGCTGATGCGACTTCCGTGACGCATGAAACGCGCGACAATCGTTTCCTTTGGAGCGCGCAGATTGAAACCTGACGGCAAAAGATGGCTCATGGCCGAAGCGACGGCATCCGGTTTGATGATTTGCGATCCGGCAAACATCGCTTGCAGCTCGGCATGTTCGTTTGTGGCATCGCCCAGTGAGGGAAGCGAAGTGACCCACATGATTTTACCGCCACCTTTTTCAAATTCCTTCAACTTGCGCGCCACTGCGAGTGGCAGGATTTCGACTTGCGGCATGACGATCGTGTGGTATCGGCCATTCGCCGCGACAAGCCAACCATCCTCCACTTTTGCATCCCGTATCCAATCGCCGTGCAGCCAATTGAAATCGATGCTTTGGGTGAGCAGGGACTTGGCAATGGTGTCATGGCCTTCCTTCATCTCCTGCATGCGCCTCCACTCCTTTGGATAATGTTTGGATTCCGTGGTGTGAGCGAAAGCCGGGGTCGGGAGAAATTCCCCTTGAAACGTTTCGATGGGATAATACATGGCGACCGTGGCAGCACTGCGTGCACCGCGCAGCAATACGGCATGGCGGCCGATGTATTCGCTCATGCCCCGATAGACGGCCGGATCGTATTCAGCCCAACGCAGGTAAGTCTGAAACTGGTTGACGCCGCAGAGCATGGCCATGTTCACGATGCGGCGGAACTCCTCAGGAGTGGGCGTCAGGTCCATGACCGGGCGATCGATGATTGGATCCAGCAGACACGCCACGGTGTCGCGGTTCTTGGCTTGGGCGATCGAACCAAAGAGCTTCGGCATCCAAAAATTCCAGTAGGCTCCGGGATCGGGCATCGGCACGTCGCAGGTCGGGATGTGTGTCGGTTCGACGAAACGGAAGAAATCCCCGTAGCCGATGACGTGGTCGATCATGATCTCCTCCAGCACAGGATGACCGGCCGACTGGGTGCCATTTTTTTCCGCCCAGTCCGCAATGCGGCCGGAAAAGTTCTCCGCAAGCATCGTCCCGACCGTCTCGAAGAAATGACGGCGCGTGAGTTTGGAAACCGCATCGTCGCCGCCATAGAGCGCGGGAAGCTGCGTCAGCAGGTCATAGCCGTGTTTTTCCTGAAATCGGCGCGGTAGCTCCGCATCCCACGGGAGAAGAGCAACACCACCCGGTCGTTCCCGGCGCGGCTGATACTCGGCCCAGTAACTTTGCAACAAGGGTTCGTTGGTGATGAACGCGTCGATTTTGCCCGCCAGCGGACCAAGGCGCCGGGCATATTCCTCGTGGGTCAGCGAGACAAATTTCTCCATCGCTGCCGACTGCAGCAGATTGGGAATGCGACCGTTGGTCATAAAATCTGCGGATGTCCCGGTCGCGGTGTTCCCCTCGCGCACTACCTGCAACGCGTAAGCGCAAAGCCGCCACGGGCCTTCGATGCCTTCCGTTTCGACGTGGTTTGCTTGCACTGCGACGGGTTTGCCTTTTTCCAAGACCGGCTTCCCATCAGCCAGCGGATAGAGGAAGGCATGGGCAAATTTTTCAGCGCCGTTCGGCAGATCGAGCCTCACGAGTCCGGAACCATTCCCATCGCGCACGAACTGAGCCATGCCACGGGCCTCGAGCGCCGGATCGGCCTCGACGACCCTGCCCCCGGCCATCCCGCTCGGGTAGCCGTTGTCGTCCGCCATCCAAACTTGCAGACCGGCTTTTTTCGCCGCCTCGATGTTTTTGCGCACGTTTTCCCAAGCTTCCTCCGATTTGAGGTAGTCCTTGCTTTGCATGAACAATTCGATGCCGCCAATTCCGGCCTCGGCCATTTTATCCATAGGCATAAGCGTGCCGTGATGATCACTGAATTGGATCAGGCGGAACTCGGCGGGAGGCTTTGCAAATTCGCTGGCCATCTTCTGCCAAGCATCCGCATCATTCGCGGATTCAGCTTTCTCGGCGGAGGGCTGACGAGAGCATCCGGACAAAAGCAAGATGGCGAGTAAGGCGAAACGTGAGGGAGAAATCAATGAGCAGGTCATCTGAAAACCATCTCATACGACGCAAATTGAGTCGCGCAGAATCCTGCCAAAGTTTGCAAGGATACTGCCAAAGCTTGCGGCTTTGATTCTTATTTGCTTTTACACTGCGAGCTTATGAAGAAGAACTTTGCCTAGCATCTTCCTCCATCGCACGCAGGGACTCGCGCGTGACCGGATAACGACGCAAAACAAAATATGACAAAACCATGAGGACCGGCCCGATGGCAAATGTGATCATCGCGATTCGGCGCACCGCTTCGGGAGACTGAGTATCGGCACCGGAAACAATGCCCGTGGTCGCGATCAGCCAACCGCTGAGCAACAAGCCCAGAGACATGGCCGCCTTTTGCAGGAAGCTAAAAACGGAGCTGTAACCACCGTCCATGCGCGTGCCGCTGCGCAAGTAGCGGATCTCGGAAAGATCGGCCACCATCGACATCGAGATCGGGCCGAGCATGCTTGCACCGAACCACCACGCCCACTGGCCGAGGGCGAAGGTCGAAAGCCCCACGGGCACATCGATGCCGGCCATCGGCCACACAGCGCGCGGAGAGAGACCCATCATGATGAAAACGAGCAAGAGCAGGACTCCACCGCAGAAGCCAAATATCATGCCAATATAACCGGCGGTCTTTTTGTCGTAACGGTCCGTCAACCAAGTTTGGAACAAACAGCCCAAACCGGCCGCGATCATACCTCCTCCGTGCACCACGGTTTTCTCCTGCGGGCGGAATTCCATGAAGAACACATAAACGAGCATTTGCAGCTGGGAAACAAACAGCATGCCAAACAAGGCGATCGCGAAAAACGCAAAGACATACCACGCAAGCCGGTCGCTGAGAATTTTTGTGAAATCCGCCCAGAAACCGCTCACGGAATTGCCTTCCAATTGTTCGCCGCGGTTGTCGCGTGCCATGTCGCGGTTGAGCCAGACGCACAACAGGACCAGCACGACCACGGTCGCGGACAACACCGCTCCCATGGTGACGTAATTGTCGGCGAACGCCGTGCCATCGACTCGTGCGCCATTGGGGCCCGTGCGATCGCGAAAGAAAAGCGACCATGCCAGTCCTCCGAACACGAGATTGACCACCATGAAGAACGCGTTGCGAATCCCCTGCAGGCGCGATCGGTCTTCGTAGCCTTGGCAAAGTTCGAAGCCCATCGCGACGTAGGGAATTCCGAAGATGGTGCTTGCAGTGCGCACCATCAGGTTAGCGAGTAGTGCCAGCGTGAAGAGCATCCATACAGGCCACGTCCCGGCCGGCAGAATCCAGATTGAGAAAAAGGCTGGTGCCAACAACAGCCCCCCCAGCAGCACATAGGGCAGACGCCGCCCCCAACGTGAACGTGTGTTGTCGGAGACGTGACCCATGACAGGATCAGTCACTGCATCCCAGAACACAGAAACGCTCAGCGCCAACCCGGCCATACCAGCCCCCAAGCCGAGCACTGAAGTGTAATAAAGCAGCGCGAAGTTGGAGATGCCACCGATGGTGATGGAGGTAGCCCCTTCGCCGATCGCGTAACCGAGAATGCGCCAGGAGCTGATGCGCTTGGGGGTGTCGGGTGAGGAGGTATTCATGAGTCGGGGATTTTAGGGCAGTATGTTAGAGCAATTTAACCGGGCTGGATGGCAGCCACAGACGATCGATCGGCATAAGTACCGATCATCAAGGTGCAAGCCAGGGAACAGACGAATCCGTATGGCCGTGGAACCTAACCATTCACCGCTGACGATACTAGGAAAAACCCGCCAAAAAAAGAGTAAGATCACGCCAACAAAACCGTGATCTTCTTGGAAAATCCGCAAGCATAAGGTAAAGATTTGAGCAAAATACTCTAATCTTCACTTGGGACGCCCAGTGGGAGATCGAGCCATGCCAGGCCGATGCTGCGGCGCATGTGGCTCACACTGTCTCCCCCGGGAGCATCGTAAAGAACGGCGAGTCGGTCTCCCACTTTGACGACGCCCGGCAGCCCGATGCACTGCTTCGACCAGTTGCAATTTTCCCCGTCGAGCACCACGGCTTTGTTTTTCGGGTCCCAGTGGTTCGGATCCTTCGTCCAGTAGACCCACACGGCATCCGTATATTCCGTGCTGGCCTCCGCCACTTCGGGCACCGCCGCTTCTTCGGGTAGAATTCCAATGTGATTTGTGAACAGGAACCATGTGCCATTCGCTTCCTCGTAATAAAGATCCGAGTTTTCGATCTGGTCATCAAGGGGAGCAAGCGGCTCCGGATCCAAAGTCCATGGCTGGTCAAGGTCTTTCGTTCGGGCAATCCCCAGCGTGCGCTTGCATTCGATGAAGCCGCGCCCGAAGTCCCGGCTCACGGACGCACTGAAAAATTGTAGAAACTCTCCTCCGTGTTCGATGATCCGCCCCGGGCTCGCTGTGGCCTCATAGTAGGTTCCGGGCACGGGCCTCCATGGTGTGATGTCGTAACGCTTGCGCCATGGCCCTTCCGGAAAATCCGCCTCGGCCTTCAGCGTCAGATACGGAAACATCGGGACATAATCCGGTGCCGGGCTCGCATTCGGGCTGCCGAGATAAAACATGTGCCACTTGCCGCCATGGTGGAACGTCGTGCCATATGTCGCGGTTGCGGAATCCGGGCTTCCCGGTTCCCCGAAATCCAAAATCGGGCCAAGCCGTTCCCATGTGACAAGGTCGCGGCTTGTCGCAAGGCAGGCGAGCCACCCCTTCGGACCCGCTCCATCGTAGGTCATATAATAAAGCCCCCCGTGCTCAAAAACCCATGCTTCCCGCGCGCCAAGGACATCGCAATTTTTTGGACCATGACCATACTGAAAAACGAGCCCCTGATCCTGCGCCTCCATGCGCCAGCGGCAGGACGGTCGGCCGTCAGTATAATGGATGGGCTCGATGGAGCGGTAGTGTGACATGATGATCGGGTAAATTTCTATTACTTGGGATTCGGCTAAAATGTTTCAACGGAACTTAGGGACAGATCACTCGGACTTCTTGTCCAAGATCTTTTTCTGCGATTCCAACCAGCGATGGTAAGGCTCCTCGTAAGGGCCAAGTCCAATTTCCTCAGGCAGAATATTCACCGGCTTTGGCGAATTGGGGGCAAAGGTTTGGCGAATCGCTTCAAGGTAGGCAAAACCCTCCTCGCGTGACGGCGCGATGTAGTGCCCCTCCCCCCACTCGTTCCAATTATCCAACTGCACGATGTGGCGCACGATGCTTCCTTCCGGCCATGAGTTCATGATTTGGCGCGTTTCATCGGCAGCTTTACGAAACTCCTGCGGGGTGTGTCGCCAATTCGAGGTCCACCAATATCCGATGTATTCCTGCCACGGCCGCGGATCCCAACTCATCGAAATGGTCGCGATGTCTGGCAGCAAATTCCATTCCTTGCGCAGACGCAGATCAGCGACCTTCTCCATGCCGTAGGACCACGATGCGTCCAATCCCAGCTGTCGGAACTTTTCAAACACCGCGCGATCGTTGCTGCGGTATTCGCCGGTCAGGATCAACCCGTTGAGGCCCGCGTTGCGGCATTGCTCGCGCATGGCATCCAGCGCGGCGCGCGCATTGTCAATGCCACCCAGTTGCTTGATGAAGGTATCAACCGAATAAATGAACAGGACGGGTTTTCCATCATGCCTCAGATAGCTGGGATGGCTGAAGTAACGCTCGATCCAATGCGGCAGCAGAATGTTCAGCAAATCCTCCTTCGAGGAAACACCCGCGCAATTGTGGTTCTCCCAAGTGAGGGCAAATTCGAACTGGTCGATGAAGGATGATTTGAGCAAGCCCTTCTCCAGCGTTTCATTCAACCATGCCACGACCGGCTTGCCTTCGTTTCCAAAATTCCGATACCAGCAAAAATTGAAGAAGCTGATGCCGTGTTCCAAAGCCCATTTGATTTGCCAGTCGATGACCTCCACATTGGTGTCGTCGTAGTAGCCCAGTGCGGGTTTTCGGTTGGGATACGGATCCAACAGGCTCCAACCCCAACCCGTACCGGGCACCCATCCGGGATAAAACATCGCACCGACCTTGATGTCGCCCGTATCGGCCTTCACCGGAGGTGGCACCGCCGAGGCCTTCGCGGCATTTTCCAACTTGGCTTCGAAGGTGCTGTTCAGCTTGATCGTGAGAGATTCGATCCGGCGGCCTTCGACTTCGAATTGGAACACATAATCGCCGGGCTTTTCCGCCTGGACCCGCCAATTGAGAGTTGCCGAGGGGCTTGTTTCCGGAACTTTTCGCGGCACGCCATAGGCTTGGATGAACGGCGCGTAAATGTCGCGCCGCGTCCATGAGGAGACTTCGCGCTCAAGCGGATCCAGCACCTTCACGCCTTTCGGCGCGATCAGCTCGACATCTGCCGAGATCGGGGCATCGCACAAGTTCGAGAGTTGGAGCCCGATGGTCTCCGGGCGCCCAGCTCGCAGGATGGCTCGGTCGCGATAGGCAACGGCCTTGATCGGGTAATCCAACAGCTTCGCCTTGTCCCTCACCGGCATGAGGCTGACCTGCTCAAGCCACACTTCAGAATAACGCGAAAGACCAATGATGTCGCCAAGGACTTCGAGCTTGATTTCAAAATCACCTTCTCCGAGCCGGAAGAGTCGGTCGACGGTGTACAACTCCAAGTTGCGATCCGGCTGACTGTCGGCAGACTCGGGCAGCTTCTCGCACTGCAAGGGCAGCGGTATGCCGCCAATGGTAAGCGTGGGTTTGGGCGCCCAATCACCACCCCGCCGCCAAGCTCGCAAGGTCAGGCGGTAGCTTTGGTCCTTCTTGAGCCCCTTGAGCATCTGCTTCAAGCCGCCCGCATCCTGAATAAAAACAGCCGTCGCCGGTGCCTTGCCAAAACCCGCCAAAACCTTCGAGCCCGGTATCGGTTTGCGAATCATTTCCCAGCCCGAAACATTCCCTTGGTTATCGCCCTGAAAAGTGCCGTTCTCGATCAGTTCCACGGCAGGGATCGGCTCTGAGGGCCGCAAAAGAGGAAGCAAGAAGACAGCCAAGCCGGCAAGAACGACAAGGGCGGCGAACATCAAAAGCGGTTTCGATTTCATCTGTTTGGTGGAAAATTTTTTTCTGTGTTGTTGGTTTCAGGTGTCTGCGCTGAGAAGACTCATGCGTCGATCCCAATGAGCTTGTGGTTGCTCCATGCGGTGCTGCTTGGCATCAACGAGTGAAGACTATCCAAAAAACCAAACGTTTTGGCTGTGATGTGTCTGCAAAACTCCAGCACAATGATGCCAAGCGTTTTTGCTACCATGCCTTCGGTATGGTAAGCTGGTTCGATGGAGAGGCTGCGTGACATGATCCGTGTTTCGATCGATCGAATTTCACCGCCGCCAAATGCGACGATAGTGCGTGGGCGACATTCCGTGGGTGCGCCGAAACTCGCGCGAAAAGAAATTGGAATCCGTGAACCCGCAATCGTAGCAAATTTCGGTGATCGTCGATTCGCTGAGACGCAGCATTTCGGAGGCCCGGGTGAGGCGCACTTGTTTGAGCAGCGCGTTGGGCGTGAGTCCCAGCGTCTGCCGAAAGAGACGATAAAAATTTCGTTTCGACATGGCAGCGGCATTGGCCAACGCATCCACGTTGATTTCCTCGCAGAAGTTCAACTCAATGTATTCCACCGCCTTGGCCACGCGCCGATCGGTTTCAAGGGAAGTGCGGCGTTGCTGGGTGTAACCTCGAGATAGAGCGATGCACAAATGTTGAAAGTGACCGCAGGCTAAATCGGACCAACCCGGATGACACTCGGCGATTTCCCTCTCGATCTCGCCGGCCAAGGCCATGAGTTGTTCGAAAATTTGCGAGATGAGACAAAAATGCAGAATGCCTTCATCGCCGCAACGCGTTTGACCCGCGAGGATGAATGGATACAGCAATTTGAAATTGGTTTGGCGCGCGATTTCCCAACCACGCGCGGTCGCACGGAACCAAGGCACAGAGATACCCACCACGCGCATCTGCAAATTTTCCGATTCAACAAAAGTGACCGAGTGCCCTGGAGACACGATGACGATGTGTCCAAGGGAAACCTCCTGCACGTGCCCGCCCAGTTCAAACGAACCGGTGCCACCGGTGATCAAGATGATGCATGCACGCTGACGCTCGACCGGGCCTTTTGGAAGCACCGGGGAAACCTGCAAGGGAAAGGATGCGGACGAGCCATGAGCCGACACATCTTGGCGCGGCTTGCGGGCAGGTCGGGCAGACTTGACAGGTTTTTTATTCATGAAATGGCCCCCTCACAGGAATTACCGCCACGACTAGCCATCGAGATTTTTTTGCCAATTAAAAGAAGGCGACCCTGCAGGGCCTCGCGCGTGCAGGATATCAAAGTCGCCGGCACAATCTCGATATGCTTTGATAGCATGAATGTTTTTTAACCTATTTTGACAAAAGACGCTATGAGAAGGCAGCCAAACAATAGCATTATCGTGCCAAATGGCCAGTCCACTCACGCAAAAAAATCGATCGCTTGAAAGAAAGACATGCCGCGCGACAAAGCGCATTTGACCGAAGTTTCTACCAAAACATCAGGCAACGCATGCCGTTTCGGGTGCGGCAATGCTGACGGCTCGGCGCAATTCCTCAAGGTAGCGCATGCCGTAAACCGTGTCCGGCTCGAGATAGCTGCCTTCGGTCCATTCGTTCCATGCGTTCACGGTGACCATGGTTTCGCCGGGCAAGTGGGAGACCCGATCGACCGCACGGTGCATCGCAGAGCCGAAAGCTTCCGGCGTGTTGCCCTGGAGCTCTTGGCTGTAGGGGTAGACCGAGGGTTGCCAAGGTCCCACCGGATCAGTGCGCGGGCTCGGATCCCATCCGACGGTCACATTAGGAAAAACAGGAATACGGCAAGTATTTCGGGCCTCCTCATACATGGAAAAAAAAGGTCCGCCATGACGTTTCCGCCAAATTTCAGCACGATTCCGCTAGCCCGCTGCAACAACCCTCAGTCCAAATGAAAGACCTCGCGCAACAACGCGCTTACCGGACTGTGGTCCGGATTGGAGGGCATCACATCCGCCATGTGCTGCCACCATTTTTGACAGACCTCGGTTGAGGCAATCGACGCCCACTGTTCTTCATTTTCGATTTCCGCATAGCCGAAAAGTTGGCGCGTTTCCGGGTGCAGGAAAATCGAGTAATTCGAGACGCCATGGTCTTTGAGGACCTTCTCAAGCTCCGGCCAAATCGGGTTGTGGCGTTTTTCGTATTCGGCTTCTGCGCCGGGGTTGACCGACATGACGAAGGCTTTGCGTAGTTTCATGAGGTTCTTTTTATGACAAGGGCCAGAAGCTGCCAAGCATTTCAACGCAAGCGATTCAATCACGCAGGAAGTATTTGCGGCGCTCGGCACTATCCATCTTGATCACATCAAGGGCTTCAGTGTGGCCGTCGGCGAAAAGACACAGCGCTTTGCCACCGTGGCGGGCATCGGGCATCGCTTCAGCCGTGCCTGCGGCTGCCCATTCCCTCCCTTGGAAATACCAACTTCCCTTGCAGGGAACTCCCGAAGGAATTTTGGCCGAGGCCACCAGAACCTTTTTACTCGGCGTTCCTATCGAAGCCAGACGGGGCCCCGTTTTATTCGCGGCACTTGCGGGATCCCATGGATTGTAATCTACCATGATTGCCTGGTTTCCCCCGAAATCCCCGTATGGATGGGTCCCCTTACCGAGAGCGGGATCGTAAAAACAGTCCACAAGACGTCGTTCCAAGTCCTTGCCGGGGTCCTTGACCGGGAGTCCGGCACTTTCTGACAGCACACGCTGCCACCAAGTCTTGTCATAGTTATCCCAATGTACCAAGACCGGCAGACAGTTGTTGTTGTCCGCAGTGTAAGAAGCCATCAGAGCCCCGATCTGCCGAAGGTTTGCAGTGGCTTTCGCCGTTTTGCCGGAGGCGATCATCTTTTGAGCCGCCGAAAAAAGAATGAAGCCCAAAATGGCAATGATCGCGATCACCACGAGCATCTCTGGCAAAGTGAAACCCAGTCGCATACGCCACGCGGGCCTACGAGGACTCGAATCATTCAGCGGTTTGCTTGAAATATGAGATAACATTCTAGATGCATCAAAATATACATGACTGCTCATGCGCCTGCTCGGACTTCACCGCCAAAAGTAAGCACAATCCTGCCATCTGCAACCAAGCCAAGCGCCACCACGGGAGTTTGTAAAATTTGCATTCGTCATTGATGCATGAAAAAATCGTCAATGCGACGGAACCACGCGGGAAGTCGCGCCGAGGCAACTTGCCACGTGGCAGGTGGGGTAGCCCTGGGAGCGTTTCAAGGGCCGACGACCAAGCGGATCACCCGGGCAAAGTTGAACTCCCCGTCCTTGGTCTCCATGCGCGACCACGCGAACTCACCAAAGCGCACGAGGTTCACCCCCATCTCACGCATCAGGGCGATGTCATCGTCCATCTGATCGCCCGTCACTTCGGGGTAATACGCCCCCCCACATAAGGTGGCTCGGGTTGAGCGGACGCAGCACGAACAATTGTCGGTGTGAGTAAAACAGCAAATAGCATCAAGGTTTTCATGAGCATCATAAGAATCGAGAGAGCCTGTGCTTCAGCGAAGATCCAAAGTGCATGGTTCGATCGTCCAGTCGTTCATCAGGCGCGCGGAGTTGCCCGGGCGCCAGCTGAAGAGAACCTTCGCGGGACCGGTCTTTTTTGCCGCATTCCACCGAATGCCCACCGAGCCATCGGGGAGGTTTTCTGCCTGCACCCATTCCGTGCCTTCGATGACCAGGGCGCTTGAGTCGAGCGGGTTGTTCCCTTCCCCTCGCAGCCGGATCTTCCGGGAGCCGGTCCCTTGCAGCCGGGCGAGCGCTGCCACGTCGCTCTCATCCAGGCTGATGGAAGCGGGGCGGCCCGGCTGGTGGTTGCGGGGCTGGACGGGGTTGCCGCGATACTTGGCATTCCGGATCGGAGTCAGCGCGCCGGTTTCCTGCAGATGTTTTTCGATCAACGCATCCAGCTCGCGCACTTTATCCGGCATGAATGCGGCCAGGTTGACTGTTTCGCCGGGGTCGCGGCTGAGATCGAAGAGTTCGTAGTGGTGAGCCGCCGCGCTTTTTCCTGCCCAATAGAATCGCAGCAGCTTAAAATCGCCGAGCCGCACGGAAGCCGAGGGGGCGCACATCCAGGAGAAGTCGTGCGGGAAGTCGAAGAAAAGCGGACGGGTGGTCAACGGCCGGCCTTCGAGCAGCGGGACCAGGCTGACGCCATCAATCGGCTGCCCAGCCGGCGGCTCGGCCCCCGCGGCCTGCAGGATCGTCGGGTAAAGATCAATCGTCGAAACGGGCGTGCTGTTGGTGCTGCCCGGTGTGATGTGCCCGGGCCAGCTCATGATCCATGGCACACGTGTTCCGCCTTCGTAAGTATTCGCCTTGCCGCCCCGCAGCGGAAGATTCGAGGTGGGGCGGGCAAAGCCATCCATCTCGTAGTTGACCCCGCCGTTGTCCGAAACAAAGACGACCATCGTGTTGCTCTTGATCTCGTGGTTTTCCGGCCGGTCGAGCCAGTCGAGAAGAAGCCCGACGCTGGAGTCGAGGCTTTCGATCATCGTCGCCATTTCCGGGCAATCCTGCAGCCCGCGCGGGTCGGTCTTGGCCTGATACTTCGGGAGCAAAGATTTCTTCGCGACGATCGGCCCATGGACCGCATACGGCCATAGGTTCAGATAAAACGGCTTCCCGGAATCCCGGACGGAATCAAGCCACTTGATCGCCTCGGCGCTCAGGCGCTCGTTGAGGTATTCGCCCTCGGGACCCGGTGTCAGATTGGGAATGGCGAGTTTCCCTTTCCGGTAGGGCGAGTAGTAGTCCGGTGGTCCCGCGAGACGATCGCCCCCGATGACAAAATCAAAGCCCCGGTGCCCGGCGTCGAACTCGCTCGTTTCGTTCTTTGGAGTGGAGAGATGCCATTTTCCAATATGGGCCGTAGTGTATCCGTCCTGCTTGAGGGCCTCGGCCAGCGTGCGGACTTCCAAGGGAAGGTGGTCCTTCGTCCCGACATCGCCGCAGTATTGGTTCTCCTTTGGCCGCACGGCTTTGGGTTCCGCGGTGGCGCGGTTGGGCGTAATCGCCTCGGTGAGATGAAGCCGCGACGGATATTGTCCGGTCATAATGCTGGCGCGCGTGGGCGAACACAGCGGACTGGCTGCATAGGCATCAGTGAACCTCATGCCCTCCCGGGCCAAGCGTTCCAGCGAGGGTGTCTCGTAGTAGGTCGAACCGTAAGGGCTCGTGTCCGACCAGCCCAGGTCGTCGGCGAGAATGACGATGACATTTGGATGGGTGGCGACGGCGGTGCCCGGCACCAAGACTAAGGCGGCGAGGCACAGAGCGCGAAGAAGCGGAGGAGCCATCGGGCGAGAGGTGGAACTTATCCCTCTTCCACAAGAAAGAGACTCGAAGAGGGCGGCATGGTCAGTTCGGCCGGCAGGCTCCTTGCGGCCGGGAACCTACGAGGGGTCTTCGATCACAATCAGACTGGAGTACGGCGCGATGGTGACAGTGGCGGGCGTCTGCTGTGGGGAGATCGAGCCGTCGAGCGGGTTGTAGACCTTCACCGCCAGCGGGCCACCGGAGGCGGACTTCAAGGGCACGGTCGCGGGATGCGCTTGGTTGTTCACGTGGTAGTTGATGCGCTTTCCGTCCCGAACAAAGCGCGCAATCAAGGGAGCCTTATCCGAAGACAGTTTGAATCCCTGCGGCACGACGGGGCCGATCTCTGCGGCCACCTCGCCGGGGCTCACGGTCTTTTGCCCAGCGAAAAGTGAACTGACTTTTTCGTGCTCCGCGGGCGCATCGCCGAGTGTCGGCAACGATTTCATCCAAACAATCCTGCCACCTCCCGCTTCAAACTCCTTGAGCTTCTTCGCCACATCGAGGGGAAGCAACTCAACTTCCGGCATGACGATGCTGGCATATCGGCCGCCGGCCACCACAAGAGTTCCGTTTTCAACCTTCGCTTCGCGGATCCAATCACCGTGCAACCAGGTGTAGTCGATGCCATTCGAGATGAGCGAATGCGCCATCGCATCCTGATCATTGGTGCGTGCCGTAAGCCGGCGCCATTCCTCCGGCCAAAACTTGGCGCTCCATTGCGACGAAGATGGGACATACCCCGCTTGGAATGTTTCAATGGGGTAATAAACTGCCACGGTCGCCGCGCTGCGAGCCCCGCGCAGCAGGGCGGTCAAACGGCCCACATATTCGTTCATGCCGCGGTAAATGGCCGGATCATATTTCTCCCAACTGAGATAGTTGCTGAATTGATTAACTCCGCACAACATCGCCAAATTGACAGCTTTGCGGAACATTTCGGGCGATACTTCCATCGAAACGCCCGCAGGGCGGTAAATGAGCGGATCGAGCAGAGCCGACACGACTTCATGGTTCGCGGCCTGAGCGACCGAACTGAGAAACTTGGGCATCCAGTAACTCCACGATGTGCCTTCATCGGGCATGGGAATATCGCAGCCTGGAACTTGCATTGGAGCGACAAACCGGAAAAAGTCCCCGCAGCCTGCCACATGCTGCAGCATGCTCTCTTCGAGCAGCGGGTGACCACCCGCGCGCACACCATTATCATCTGCCCAATCGGCGATGCGACGCGAAAAATTTTCCGCCAGAATTGTTGCGACGGTTTGGTAAAAGTGCCGGCGTGTCAGTTTGCAAACCGCATCGTCGCCGCCGTATAGAGCTGGCAGCCGCGGCAGCAAGTCATAGCCATGCTCTTCGCGGAAGCGGGCGGGCAACTCTGAGTCCCACGACACGAACACCCTGCCGCCCTCGCGCTGCGAACCGTCGAACTTGTACCACAGCGACATGAGGTTCGGTTCGTTGGTATAGAAGGCCGACACCTTGCCGGCGAGCGGGCCGAAACGCCTCGCGTATTCCGCATGCGTGAGCGAGACGAATTTCTCCATGGCCGCGGCGTTGAGCAGGTTGGCATAGCGGCCGGTGGTCCGGAACCCCTCCTTGGTCGACTCGGCCTGCGTGCCTTCGCGGCTGATCTGCAAAGCGAAAGCGCAAAGCCTCCACGGTCCTTCGAGGCCGTTCACTTCGACCAAGTCCTTCTGGACCGCAACGGGTTGCGCTCGATCGAAGTCCGGACGCCCTTCGACCAAGGGGTAAAGGAACGCGTGGGCAAATTTTTCCGCACCGCGCGGAAGTTCCAATCTCACCGCGCCGGGACCCTCGCCGTCTTTGGCCGACTCGATGAGACAACGCGTCTCGAATGACGGATCAGCTTCGACGACGAGACCCCCGGCCGAGCCGCTGGGGTAACCATTGTCGTCGGCAATCCAAAGCAGCAAACCGGCCTTCTTGATCGCAGCGATGTTCGCACCGATGTTCTTCCATGCCTCATCAGTCTGAAGGTAGCCTTGGCTCTCCATGAAAATCTTCACCCCGCCGATGCCGGCTTCGACCATCTTCTCCACAGGCACCAATGCGCCATCATGGCCGCTGTATTGGATGAGGCGAAATTCGGCGGGCGGGTTGGCGAATTCGGCGTCGATCTTGCGCCAATCCGTGGTGGCACGGGGCGCATCATTCTTCGATTCGCGCCGCTCCGAACAACCTGTCAATGTCGAGATCAAAAGCACGGCGGTCAGGAAAACAGGGAGAAAGCGGACAAGTGGCACTCGGTTGCGAGATACGATGTTTGTAGTAGTTGGCGTCATGATTGATTGCTGGGTGATGGGAATGCGCATTTCGAATTCAGATGGCGTTCGAGGCAACGGCCTGACGCGCCGCACCAAACACATCGCGCACGGCTTCAAGGTATTTCATTCCGTGAACGGTATCGGGCTCAAGATAGCTACCCTCGGTCCATTCGTTCCAACTGTTGATGTTGAGAATGCGGTGCGGCGCAGGCTCGCGCAGGAGGCGTTCCTTGGCCATTTCGAGCGCGCGACGAAAGCGCGCGGGCGTGTTGCCGGAAATGGTGTTGGTGAACGGATAGCCGAAGTTGCCGAACTCATCCGCCTGATGCGCGCGCGGGCTCGAATCCCATCCCATCGTGACGTTGGGATAGAACGGCTGGCGGAATCGTTTTTTCGCATCGTCCCAATACCCGAGGTAAGCATCGCGGACGAAGTTGTAGTCGGTTTCCAAGTCCGGAAAATCCACATGGTGAAACCAGACGTAAGACGTCACCGAGTCGAATCCGAGTTCCTCGACAACAAGCGTGGCATCGACGGGCGTGCTTTGCCATGGCATGACCGACTTGCCCCAGACCACCGCGTTGAGGTGCAGGTCGGGAAAGCCGGCGTTGCGTGTCTTGTCGCGGAATCGGTCGAGCGCGATTCGCGCTTCTTTCATCGACGAAAATCCTGCGAGCAATTTCGACAAATCATAAAAGGAAAAATACGGGCAGCCATCCACCAGCCAGTAGGAAGGATGGGTGAAGTAGCGGTCGACGACATAGTCGCAGATGCGCTCGAAAGCAGCCGGCGTTACCGTGCCGGGAAAGCACACCTGGTCCGGCGCTCCACGGCGGTAGGGTTGGATCTCAAGCCAATCGTGGTTGGCCCACATCAGGGCGAAGCGCAAACGGTCGTTGTTGGATGCTCCGAAAAACCCCTGATCCAAGGGACGATCGAGAAACGGGCCATCGTCGTAGTGATACCAATCGAAAATGAACGCATCGATGCCGTGGTCGGCAGCCGCATCAATCTTTCGCTCCATCACGCGGGGATCGGACTCATCCTCGTAGCCCCAGAGCGGCACCTTCGGTTGTTCGTGACCAGGGAAACGAGGGCGTGCCTCCTTCATGAGTTCCCATTCCGTCCAACCCGGGCCTTTCATGGCCTCATTGCGCGGATCGCCGGGATGGTAGTTGCCAAAGTAGTAGCAGGCCACGCTCACATGGTCGTCTTTTGCGTCAGTGCTGCTTGCGATGCCGGAGTAGGACTTAAAATCATGCATATCAGCCATCATTGCCCATGCAGAAATTGATTGCGCGGAAAATCCTGCCAAATGTCGGCACTATCTTGCCGAAAAATTTCCGGTTCTCACGGCTTTTTGGCACCCGGCTTGCGCAAATCCTCGCGGAATTGACTCGGAGTGACGCCATAAATGCCTCGGAATTGACGCGCAAAATAACTGCCATCGCTGTACCCGCATTCCAACGCCACCTCGAGCACGCTCTTGTCGGTCGTCTGCAACACCATCGCACTCTTGGTGATTCTCAACTTCTGCAGGTAGGCATGCGGCGTTTCTTGCTTCACATCGCAGAAAAACCGGTAAAAATTCCGTTCCGACATTCCGACCATTTTTGCCAAATCGATCGGCTTGAGGTCCTCGTCGAAGTGGCTTTCCATGTAGGCAATCGCCCGGCCAATCTTCATGATGCGCTCAGATTCGACCGTCGGCACCGTGTTGTATGCACGCGACAACAAGACCACCAGCGACATGAATTGTGCCATTGCCATGAAGCGATGGCCGGCAGCGCCCAACTCCACGCGCCGCCCACCACCTGCCAAGTGGCGCTCCTCGTAACGCACCGGCCGTACCCGTGGCGAATCGCCATGAAGCTCCTTCTCGATCGACTCGGCCAACTCGCGAACCTTCGAAAGCTCCTGCATGCTGAGCGTGAGATGACGGGCGAAACGCCCCGATCGGTGCAGCGCCGGCTCAATCACAAAAAGCGCCTGATAGCCTGGCAAACCAGCCACATCCAGTCGGACTTTCTGCAGCAGTGAGGGTTCGTAAATCACGTTGATCACACTGAGGTTGGCCGTGTCGCGGTAGCCGTGGGGACGCCCGCCGTGATGCACAAAGACATCGCCGGCCTTGACCGGAAATTCCTCCTCGCCAACGACATTGATGCCGCGTCCGTGCAAAATGATGACAATCGACGTAAAGTCGTGAACATGCAAAGGGTAGTCCGGATGATCCTCCAAAACCAATACATCAAGTGGGAAGCTCCGGTCGAGGAACACCAACTCGCGCTCGAACTTGACTGGTTTGGGCATGAAGCTAGGCATAATGCGAAGCACGGAATTAAGGCAAGCAGTCAAATCAGTGATGCTTGGCGACAAGCTGCACAAAGCGCATTCGCAACGAAACGAAATTGATTTTTCAAAAACGTCAAGTCCCGACGCTGTTTTCCTTGCCGTGATCCATCCCGCGAAACATACACCTCGCTTGCATACATGAAAAATTCCTTCTGGATCGCCGGCACGCCCGAACCGGGCAATGAAGTTTTGTTTCGCGGCAGCTTCCACCTCGCGCGCGCGAGTCGTCTGCGTCTCTTCATGGTTGGTGCCTCGTGGTATCAGGGGTGGATCGATGGCCGCTGGTTGCTCGAAGGCCCCTTTCGTTATCCGCTTGAAGCCCCGGAGTTTCAGGTCGAAGAGATTGATCTTCCGACAGGCGATCATGTGCTGGCCTTGCACGCGCGCCACGATGGTGTCGATACGCGCATGCTCAAAGCCACCGCGCCCTATCTGTGTGTCCGTCTGCTCGACAATGAATGCGAAGTCCCCATTGCATGGAAGGGCGCGCCACTGGCTCGGCAAAGCTCCACGGTGTCATGGCTCCCCGCACCCGCCCTGCGCCGAATAAACCCGCAACTCGGCTGGTCTGACCACCGTGACACACGCCTCGAACCGGAGCACTGGCGCGAAACCGCATTCGACGACTCTGCGTGGAACGAACCCATCACCGGCGTCTCGAATCTGTCCGAGCCGGTGCCGGCGAAATTGTCGCCGGTGCAATGTTTCCCGCATGAGTTCACGCCGCTGGCCGAAGGACCTCTGGCCACCACGTTCGGATTGCCGAACGACGAACCAGCCTACACCTTTTTCGTGCGCGACCGTATCTGCCAAAGTCTGCCTGCGCAGGGCCGTTGGTATCTTTATGATCTCGGACGCGTCCGTCTCGGGCGTCCGTCGATCACGCTCGAAGCTCCGGCCGGGACGCTCATTGAAATGGCCAGCGCCGAAGCGCTGACCGGCGGCCAAGTGTCTCCCGTCATCAACACTTCCACCGGCCCCTCTTGCAACCTCGACCGCTTCGTCGCGCGCGGCGGACGGCAGACCTTCACCCCGCTTGTGCCGAAAGGCGGACGTTTCCTCGAAGTGCATGTCCTCGGCACGGGGTCCGAAACGTGTCCGGTGGAGGCGAAATATCTCGAACGTTGTTACCACGGGCCGACCGAAGCGTATTTCGCGTGCGGCGATACGCTGCTGGAAAAAATCTGGGTGGCCGGCGCAGAGACTCACCGCGCCTGCACCGAAGACGCTTTGACCGACAATCCCACGCGCGAACGCGGCCAATGGACCGGCGACGCCGCGGCGACCGGGATAGGAAACTCCGCGGTTCTTTTCCACGACCAACTGCTTTGCCGTCGCGCGCTCGTGCAGGCCGCACTTTGCGCGCGGGAAGACGGCATGGTCGCGGCGGTGTGTCCCGGCGGTTGTTTCCATATGAGCACCTACGCCTTCCTCTGGGTGGTGGCGGTGCGCAATTACCACCGCGACACGGGAGATCGCAGCTTGCTCGAAGAACTTTGGCCTGCCGCCGTGAGGAACATCGCGGCCCTCGAGCCATTCCTCGGCGCCGAAGGACTGCGCAACGAAGCCGGGCAAATTTTCATCGACTGGGGTTACCTGATCGAGGAACCGACCGACACCGCAACCAACATCCTGCTTCTCCATGCGCTGCGGGAAATGTCGTCATGGGCGGTGGAGATTGGACAAGACGGCGCGCCCTACCACACGCATGCCGCATCGCTTGAGGCCATTTTGCGAGCACGCTTGCAGGACAAGCTGACCTCCGGTGCTTGGTCCGCAGTGGGCTACCACAGCGCAGCACTCGCCCTGATGCTGGGACTCATCGAAGACGAAGAAGCCTGCCTCGACCATCTTGCTGCGCATCTCCTCGATTGTTTTCCCAACAACCCCGAAGCGCCGAGGAATGAGAGTCCTCTGGATTTCAACGCGCGCCTCATCACACCCTATTTCGCACACTTCGTCTTTCCTCTCTTTATCGAACGCGGACGCACGGACTTCGTGCTCGAGCAATACCGCAAGTGCTGGGGTTGGCTTCTGGAGGACGGAAGAACAACCTTGCCGGAGGTTTTCGACACGCGCTGGAGCCACTGCCACCAATGGAGCGGTTGCCCGACATGGCAAATGTCGCGCTACCTGCTCGGGCTCCGTCCTCGCCTCGACATCGCGCCCGACACCTTTGAATTTTGCCTCGCCCCAGGCTCCCTCAAAGGCGCACGCGGACGCCTCCCCCACCCTGCGGGCGGATGGATTGACATCCAGTGGCAGCAAAAGGACGGAACCATTGAATACTTATGTCGCGCCGATGCCATGGTGTTGATCCGCCAACCAGACGGCACCTCACGCAAGATCGAACCGGAGAGGGCGCTAGTGCCTTTGCCGGGATTGGACTCGGCGACCTGCGCGATCTGATGCATGTCGGCGCCTATGCCATAGTACTCGAAAATTCGCTGCGTCGATGCCGACAGACAGTAGCCCTTGTTCCCTTGATCGACCATCGGCAGGTTGCGGATGAAGACATTCCCTTTGTCATCGCGCGCGACATTTCCCGGTAAATCGCTGAGCCTTGCTGCCGCAGCGCCACGGCCGTTTTTCATACTCGCAGCCAAGGCCCACCCCAAAGCCGCCAGCTACAAGCCGGGATCGATTCTTTAAAATTGGCGGAAAGCAGGCTTACGGTTTGAGCTTGCCGATTAGAATAATTGGAGGAGTTTAATAATCCTAACGGCTTTCAAGGAAGTGCAAGCATCCTGCCGATGTCATTATATTCATATTTTGTCACATCACTCGCACTCTCTTGAATTGATACGAGATCTTCCAGCATGAAAAACGATCAAGCAAAAACCCGTTACAATCGAGTCTACTGCTTAGACACTTGGGCAAAGCCGCGCTGGCAGGTTTTCAAGCGCTTCAGCCTGCGCCCTCTCATAGCCCTTGTGGGCTGGCTGGTCGCAGACCCGAATGCACAAGCGCAATCGCTCGCAGATTGTCCCGGCGAGGTGATCAGTCACGTTCCTTCGCCATCGCAGTTTTTGGGAAGCCCGGTCAGCCCGAGCTACGTCAGCGACCCCTGCATTCTGGTGCTGTCCAATGGTGACTATCTTGCATCTCATGCGCTTTTTGGATCGGGTTCGGGTTCCAGCACGAGCGGCAAGACGCGGATTTTTCGTTCGACCGACAAGGGCGCGACTTGGACGAAGGTCAATGGCGGCAATGATCTGAGCGGCATTCTGCGCGGCACTCTGTTCGAACACGACGGAGCCGTATATCTTCTCGGATCGAACAAGGACAGCTCCGGCAACACCACCATTTCCAAGTCCACCAACAACGGTGGGGCATGGAGCACGCCGGTTGCTCTCACCGCATCGGGAGGAATGCCAACTCCCGACCATGTCATTCCCGCCAGCGGACGTTTGTGGGTCGCCGCTACAACGACTGCGGTGTCTGCAGCCTCCTCCTCCAATCTCACGCTGGCTGCCTCGTGGACGCGTCCCGGCGGATTTCCCACCTCCTCCAATTCATGGCTGCCCGGCACGGGCTTCAACGCAACGGACAACTTCATCGGCGAAGGACAGATGACTTATTCGCCGGCCAGAGGACTCGTAATATTGCCTAAAGTGCGCATGCTTTCCTACACCGCCATTGCGCGCGTTGATCCGGTGAGTGGCGCAGTGAGCTTCGATCCGGATCGCGACTTCGTCCCACTGCCGGGAGGCGAGAAAAAATTCGGCGTCCGCTATGATTCGGTCTCGGGAAAATATTTCCTGCTTGGAAACCCCATCCTCCCAGCACACACGGGCTCTTCGATTGCGCGCGATCTCATTCGCAACACGGCCGTGGTGTTCACGTCCAGCGACCTTCGCACATGGAGGCTGGAGAAAATTTTCCTCTACAGCGCGAACATCGATTACGAGGGCTTCCAGTATTTCAACTTTGATTTCGACGGCAACGACATCGTCATTGCTTCCCGTACCGCCTTCGACGTCGGCGGCAACAAACCGCCGCGCGGACACGACTCGAATCTCCTGACATTCCATCGCATCCCGAATTTCCGCAGCCTCACGCGCGATTTGTTTTTGAAGATCGAGAGCGGCCAAGTGCGGCGTTACGAACGCACCCAACATACCGCCGCGCCGCTTGGCGTCTTCCCGCTCGGCTCGACCTTTGCCGGGCAGGCATTGACCAATCCGGAAGCGATGGGTGTCTCGGAAGGAACGGTCTACATTCGCGAAACGGGTGGCCGCATCCTGAGCTTCGATTCGCTCGGAAATTTCCTCGGGGTCGCTGCATCGGCACCGGTGGCGCTATCATCCGCCAACCTCGATCTCCCGGTATCCACCTCGGGTGAAACCGCATGGGGCCTCACGGGCTCAGGCACATGGACGGACCCGCAAAACTGGCGCGATTGGAATGTTCCTGGCACGGCCTCTGATGTCGCGGTGTTCGGCAGTGCCGCCACCTCCCCCACCACCGTTACTCTCAATCAAAACCCGATCGCCTGGACCTTCGAATCGGCCGGCAGTCTTGAAGGCTGGACAAGCTCCAATGTCGACTCGCCCTCCGTAGCGAGCGGTGTACTGAGCGGATTGGTGCAAGCCAACGGCGACCCTTTCGTAGTACGCACCAACCTGAGCTTTGCCGGCAGCGATGCACCCGAAGTGCGCATACGCCTGCGGATCAACACGACTGGCACGGTGCCCGTGGATCTTTTTTGGGGAAATTCCCTCGACAGCTCGTTCGTCGAAGAGCGGCGAACACGCGTCAACTACACCGGCAACGGATCCTTCCAAGAAATCTCCTTCCCGATGGCCGCTCTCACCGGCTGGAACGGCGAGCGGATCACACGACTACGCATCGATCCGGCAAACGGCAGTGAATTCACGGGAAAACTTTTTGAGATCGATTCAGTGTCCGTTCCAGTTTCGGACGACGTAAAAACGCTGGGCGGTTTGCGTTTCTCAGCATCCAACAACCACACGCTCAATGGCACCGCCGCGTTGAACATCGCACCAGCTTCCGGATTCGGTCGTCTCGAAGCCACTCAGGGCAACCATACGGCCTCCTTACCGATACGGCTTGGCGCCAATGCGATCGCATCGGTTTCAAGAAATGCATCGCTTACGCTGTCCGGCGCGCTCTCGGGCAACCATTCCCTGACCAAAGGCGGCGAAGGAACACTCTCACTCACGGGCGCGAACACCCGCAACGGCGCGACCACCGTGAGCGGCGGCAGACTCTCCATCAATTCGGCACAACTCGATGGCAGCGTCTTTTTGACAAGCGGAGCGGTCCTTGAACTTGGATTCAACGGCACGGACAACATCGGCGAACTCTGGCTCGACGGCTCGCAACTGTGGAAAGGCAATTGGGGCGCATCCGGCTCCGGTGCCACCTATGAAACATCCGCTCTAGCAGGAACAGGCACACTCACGGTGACCAGCGGCTCCGAACCCGGCTACGCTGCGTGGGCATGGCAAGCAGGGCTTACAGGTGCAACAAACTTCGAAAACGGAGCGAACGACAACCCTGACAAGGACGGCCTGCCCAATGCGCTTGAATGGGTAGTCGGTGGCAACCCGCTTGTCCCCGATCCACCATCCAAATTGCCGCGACTCACGAATTCCGGGTCGGGCCCCGTGTTCACACTCTCGCGGGAGGATGCCTCGGAAGCGGCGGTTCCCTGCTTCGTGGAATACGGCACAAACTTGCACACTTGGGGCGAAGTCCCCGTGGGCGCCGCCAGCAGCGGCCCACACAACGGCGGGATCATGGTCGAAGTGATCGAAAACGGCGCGCTGCCCGATCTTGTCCGCGTGACGTTTCCATCATCACTCATCGTGCAGGGCAAGTTGTTTGCACGCCTCAAATCACTACCGTAGGGCACGGGGAAGAGTTATTGGTTTTTTGTGATTGGTTTTGGGTGAAGAGCAAGAAGCCGCCGCTTCTTCTTCCCCTTCCCAATAACCTCTAACGAATAACTTTTAACTATTCTTCCTCTTCTCTTGTCTCCTGCCTCTTCTCTCCCACCTCAATCGTCGTAATGACCTCTGGCCTGGGCGATGATCAAGCGCTCTCCATCGACCTGATAAACGAGCCTGTGTTCCTGATCGATGCGCTTTGACCACCAACCTGACAACTCGCCACGCAGTGGCTCGAGCTTGCCAGTTCCGCCAAAAGGGTTGCGCTGAGTTTCTTCGATCAACCGCAACAAACGCTTCGCTAGCTTTGGATGGGTTTGCACCCAGTATTGCAAATCCTCGAATGCCTGCGGTTTAAATTCCAAGCGCATCCTTCAGGTCTTCCACGGATTCAAAAACGCGATGCTCTGATTCGGGGCTCGCCATCGCCTTACGCAAACGCGCCGCATTTTTTGCCGAGCCCATCAAACGATCCGTGGAATCCGTTGGCGTCTTGTGCTGCTTGGTGCCAAGCGTTTTGCTGAGGATAAAGTCCTTGATGGTCATGCCGGAAAAGGTCGCCAAAGTTTTGATCTGACGATGCTGTTCCGGGTCAATTTCGATCGTAAGACGGTTCACACCCTAAAAGTTGACAACTTTTACCATATTGTCAACCAAACAAAGTTGCTCCAAAGGGCAGGGCGATGCAGCCCCGCAGCGCCGAGTCTTTGCTCTCCTCTTCTCTTGAAACTGAACACTTGAACCTTGAAACTCACTTCAGCGTCGGCTTCAGCGCAAACAAACCTTGGCTCGCCGCATAAGCGTCACTCGCCTTGATCGTCTTGAACTCATGGCCTGCTCCCCATGAATCGGAAAAGATCAGCCGCCCTGTGCCTTCGTTGTAACCGATGATGATCCGCATGTGACCACCCGAGGTTTGCGGTTTCAGATCCGGCTCTTCGGGAAAGCGTCCGAGCTCGAGCGACCACAGCAAGGGAATGCCATCGTCGATGAAATCTTGAATGCCTTTGATGAACTTGCGCTCATCCACCGGTTTGCCCACGAGGTACTCACCTTTCTTCACCTCGACCTCGACCAATTCTCTTTCAGACATCATGGCCATCACGACGAGGCGGGTTTTGAAACGGAAATCAATGCGGTCGAGCTCCTTGGCCATCGAGAGGGCGCTAGTGCCTTTGCCGGGATCGGACTCGGCCACTTGCGCGATCTGATGCATGTCGGCACCGATGCCATAGTACTCGAAAATTCGCTGCGTCGATGCCGGCAGACAGTAGCCCTTGTTCCCTTGATCGACCATCGGCAGGTTGCGGATGAAGACATTCCCCTTGTCGTCGCGCGCGACATTTCCCGGTAAATCGCTGAGCCTTGCTGCCGCGGCGCCACCACCGTTCTTCATGCTCGCCGCCAAGGCCCCCTCCGCATCCGGTCGCGCGATCCGCAATCGCAGAAACTCACGCGCCGATACACCCAAAGCACCCTCGTTCATTTCCAACATCGCCACGCCCGAGGGCGACAACCAGCTGTAACCCTCGGTCACAAGCCCCTGCTGCCGGTTCGCCGGACAAGCCGTCGGCTTCGCATTCAGCTTCGCACCCACCGACTTGCCCGCCGCGATGTGACGACTCTTGAAGTCCGCCTCACTGATCTCACCCGCATCACCGCGATTGAAGATCGACAGCGTCACCATGTTGAGCCGGCCACCGGAAAAATCCACCACCGCCTCCTCCACCGGAACCACGCCACCAAATGCGGTCAATTCGATCATCGCATTCGAATAAAGGGCGCGACTCAATTTCGCTCGCGTGCGGTCGTTCGTGATCCAACGGAACAACTCGGGGCGAATCGCATCGAAATGTTTCTCAAAGCCCTCCGGCGTCAGCTCCCAGCACTTCGGCGCATCCAAAAGAATGTCCAAGCTCGCCGCCATCTGCGCCTCGGCGTGCAGTGAAGATGACATCACTAGCGCAGCAATGCCCGCAAAGAAGGATTTTTTGACCATAGGACAAATGATGAAATTGCCCGAATGGACACAAGCAAGAAGAGCCGCGCCGAAGCAAAAAATCAGCGGTCGGCCACCTCAACCCGCGCGATCTTACGCGAGTTGCCCGAGCCATGACACCACGGCTTCAGTCATCGCGGCTTTGTGCGCAGGCTCGTTGAAGCTGTGATCGGCACCTTCGATGAAGATGGCCTTCACGGCATCGCCCTTGATGCTTTGGACCTGCTCGGTATCGCGCGGCAGAACGACATCGTCGGCGCTTCCATGAAGCAGCAACCATGGTGATTGCACCGCAGAAACATGAGGAGCGACGGTTTCGATCGTCTCGCAAAGGTCGCGCATGAATGCCGATGAGAGCGGACAGCTTTCCTCTTCCCACATCACGCCGGCGTCCGGGGTTTCGGATCCAAACTCGGTGTTAGCAAAGGTCTTGGTGTCGATCATTCCCGCAAGCGAAACCAGCGCCTTGATTCGCTGGTCTTTTGCCGCGGTCAGCACGCCAACTGCCGCACCCATGCTGTGGCCGATGTAGCAGATGTTCGAAACAGCACCCGCCACCGCATCGAGCACGGCCCGCAGGTCATTCACCTCTTTGGAAATCGTCGCGTCGCGAAAGTCGCCAGCGGAATCGCCATTGCCGGCAAATGAAAAACGCAGCGTGTCAAAGCCCGCGGCATTGAGCGCCGCAGCGGTATCCGCAACCACCGGGCGATCCTTGTTGCCAGTGACGCCGTGGCCGAGCACCACGAGCCAACCCGGCTTTTTCAAAGCGGCATCACCACTGGCGAAGCTGTAATCGATGGATTCACCCGCATCATTTTTGATGGATTGGTTCATGGCAGATCAGGAAAGTGCGCGGCCCTTGAAGGTGAGTTCGGCGATGCCGGATTTGTCGAGTTCCCCGAGGCCCATTTCGGTGAGCTTCGAGTATTGATCGAATGTCGCTTTTGCCAGCGGAGCCTTGATGCCTTGCGACGCGGCAAGCGCAAGGGCGATGCCGGAGTCCTTGGCTGCGTGCTCGGCAGAGAAAAAGCAATCGTGGTCGCGCTTGATCATGTCCTCCGCATCCGTCTCGAGAACGCGTGAGTTGGCACCGGTCTGGCTGAAGACCTTGCAAAGCATCGCGAGGTCGAGACCAAGTGCATCACCGATGCCGAGACCCTCGGCCAGCGCGGCGGTGTTGATGTTCATGACCATGTTCACAAGAGCTTTGACTTCCGAAGCCTTGCCCGCAGGACCCACATGGTGAAGCGCCTTGCTGAGATCATCGAGCAGAGGTTTGTTGGCATTGAAAAGCTCTTCACTGCCGCCGATCATGAGGAAGAGTTCACCATTGCGGGCTTGGGGAATGCTCGATGCCATGCAGGCCTCAAGGCACTGCGCACCCACCTTCACAGCCGCAGCTTCGAGCTGAACATGAAGCGCGGGAGTAAGCGTGGCACAGTTGATGAACACCCGTCCCTCAGCTCCGGTGAAGAGGTTATCCTCGCCGAAGAAAATGGCCTCCATCGCCTTGTCGTTGGTGACGACGGTGAGGATGATGTCCGACTGGGCGGTGAGTTCCGCAAGGCTGCTGCAAGCGGTGGCGCCGACTTCAGCGGCCAGCTCGCTAGCGACGCTATGGTTGATGTCGTAGACTGCGGCCACATGGTAGCCTTTGTCCTTGAGACAACGGGCCATGTTGCCACCCATCCGGCCAAGGCCGACGAATCCGATTTTTTTGTCTTTCATGAGTGAGTCGTTAGGGAGTTGAAAAAATCATCAGGCGACAAGCTCGCTCCACATTTGCTGGATGTCCTTGCCGAGAGCAACGGTGTCCTGCCAAACGTTCGGAAAGCAGCTCAAATTGTATCCGTGCGTGGTGCCTTGTTCCGGCATGACCCAGAATTCATTGTTCGGGCGCGGACCCGCCAGCCAATGCTTGAGCGCCTGGCGGATGAACGGTCGGCAGTCCTCGTATTCGGGCGAAAAATTGCCTTTGCCGTCGGTGATCGGAATCATGCAGTGCTGCGCGTTGAACGGCCGCATGTGCCACAGGTTCGATTGCTGAAAAATCGGAATGTTGGTCTCATCGAACAAGCGTTCGATGTAACTCGGCGCCAGAAGGTGCTTCACCACCGCAGGGTGGGAAAAATCGTAGTTCATGCGCGGCGCTTCGCCCGTGGCCTTGATGCAACCCGCCACAATCGCCTCCGCCTTTTCCGGAGTTTCGGTGCAGGTGTCCCGGTGGACTTCAAGATGCACCAACGCATTCTGCTTTTTCGCCTCGGCCATCAACGCGACAGTCAACGCGACCGCTTCCTCCGTCGGTGTGTCATGGTCGGCCAGCTGGCAATTGATCGGACCATTGTCGATGGCCATGCAGGCGGCGATCTTCGGAGCAAATTGCTCAACACTACCCGCGTCAAATGCACCGCCAAAACGCAGTCCGTATTCCTTGAGCAATTCCTTGAGCCTCGGAGCATTCGGAGGCCCGCAATAACCTTGGAAACCAGCCTCTTTGATGAGCGACAAATGGGTGCGCAGACCCTGCTCGGTCATGGGATCGCCTTCGTTAAGAAGCGACCAGCAATTGATGTGGATTTTGAGTGTTGGAGTGGTGGACATAATGAGTTGGAACAGGATTTAGATGAGTGCCACCCGCTGCTTCAAAATTTCGCAATATGCGGTAGCTTCTCGAGGCAAAGTGGCAAGCCGACGAATGCCTGACAAGTCCCGAATTAAACCCGAAAATTTAATCTTTGTGTAAAGGTTCCTGCTCAACCCACTTTTGGAATTGCACCGCATGGGTACTCTTGCATAGTCGGAGAAGCTTAATTCCCAAAAACCCTTCCGGCGTTCGGTTCGATTTTATTTAAAAAATCATTCAACACCTCATCTCGAACGCTTCGCTCAGCCACCACCAAAAGCCCCAATGATTTCGCGGCGCGCGAAACTATATCAAACACAACTAACAACAACCACTATCACACCATGGCTAAAATTGTCTGCGTCCTTTATGATGATCCCGTCTCCGGATATCCAAGCACCTATGCGCGGGATGACCTCCCAAAACTCGAGAAATATGCTGACGGTCAAACCCTGCCCACCCCCAAGGCGATTGACTTCCAACCCGGCTCCCTGCTCGGCAGCGTTTCGGGCGAACTCGGCCTGCGCAAGTACCTTGAGTCCCAAGGCCACACGCTGGTCGTCACCTCTGACAAGGACGGCGATGGTTGCACGCTCGACAAGGAACTCGTCGATGCCGACATCGTGATCTCGCAGCCATTTTGGCCCGCCTACATCACGGCCGAGCGCATCGCCAAAGCTCCGAAGCTCAAGCTCGCCATCACCGCCGGCATCGGCTCGGACCATGTCGACCTCCAAGCCGCCATGGATCGCGGCATCACCGTCGCCGAGGTGACCTACTGCAACAGCATCAGCGTTTCCGAACATGTCGTGATGATGATCCTCGGCCTCGTGCGCAACTACATCCCGTCCTACAACTGGGTTATTAAAGGCGGTTGGAACATCGCCGATTGCGTGGCCCGCTCCTACGATGTGGAAGGCATGTCCGTGGGCACCGTGGCCGCCGGCCGCATCGGCTTGGCCGTGCTGAAACGCCTCAAGCCCTTCGACATGAAGCTGCATTACACCGACCGCCACCGTCTGCCGGAGGCAGTCGAAAAAGAATACGGCCTCACTTATCACGCGACCGTCGAAGACATGGTCAAAGTCTGCGATGTGGTCACCATCAACTGCCCGCTCCATCCCGAGACCGAGCACCTCTTCGACGAGAAACTCATCTCGAAGATGAAGCGCGGGGCCTACATCGTGAACACCGCCCGCGGAAAAATCTGCGACCGCGACGCCATCGTTCGCGCGCTCGAAAGCGGACAACTCGCTGGTTACGCCGGTGACGTATGGTTCCCGCAACCCGCACCGCAGGATCACCCATGGCGCACGATGCCGCACCATGGCATGACGCCTCACATCTCCGGTTCCAGCCTCTCCGCACAAACCCGCTACGCCGCAGGCACTCGCGAGATCCTGGAATGCTGGTTTGAAGGAACGCCAATTCGCAGCGAATACCTCATCGTCGATGGCGGTAAACTCGCAGGCGTTGGTGCTCATTCCTACAGCGCAGGCAACGCCACCAAAGGCGCTGAAGAAGCCGCTCGCTTCAAAAAAGTCTGAAACCAACAACCCAACAATCGGCGGATCGGAGCCCGTTCCGGTCCGCCGATTTTTTTACTCCGATGAAACTGCTCGAAAAAATCAAGGGCGATGGCGCAACTCGCCCGCCTCGACCGGAACTGCGCGGCATTGCCTTCGCTTGGCTCGGCGGTTCCCTCGCCATTGCTTTGCTGGGATGGCTCACATCGCGCGCCAACACGCCCCTCGTACTTGGGTCCTTTGGTGCCACCTGCGTGATGGTCTTCGGTTTTCCCGACGCACCCTTTTCCCAACCCCGGCATGTCTTGTGTGGTCATGTGCTGACGGCACTCATCGGCCTGATTTTTCTCAATCTCACCGGACCATGCTGGTGGGGAATGGGCCTCGCGACCGGCACCGCCATCGCCGCGATGATGAGCCTGCGCATCGTGCATCCGCCCGCTGGCTCGAATCCCGTGATCATCTTTCTCACCAGCCCTTCGTGGAGCTTTCTGTGGTTTCCCACGCTCAGCGGCGCGCTCATCATTTTGGCCCTCGCCCTGATCTACAACAACCTCACGAGACCCGCCCGTTACCCGAAATATTACTGAACGCCGATCACTCAGGCCTTGCCAAGAGCCGCTTTCACCGTCATCCGCGCCCGACTGGTCATCTCGGTGAAGTAGGCACCCAGCACGAGCACCTGCGCGGAATAATACATCCAGAAAAGCAGGATCATGAACGACGACATCGCGCCATAGAAAGACCCTGCGCTCAACCAACCGAGGTAGAGGCCCATGCCGAGTTTGCCGAGCGAAAACAACAAGGCCGTGCCAAAGGCCCCAAGCCAAACATAACGCCAAAGCACGCGCGCCTCGGGAAGAAATTTGAAAATCAACGCGCACACCAAGGTCACCAAAACGACTGTAAGGCCAAACTCCACCGCAAGCAGCACATTGCCCGAGTAAGGCAAACCCTCGGGCAGGTATTTTTTCATCGCGGCAAGCGTGGTCGTCGATATCAGCGAAAGAATGAGAAGCAGCCCGGCAATGATCACGCCCAGCAACGAGATCAAATAGTGCTCAACCCATTTCCACCATGCGGCCTCCTTGAGGTGCGGCACTTGCCAAATGAAATTCATCGACTCGCGGAGCTGACGCATCACGCTTGAGGCCGTGTAAAGCAAAACAACCAAACCAACCACTGCCGCCCAACCCGATCCCGTGTGCGCCCGCACTCCCGCCAGCAACACCTCGGTGGTCGTGGCCGTGTCCTGACCGAAAGTATCCACAAGCTTGTCGCGCAACTCGCCGCGCGCCGCATCCTCACCAAAAAACCATCCGGTGATGGCGGTCGCAATCAGCAGCATCGGCCCGAGCGAAAACACCGCATAATAAGCCAGCGCCGCCCCATGCGTGAGCCCTCCCTGCGTGAAGTAGCGGTTGAACGCATCCACCAGAATGCGCCAGTTGCCATTGCCAGCCTTGGCCAGCGCCGCTTGCTGCTCCATGTGTTCCATCGACACGACCACCCTAGCCGATGCGCACCGACTGAAAAGCCACTTCTTCAAATGGGTGGCACATGCGCCCGGTCAATGTCAAATCCCGGTAGGGCGACGCGGCCCTGCGGCGCCGACTCTATCAGAAAAGATTCACCACCAAAGTCGCGAATACCCCCAAGAAAATTCCAGCTAGATGACGCGACGACCTTGGATCACGCGAAGCAGGACGATGATGATGGCGGCCACCAGTAGAATGTGAATGAATCCCCCCAAGGTGTAACTCGTCACCAAGCCAAGGAGCCAAAGTACAAACAGGACAATTGCAATAGTAGTTAACATAGAATTAATTCTTTCAATGGATAAAGTGTGTGAAACTAAGCATGGACTAATCCGATGGCGGGCCATGGCACCAAGCTGTTTGGGTTTGATGCCAGTCTCGTCATCTCAGGCCAAATCGATGCTTTATCTTGTGGAGTCTTGAATGTGTCCGCCGACTGCGCCGACATCACCTCCGAGACCCCTGACGGTGCGACAGCTTGATCCGATCAAAGCCAAAAGCGCGGTGGCGAGAATAAGAACCGTGGTGCGTATGTTGATTGTTTTCATGTCGTTGAATTGTGGATTCTCCACTTCTCGAGTTTATTCTCGAAATTTTTTAATGCCATGGGGTGAAACCCTACCCGTGTTCAAGGAAGGCGCCTTAGGCATGCGCGATGCCTGTCGTGATGGCATAGCGGGTGAGGCTGGCGGTGTTGTGGATGCCGAGTTTTTCCATCAGGTGTCCGCGATGTTTCTCGACCGTTTTGATGCTGATGCCGAGCACCTCTGCGGTTTGTTTGTTGGAGCTACCTCCAGCAATGCACTGGAGTACCTCGATTTCACGAGAAGTTAGCTTTGATGTGTCTTGTTTCTTCATTGCCGCACCATTGTGCTGAAGATGGAATCGGGCGGAACTTTCCGAAATCGAAGGAATATACACATTTCGCCCCTGCTGAACCTTGCGGATCACCCGGCGCAGAGCATTCACGGAATGCTGTTTGGGCAGAAATCCCGCAGCGCCGGCGTGGATCGCGTTTTGAGCATGCGCCTCATCGGCGTGTGCGGTGAGAACAATGATTTTGGTCTCGGGTAGGAATTTGAGAATACGGCGAATGGCTTCCAATCCATTGCCGCTTGGCATCTCGATGTCCATCAGCACCACATCGGGAGAAAGTTCGATGGCAAGTGCGAGTGCCTCGCGGCCATTTGAGGCTTCTCCGATCACTGCCAGATCCTCCTCGCTCTCAAGCAGGCGACGGAGCCCTTCTCGAACGATCATGTGATCTTCGACCAGAAGAATATTGATTCGATTCACGAGGGAATGACGAGGTCCTCCTGAATGAAAACAAGATCCATGAGTACGGGGGGATGATATCGGCGCTCGATGCCACGCTGGCGATGTCGCTTGTTCTTCGAGCTTGAAGCAGCCGAGCTTCTCTGCTTCCACCTGCTTTCTCAATGGCTTGCCATTCGTAGCTTCCGGCACGGAAGCGAAGAATGGCGGACAGGGAGGGATTGCGTCAGCGATGCTTCGGCCAAGACAAGACCGATTTCCTCCTCCGGACAGGGAGGGATTGCCTGCGCTGCGCTCCGGCCAAGCCAAGATGGCTCGCGGTGCTCGCAGTTTTCAGATCGCCGTCACGGACGGCTAACTGCTTTCAAACCCGTTCCTCCGCTTCGCTCCGGAAGGGGTTCTTGACCCTCCCTAAAACGCCACGACCCCACCCCCGCGAGCGGGAGTGGGGTCGTGGCGGACAGGGAGGGATTCGAACCCTCGGTGACGTTACCGCCACACACGCTTTCCAAGCGTGCTCATTCGACCACTCTGACACCTGCCCTTGGGAGGCCGGAAACTAGTGAGGGGCGCATGACTTGGCAACCCATTTTTAGACACAGGCTTCGGCGGACCGAGCCGGCCCGCCCTACCATTCAATTTGGAGTGAGCGCCTTCCTTGACGACTAACTGCTTTCGAACCTTCGGTTCTCGTCCTCCCAGCCGAATGGCTCCAGCGATGCTGGAGCCGGCTGTCGGACTCGAACCGACGACCTGCTGATTACAAATCAGCTGCTCTACCAACTGAGCTAAGCCGGCGAAAATTGCGGGGGAGGAATAACACCGCCAAGCCGCAGGCGGGAAGCGGAATTTTTGGGGATTTCATTCGGCTGGCGACTCGGGCGTCTCAAGGGCTGCTTGAAGTTGGGCCAGATACTCGCGACGCGGCAGCTCGTAGCCGCCGAATTGGCGGAGGTGATCGGTCATTCACTGGGTGTCGAGGAGATGAAAATTTTTCTCGCGCAAGGTTTCGACCAAGGCAACCAGCGCGACCTTCGAGGCATCGGTTTTGCGATGAAACATGCTTTCGCCAAAAAACACGCCGGCCAAGGCGACGCCATAAAGCCCACCCTGCAAACCATCCGCGTCCCAGCACTCGACGGAATGCGCAAAGCCCTCTTCGTGCAGCGCGCAATAGCTCTCGAGGATCACTTCATCGATCCATGTTTCCTTCCGCTCGGCACAGGCGAGCATCACTTCGCGAAAGGCGGTGTTCCATCGCACTTCATAAAGCCCGCGCTTCAAAGTGCGGCGCAAGCCGTGCGGAATTCGAAAGCGTGAATCAAGCGGTATCAGCCCACGGCGCTCCGGCGAAAACCACAAAATTTCACCCTCTTCCGCCATGGGAAAAACCCCGTTGGCGTAAGCATTCAGCAGGGCCTCGAGAGGAATGATGTTAGGTTGATCGGAGTTTTGTGAGGTCAATGTCTTGCAGCAGGAAACCTGCGCGCATGCCACAAATTTTCAAGATCGGAAAATGAAGGGATTTTGGATGCAGGCGAAAGAAATCGCATATGCCCCATGGGAAATGGATGACCACCCTACGGCAAAGGCTCATCGAATGGATCAGCATCCATAGCAGCATTCATGCGCACCCCCTCAATTGGTTTGATGGCAAAGCTATGTTTGCCACTGCGTTTGAAATGCTTAGCGGATGCGGAATCTTCGGTGAGAAGAATTGGCGTTGAGGAATCCACTCCGAATTGGATCATCCGCATGTGGAATGACGAAAGTTCGGATGTGGTTTCATCGTTAGGAGAATGTTCGAGAGACTGAGTTTGAAAATTTCTTTGCTCTCTCCGAGATGCAACAAAACGCGGCACAATATCAAGGGGCATTGGCACAGACGCTTTGACACGCAATTCACTCATGCACGAATGCTAAAATCAAGAAAAGCGGACGCCACCGCCTTTGCGTGACAAAATCGCTACAGAGGCCCCGCTCACTCAATCGATCGCCCTGCCCGAAATGACAGCGAACGCGTTGTGATCGTGAATGCTTTCCTGGTTCACCGCCCTGACGGTGAACGAGTCGATTCGCGCATCGGCGCGCAGCAAGGCGGCGGCATTGCGCACGACATCTTCGACGAACACGGGATTGTCGTAGGCCTGCATGGTCACATGGCGTTCGTCGGTGCGTTTGAGCAAGGCGTAGACCGGCGCCGAGCCGGATTTTTCGGCGATGTCGACGAGGTCCTCGATCAGGATGAGTTCGCAGCCGCTGCCCTTGCGCTTCGGTCGTACCTCGATGGTCACATTTCCGCGCTGGTTGTGGGCACCGTAGTCGCTGATCTCTTTGCTGCACGGGCAGAGTGTGGTGACGGGCACGGTGACGCGCAGCGTGAGGTCATCCGCGCCTGAGGATGATTTACCGATCAGCACGCAGTCGCAGCCGACCTTGGCCTCGGCACCGGAGACCGGGGCTTTTTTGGTAACGAAATAAGTGAAGGCCACCTCGATGTGTGCCTCTTCGGCATGCAGGCGCTCGCGCAGATCGTGGAGGATGTCAGGCAGCGTGCGTGAGGTCACTTCGCCTTCGTGTTTGCTGAGCACCTCGATGAAGCGGCTCATGTGGGTACCTTTGAAATGATGAGGCAAGTGCACCGACATCGATATCGTGGCAACGGTCGGAAAGGGTTTGCCGTGACGATCGGTGACTTGGATCGGGTAGCGCAGATCCGAGACGCCGACTTGATCGATGTCGATGCCGCGGGTGTCCTTGGTGGCTTGGATGTCGGGAAGCATGGGGAAATTTATTTCAAAACAGGGGCCTCATATTCCGCCCACGATGAGGAGGTTTCCCACAGGCGCACCTTCACGAGGCGCACTTCGGAGCGGAGATGGTAGCGGGTGGCGGATTGTTTCGCGTAGGCCTCGAGTGCCTTGCGGGTGTGATCAAAAATCGCTCGCGCCATCAGCTCGGTGGTCGGGTCTTGGTTTTCAAATCCGATGACCCTTTCGCCGTAGCGCGATTTGAAATCCTCGTAAGCAGGATCCGCCGTGTTCATGCAAAGCGCGTGGTCGAGCGAGTCGAGCCAATCGCCGATCGCCTCGCGGATGATTTTGAAATCGCAGACCATTTCGTTGGCATCGAGTTCGTCGGCCTCGATCACAAACTCGACCTTGCGCGAGTGGCCGTGCGGGAAGCGGCACTTGTCGGGATGCTTCGAAAGCATGTGGCCGTTCTCGATCTCGAGCGATTTGCAAATCCGGTAAGGCATGGCGTGTGGAGCTGGTTGGCAAGTGGTCAAGAAAGCCGCGGCAGCTCGGGAGTCTGCTCATAGACCGTCGGGTCCTGCAAGCCGGCCAAAAGAAATGCCTCGCGGCGCTCAACGCAAGTCCCGCAAACGCCGCAGTGGATTTCCCCGCCTTTGTAGCAGGACCATGTCTCGGCGAAATCCACGCCCAGCTCGGCACCTCGCCGCGCGATCGCTGCCTTGTCCATGTCGATGAACGGCCGCAGCAGCTTGATCCCCGCATAGGTCCCCTGCTCCATCGCCTCGCCAATCGCCCGCATGAAGGGCTCGCGGCAATCGGGGTAAATCGCATGATCACCGGAATGCGCGGCGATCGTCACCGCATCCGCGCCGATGCTTTCGGCAAAGCCGGCGGCGATCGAAAGCATGATGCCATTGCGAAACGGCACGACGGTTTTTTTCATCGACTCCTCGGCGTAATGACCTTCCGGAATCTCGCCGCCCGAACGCAGCAAATCCGACTTGAACAAGCGGTCCATGAAATCCAGCGACACGACATGATGCGGCACGCCCGCACGATCGGCGTGAATCTTCGCAAAAGGAATTTCCCGCGCGTTGTGTTTCGCGCCGTAATCAAAGGAAAGGCACGCGGCCACTTCGCCATCACGCAGCGCCTGGTGAAACACCGTCACCGAATCCATTCCACCGCTCAGCAGGACGCAGGCTTTCATTTCAAGATGCCGGGCTCTCGGGATAGGAGGCCTCGGCGGTGAGCTGGATGCCGCCGCGCGGCGCAAATTCACCGCGCACGACAATCTCGCGCGGGTTCATCGCCTTGACGAGATCATCAAGAATGCGGTTGACGATTTCCTCGTTGAACGACGGCTCGTTGCGGAATGACGCGAGGTAAAACTTGAGGCTCTTGGTCTCGACACAAGTCTCGGCCGGCACATAGCGGATGACGATTTTCGCGCTGTCGGGCTGACCGGTGACTGGGCACAGCGAGGTGAACTCCGGGCAGTTGAGCGTGACCCAGTATCGGCGGCCGGGGCGGTGGTTGGGAAACACCTCGAGGCGCGCCTCGGAAGGCGACGAAGGCAAACGCGTCTCAGGTTTGCCAAGCAGGGAAAGGTCGTTGAGGTCGTCGCGTCCGGACATGCGCGCATTGTCCGGATCGCGGCGCAAAGGTCGACTCGATTTTTCGTCCGATGGATCAAAGAGCCGCAAATTTGCGCGAAACCTCGGCCCAGTTGATCACGCTCCACCAGGCATTGATGTAATCCGCGCGGCGGTTCTGGTAGTGGAGGTAATAGGCGTGCTCCCACACATCGAGGCCGAGCAAGGGCGTGCCGAGATCGGCATCGGGGACGATGCTTTTCATGAGCGGGTTGTCCTGATTCGCGGTGCTGGTGATGCGCAGCTTGCCATTGGCGGAGATCAACCACGCCCAGCCCGATCCGAAGCGCTTGGTCGCTGTTTCGTTGAAGCCTTTTTTGAAGTCATCCATCGATCCGAACGACGCCTCAATCGCCGTGAGCAGCTCCGGCGATGGAGCCCCCGAGTTGGCCGCCGGCGCGAGGGTGTTCCAAAAAAATGTGTGGTTCCAGTGACCACCGCCGTGATTGCGGAGCGCCGTGCGCACGGATTCGTCGGACACGGTGGTGATGTCTGAAAAAATTTCATCGAGCGATTTGCCCTTCAGCTGGGGCGCTTTTTCCAACGCGGCATTGAGTCCGGCGACATAGGCGGCGTGATGCTTGCCGTGATGGATTTCCATCGTGCGAGCATCGATATGCGGTTCAAGCGCGTTGGCCGCATAGGGCAACGCGGGCAAAGAAAAAGCTGCGGGCGCCTGTGCCATTGCGCGCGACGGGAGCATCACTGCACCTGCGGCAAGGGTGCTGAGTTTGACGAATTGACGACGGTTGCTGCGTGTATGGGGCATTTCCATTCTGCATTTCTAACAGCGAACGGGCGGAAATCAAATGGCGAATGAGCGGAAAAAATTTCGCGCCATGCTCACGCAAATACCCGTGCCGCGACGAGCCGCAGGCCTTCGAGTGTGAGGTCGGCATCGACGGCTTGGATTTCCGGCAGGCCTTTCGCGATCAATTCCGCATCGCCGCCGGTGGCAATGATTTTTGGCGAACCCGCAAGCTCGGCGCGGATTTTTGCAATGATTTCGCGCACCAAGCCGCGGTAACCAAAAACGGCGCCCACCTGCATCGCGTGTTCGGTGGATTTGCCGATCGCCGAGGCGGGTTCCTCGAGTTCGATCGATGGCAAGAGCGCGGTTTTTTGCGGCAAGTAACCCGACATCGCACCGAGGCCGGGCGCGATCACACCACCGCAATACGCAGGCTCCGAAGAAATGACATCGAAGGTCACCGCAGTTCCGAAATCGATCACGATCGCCGGTGCGCCATGACGCGCCAACACGCCCACTGCATTGGCAAGGCGGTCGGCACCGATCTTTTGCGGCTCGGGGTAATCGATGCCCATGCCGAGCGGGCTATGATGACCGAGAAAATGACATGGCACGCGGGCCTCAAAATACTCACGCAGCACCGCTGCCTTGGTCGGCACGACCGAACCGATGATGACTGCCGAAAAATCGAGCTGCGAAGTGAGTTGCTCGAGCGATTCGGGCGAAATGTCCGGCGTCGGAAGTACGCCGCGCCACGCGCCGAGAGCATGCTCATCGCCGAGGGCGAATTTCGTCCGCGTGTTGGAGTTATCGATGATCAGCCAAGCCATGTTCACCAGTGATGAGTTGTGAAACGCCGATTGCCGGAGCGTGCGATTTGCGGCAAGCCCTCATTTGATTTGAGCACAAGCTTGCCGTCATTGATGTGAAGCTCAAGACGCCCGGCGAGGTCGACCGACTCGAGCCAAAATTTCAGACGCGGACGCTCGCTTCCCGCCTGCGCGGCGTAATGAAAATCGGCTGGCTTAATCTCACGCCCCGCCACCGTTTCGATCTTCACCGCTCGGGTCGGATCAAACCCTTCGCCCTCATTGGTTTTCAAAAACACCTCGACCCAATAATAGCCGTGATCCTCGGAAACTTCGACCCCCTCGATTTGGCAACGCGCCGCAGGATCGACCTGCCACGCATAAGGCCGCAGCCATGCCCATGCCGCAAAACATGCGGCACCAAGCACCGCCAAAAACAAAATTTTCTGCACCCGCACGCGATTCACAACCGCAGATAAACCCGAAACCCGCCACGGAAACCACTGATTTCTGAAGGCTTTTTGAAGGCAGGGACCTTTCTCCGAAAGGTCCGCGCAAAGGCGGAAATGAAAACGGGTGGACTGTTTCCAGCCCACCCGTTTTGCGGAACCCATTCAGGCAAATCAGTGCTCGTAGCCTTGCTCGCCGTGTTCCGCGAGATCGAGACCTGAGGTCTCCACTTCGGGGTCAGGGCGCAGACCCAGCGTGAACTTGATGATGTAGGCGATGATGGCGGTGGCAACCACGCTCCAGACAATGGTCAGGCCCACAGCTTTGAATTGCTCCATCAGAAGGCCATCCTTGAGGGGACCAACCACCGAGTTGGCTTTCTCGTCGGCGAAGATGCCGGTGAGAATCGCACCCAGAGTACCACCCACGCCGTGCACGCCGAAGGTGTCGAGCGCGTCGTCGTATCCAAGGAGTTTCTTGAGGTAAGCCACAGCGAGGAAGGGAATCACACCGGCGAGGACACCAATGATCACCGACGAGGTCGCGGTCACGAAGCCTGCACCTGGAGTGATGACCACGAGTCCGGCCACGATGCCCGAGCAGAATCCGAGCACGCTGGGCTTACCCTTGAAGATCCACTCGATCGCTGCCCAGGCCAGACCGGCGGTCGCTGCGGCGAGGGTGGTGGTGGTGAAGGCGTTCGAGGCGATCGCATCGGCACCGAGAGCGGATCCGGCGTTGAAGCCGTACCATCCGACCCAGAGCATACCGGTACCGATCATGCAGAGCACCATGCTGTGGGGAGCCATTTGCTCCTTACCAAATCCGATGCGCTTACCGAGGATCATGCAAAGTACCAAAGCGCTCCATCCGGAAGTCATGTGCACCACCGTGCCACCCGCGAAGTCGATGGCTTTGATGCCGGCATCGGGGTTAAGCGGACCGCACATCAGACCAGTGGTCGACCACACCATGTGGGCGAAGGGGAAATAGACGGCAAACATCCAGATAACCACGAAAGCCATGATCGAGATGAATTTCATCCGTTCGGCAATCGCTCCGATGATGAGCGCGGGAGTAATGATCGCAAAGGTGAGCTGGAACATCGCCCACATGCTGTCGGAGATCCAGTAGTAGCCGGCGCCGACATTTCCGGGCTCGACTCCTTTGAACAGCGCATATGCAAAATCACCGATGTACGCATTGCCCGCACCGAAGGACAGGCTGTAGCCGCAGAGCCACCAAAGCGGGGTGACGACGCAGGCAATGCCCAAGCATTGGGCCAATACCGAAAGCACATTCTTGCGGCGGACCAGACCACCGTAGAACAGCGCCAGACCGGGCAAGGTCATGAAAAGCACCAGCGCGGTACTGACCATTTGCCAAGCGTTGGCTCCCGGGCCGGGGCCGGCGACGAGGGAAGTAGCGCCGTTGGCTTTTTCCGGACGAGCCACATTGTTCATGTAGGCCTCAATGTCCGCCAGGCGCTCCTCGACAGTGGGTGTTGCCGTGGCTGCCTCGTCAGCGGCTGGGGCTTCGGTCGCCGATGGTTCGGCTGCAGGCGCTTCGACCGCCACCTCGGTGGGTGCGGCTGCCGCGTCCTGCGCATAAGCGGAACCCGCGAGGGGGATCACGGCAAATCCAATTGCCGCAGCCAGCATGGCCCGCACTTTATTTAGGTAATGACTGCTCATATTGCGTAGGGTTGATCAGATGTTTGGTTGCCGAGACCCAAAATCACTGGATTGAGGACCAGGCACGGAATACCAAGCAAATCCCGTGCCAAGATCGAAATCGACCCAGAAAGACCCTGACTTTCCCTGCAAACACCGCAAAAATCGCGTAAACTTGCACTCTTTCCTTGCCGGGTTTGCGGGACCCGCTTTATTTGCCCCGCACGGAATGCGGACGCGGACCTGAAAAAAATGCTGGACAGTTCCTTAAGAAATGCGAAACATTCGCCTCAACGGAACGCAACCAGCACCATTTCTGGCACGCGAGTTGCTAATTCCGACATGTTCCTCACTGTTCCAATCCGGCACAGCAAGGAAGCAAGCAGCAACCGAAACCAACACTAAAAAATATATGCAAAACTACTGCAAAACTATTGGCGCCCTGGCCGCTGCCTCCGCCCTTGTGGCCGGCAACGCTTCGGCGGAAGTTGAATACACCCTCGGCACTGGCTACTCCACGGAGTACCTCTTCCGCGGCTCTAACCTTGGTCAAGATCTCGTGGAAGCCAGCGCAAGCGCTTCGACCGAGTGGAATGGCATCGGACTGAGCGCTGGCGCTTGGTACGGCTCGTACGACACCTCGCTTAATGTCGGTGGTTTTGCGGGACCAATCGCAATCAGCGAATATGATGTCGATGAACTCGATCTGTTCGTCGAAGCCTCCAAAGACCTTGGCTTTGTCACCGCAGCCGTCGGTTACATCTATTACATGAACGAGAATTTTTTCGATAGCATCGGTTTATTCCCTGTCGGATCGATTGTTGAGGATGCGCAAGAAATCTATGTCAAGGTCTCTCGCGACCTTGGCTTCGCCAACGCATACCTTGCTTACTACTGGGATATCGAGACCGACAACGACGGCTACTCCGAACTCGGCCTCAGCCGTGGCTTCGAGCTCAACCAGTGCCTCACCCTCAACCTCGGTACCAACATTGGTTATTTGGTTGAGCAAGGCATTGATACTTCCTGGACCACCAAGGCTTCGCTCGACTGGGGCTTTGCTGAACACGCTAAGCTGTCACCCTTCGTGGCTCTTGCTGTTCAACTCTCTGACGACGGCGGTAACTACACCAGCGGTGGTCTCACCTCCGAAGCTTTCGGCAACGAACTCGTTGCTGGCTGCATGCTCAGCACCAGCTTCTAATTCAACCGAAGTTTAAACTTCAATCAACTCAAGGGCGGTCGCGAAAGCGGCCGCTCTTTTTTGTTTTAAAAGGGACCGCGGGCGTCCCGCCCGCATCTTCTCTTGCCTCTTGCTTCTTGAAGTCTTGCATCTTCCACCGGTAGGGCGATGCGGCCCCGTAGCGCCGACTCTTTCGCGACCTTCACGTTTCCCTCCTCGATCTACCCAACCACGCCTGATTCGACTTGGAAAAATCACCAGCCCGGCGAATCTCTTTCGCCATGTTCCTTGGACTCGACTCTTCCACGCAATCACTGAGCGCCATCCTGATCGACCCCGAACGCGGACGCATTCTCCACGAATGCTCGGTCAACTTTGGCAACGATCTCCCTGAGTTCGGCAGCCCCAAGGGATTCCTGCCCGCCGACCGCGAAGGCGAGGTCCATGCCAACCCACTGCTCTGGCTCGCGGCGCTCGATCTCCTGCTCGGCCGACTCGCCCAAAGCGTCGATCTCTCGCAGGTGAAATGCATCGCCGGATCGGGTCAGCAGCACGGCTCGGTTTATCTTGACGACAGCTTTGAGTCGCGACTCAAGGCGCTCGATCCCACCAAGGACCTTGCCACGCAAATCGCTCCCGCCCTCACGCGCGCGACTTCGCCGATCTGGATGGACACCTCGACCAGTACCGAATGCACGGAGATCACCGCTGCGCTTGGTGGACCCGATGAAGTCTGCCGCCGCAGCGGTTCAATCGCGATCGAGCGTTTCACCGGCCCGCAGATCCGCCGCTTTTTCAAATCCGACCCGGCCGCCTATTCGCGCACCCATCATATCCATTTGGTCAGCTCCTTTCTCGCATCGATCCTCGCCGGCCGCGCGGCCCCGATCGATTTCGGCGATGGCGCGGGCATGAACCTGATGAATCTGGCCCAGCTCTCGTGGGATCCCGATCTCATGCAAGCGACCGCGCCCGATCTTGCAAAAAAAGTCCCCGCGCTTTCCTCCGCCACCCGCGCGTTTTCGCCCATCTCCTCCTACTTCGTCGCGAAATACCAATTCGCGGCCGACTGCCGCATCGCGCCATTCACCGGCGACAATCCCGCCTCGCTCATCGGCATGGGCGCCGGCACACCCGGCGTCGTGGTGATTTCCCTCGGCACCAGCGACACCTTTTTCGCCGCCATGCCCGAGGCCAAAACCGACCCCAAGGGCTTCGGTCATGTCTTTGGAAATCCCGCCGGTGGCTTCATGTCGCTGATCTGTTTCCGCAACGGATCGTTGGCCCGCGAAAAACTTCGCGATCAATACCAACTCGATTGGTCCGACTTCGAACAAGCTGCACTCACAAACACCCGCGAGCAAGCAGGCCTCAACCTCATGCTGCCCTTCTTCTCGCCCGAAATCACTCCGCGCCACGATTTCAACGCACCTGTGCTGCAAGGCTCGCCCGAATTCGAATCCGGCACTCAACCCGCGCTTCAAGTGCGCGCCCTGCTCGAAGGACAATTCCTCAACATGCGTCTGCACTCGCAGTGGATGGCGGTGAACGCCGATCGCATTCGCCTCACCGGCGGTGCTTCGACCAACAACGGTATCGCGCAAATTGTCGCCGATGTCTTCCAGGCCCCCGTCGAACGCCTCGCCATCCCGAACTCTGCCGCTCTCGGTGCCGCACTCATCGCAGCCGCGGCCGGCGGTCACGACATGCAAACCCTGCAACAAACATTCTGCCTCGCCAGCAGCGAATCCGAAACCAAACCCGACCCCACCCTCGCACCCGTCTACCAAAACGCGCTCGAAAGATTTGGAAGTCTGCTAGCGCGTGAGCTCAATCGTTGATCGATGATCGTGAATCGCCGATGATAAGCCAACTCTTCCCAAGGGGAGCGCCGGCGTCTCGCCGGCTGTGTCACGCATCTTGCGGGACACCTCTTCTCTTGCCTCCCGCTTCTTCAAGTCTTGAATCTCCCCACTCCCGACCCTAGCCTTCCGCCGCCATGAGCCTTGCCCAGTACGCCAACCGCTTTATCTGCGATCTCGTTGCCTACGAACCGGGAAAACCGATCGATGAAACCGCACGCGAGCTCGGACTCGAACCATCACAAATCGTCAAGGTCGCCTCCAACGAAAACCCGCTAGGGCCATCGCCACTTGCGGTCGCCGCGATGCAAAAAGCTCTCGCCGATTCACACATTTACCCCGACGGCGGCGGCTATCAGCTGCGCAACGCGGTCGCCGAATCCCTCGACCTCACGCGCGACCATGTCGTCATCGGCAACGGCTCAAACGAAATCATCGAGCTTCTCTGCCACACCTTTCTCAACCGCGACGCCGAACTCATCGCCGCCAAACACGCCTTCGTGGTCTATAAACTCATGGCGACGCTCTTCGGCGCGAAATACATCGAAGTGCCCGATCCAGGCTTCATCCACGACCTCGACGCGATGGCCGCAGCGATCACACCCGACACCCGTTTGGTTTTCATCGCCAACCCCAACAACCCGACCGGCACCATGGTCGGACAGGAGGCGATCGACCGCTTCATGGACAAGCTCCCTGAGCATGTCATCGCAGTCTTCGATGAGGCCTACTTCGAATTTCCCGATTCCCCGCCCGACACGCTCAAGTATGTCCGCGAAGGCCGAAATGCCTGCATTTTAAGGACATTTTCAAAAATCCACGGACTCGCCGCGCTGCGTGTCGGTTATGGCATCGCGCCTCCCCACCTCGCCGGACTCCTGCAAAAAGCCCGCCAGCCTTTCAATGTCAACGCCATCGCCCAAGCCGGTGCCGTTGCCGCGCTCGCCGATCACACCCACATCGCCCAAACCAAAAAAGTGAATGCCGAGGGCATGGCATTTTACGAAAACGCCTTCACCTCGCGCTCGTTGGAATTCGTGCCCAGTCATGCGAATTTCCTGTTGGTCAAGACAGGCGACGGTGACCGCGTCTTCCGCGACATGCTCAAGCAGGGCGTGATCGTACGCGCCATGAGCAGCTACAAACTGCCCGACTGGATCCGCATCTCGATCGGCACGATGGAGCAAAACCGCCGCTGCCTCGAAGTGCTCGACGCGGTCCTCGCATCGTAAGGCAACGTAAGACCTCGTCCGCAAGCCTGCGAATTCACATGCCTGCTTATTCTACTATTTCCCAGACAAATAGTAAGCAAACCCCGTGAAATCAGGGTTTCAGAAGGTTTCTTGGGGTGTTTGGGCGGCAGACAGGCTCACAAAATGCTCGCGTCTCACTATTTAATTTGACCGGTCTGACCAGTCGATTTATGTTTACGCCTAAAGCATGAAGACAATCGCTGCCTATGAGGCCAAGTCGAAATTTTCCGAGATCCTGCGCGACGCCGCGGCGGGAGAAACTTTTGTCATCACGCGCAATGGCCAGCGCATGGCCGAGTTGCGTCCGTGCTCACCAGCCACCAAGCAGCGCAAGCGGGGAATGATGAAAAAGGCGTTTGGACCGGTTCCGGCGGACTTCAATGAACCTCTTGCCGACTTCGCGGAGTACCAATGAGAATGCTGTTGGACACCTGTGCCCTGCTTTGGTTTTTGCGCAATGACGAGGAACTCTCCGAGAGCGCGGCCGTGGCCATAGAAGATCCAACCAACGAGGTGTTCGTAAGCGTCGTCAGCATCTGGGAAATCGCAATCAAGGCAGGACTGGGCAAGATACAGGTCCCGAATGATTTTGAAACTGGCTTGGAGCAGAGACTGACGCAGGATGGTTTCACGCTTCTTAATGTGAATTATCGCCATGCGGCCGCTGTGTTCACCTTGCCGCGCGTTCATGCCGATCCATTCGATCGCCTACTAATCAGCCAATGCCGCGCGGAGAAACTGGTTGCGGTCACCAACGATTTCCATTGGTCGGCAGCGCCATACGGGCTGCGGGTGCTGTGGTGATTGGGGATGACAACCCATGTGCCGCCGGGGGGACTCGAACCCCCACGAGGGTTGCCCCTCAACGGATTTTAAGTCCGTGGCGTCTACCATTCCGCCACGGCGGCTTTCATGCGCGCCACAGAGTAAAGGCCAGCCACCCGCCTGCCGTCCAGCCTCGCTTTTTCCGATCGCTCAATCCACTGCATGCATGATGGACAAATGCATGCCCAATTCGCCGCCAGCTTCGTTTCGCCTTGAAAAACACCCCAAGCCCATCAAACCTTCCCCCGACCCATCATTCCCGGAGGGGTGGTAGAGTGGTCGATTGCGCCGGTCTTGAAAACCGGAGGGCCGCAAGGTCCCGTGGGTTCGAATCCCACCCCCTCCGCCACTTTATTTTGCACCCAGCATTTATCTCTCCATTAGGGAGAATTTACCCATAGAGGGGGTGGGATGAGGACCCCTCCGGAGCGAAGCGGAGGACTGGGTTTGAAAGCGGCGGGAGCTTTAGCGACCAATCACATCAAGCGAGCAACGCGAGCCAAATTGGCTTGGCCGGAGCAACGCGTAGGCAATCCCACCCCCTCCGCCACTTTTTTTTGCACCCAGCATTTATCTCTCCATTAGGGAGAATTTACCCATAGAGGGGGTGGGATGAAAGCACTGGGGCATTTGTCCCAAAGGCATTTAATCGATTTCCGGAGGAGGAAATCGGACTTGGCTTGGACGGAGCGGAGCGAAGTCAAAACCCCACCGGAGCGAAGCGGAGGACTGGGTTTGAAAGCAGCGGGAGCTTTAGCGACCAATCACATCAAGCTAGCAAGGCGAGCCTTCCTGACATCGCATTGATATCAAGATCGGTCACCGCTCCGGCATGTCACTCATCCGGTCAACGGAAACCGCCCCCCTCACAGCCCCCACTGCGCCCGCATTTCAACGAGCATCTCCATTCCCAATCGCCAAAACAGCTGCCCCCATGTTGCAGCGTGACGCAGCCACTCGTTTGCAAATTCCCGCGTGTCACGCAGCGGCGCATCGCCCGCCACACAGAGCAATCCCGCAAGCACCAAGAGGTTCGCGAGGTAAATCACCACCAGCGACAGAAAGGTGCCGTTTTCCTTCAGGTCGGGCTGATCACGCGGGATCATCCACAGCGTCCAGACCATGTGAAAGGTCCAGGTCAGGCCCATCAAGCCGTACATCACCAGATCCCACCACGGCGACAGTTCCACAAAAAACCTCAGCGCCATGTAGATCACCGCGCACACCACCGACCAGAACGGCACGAAGTATGGCGACAACGCGATGAGCATATTGGTCTTGTTGGTAGTGATGTAGCCACCCTCGGTGCTCACATGAAAATCCGTCACCTTGCCGCGGCAGCACAGCACGAAAAGCACATGCGTCAGCTCATGGCCCAAGACATAAAAATAGAGGAAAAACGATCGGATCAAACCCGACCAAAACCAGCCGACCATCAACAGCGCGCCGACCGCGAAATACCAAAACTCCGTCGAATGCCAAAACCCGCGCTCCAAGGTCGCGCGCGAAAAACGCGACAGGAAAGTCCATGTCGTCACCCAGCAAAATGGCAGCAGGCAGAGCGCCATCATCCACCTCCCAAGCCGCCTCCACCACTCGATCGAGATCGCATCTTCCATCTCACCAGTCGCCGCGATCGCCGCACGCACGGATTTCATTTCACGCCGGTCACTCCGACGGTTCGCCTGCTCGTGGGCCCGGCGGTTGGCTGTGCTCAACATTTCAGAAAACGACCCACGCGTCCGGCGCTGATTGGCCGAAACTCGTCGCATAGAAACCTTGTCCGGGCGCCTGCTCATCATTCGGGAAGGGCACGAGAATTATTTCGGATCCCTTAACAAATCAAGTGACAAAAGGGATTTTTCATCCGCAGCCAGTCCTCAAGCGCCTAGACCAGACGGATTCATTTGAAGCTCTAGGATTTGAACAGCACCAGGCTCAATGCGACCAATACCATGCCGGAGACCATGCCATAAACCGTCTCATGCCCCTTTGCGTAGCGCTTGGCCTGCGGCAGCAATTCATCCAGCGAAAGGAACACCATGACGCCCGCAACGACACCAAACACGCAACCATAGACGAAGGGTGACATGAACGGCTGCAGCACAAGATAGCCCAAGAGCGCGCCGATCGGCTCCGCAACGGCTGCGTAAATCTTTTTCTGTAAAAGTGATCAAGGCATCAATCTGAGGGATGTTTTTGGTGTCTGTTAGTTTTCTGGTTTGAGGTAAGATTTTCCGGATTCCCAAGCTTCGGAGATTTCGACGAGCACGGCGGTGACCAGGCGTTCC
>CANHQM010000009.1 GCA_947462835.1 Akkermansiaceae bacterium
ACGCCTGGTCACCGCCGTGCTCGTCGAAATCTCCGAAGCTTGGGAATCCGGAAAATCTTACCTCAAACCAGAAAACTAACAGACACCAAAAACATCCCTCAGATTGATGCCTTGATCACTTTTACAGAAAAAGATTTACGCAGCCTCTCAAACTCCCCGCATGAGGGAAATCTCAGCAAGTGAGATCATTGCTTTGAAGAGATCCTCGCGTGGGGCGGTTTTGAGGTCGGCGACGGTGACGGCGCGGTCGAGGGTGAACTTGCCGGAGCGGGTGCGGCGCAGCGCGCTGAGGTGGGCGCCGCAGCCGAGTTTTTCGCCGATGTCGTGGGCGTAGGTGCGGACATAGAAACCCTTGGAGCAGTTGACGGTGAAGTCGACATCGGGCAGGGCGATGCGGCTGACCTTGTAGCCGGTGACGCGCACCGGGCGTAGCTGGCGTTCGACGACTTCGCCTTTGCGCGCGAGTTTGTAGAGTGGCACGCCGTCTTTTTTGATGGCGGAGACCATCGGCGGCATTTGTTCGAACTCGCCGGTGAAGGCATCGAAGGCGGCGTGAATTTGCGCTTCAGAAAATGCCGGCACTTCGTGGGTTTCGAGCACTTCGCCTTGGCGGTCCTGCGTGCTGGTGACGCTGCCAAGCGTCATGGTGCCTTCGTATTCCTTGTCCTCGCTCATCAGCAGGTCCTGGATCTTGGTGGCGCGGCCGATGACGAGCATGAGCAGGCCGGTGGCCATCGGGTCGAGGGTGCCGCAGTGGCCGATTTTTTTCGTGTTGAGCGCCTTGCGTGCGATGGCCACGACATCGTGCGAGGTCATGTCGGGTGCCTTGTCGATGAGCAGCACGCCGCTGGGGCCGTTTTGTTCGAGGGGATTGGATTTCATGAAAGGGGAATTTCTAACAGAATTTTTGAACTCGATTTCGAAAGTTGAAATCTAAGCAGAGCGGATTTGACCACAGATTTCACAGATTGCGCAGATTAAGAAAAATTACAAATGATGCGCCTCTCATTAATCTGTGTATATCAGTGAAATCAGTGGTCAATTTGTCCAAATGAAATACCGACATCGAATTTCGAGATGAATGCGCGAGTGGTGGCGATGGATGAAATCAGAGTCCGGCTGATTTCACTTCGTTGACGCGTTGGGTGATGGCCTCGAGCACGAGGGCCTTGGCGTCCTTGAGCGGACCTGGCATGCGGATCCCGGCGGCGAGTGCGTGACCGCCGCCTTTGAATTGCATGGCGATCTGGCAGACATCGATGCGTTTGTCCTTTGAGCGCATTGAGACGCGGATTTTCCCATCGGGCAGTTCTTCGAAGAACACCGCGATTTGCACGCCGCGGATCGCGCGGATCACATCGATGAGGCCTTCGCTGTCTTCGGGGCGGAGGTCGAGGTCGATGCGCGTTTGGTCGTGCAGTTCCCAGTTGGCGACGATGCCATCGTCCGAGCGTTCGAGCGTGTTTAGCAGCGCGCGCATCAGCTCGAGGCGGCGGTAGGGTGAGTCGTCGTAAGTTTTCGAATTGATCTCACCGACATTGAGCCCCTTGCGGATGAGGTCGGCGGCCATCTCGTAGGTTTTCGCGGTGGTCGACGGGTATTGGAACGAGCCGGTGTCGGTCGAGACCGCAACATAGATTGCGTCGCGCGATTCCGGCGTCATCGGCAGGCCGAGTTCGGTGATGAGGTCGTAAAGGATTTGGCCGGTGGCGGGGCTGGTGGCATCGATGAGATTGAGGTCGCCGTATTTCGGATTGGAAATGTGGTGATCGATGTTGAGCCAGAGTTTTGCTTTTGATGCCGCGTGCAGGGCATTGTCGCCGAGGCGGGGTTTGGTGGCGGTGTCGAGAGCGATGGCGACTTCGACATCGAGTGGTTCGGCGGGTGGAGTTTCGATGCGGTCGCTGCCTTTCATAAAGGCGAGGTTTTCCGGCAGGCCGTCTTCATTGATGAGTCGCACGGACTTGCCGAGGGCCATCAGTGCGAAGCCGAGTGCGAGTTGGGATCCGATCGCGTCGCCATCCGGTCGGATGTGGCTGAGGATGATGAATGACTGGTGGGCGTTGAGGATTTCGCCGATTTCGGCGATGCTCGCATCGACAGGGGTATTTGCTGATTCGCTCATGGGGTGGAACCGCGGCGCGGGGGGCGGATTCTTCCCGCGGGGGAGATCCGTGCAAGGACAAAACGCCGTGGCTGCCGTGATTGCGCGGGTTATTCGGCGCTCTCGAAGATGCCGCCACCGAGGAGGCGGCCGCCCTCGTAGAAGGCGCAGATCTGGCCGGGGGCGATCGCGCGTTGGGCGCGTTCGAAGTGGAGCTTCACGCGGTTTTCGCCGAGTGCTTCGACGCGTGCCGGCTCGGCCTTCGAGCGGTAGCGGGGTTGGGCGGCGACTAGTTTGAGCGATGGAATCGGCTCGTTGATCGATGAGATTGTGCCGACCGTGCAGCTGCGGGCGTAGAGGCCGGGTGTGTCGGAGTTGTCCCAGCCGACGATGAGTTGGTTGCGCTCGCGGTTTTTGCCGACGACCACATAGGCCATGCCTTCGCGCGGTGAAGCGACGCCGTGACCTTTCCTTTGGCCGAGCGTGTAGAGGTGGAGGCCGTGATGGGTGCCAAGCACCTTGCCAGTCGTGTCGACAATTTCGCCGGGCGAATCGGGCACATAGTGGCGCAGGAAATCACTCATCTTCACCTGACCGAGAAAGCAGATCCCCTGGCTGTCTTTTTTTTCCGAGACCGGCAGGTGGAAGCGCCGCGCCACATCGCGGACCTCGGGCTTGAGCATCTCGCCGGTGGGAAATATCGCGTGAGCCGCCTGCCATTGCGTCATCAATGCGAGGAAATAACTTTGGTCCTTGTTCGGATCGGCGCCGCGAAGGATGGCCGCCGAGCCATCGCTCTGCGATCTACTACGCGCATAGTGGCCGGTGGCGACCTTTTCAAATCCTTGGCCGAGTGCGTAATCGAGAAACACGCCGAACTTCATTTCGCGGTTGCACCACACATCCGGGTTGGGCGTGATGCCGGAGCGGTAGCCTTCGACGAGGTAGTCGACGATGCGTTCGCGGTAGGCGTCGATGAGGTCGATGACGCGCAGCTCGATGCCAAGGGTTTTCGCGATCGCTTGCGCGTCCTCGATGTCTTTTTCCCAAGGACAATCGCCGGGGATGCCCTCGGCGTTGATCCAATTTTTCATGTAGCCCGCAGTGACTTCGTGACCTTGCTCGATCAGCAATGCGGCGGCGACCGCGCTATCGACGCCGCCGGAGAGACCGACCAGGACCTTTGCCATGCGCGGGGGGGGTTAAAAATTGTCGAGCAGGCCGTTGAGCGTGGTGCTCGGGCGCAGTGCGGCGGCGGCCTTCGTGTCGTTGGGCGCGTAGTAGCCGCCGATGTCAACCGGCTGGCCTTGCACAGCGAGCAGCTCGGCGACGATCGTTTGTTCGCTGGCACCAAGCGCTTCAGCGAGCGGTGTGAAGGCGGCCTTGAGTGCGGCGTCGTCATTTTGTGCGGCGAGCGCACGGGCCCAGTAGAGTGCGAGATAGAAATGCGATCCGCGGTTGTCGATCGTGCCAAGCTTGCGGCCGGGCGAGCGGTCGTTTTCGAGGAACTGCCCGTTGGCGGCATCGAGCGCATCGGCAAGGACTTTGGTCTGCGGATTTTTTGCGGTTTCCGCAAGGTGTTCGAGCGATGCGGCGATGGCAAAAAACTCACCGAGCGAATCCCAGCGCAGGTAGTTTTCCTGGATGAATTGCTCGACATGTTTCGGCGCCGAGCCACCGGCACCGGTTTCGAAAAGCCCGCCACCATTCATCAGCGGCACGATCGAAAGCATCTTCGCGCTGGTGCCGACTTCGAGGATCGGGAAAAGGTCGGTGAGGTAATCGCGCAGCACATTGCCGGTGACGGAAATGGTGTCCTCGCCCTTCACGATGCGCTCGAGGCTGAAGAGGCAGGCGTCGGCCGGTGCGAGGATGCGGATGTCGAGGCCCTTGGTGTCGTGGTCCTTGAGGTAGGCCTCGACCTTGGCGATGAGTTGCGCGTCGTGGGCGCGGGCGCGATCGAGCCAGAAGACGGCAGGCGATCCGGTGGCGCGCGCGCGGTTGACAGCGAGCTTCACCCAATCCTTCACCGGTGCATCCTTCGTTTGGCAGGCGCGCCAGATGTCGCCGGCTTCGACTTCGTGCGAGAGCAGGACATTGCCAGCGGCGTCGGTGACGCGGACGGTGCCGGCTGTCGGGATTTCAAATGTTTTGTTGTGCGAGCCGTATTCCTCGGCGGCCTGCGCCATGAGGCCGACGTTCGGCACCGAGCCCATCGTCTTCGGATCGAGCGCACCGTTGCGTTTGCAGAAATCGATCACCGTTTGATAAACGCCGGCGTAGGACGAATCGGGAATGACCGCGAGCGTGTCCTGCAGTTTGCCAGCGGCATTCCACATTTGTCCCGAGCTGCGGATCATCGCGGGCATCGAGGCATCGACGATCACATCGGAGGGCACATGGAGGTTGGTGATGCCTTTGTCGGAATTGACCATCGCGAGCGCGGGGCCTTGTGCGTAGGCCGCTTGGATGTCGGCCTCGATCGCGGCCTTTTGATCGGCGGGGAGCTTGGCGATCTTTGCGACCAGGTCGCCGAAGCCATTGTTGAAGTCGACGCCGAGGGCATCGAGCGTGGCGGTGTGTTTGGCGATGAGGTCCTTGAAGAACACCTTCACCGCATGGCCGAAGATGATCGGGTCGGAAACTTTCATCATCGTTGCCTTCATGTGCAGCGAGAGCAGCACGCCATCGGCTTTGGCGGCGGCGACTTGTGCGTCGAGAAAACTGGTGAGCGCCTGCTTGCTGATGAAGGTCGAGTCGATGATTTCACCGGCCTTGAGCGGAGTGGATTCCTTGAGCGTACGCGTGCTGCCGTCCTTGGCGATCAACTCGATTTTCACATCGGTCGCATCGCTGACCGTGACGGATTTTTCGTTCGAAAAGAAATCGCCTTTGCCGCCCATCGTGCCGACGCGGGTCTTCGAGCTTGGCGACCATGCGCCCATCGAGTGCGGGTGTTTGCGCGCGTAGTCCTTCACTGCTTTTGGTGCGCGGCGGTCGGAGTTGCCTTCGCGCAGGACCGGATTCACGGCCGAGCCGAGCACCTTGGCGTAACGCGCGCGGGTTTGCTTTTCCGCATCGGTGGATGGGTTTTCTGGGAAATCGGGAATCGCGTGGCCTTGTGCCTGAAGCTCGGCGATCGCGGCCTTGAGCTGCGGGATCGATGCGGAAACATTGGGCAGCTTGATGATGTTGGCATCGGGCAGCAGCGTGAGGGCGCCGAGTTCGGCGAGGTGGTCCGGGTGTTGGCCGGCTTCGGGAAACTGGGCGAGGATGCGGCCGGCGAGCGAGATGTCGCGCGTTTCCACCTGGATGCCGGCGCGGCGGGTGAAGCTCTGCACGATCGGCAGCAGCGAGTAGGTCGCAAGTGCGGGGGCTTCGTCGGTCTTGGTGTAGATGATGGATGACATGATGGAAACGGGTGAATCGGAGGGGCATTCCCCTAATGCATCCGCGGCCCCGGGGCAACCCCCGTGAGAGATTATGTGCGGGTGGCGATGCGTTCTTCCCATTTCCCGCCGGGGCGGGCATCGTTGGCGCATGCAATCGATGACAGGATTCGGGCGGGGTGCGGCGGCCAACGAGCTTTGGCATGCCGCGGTCGAGATCAGCTCGGTGAACCGCAAGCAGGCCGAGGTGGTGGTGCAGGCACCGCGCGAAATCGCCGAGCTTGAGGGCCGCATCCGCAAGGAGGCACTCGAGCAGGTGTCGCGCGGGCGGGTGCAAATTTCCATCCGCATCGAGCCGGGCCAAGCGGCGCTGCCGAAAGCGCGGGTCGACGCGGTGCTGGCCAAGGCTTTTTACGAGGCCTTTGAGGAATTGGGAAAATCCGTCGGGCATCCAGTGCGACCGGAGGCAGCGGATTATCTGCGTCAGCCCGGGATCGTGACGCTCGGCGGCAGCGAGATCGATGCCGAGCAAGCCTGGCTGGTGATCGAGCCGGCCTTGGCGGAAGCGCTGCGCGGCTTGGTCGCGATGCGCCGTGCCGAAGGTGGTCACCTCAAGGCAGACTTCATTGAGCGGCTCGATCGCCTCGCGGGATTCGCGCGGACGATTGCCAACGACGCGCCGCAGCGGTTGCCGCGTCAGCGCGAGCTGCTGCACAAACGCTTGCGCGATACGGGCCTTGAGATCGATCTCGGCGACGAGCGATTGATCAAAGAACTCGCGTTGTTTGCCGACCGCTGCGATGTGAGCGAGGAACTGACGCGGCTCGATTCGCATTTCGCAAAATTTCGCGAATACCTTGAAGCCGACGAAGCACCGGGCCGTGCGCTTGATTTCCTGTGTCAGGAATTGTTTCGCGAGTTCAACACCATCGGCTCAAAAGCCAACGATGCGGGCATCGCGCAAACGATCGTCGAAGCGAAGACCGAGGTGGAGAAGATCCGCGAGCAGGTGCAGAATGTGGAGTAGGGAAGTTTTAAGTTTTAAGTGGGCAGTTTCAAGAAGACGGAAGACTTGGAGACGGAAGACAGAAGAGAAGAAGTGGCAGCCTTAGGCTCATTTTCATAGGCAGGGACCTTTGTCCCCAAAGGTCCGTCCAATGAATGGCCGATGACCGCGCCTGTTCTCTGGCGTCTTGAAGTCTTTTCTCTTCCCCGCCCGAAAAAAGCCGCACCGGTTTCCCAAGGCGGCTTTGGTTTGAATTGTGGCGGCGATCAGTGGTCGCCGCGTGAATGAAGAAGTGGAAGAGCGGCGACCGGTGATCGCCGCTACGACATTGAAGCCATGAGCGGGCCGCCCGCGCGTTCCTGTAAAGACACACTATTTCCCAGACAAATTGAATGATGAGCATGGCGGCATTCATAAGGATCTGGGCGATGTTTGCGAGGCCTTCACCGAGGCCTTCGGCGAAAAGGATCTTGAGGATTTGGTCTTGGAGGGTATCGTTGGTTTGTTCGTTCATGGTCTTTGTCATTTTGGCGTAGTAACCTCAGACTAAAGGCCTTGAAGGGACGCTGCAAGCCGACCTAGGGGAGCGGCGCACCGTGCGTGATCCCGATTTCGCTACGCTCCATCGGGCTCACACACGGTGGGTCACAGGTGAAATCGGCTTGTCGATTTTACAGAAGAAATTTTACACTACCCCAAGGAACTCATGGGAAACCAATGCCCATTGTTCAACAATATGTAATTACATCACTGTGACCACACACACTTCAAACCGCACCATCACCCTTAACCCGGTCATGGTCAGGCGATCGGGAATCCATTTGCTGCTGCTTTTTATGGCCGGTCTTTTGCAGGCACGTGCGGCTGACGACGCTGCGAAGGCGGGTGTCGCCATTCCGATGCCGCAGCAGTTCACGGCGGCGCCACAGCCTGCAGGGGATGACTCGCCGAAGGCCGACCCAGCCGCCGTCGCCAAATGGCAGGCCATGCGCTTCGGGATGTTCATTCACTGGGGGCCGGTGAGTTTGACCGGGGGCGAAATCGGCTGGTCGCGCGGCAACCCGACGCCCATCGAGGAATATGACAACCTCTACAAGCAATTCAACCCGACGAATTTCAATGCCGACGAGTGGGTGAGCATCGCCAAGGCCGCCGGCATGAAATACATCGTGCTCACGACGAAGCATATGGACGGATTTTGTCTCTGGGACACGAAGCTGACGGATTACAACATCATGAACACGCCGTTCAAGCGCGACGTGGTGAAGGAACTGGCCGCCGCGTGCAAACAACAGGGCATCGAGTTCGGTGCTTATTATTGCGTGCCCGACTGGTATAATAAATACTGGCCGACGACTAGAGAACAGGGTCAGTGGGGGCATGCCAACGTGACCCGAGAGAATTACGACCTCGACGCTTACGAAAAATATCTTCAGGGCCAGATCACCGAGCTGATCAAGAATTACGGCCCGCTGCTCACCATCTGGAACGACGCAGGGCACCCGAATGATTTAACCGCGTATGGCGACAAGCGCGGCAGGGCCACCATCAAGCTGGTCCGCTCGCTCCAGCCTGATATTCTCATCAATAACCGCACCGGCGCCGGCGGTGATTACGGCACGCCGGAGCAGCACATCGGCGAGTTCGACATGGACCATCCGTGGGAATCCTGCATGACGGTTTCCGGGCACGACCAGTGGGCCTGGGGCGGCCCAGGCGACGGCGTGAAATCCACCGCGACATGCCTGAAAATGCTCATCAGCGCGGCCGGCGGCGATGGCAATGTCCTGCTCAACGTCGGCCCCCGCCCGGACGGCATGATTGATCCGGCCCAGGCGAACTTGCTGAAGGAAGTCGGCGCGTGGCTCGCGAAATACGGCGAGAGCATTTACGGCACCCGTGGTGGCCCCGTCAAGCCGGGCCAATGGGGCGTCAGCACCCGCAAAAGCAACCGCATTTACCTTCACGTCTTCAAGTTTGACGGCGAAACGCTGACCCTGCCCGCCATCCCGGCCAAGATTACGGCGGCCCGCTTGCTGACCGGCGGTTCAGTGGCATTCAAGCAGACCGACCTTGGTATTACGCTCACCGTCCCGGTCGCCAGCCATGACGAAGTGGACACGCTGATTGCGCTCGACATGGACCAGCCCGCGATGGGGATTGCGCCTTTGAATGTGCCATCTGGTTCGATTGCATTTGGTGCGGGGGCCATCGCCTCGAACATCTACGGCAATCAAGCTTCGGAATATGGCCCGCAGGCGGCGTTTGACGATGATTTTGGAACGCGCTGGGCCACGGACGGCGGCACGAAGCAATGCTGGATCGCCGCTGACCTCGGAAAGCCGCAAGTCGTCCAGAGTATTCGCATCAAGGAGTCTTTCGGCCCGCGGGTGCAGAAGTTCGAGTTCCAATATCGTGCCGGCGATGAGTGGAAAACCATCTTCACCGGCACAACCATTGGGGGGCAATTCGAGAAAAGCTTCCCCGCCGTCACGGCCCAGGAATTCCGCCTGAACATCCTCGACGCGACCGACGGACCGACTATTTCAGAAATCGAACTCGGCGAAAAATAAAACCATGCACCCACATCGCCGGGGGGGAGATGAAGAATCAAACGGCCCCGCTGGGCGTCAGCTCTTCCATCGATGGAGGCCAACCCTACGGCGGTTCGCTCGACGAGCTTTACATCCTCGGCTGGAGTCTCACACTATTTCCCAGACAAATTGAATGTCAGTGACGCTTGGTGGCCTTGGTGCGCTGCTCCTGCTGCGCCGCCGCAGGGCCTGATCGTCAGTACCGATTCGATCAAACAATCATCATGCAAGGGCCATCCGTGAGGGTGGCCCTTGTTGCGTGTGGGGGGATGGGGAAATTGGTAAAAGCTGAAAGAACAAGCCGCTTCTTCATAGGCAGGGACCTTTGTCCCCAAAGGTCCGTTGGATGAAATGGCGGATGAGCCGCAGTTAAGCGGACCGTTGCGGAGAACGGTCCCTGCCTTGAGTGTTCCTGGTGCGGTGAACAAGAGGTGGCATATCAGCCGGGGACGAAGCGCAATTCGATTTTTCTTCCGAGGGCTGCAGCGGCCTTGCCGAGGCTGGTGACGGTGAGGGAAGGATTCGTGGGGTCGAGGATGCGATCCAGTGACGCCCTGCTGGTTTTCATGCGGGCCGCAAGTTGCGTTTTGGTGACGCGCTCCTGTTCGAGGATTTGCTGAAGTTCGAGTGCCACCACGCGCTTGAGGGCAAGCGCCTCGACTTCGGGCCGGATTCCTTCCTTTGTGAGGAAGTCGGTGAAGTCGCTGCCAGAGTGGATGTTTTTGCGTGTTTTGTTTTTCATGATGCTTGTTGTTTCATGAAGCTGGCCTGCCGTTTGCGGGCGAGGTCCAGTTCCTGTTTTTGCGCTGGATGGTACAACCATTCACGAACCGGTTCGTTTCCTGCTTCCGTCCTGTAAAAGAGTGTTCGCAGTGGTCTGGGAGCTGGAGAAGCCACGGACAAAATGTACCTATTATGGTACGCGAGTCAATCGGGATTCATGCAAGTTTTTGAAAATGACTGGATGAAGAGAGGTGGCCGGTTTGTGCCAACCATGGGTAAAAAAAGCCGCACCGGTTTCCCGATGCGGCTTTGGGTTGAAGGGCTTGGCGGTTGGAAACCGCCGCCACGGATTACTTTTTCTTGGCCTTCTTGGCTGGCTTCTTCGCAGGCGCGGCTTTCTCGTCCTCGATCGCGGCTTGGGCGGCGGCGAGGCGGGCGACCGGCACGCGGTAGGGCGAGCAGGACACGTAGTTGAGACCGAGCTTGTGGCAGAACTTCACCGAGTCCGGATCACCACCGTGTTCGCCGCAGATGCCGAGCTTGATGTTCGGGCGGGTCTTGCGGCCTTTGGCGACGGCGATCTCCATGAGTTGGCCAACGCCGGTGCTGTCGAGCGTGGCGAAGGGGTTCTTCTTGAAGACTTCCGCCTCGGTGTAGGGCATGAGGAAGGCGCCCATGTCGTCGCGGCTGATGCCGAGAGCGGTCTGGGTGAGGTCGTTGGTGCCGAAGCTGAAGAACTCGGCGCCCTTGGCGATCTCGTCGGCGGTGAGTGCGCCGCGCGGGACTTCGATCATGGTGCCGACCTGATAGTCGAACTTCACCTTTTTCTCGGTCATTACTTCCTTGGCGACGCGATGGACGATTTCCGCCTGAAGGTCGAATTCCTTTTGGAAGCCAACGAGCGGGATCATCACCTCGGGTTTCACCGGGATTTTTTTCTTCGCGACATTGGCGGCGGCTTCAAAGACCGCGCGGGCCTGCATCTCGGTGATCTCGGGATAGGCGATGCCGAGGCGGCAGCCGCGGTGGCCGAGCATCGGGTTGAACTCGTGGAGTTCGGCGACGCGTTGGATGATCTTCTCGACGCTGATGCCGATTTTCTTCGAGAGGTCGAGTTGTTGCTCCTTGGTGTGGGGCAGGAACTCGTGAAGCGGCGGGTCGAGGAGGCGGATGGTGGCAGGGAAACCTTTGAGGGTTTTGAAGATGCCGGTGAAGTCCTCGCGCTGGAATGGGAGGAGTTTGGCGAGAGCGGCACGGCGTGCCTTCTCGGTGGTGGCAAGGATCATCTCGCGCATCGCGTCGATGCGGTCACCCTCGAAGAACATGTGTTCGGTGCGGGTGAGGCCGATGCCGGTGGCGCCGAAGGCCATCGCGATGCGGGTCTGCTCGGGGGTGTCGGCATTGGTGCGGACGCCGAGCTTGGTGACCTTCGAGCACCACTCCATGAGTTGGAGGAAGCTCTTGAACTTCTCGGTCTTGCGGGCGGCCTTATCGTTGCTGACGATGCCGGTGATGATTTCCGAAGGAGCGGTCTTGAGCTGGCCGCCGTAGACCGTGCCGGAGGTACCGTCGATGGAAAGGTAGTCACCTTCCTTGAACTTCTGGCCGGACGCGGTGACGGTGAGTTTCTCGTAATCGATCTCGACGGCCGAGGCACCGCAGACGCAGACCTTGCCCATTTGGCGGGCAACGAGTGCGGCGTGCGAAGAGACACCGCCCTTGGCGGTGAGGATGCCCTCGGCAGCGATCATGCCGCGAAGGTCTTCCGGGCTGGTTTCGTTGCGGACGAGCAGGACCTTTTCACCTTTCGCTTCGGCGGCTGCCGCGCGATCGGCGTTGAGGTAAATTTTGCCGGAGGCGGCACCCGGGCCGGCGGGAAGTCCGGTGGCGATGGCCTTGGCTTTCTTCACATCGGCCGCGTCGAAGATCGGCGCGAGAAGTTGGTCGAGCTGTTCGGCCGGGTTGCGGAGCACAGCGGTCTTCCAGTCGATGAGCTTCTCCTTGACCATGTCCATGGAGAACTTCAGCGCGGCGGCGGCGGTGCGCTTGCCGTTGCGGGTCTGGAGCATGAAGAGCTTGCCGTCCTGCACGGTGAACTCGACATCCTGCACATCCTTGAAGTGTTTTTCGAGGATCGCGCGGACCTTCATGAGTTCGGCGTACGACTTCGGCATTTGCTTCTTCATGTTGATGACCGGCTCCGGAGTGCGGACGCCGGCGACCACATCCTCGCCTTGGGCGTTGATGAGGAACTCACCGTAGAATTCGTTTGCGCCGTTGGCGGGGTTGCGGGTGAAGGCGACGCCCGAGCCGGACTTGTCGCCGGTGTTGCCGTAGACCATGGCCTGAACATTGACGGCGGTGCCCCACTCGGCGGGGATGTTGTACTTGCGGCGATAAACGATCGCGCGGTCGTTCATCCATGAGCCAAAGACGGCACCTGCGGCACCGCGAAGTTGGTCCCACGGGTTGCTTGGGAAACTCTTGCCGGTGCGCTCCTTGACGAGGGCCTTGAAGCGCTTGACGAGTTCTTGTTGGTCGGCCGCGGTGAGGTCGGAGTCGACGATGTCGCGGTGATACTTCTGATGTTTGAATTCCTCGATGACGACTTCGAAGGGCTCGTGGTCTTCACCTTCGCGCTTTTGCACGCCGAGCACGACATCGCCGTACATTTGCACGAAGCGGCGGTAGCAGTCCCATGCGAAACGCTCGTTTTTGGTGGCGGCGGCGAGTGACTTCACCGTCTCGTCGTTGAGGCCGAGGTTGAGGATCGTGTCCATCATGCCCGGCATCGAGTCGCGGGCACCGGAGCGCACGGCGACGAGCAGCGGCATGCCTTTGGCATCGCCGAACTTGCAGCCCATGATTTTTTCCATGTTGGCAACGCCGGATTCCATCTGCGATTGGAGCGAGGCTGGGTAGCTTCTACGATTGGCATAGTAGTAAGTGCAGACTTCGGTGGTGATCGTGAAGCCTGGAGGCACTGGCAGACCGATGCGGGTCATTTCCGCAAGGTTGGCACCCTTGCCGCCGAGCAATGCCTTCATGCCGCCATCACCATCGGCCTTGCCGGCTCCCCAGGTGTAAACGTATTTGGCTCCTTTGCCGGAAGCGGATTTTGCCTTGGTTTTGGATGCCGCGGATTTGGCGGCCTTGGGTGCGCTTTTTTTGGCGGCGGGTTTCGCTGCCTTCTTTTTCGTAGCCATCGTAGTGGTATGTGGTTGTTGGAGATGCTTTCGCCCAATGGGTGTGGATGCGGGCAAAGGACCCGCTGGCGGCGAAACGCGCGGGAGGCTAGGCGACCACGCGGGCGGCTGTCAATCAGGCAGTTTGGCCCACTCGACGACTTGCCGGGAGGGCTTGATGCGGCAGGCGAAATGCCCCCCTGCGATCAGAAGTGGATCGCATGGCCCTCGGCGGCGAGGGTCGCTTCGTGGATCACTTCGGACATCGTCGGGTGCGCGTGGATCGTCGCGTGGATTTCCTCGGCGGTGAGTTCCTGGTCGAGGGCGAGGCCCATCTCGGCGATGAGCTCGGTGGCGTTCTCGCCGATGATGTGGGCGCCGAGCAGTTCGCCGTGTTTCTTGCCGTAGAGGAGCTTGGCAAAACCATCGGGCTCACCGGAGGCGATCGCCTTGCCGATGGCGACGAAGGGGATCTTGCCGACATTGTATTCGATGCCGGCTTCCTTGAGCGCGCGTTCGGTTTTGCCGACCGAGGCGACTTGCGGGTGGCAGTAGGTGCAGCCGGGGAAATTGGTGACCTTGCGCGGTTTGTGGCCTGCGACGTAGAGGCCTTCGACCGCTTGCACGGCTTCGAACGAAGCGGTGTGGGCGAGCCATGGCGGGCCGGTGATGTCGCCAGCAGCATAGACGCCGGGGATCGAAGTTTCATAGCGGTCGCCGACGTTGATATATCCGCGCTCGGAGAGGGCGGGTTGCGTGCCGCCAGGCAGCACCGGCTGGATGCCGATGGCGACGAGGCAGACATCGGCCTTGATCGTGCCTTTTTCCTTTGGTCCATCGACCGTGAGCTCGACATGCGTGCCGAGATCTTTTTGCGCGGTGATCTTGGTATTGGTGAGGCAACGGATGCCTTGCTTGGTGAGTGATTTTTCGAGCGCGTCGCCGACTTCATCGTCCTCGACCGGCAGGATGCGCGGTGCCATTTCGACGAGCGTGACCTTGGTGCCGAAGGCGTTGTAGATGTAGGCAAACTCGACGCCGATCGCGCCTGCGCCGATGATGATCATTTCCTTCGGTTGTTCGGCGAGGGTCATCGCTTCCTTGGATCCGATCACCGACTTGCCATTGAAGGGCAGCGTTGGAAGTTCGCGCGATTTGCAACCGGTGGCGATGAGAATGTCCTTGGTTTCAAGGGTTTTGACCGATCCGTCGGTGCCCTTCACGCTGACTTTGCCGGTGCCTTCGATCGAACCGAAGCCACGGACATAATCGACTTTGTTTTTCTTGAAGAGAAACTCGATGCCGCCGGCGAGTTTGTCGGAAACTTTGCGTGAGCGACCGACCACGGTCGACCAGTCGTAGGAGAGCCCATCGATCTTGAGTCCGAACTCGGCGGCCTTGTGGCTGAGCGTGTGGTAGAGCTCGGCATTTTTGAGAAGTGCCTTGGTCGGGATGCATCCCCAGTTGAGGCAGGTGCCACCGGCGCGGTCGGCTTCGACGCAAGCGACGGATTTTCCAAGTTGCGAGGCGCGGATGGCGGCGACATAGCCCGCAGGGCCGCCACCAATGACAATGAGATCGTAGGCCATGATGTGAGTGGTTGCTGGTTTGCGGCGCGAAAGTGTCTGCCCGCCGCCGGATTGTCAAAGATGGAAAGGGATTTATCGCGGGTGGCTTGATTTATGGGCGTGGCGGGGTCAGTTTCCTACGGTGAATCGGCGGAAAACCAATGTGTGGATCTTGTTGGCCTTACTGTTCCTTGCGGTGATCGCCGGGCTTTGGTTGCTGCGGCCCGAGCGCTTGTTTTCGCTGCGACCCGGCGGACTGCAGAGCGCGGACGATCCGTCAGAAATGCCATCGCGTGGCGAGCCGGATTTCCGATTCCACACCCTCTCGGCATGGCAGGCTGCCGCGGTGCCTCGCGCGATGCGCTTCGATCTGCCGCTCGGCTCCGAGCACGGAGCGCTGGTCTACAACGCGCAGAAATTTTGGGAGATGAATGAGAAACGCGGCGGGCACCATACCGGCGACGATCTCAATGGCATCGGCGGCATGAACACCGATCTTGGCGATCCGGTTTTTTCCGTCGCCGACGGGCTCGTGGTCTACGCAGCCGAGCCTTCGCCCGGTTGGGGCAAGCTGATACTTGTTGCACATCGCGCGCCGGATGGCCGCTCACTGCACTCGATGTACGCGCACCTCGATCGCATCGATGTGAAGCCCGGCGATCTTGTCGCGCGCGGATCACGCATCGGCACGGTTGGCACGGCGAATGGCTATTATCCCGCGCACTTGCATTTTGAAATGCGCGAGAGCCACGGCGTCGACATCGGCGGCGGTTATTCGCTTTATCCGCTCAACCGACTCGATCCCGAAAAAACCATCGCCTCACTGCGCGTGGCGGCGGAAAAACTCACGCCCTCGCCCTTGGGGTTGATGAAAGTGAAATGAAAAATTGCGGCGTGAGGCGTGCACACACGATCAGCTTTCGACTTCGGCGGGTTTTTCGCGTCCGTCGAGCACACATGAAACGCAGAGGTCGCCGCTCACATTGATCATGGTGCGGAAGCGGTCGAGGAACCAGTCGATGGGCACGAGCAGCAGGCTGTACTCGAGTGGTAGGCCGACGGCGGTGAAGACCAGCGTCATGGTGATGAGGCCTGCGGAGGGGATGCCGGCGGCGCCGACGGATGCGGCGACGGCGCAGAGCACGACCACCGCCTGTTGGGCGAAATCGAGATCGCGGCCCAGAAGTTGCGCGATGAAGAGTGCAGCCATCGCTTCGTAGAGCGCGGTGCCGTCGTTGTTGAAATTTGCGCCGACGAGCGCGCCGAGGTTGGCGGAGGATTTGCGCACCTTCACCCGCTCGACGAGGCATTGGTAGGTGAGCGGCATGGTGGCCGTCGAGCTGGCCGTGGAGAATGCCATGGCAAGGGCGTCGCGGCATCCTCTCAGAAGATGCGCGGGGCTGACCCATGATTGCAGCCAAATACGAGACATGTAGTAGATGAACTGCAGTGCCAAAGCCAAAAGCACGGCTACGACCAACCAAAGCAGGCTGTAGAATGAGCTGAAGCCGTTGAGCCCAACCTCGCCGGCGACCACGCCGAGAACAATGATCGGCACCAGCTGTACCACCCAGTGCAGCATCGCGATGAAGGCATCCATGAAAACTTTTACGACCTTCACAGTCGCATCGGGGTCCGGCGTAACCTTTCTCAGCGCGAGGCCCAGCATGAGTGCGAGGACGATCACGCCGATCACGCTGCCGCCATCGGTGAAGGGGCCCATGACGCTGCGCGGGAGTTTTTCAAGAATCTGCAGGATCTTGTCGCCGGGGCCTGATTCTTTCGCGCTGGTTTCCGCTGTGGCAATCTGTCCTGCCATTGTGACGGCCTGCGCCTCGACCTTTGTCTTGTCGGATTCCGAGAGTCCGCGCCGTTCGCCAGGTCGCACGAAATTGGCGACGAGCAAGCCGATCATGATTGCGACGAGTGTGTTGGTGGCAAGCAGTCTGACGAGAGCGCCGGTTTTGCCTTGTTCGATTTTGGCCCCGGCCAGTGCGTGCACGATGGCAAAGAATGCCACCGGTGCCGCGAGCATTTGGACGAGGCCCATCAGGATTGAGCCGGGTTTTGCGAGGACTGCGGCATCAGGACCCATGGTGGTGCCGAGGACTGCGCCGACCGCCATGCCGATGAGGGTGCGGAGGTAGAGTGGCATCGACTGCCAGTGGTGGAACGGCTTGCGAATGAGGGCGGGCATGCAGGCAAACTGTGCATTTCGTGCCCGTGGCGACAATCGCAAAGCGCGATGGTGCTCAAGTGGCTGCCATGCCGTGAGGTCGTCAGGCGACCTCAGATCCCATGGCAGTGCCATACATGCCGGTGAAGTGGAAGCGGGATTTTGCGAGCATGCGGTTAGCTGAAATTAGTGTGCCCTCACCATGGTGCTAACCGTTAATTCGTCAAAGTGCTGCGTTGATTGCAAATTGAAATGAATAGGCATAAACGCGTTCTTTAGCCAATGCCCTTGCGCAGGTCGCGCATGCTCCAGAGGAGGGTGCTTGCGGCAGCGGCGTCACCGCGCATCTTGCGGGCGCCGGAGTTTCGTTTTGGGCCGAAGCGCGAGCGGGGATTGGCGAAGGCTTCGTCGACAAAGATGCGGCTGCCAATCACCGCGCCGTCGGTGAAGTAGCGGATGCGATGCTGTAGCATGCGGGCAAACGGGATCTCGCCATCGCGTTGCTGTTTGGCGGCTTGCTCTTCTGGCGTGAGTTGTTCGTGCGGTTCTTTCCCAATGCCCTTGCGCGTGGTTTTGCACACCAAGGAACCGTCGGGCCCGATGCTCTCGGAAGTTTTTTCCACCGCATGGGCCATGAGCATTTTGCGGTACGCGCGTGAAACTTCGCCCGACCATAATGCAGCATCGGCCAACATGCCCTTGTGCGCACCCCATGCGCGAACGAGCCCTGCACGCGCGGTTTTTCCATTTCCTTTCGCACCGCCTCCGATCGCTTCGCCATAGCTGCTCCAGCGGTATTCGGCCGGATCTTTCACAGAGCCAGCTCGCACCGGGTTGAGGTCAATGTAGGCCGCCATGGTGCGGGCCGCGACGCCGTCTTCGACGATCACGCTTTTGAAGCGGTCTTCCCACAAGCGACCGCTGCGTTCGTGAACGCGGTTGTGCCACTGGGTGTAGCGCTGCAGCAGGCCCTTCATGAATTCGCCGAGGTCGTGCATGCGATAGGTGAAGCGCTCATGGATCTGTGCCACGACGACGGATTCCTCGGCGAGTCCGGCTTTCACGAGCTTGCGCGCATCGGCAAGCTCCTTGGCCACGGTCGCGACGAAGGCTTCGTTGTAGAGAGCGGAGAGGCGGTGCAGGAGCTCGGTGTCGGACAGGCCGGCGTTGGACAGGCCGGCGTTGGACAGGCCGTTTTTCGGCATCGGCGGAACCTCGAGCAGGAGATGGAAGTGGTTGTCCATCAGGCAGTAAGAGGTGACCCGGCAACCAGAGAATTTCTCGTACATGCGCATCAGGGTGCGGAATTTCTCCTTTTCCCGGGCCCCGAGGACAAAGCGCCGGTCGACGACGCGTGAAATGCAGTGGTAGAAGACCGGTTTGGACTCCGAATTCCGCCACTCAGCCAACCATCGCGCTTGTCGCATGAGGGGAGAATAGCCAGCGGAAGCGAGATGGCAAGAGGAATTCGTATAAAAGGACTGTCCCTTTATAAAATTTATAAAGTTCAATCTCGGGATAAGTCAATCAGATTACCAGATGCGCGCCGCTTACCACGCGATCCTGGGTATCGAACAAATTCAGGTAGCAGACTGTAGCTGCGGCGGGAAGCCTGGCCGAGGCCATCCGGTTGGGAACGTCCAGCTCCGTCGGCAGTGTCTGCCAGTGACGATCTACCCAAGAGCACGTATCGGTCGTATAGCACAACTCGGCCCTGGTGATCGACTCCCGGCTCTCAAAGTTGGCAGTGAGGACTCCGCTTTCAAGAGTGCACCGGGTGATTTTAGCGAGCGGGCTGCCGCCCCGAAAGAGGGCCTCGGCCAGAGTATGGATCTCTGGCGGGTTTTCACCCGGTCCGCCATGTCCATGTTCCATGCGCACCCGCAGCGACAAGGTCCGTGAGCCTTCAGGCAGGCGGTAGGATTTCTGCCAGGAATCCATCGGAAAGGCGAAGTCATTGGTTCCATTGACCCAGAGCATGGGGCACTTCACCTGCGGCAGGTAAACTAAAGGATCCCAGAGAAGGCCCCAGCGTTCCGCGCTGCCGCTCTGCATTTTTTCAAACTCCCCCAGCCAGGTCGAATTCTCCCTGAGGAATCCGCAGCCATAGACAGGCGCGGCAAAAGCGAACCGTTGATCGATCCCTGCGGCAATGCAGGTCAGGTATCCGCCCCAGGAAATGCCGGTGATCCCGATTCTGGCGGGATCCACCTGCGGAAACGATCGGATCAGCGAGTGGGCACGGACGACTGCTGAGACCGCATGGAACGCCCACTGATCTTCGGCCGGTTCGTCAACTTGGTTGAACCCACCCCAACCGGCAGGGCCGCCATCCGCATGACGGGTATGGTTTCCATGCCCTCCGCCGCTGATGCAGCCGCAGGTGTCCATGGCGATGGCCGCGTAACCCCGGCTCACCCACAGCTTTACCCAAGGGATGAATGCCGATCCCCCGCCTCCATGAACAAGAACCATGGCGGGAACCTGTTCGCCTGGTCGGGTTGATGGCAATCCATAATAGGCAAAGACGCGGGTCGGCTTGCCTTTCCACGGAGCCCCTTCAAAGAAGGCCGCCTCGACGCCTTCAACGCTTCGTTCCGGATCCGCCTCAACGTGCGGCACCGCCGAGAGAAAATCGATATTCCATTCAGGGGGCCTAGCTGTGTTCATTGGTGTGCATTGCGCCAAATAGAATAACACCGGCGGAACCGCGAAAATAGGCTGAAAGAGGTAGTTGCGCCAGAAATAATGACACTCGGATGAAGACGCTTACCGGGGTCATGAGTCAAAAGAGCAAAAACGAATATTTGGAGAGTTGTCGGGCGCGGTATAGAAGTCGGAATCGCGTATACAAGGACTGTCCTTTTTTAACTCATATTAAAGGACTGTCCCTTTATATTTTGTCCCATGATATTTTCATGCCCGTGGCGACAATCGCAAAGCGCGATGGTGCTCAAGTGGCTGCCTTGTGGCTGCCCTGTGACCTCAGAAGCCTGGAGCGGCGACAGTTGCGTTGTCGCGCTCCTCGATGCGACGGCGCAGGATGCGGTCGCCGATTTCGCGGATCATTTCCGAAAGCAGCAGCCAGAGGTGTGAGCCTTCGCGATAGTCGGCGGGTGCGATGTGTTTCACGCGGCTGGCGTGTGTCGATAGTTGAAAGCACTTGCGAAACGATCGCCCGGTTTGGTCCTCGGGATTGTAAACGGCGATGCCGTGGCCGCCATTGCGGTTCATGACTGTGAAACAGGGAACATCGGTGGGTCCGTCGCCGACATAGATCATGTTTTCGAATGGGATAGGGCGTTGATCGTGAGGCATGTGGTCATTCACATCCTGATCGTTGCGCAGCATGCCTTTGTTGATGCGAAACAGGTACTGTGTTTTGGTCGTGTGAGAGATTACACGTTTTGGAAAACTGATGCGCCCTTCGGCATCCTCGCCAAATTCGCAGCCGAACATCGCACGCACGAACGGTTGCAGTCGTGAGCCATCGAGCAGTGCTTTGAGGCCGGATGAAATGATGTAGTGCTCGACCTTGATGCCCGCGGCTTCGTGGTCCGCGCCGAGGGAATTTTTCGGCAGGGCCTCAAAGACTTCGGGCAAGCCGGGGAAAAATTGTAGACCGCGACCGAGCTCATTAAGTCGCTTGTTGCTGACCTGATCCATGCCGAGGTAATCGAGCAAGCATTTCATGTAGGCGAGCTCGCCGTCCCATTTTTGTTCCTGCACGAGCGTGTTGCAGCGTTTCCAGAACTGGACCGGGTCGATGCCGAATTCCGGGAACAGCACATCGTCCTGCATGTAGCGCGGGCTCAGAGTTTGGTCATAGTCGTAGACCAGTGCGATGGTGTTCTGCGGGGCGGCCATGGGGATGTCATTCTCGCCGCTGTGAGCTCGAACGACAAGGGGGAAATCCGTTTTCGGCGCTTCGTTTGACGCAGATTTGCAAGTGTTTTGACAGCGGCCGTTCCGATGCTCATGTTTTGCGCATGCAGGCGATGCAGTTCGAACAATCGGTACAGCGCATTCTTGGACGCGACAGGCGTTTCGACCCGCAGGCGTATTTTTTCGTCAAGGAGGCCCTGGACTTCACGCTGCAGCGTGTGGCTGGTGGCAATGGAGGTCAGGCCCGGCATGTGAGTGGTCAGGAGTTGCTTGAGGGGTTTCGCGATTGTGCGCTCGAGCAGTTTGGTCCGATGGCCTCGACGCTGATGGAGGAGTGGGGAGTGCGTCGTTGTCAGGATGTGGGCGACATGGTTTTTCTGCTGATCGAGGAGCAGGTTTTTGGAAAACAGGAATCCGATCGCCGCGAGGATTTTTCCGGTGACTTTGATTTTATCGAATCCTTGGTCGCGCCGTTTTTGCCGAAAGGTGAAAAAGTTCTCCGTTCGAATGTGCCTGATGTGGTCGAAAAGCTCGGCAATGTTTGCTGAGCATCAACGCACTTTTCGTTTTGCTCTTTGGCTGTTGCTGGGAGCTTCGGCCTTTGCGAGTGAAGCAGAGTTGTTGCCGGCATCGGTGGTGCTCGCTGATCGGCGGATGGGTACGGGTGTGATGGCCGAGTGGTCGCGTGAGGAAATCCTCGAAGCCTCGCCGCGCAGCATCGACGAAATGTTGGCTACGGAGCCTGCGTTTTCGCTTTATCGGCGACAGTCGGCGATTTTTGGTAATCCGACCTCGGCCGGCGTGAGCTTGCGCAACACCGGTGCGACGGCAGCTTCGAGGACGCTGGTGTTGCTGGATGGGATTCCGCAAAACGATCCGTTTGGCGGATGGGTGAATTGGGCGAGGTATGACGCGCTGACGCTTGATTCCGCGCGTATTGTTTCATCGGCGCCGGCGTTGCTGTGGGGGAATCAGGCGCCGGCGGGAGTGATCCAGTTGAATGGCTCGTCGCCATTCGAAGAGCGACATTCGTTGAGGGTTGCGGGTGGAAGTCATGGCAGCATGGGTGCGTCGACCGCGCATGCGATAAGCAATGAGGATCGCACGCTCGCGGTTTCGTTTGCGGCCTTTGGATTTCACACCGATGGGTTTTACGCGCTCGATGAAACGCAGCGCGGCGCGGTTGATCGCAGGCTTGAGACGAAATTTTTTGGCGAGGAAATAAAATTCGCATGGCTTTTGGCGCCGGGCGTGACGCTGGAGCCAAAATTTTCGCATTACTATGAACATCGTAGCAATGGCACCGAGTTGTCGGAGAACTCCACGGATGCCTTTGATTTTTCGCTGCGCTTGACCTCGGAGGACGCGGCTGTTTCTTGGCAGGCCGTGGCATGGCATCAGCGGCGGGAATTTGAATCGGTTTTCACATCGGTGACGGATGACCGTTCTTCCGAGAGCATTGCCTTGGATCAATTTGATGTGCCGGGTCTCGGCACGGGCGCGGCATGGAGTGCGGCCTGGGGTGATGAGGAGACGTGGAGTTTCCAGTCAGGTGTGGACTTCAGGTGGCTGTCGGGCGAGACGAACGAGGATGTCGGTATTTTTCGTCGCCGTGAGGCGGGTGGTGAACAATGGCTTGCCGGTGTGTTCGTGGGCAGCGCGTGGCGGATGAGTGAAACGAATCGGATTAATATTAATGCGCGAGCGGATCAGTGGACGATCGACGAAGGTCGGCGGATTGAGACAAAGCTTGCGAGTGGTGTCTTGGAGCGTGAGGAACTTTATGAAGATCGCGATGGAGTCGAGCCATCCGTATCGCTTGAGTGGATTCATGAAATGCCGCGCGATGTCGAATCGCGAGTGGCCTTGGGGTCGGGATTTCGTCTGCCGACTTTGAATGAGCTCTATCGGCCGTTTCGCGTACGCGATGACATCGTCGAGGCCAATGCGGAGTTGAATCCTGAGCGATTTTTGAATGTTGAGGCCGGGCTTGATTGGAAGGCGAACAACGAATGGAAACTGGGTGCTGCGGTATTTCATCATTGGATTTCCGATGCGGTCGCCAATGTGCCGGTGACCGATCCGGCGATGTTGAAAGATTTGTTTCCCACTCTGCCGAGTGGCGGCACCGGGTCCATCCGAGACAATATCGATGAGGCGCGGGTGGCGGGGCTTGAGGGATCGGCCGAGTGGTTGCCGCATGAGTCGGTCACGCTCGCGCTGCGTGGGCTTTGGTCGAAAACGGAATTCGCTTCATCGCCGGAACAGCCCTTGCTTGAAGGCAAGCCGTTCCCCCAATCGCCCGATCTGCGGGTCATCGCCGATGCCGAGTGGCGTGCGCTTGAAGGCGTGAGTTTGTTTGGCGGGGTGGAATATGGGGCCTCGCAGTTTGACGATGCGTTGGCGACGCGAGTCATTCCCGATTACACTTCGGTGAGGCTTGGTGTGATGCGAAAAATCGGCAATGCCACCCTGCAGGTGCGCATCGAAAATCTTTTTGATGAGGAGATCGTGACCGGGTTGAGCAGCAATGGACTTCGCACGCTGGCTGCACCGCGTTCGATGTGGGCATCGCTCGAGTGGGATTTTTGAAATCCGCAGTGGCGCGCATTCGCGGATTGCCAATCGCGGGTGATGACGGGTAGTTCTCAGCATGCGTTTGATGATTTTGATGTCGTTTCTTGCCTGTGGTGTTGCGTTTGCAAACCAGGTCAAGACCGAGGAGATATACCGGATGCATTGCGCCGCATGCCATGGTGCTTCGTTTGAGGGTGGGCAGGGTGGTTCGCTGGTGGATGGCGAGTGGAAACATGGCAGCTCCGATGAGGATATCACGCGGTCGATCGCCAAGGGAAAGCCAGAGTTTGGCATGATCCCGTGGGAGGGTGTGCTCACGCCTGAACAGATTCGCGGCTTGGTGATTTTTTTGCGCGAGAAGGAAAAGCAGGCGCTCGCCAAAGGGGTGGAATTTCCCGTGCCGGCGGCGGACAAGGTCGTCAAAACCAAGTTGCACGATTATCGCATCGAAACGCTGGTGAGCGAGGGGCTCAAGAATCCGTGGGCGATTGCGTTTTTGCCCGATGGGCGAAAGCTGGTCACCGAAAAGTCCGGCCGTTTGCGCATCGTGTCCGCGGATGGAAAGTTGGATCCCGTGGCGATCGAGGGTTTGCCTGAGGTCATCGAGCATGGCCAGGGTGGATTGCTCGAGGTGGCGCTGCATCCGGATTTTTCCAAAAACGGATGGGTGTACCTAGGTTTGTCCGATGGTACGAGGGGCGATGGCGGGGTTCTTTGCACCACAGCCGTCGTGCGCGGCAGGATCAAGGATCATCGCTGGACCGACCAGGAATGGATTTATCGGCCGGATGAAAAATTTCGTTCGAGCAGTGGCGTGCATTTCGGCACGCGTTTTGTGTTTGCCGACGGGTACATCTACTTTGTGATTGGCGAGCGTGGCGGGATGATGGAGGCGCAGGATTTGTCACGCCCGAGCGGCAAGGTCTTTCGCTTGCACGACGATGGCCGCGTGCCGGCGGACAATCCGTTTGTCGCCAACAAGGAAGCGATCGCCGGCATTTGGTCGTATGGCCATCGCAACCCGCAGGGGCTTGCGATGGATCCGCGCGATGGATCGCTCTACGATACAGAACACGGACCGCGCGGCGGCGATGAGCTGAATTTGATTTTGCCCGGCCGCAACTATGGATGGCCGGTGGTCACTTATGGGATGAATTACGATGGTACGCCGATGGTTGCCAACACCGAGAAAGAAGGCATCGAGCGGCCGCTGACTTATTGGGTGCCGTCGATTGCGGTGTGTGGGCTGGATTTTTATGCGGGCGAAAAATTTCCCAAATGGAAGAACGACTTGTTGGCGGGGGCCTTGGCGCAGCAGGAAGTGCGCAGGATCCGCATTGTAGATCGCAAGGTTGTCGAGCAAGAGATCATTCTCAAAAACATCGGCCGCGTGAGGGATGTGGCGGCAGGGCCTGATGGCTTGGTGTACGTGGTGTTGAATCAACCCGACCGCATCGTGCGGCTTTTGCCTGCCGGTGAATGACGGTGTTGATTCGTGCAAATTTTTCATGACAGGAGTGGGCATCGGGTGTTTGGTTCCCACGCATGAAAATTCAATTGATGCTGTTTGCCTGTTTGATGGGGATGTCATTTCCGCTTTGCGCCGAGGGTGACAAGCCGGAGTCGCCGCTCGCGCGTCAGATGAGTGAGTTGGACGATGCCTACAAGGCTTTGAAAAAAGAGACCGACCCGGAAAAGGGCGCTGCTGCGGCGCGAGTCGCGCAGCAGGCTTTGGTCTTGGGGCTGGCTGAGTTGCCCGAGATGCTCAAGAAGATGCCGGATGGTCCTGCCAAGGCTGCGGCTGTTGCGGAATACCGCAAGCTGATGGGTCAAAGCTATGTGGTTTTTTGTGAGATCGAGCAGGCGTTTCTAGCTGGGAAGATCGACCAGATCGAGGGGCTGATTGAGAACCTCAAAGCCATCAAGAAAATGGGTCACCAGAAATTCATCGAAGACTGAGCGGTCAAGCTCACTCGATGTCGAAGCGGGTGCCAAGCTTCACCTTCGAGTAGACGATGGGCATGACCGCGCGTGGCCCGCGAATGCAGGCGTGTGAGGCTGGGTAGCGCTTCACCGGGCCGATGTGGTGGCCGACGCCATCATTGGTGAGGCGCATCCAGTATTTCATCGGCGCGCCCACGAAGCGTCCGCCTTCGGGAATGGTGTCGTTTATTGAGTCCGCATCGCTGTTGATGACGCTGCCCGATGCATCGTAAATTTTGCCGTAGCGGTTGGAGCTTTTATCGACGATTTTCTCGAGGATGTAGAATGTGCCGGTGGGGGTGGGGCGGCTTTTGACGCCTGAGCAGATCGGATAGTCCATGACCAACTCGCCGTTGTTCATGAGCATCCCGCGTTGCGTGGCGAGGTTGATTTTGATGTGCGAGTTGCCATTGTGGGTTTGCGCCAGCAGCTCGTCATTTTTCCAAACATTGTGGGTTTTCGGGTACGACGGCTCGGCTTTGAAATGCTCGTAGGTGCCGGGCGGGTGTGGGTTCACCGGTTTGCCGCTGGTGGCTGGGCCCACAGTTTTTTGATTCGCGCAACTTGCCAAAAACAGGGCGGTAGAGATTGCGAACAAACAGACGAGTGAGCGATGGATTTTCATGAGCGGCCCAATGAGTGGGAAGTGTGGATATCGCGAATCCCGCGCCTTTGCAACCTCGAAGGCTGGAGGGGTGGTGGCGGAGCTTTTTCCATTGCCCTGAATGGGCGATTCGCTAGGGTATCTGTATTATTTGGGAAATGAGATGAATTCTGTGCTCGAAACTCCTGTGCTTGTTTTGAATCGGTTCTGGCAACCGGTGCATACATGTTCGGTGAGGCGGTCCTTGCATCTTTTGTGCATCGGGCATGCGCAGGTGGTGCAGGTCGATGGCGAGGAGAAATTCAAGACCCACGACCTTGCCGGGTGGATCCGGCATTCGGCGATGGCGGCTGGTGCGCCGATGATTCGCGGGGCGAGGATCGCATTGATGGTTCCGAAGATCGTGGTGCTCTCGATGTACGAGCGGGTGCCACGCTTGGAGGTGCGATTTAGCCGACGCAATGTGTTTTTGCGCGACAAGTTCACTTGTCAGTATTGCACGAGGGTTTTTCCGGAGAGCCAGCTCAACCTTGATCATGTCACGCCGCGCGACAAGGGCGGGCGCACGAGTTGGGACAACATCGTGACATCGTGCTTCCGCTGCAACACGCGCAAGGCCAACAAGTTGCCGCATGAGGTGGGCATGCATCCGCGCAATAAGCCGTTTGCGCCGCGCTGGAGACCTCTCTTTGGGCTTCAGGAAAATGGTCTCGCCGACGAAAGTTGGGGTCAGTTCATCCGGCCCGAGCGTGACGAGACGCGGCTTTCGGCGTGAGTTTTCTCACTGCTCGGCCATGTGGTCGAGCAAGCGTTGGTTGAATTCATCGGCCATGTTGTAGCCGAGGCGGCGCAGTTGTTGGTCGAGTGCGGCGATGGTGACCATGCGTGCGGTGTCGCGGCCGGGCGCGACGGGGATTTCCACATGCGTGACGTGCTGGCCGAGGATTTCGTAAGTTTTTTGGCGAAGGCCGAGGCGGTCGACTTCGTTGAGGTCGGCGTGGGGTTTGAGGGTGACGACGAGGTCGAGGCGTTTGTCCGGCCTGATCGATGCGAGGCCGTAGAGGTTGGCGACATTGATGATGCCGATGCCACGGATTTCCATGTAGCCGCGTGAGAGGTCGGGCGAGGTGGCGACGAGTTCGCCGCCGACGAGTTTGATGCGCACCATGTCGTCGGCGACCAGCGATGCGCCGCGCTCGAGCAGGCCGATGGCGGTTTCCGATTTTCCCGATCCGCTTTTGCCGATGATGAGCACGCCGACGCCGCGCATGTCGACCATGCAGCCGTGGAGGGTGATGCTGGGAGCAAAGTCGTGTTCGAGCAGGATGGTGGCAGCGTTGAGGAACTTCATGGTCACCTGCGAGGTGCGAAAAACCGGAATCGAGTGTTTGTGGGCCACGGCCATGAGCGGTTCGTCGAGGCTTGATCCGCGGGAGGTCACGATGCACGGGATGTCGCGTTCGCACATGTGCTCGAAGCGTTCGATGCGGACCTCCTCAGGGAGTTTGCGCAGGTAGGAGAGCTCCGAGTTGCCGAGCACCTGGACGCGTTTTTTGGCGAAGTAGGAAAAGAATCCGGCGAGCGCGAGCCCTGGGCGGTTCATGGCGGGCTCGCTGATCGGGCGGTCGAAGCCGACGCGCTCGCCCTGCAGCTCGAGGTCGAGAGCCTTGGCGTGGCTTTCGAAAAATTTACCCGTTGTAATCGAGGAGACTGTCTTGGGGCGTGCTGGCATCGGGTCGATGCAAGCACAGTCGGGTCGCTGCGGCACGAAAAATTCCGGGCTAATCCGGTCGGCGATGAATGGGGCATATCACTGGAGAAGGGGTTGCGCGTCCGTTGAAAAATGCTACATAGCCGCCGAGCCATGCCGAACTACGATTACGAATGCCAGAAATGCGGCGACCGCTTTGAGGTGTTTCAAAGCATGAACGACGCCAAACTTTCCCTCTGTCGCGTCGATGGATGCGGCGGCGAGTTGAAGCGTTTGCTCGGCACCGGTGGAGGCATCATCTTCAAGGGATCGGGATTTTATCAGACCGATTACCGGTCCTCGTCTTATCAGGCCGGAGCCAAGGCCGATGGTGGTGGCTCCTCCGCGCCGCCGGCGAAGTCCGGCGATTGAGTTGATCCGCGCGCAAGGCCTTGCGGAAACGATCAATGCGCTGATGCGATATTACGCAGTGACATGATCGGCCGCTTGCCCGGCGCGTTTTGCATGTTTGCAGCGGAATCATCGTTTGGTTGCTGTGGTTGATGCGGTGTTTCCGCGTTTGTACCTGCGGTTTCTTGGCAGCGATGCTTGGGGTTTTCGGCAAGCCTTTCCATTCGATCGCATGGGTGTTGGTAAGAAACGAATGCGCGCGGCAAGGTGGCGGGTCCGCCAATGGTTGATGTCGGCGCGTGGGTCGATGTTGGGCGGCATTCCATGATGCCGTCAGTTTGCGAATCCGGGTGGGTTGGTGAATCCGGGCCTCATGGGATGCGGTTGAAACAACAATCGTTATCCATGAAAAGAAGAAGAACAACATGCATGGCGCTCGTCGCCATTCCGATGCTCATCGCATCGACAATCGATCGGGCATCAGCAGCAATATATGATGTGAGTGAAACCTACGGTGTCGACTCCGTGGCTCCTGCAGGTAAAACACCGTGGCTGACATTGACCACGACTACGCTGAGCGGTGCGGATGCGGGAAAAGTGCAGCTCGAGTTTTATGCATCCGGCCTTGTAGGTCCGGAGTATGTCGACGAGTGGTATCTGAACATTGATCCGGCACTCGACCCGAAAAAACTGAGCTTCGATTCGCCTGTCAAAACCGGTTCGTTCAGTTTGCCAACGATCAATCTGGCAACCGACGGCTACAAGGCCGGGCCAGATGGCAGGTTTGATATCAAGCTGCTATTTTCGACATCAAATGCTGGCGGTGGGATCAACCGCTTCACGGCTGGTGACAAGCTGAGCTACAAGGTGAGTTATAAGGGCGATCCGATCGCGGCCGAGTCGTTTGATTTCTTCAGCAAGCCCGAGGGTAGTTATGGTCCGTATCACTCGGCGGCGCATGTGCTTTCGACCGGGCCCAAGGCCAAGGACAGCGCGTGGATCAACTCCGTGCCGGAGCCGGGGCCGCCATTGCAGGCACTGGTTCTGGGGACTGCCTTGCTGACATTTTTCCGTCGGCGTGGCTGAGCGGGTTTTGCCGCTGTATCCGACACCCTCCATGCGGCCTCGAGCTTTCGTCGCTGCATGGGGGGTGTTTTTTGTCCGCGAAAAAAAGGCGCGCGGATGACCACGGCGTTGTGCTGGCTTTTGTCGGAATGCCGGTGACTTCGGTCTTGGCTTCCTTGGTCTGGCCGAAGAAGATCGGCTCGTCCGGAGCATGACCGATCGAACCACTGACACCTCTTCCATTTCGCGGCCGCAAGCCTTGGCTGCTGCCGCCCCCCCAGTTTTGGGGATCATCGGTGGGGGTCAATTGGCGCGGATGACTGCGATGGCGGCCTTGCGGCTTGGTTATCGCAGTGTGGTTTTGGAGAAGAGTGCCGATTGTCCGGCGGCGGCGACTGCCGAATGCTTGGTGGGTGATTGGAATTCCGCCGATGATCTCTTTCGTTTGGCCGAGCGCGTTGATGTGCTGACGCTCGAAAACGAATTTGTCGATGCCGCTCATTTGGCAAAGCTTGAAGCGGCAGGTCACAAGTTGTGGCCGACCTCGCGTTCGATCGCGTTGGTGCAGGACAAATTGATCCAAAAACAAACGCTGCTTGATGCGGGCATACCGGTGCCGGGCATGCGTGGCATCGCCGATTTGGCCGAGCTTGAGTCAGCGGTCGAAGAGCTTGGTTTACCCTTGGTTCTCAAGGCGCGCCGCAATGGCTACGATGGCAAGGGCAATGCGACGATCCGCACGCGCGAAGACATGGCGAGTGCGTGGCAGCAGCTTCGCGGCGATCAGGGCAACGCGCTTTATGTGGAAGAATTTTGCCCCTTTGTGAGCGAGCTGGCGGTGGTCATCACGCGCGGCCTTGATGGTGCCACGGTGGTTTATCCTTTGGTGGAAACCGTGCAGAAAGATCATGTTTGCAACATCGTGAGCGCGCCGGCCATGGTGGCGGAGGACATCGCGGCGCAGGCAAAGCAGATCGCGCTTGGTGCGATTGAGGCGGTGGGTGCGGTCGGTACCTTTGCGGTGGAAATGTTTTTGAGAAATGACGGCGGCATCGTGGTCAACGAGTTGGCGCCGCGCGTCCACAACTCCGGGCACTACACCATCGAGGCCTGTGCCTGTTCGCAGTTTGAAAACCATGTGCGTGCGGTGCTGGGCTTGCCGCTTGGCTCTTCGCACATGGTCGCGCCGCATGCGGTGATGGTGAACCTGCTCGGCAAGTACCAAGGCACCGGCACGGTGCTCGGGCTGGATCGCGCGCTCTCGGTCGCCGGTGCGAACCTTCACCTTTACGGCAAAACCACCACTTCGGCCGGTCGCAAGATGGGCCATGTCACCGCGTTGGGAAAAACTCCCAAGGAAGCCGAGCACGCGGCTGTCGGATGCGCCGAAGCCATCAGTTTCCAACCGGTATCAAGCCACGACGCGTAAAAAATCCAAACTCACCCGCCACTTATGAAAGCCAAAGCCACCCAAGCACCGATCGCCATCATCATGGGCAGTGAATCCGACTGGCCCACCATGCAGCCCGCCGCGGAAATTTGCGCCGAGTTCGGCGTCGAGTGCGAAGTCCGCGTGGTTTCCGCGCACCGCACGCCGCTCGACATGGTGAAGTTCGCCCGCGCTGCCGAAACAAGCGGCTTGCGGGTGATCATTGCCGGCGCCGGTGGTGCCGCGCACTTGCCGGGCATGGTGGCAAGCCTCACGCCGCTGCCGGTGATCGGCGTGCCGGTCGAGAGTAAATCGCTCAAGGGGCTTGATTCATTGCTCTCCATCGTCCAAATGCCCGCCGGCGTGCCGGTTGCGACGATGGCGATCAATGGCGGCCGCAACGCCGGCTTGCTCGCGCTGCGGATCCTTGGCAGCACCGATGCGAAGATCCGCCGCAAGATGAATGATTACCAGACGCGCATCGCCGCAGAGTCGCGGGCCTCGACCCGCCGGCTTGTGAAGTCGGTTCCCAAAATTTCCCAAACCAACAAAAGCAAGAAAGCCTGAACATGGATCTATTCGACGCGGTAAGCGCCAACCTCCTTTCGCCTGCAGTTTTGTTTTTCATGCTCGGCCTCGTGGCTGCGGTGATGAAGAGCGACCTGCGCATGCCTGAGCCGCTCTATGTCGGGCTTACGATTTATCTTTTGGCCGCCATTGGCTTCAAGGGAGGTGTGGCCATTGCCAATGCCGGTCTTGCTAAAGTCTGGCTGCCATCGCTTGCGGCGATCGTGTTGGGGGCTCTGATTCCGCTGTGGACCTATCCCTTGCTTCGACGCGGTGGCAAGCTCGGGCGCGCTGATGCTGCGGCGATCGCGGCGCACTACGGATCGGTGAGCGCAGTGACCTTCATCGCGGCGACCAACCACCTCAAAGCGGTCAACGAGCCATTTGAAAATTATGCCACGGCATTCCTCGCGGTGATGGAATCGCCGGCGATTTTGGTGGGCATTGTGTTGGGTAAAATGAAACAGAACAACGGCACCGAGTCGCGTGGTGCCGTGCTTCGCAAGGCGGTGCACGAGGCGCTATTTGGCCGGAGCATTTTCCTACTGGTGGGAGCTTTGTTCGTTGGCGCGCTGTGCGGCGAAACCGGCATGAAAAAGGTTGAGCCTTTCTTCGTAGCGCCGTTTCAAGGCGTGCTTGCCCTCTTCCTGCTCGAGATGGGTGTGGTCGCCGGTAAGCGATTTGCCGACCTAAGAAAGGTCGGTCCCTTCCTTCTTGGATTTGGTATTTTCGTGCCAATCGTCAATGGTGCCCTGGGCGTACTGCTGGGCAAACTCTCCGGACTTGAGACCGGTGGTGCTGCGCTGCTCGGCGTGCTTGCATCGAGCGCATCGTACATTGCCGCCCCTGCTGCGATCCGCATTTCACTGCCCGAGGCCAATCCCACGCTTTACCTTACCTCGTCGTTGGCGATCACCTTTCCGTTCAACATCGCCATCGGCATTCCGATTTACCTCGAAATAGCGCGTGCGCTGAACTTCTGATCGCCGATTCCCTGATCGCGTAAGGCGGGAACAAGGAATTGAATTTGCCATCGGGGTGCTTTGCGTCATGGTGGATCGCGATGCTGGCGAGACCGAAATTGGTGGTCGACGATCCGTGGCTTGAACCGCACGAAGCGGCGATCCGGCGTCGCATCGCGAGGTTTGAAAGCGAGTTGGCGGCGATTGAAAAGGAATCCGGCTCGATACTTTCCCATGCCGATGCTCATCGGCGCTTCGGGGTGAATGCCGATCCGGTTGATGGTTCGTGGTGGGTGCGCGAGTGGGCACCTGCGGCGCAGGCGATTTTTTTGGTGGGTGATTTCAACGAATGGAATCGCGGCTCGCATCCGCTGGAGATGGGACAGGGTGGTGTTTGGGAATTGCAACTTCCGGCTAATGCGCTGGCGCACGGTCAGCGCATGAAGCTGCATGTGGTCGGCGCCGATGGTTCGCGGCGTGACCGCATCCCCGCCTGCGTTCGCAGGGCGGTGCAGGAGACTGAGACAAATGATTACTGCGGAGAGTTGTGGTCGCCACCGGCCTATGAGTGGAAGCATGAAACGGCAACGGTCAAAGTCCCATTGATCTACGAAGCGCATGTCGGCATGGCTGGCGAAGAGCTGCGAGTGCATGGGTATCGCGAATTTGCCGACACTGTCCTGCCACGCATCAAGGCTGCGGGATACAACACCGTGCAACTCATGGCGGTGCAGGAGCATCCGTATTACGGATCTTTTGGTTATCATGTTTCGTCGTTTTTCGCGCCATGTTCGCGCTTTGGAACGCCCGATGATTTGAAACATCTCATCGACACCGCACATGGTCTCGGCATCGCGGTGTTGCTCGACATCGTTCACTCGCACGCGGTCAAAAACACGGCCGAGGGCCTCAACGATTTCGATGGCTCGGGTCATCAGTATTTTCACGCTGGAGAGCGGGGTGATCATCCGTCTTGGGACTCCAAGTGCTTTGATTATGGCCGGCCGGAGGTGCGGCATTTCCTGCTATCTAACATTCGCTATTGGCTCGAGGAATTCCGCTTCGATGGCTTCCGCTTCGATGGGGTCACCTCGATGCTCTATCACTCGCGCGGCAATCGAGCATTTGGATCTTACGATGATTACTTCAGTGGCGATGCTGACGAGGATGCGATCCTTTACCTTCAGCTTGCCACGCAGCTCGCGCGCGAAATGAGGCCCGATGCCTTGCTCGTCGCCGAGGACATGTCGGGCATGCCGGGGCTGTGCCGGCCGATCGATGAAGGTGGCGTCGGCTTCACGCATCGGCTCGCGATGGGCATTCCCGATTATTGGATTAAGCTGCTCAAGCACCGCCGCGATGAGGACTGGGACCTTGGCGAATTGTGGGGCGTGCTCGCCAACCGCAGGCCTGGCGAGGCGAACATCGCCTATGCCGAGAGCCACGACCAAGCACTCGTCGGCGACAAGACGCTGGCATTTCGCCTGATGGATCAGGAAATGTACTGGCACATGGCGCTTGATGATCCTCATCCGGTCATCGAACGCGGCATCGCGCTGCATAAGATGATCCGCCTCTTCACGATGGCGATCGGTGGCGAGGGTTGGCTCAATTTCATGGGCAACGAGTTTGGTCATCCCGAGTGGCTGGATTTCCCGCGCGAGGGCAATGACTGGTCGTATCATTACTGTCGCCGCCAGTGGTCATTGGTCGACGACCCCTCCTTGAAATACCGCTGGCTCGCGGATTTCGACCGCGACCTCATGCGGCTCGCGACTCGCACGCAGCTACTCGAGTCCGCGCCCGCGCGGTGTTTGTACATCGATCATGCGAAAAAAATCATCGTCGCCGAACGCGCGAACCTGATTTTTGTTTTCAACTTCTCGGTTGGCGAATCGCCATTTGGATATCCGGTGAATGTCGGCGCGGGCGATCTGCACGAGTTGGTGCTTGATGCCGACCTCAGTGGTTTTGGTGGGCACGGACGACTTGATCCGTCGGTTGATTTTCCGGCAGATGCGGATGGCATCATGCGCGTGTACAGTCCGTCACGATCAGCGCAAGTCTACGCGCCAAAGGCATAATTTTTTCTTCAAGGGGTCCATTGTAAATGAAGTGCCGGTGGCTCGTGAATGAACAATGGCAGCGCAGGAACTGGCGAGTTTCCCTTTCCAGAATTCTGCATCAAACACCCGAATATCCTTGATTCCGCCAAGAGTGACTTCCGAGCATCAAGGCGTGAAGAAACAGCAGTTGCCCGAGAAAATTTGCGCCACCTGCGGGCGGCCTTTCAAGTGGCGGAAAAAGTGGGAGCGGGTCTGGGACGAAGTGAAATTTTGCAGTGACCGCTGCCGGATGAAAAAATCCAAAGCGCCTCCTGCCTGAGCCCACCATCAGCCGCGCCCATCAAGAGCAGGCATTTGATGATCTGTCAGTTCTCGACACGATCGCTTTTGAGTGCGCTCATATTGGCATGCGCTTTGGAATTATTGGTGCCACCGCCATCATGCTCGCGACCTGTCATGCTGCCCAGCATCAGTTTTATATCGGCACGCGCAGTGTGCGCGACAGCAAGGGAATCTATTGCGCCACATTCAATGACGCCACGGGTGAGCTATCCGGATTGATGCTTGCCGCAACTTACAAGGATCCTGGTTTCCTTTGCCCGCATCCGCAGAAGAGTCTGCTTTACTCGATTGGCGCGCGGCAAGATGGCACCGGCACACTTGCGGTCTTCGCGATTGCCAATGACGGCACTCTCAACTTGCTCGCGGATGTGCCGAGCGGAGGAAATGAGCCCTGCCATTTGGCCATGGACGAGCAGGCGAAAGGCATCGCCGTTGCCAACTATGGGTGCGGCAGCACCGCCAGTTTTTTGCTGGATGAAAATGGCATTCCCTCCGAGGCCGTAAATTCCATGCGCGTCGAGGGTCATAGCATGCATTCTCAGAGGCAGACTTCGCCCCATGCCCATGGCGTGTATTTCGCCAACGGCCATTGCTTTGTGCCGGATCTCGGGTTGGATAAAATTCTTGTTTATCAGCACGATACCGTCACCGCCGCATTGCGCCCCGCAGATCCACCGCATGCATCAACCACGCCGGGCGATGGACCGCGTCACTTGGCTTTTCACCCGCAAAAGCCATGGGTCTATTGCGTGAATGAACTTAGCAACACCGTCACCCACTTCGTGCGCGATGGGCGCAAGTTGGAGAAAAAAGAATCCATCTCCACGCTGCCCGCCGATTTCAAGGAGCCCAACGCTACCGCTGAAATCGAGATTCATCCCAATGGTCGTTTCCTATATGCATCGAATCGCGGGCACGATTCCATCGCGGCCTATCAGATCGATCCCACCAGCGGCGCTCTCACAGCGATGGCTCAAACCGTTGCCGAAGTAAAAAATCCACGCCACTTCACCATCGCTCCCGGCGGTTCCTATCTGATTGTTGCCGGTCAGGATTCCGACAATCTCCATGTGCTGTCGATCGATCCGCAAAGCGGAAAGCTCACGCCCACCGCACACAAGCTGCAAGTGCCCTCGCCGATTTGCCTCGTCTTCTCGCGCCGCTGAATCAAGTGGCCGATCGCCACTTCCTCAACGGATTTCCACGGTCGCGCCAGGGCGGATGAGGTTTGGCAGGCGGATCGCGTCCCAGTTGGCGAGGCGGATGCATCCGGCGCTGCGGGCGCGGCCAATGGTTTCTGGGTCGGAGGTGCCGTGCATGCCGATGCCAGGGCGGCTGGTGCCGTTCCAAATGATGCCGACCGGGCTGTTGGGGCCGGGTGGGATGTTGATGGCGTTGGCACTTCTTTTGCCGGTGTCGAGGAGTTGTTGATCGTAGCGCCAGTGGGGCAGTTCGATCATGTTGAGCAACTTCCAGGTGCCGAATTTGATGAATTTCGGTTTGCCCGGTGTGATGGGAAATGAGGCGACCAGCGCGCGGTTTGCTTTGGTCTTAGCAACGGGTGCGGCACTGTCCTCTGATTCATCGACCACCAAGGCGGCGGGTGCGGCTTCGAAGATCCTTGCTTGGTTGATCTTTGTGTTCACCACCACATGGCGTTCGCTGAGTGCTGCGTCCGCTTCGTATTTCGCGCCGCTGAGTTTTTCGATTTCGAAGGGGTCTACATTTGGAACGATGAGCGAGTCGCCGGGCTTGAGGCTTTGGATTTTCACGCCAGGGTTGATCGCGGCGAGGTAGGGGACATCGCTGTGATAGCGCTCGGCCATGAACTCCGCGATGCTGCGGTAGCTCATTCTTTTGGCAGATGCCTGCATGCTGCGTTTGGTCGGCAGCGACGGGTTCACCCATTTGCTTGCGACAGCGGGCACCGTGACCGTGACCAGTGGCTCTGACACGGCGCTCTTGGCAGCAAGCATCACCGCCGACCAGTCGTCGAGCGGGTGGCCATTGACCTCATTCCATGAGCGCACGGCGAGCTCTCCGAACTGACCCATGCGACCATCGATCACGCCGGGGCCGAAGTTGGATTTGTCCAAAAACACCTGCAGGCGCAGTGCTTCGAGGCCTTCGGGTTTGGCATTCGAGGCAGTGGTGCTCGGTGGGCTTGCGATCTCGGCGGACTCATCAATGACGACCGCGGCCGGAGCTTCATTTGTTTCATCGGCCACCACGGCGGGTGTTTCTTCCGGCATGCTTACCACTTCATCGGGAAGCGGTTGCGAGGTGATGTCATCGTCGCCGCCGATGGGCAGGGCTTTGAGGACAGGTCGATTGGTGGAATCGGTCGCGGGCTCCTGCGCGTGGAGCAAGCCGAGTGCCAGGCATGAGAGGATGACGAAAACGCGAATCATGAAAATGGGTGTGAAGTGGGTTCAGGCGGGTTGTGCGACGAATGCCTCGAGCCTTCCGGCAAGCATCGGCGGCACAACCGCGCGCACGAGGATATCATTTCCTTCGTAATCCGTCGAGAGCACCTTCGCATCGCGGTGCAAAAGGCCCACGAGGTCGGCCCGTTGCTGGGGGATTCGGTAGTCGAGGCAGCGCACGCGGTCGGCGAGAGCGGCCGAGCAGGCATCGAGAAGCTGATCTAGCCCCGCGCGGGTGAATGCCGAGATGCGAAGCGCATCGGGAAACAGCCGTGCGAGTGAGGCGATTTGCTCGGGGTCCTCGACGAGGTCGATTTTGTTGAGGACGGTGATCGTGGGTTTGCCCTCGGCACCGAGTTCGTCGAGCACCTCGAGGGTGGTGCGGTGGAACCGTTCGATTTCCGGCGAGGTAGCATCGAGCACATGGATGAGGAAATCGGCGAGCACCGCTTCTTCGAGTGTGGCCTTGAAGGCCTCGACCAAGCGGTGGGGCAAGTTGCGCACGAAGCCAACCGTGTCGGTGAGCAGCAGCGGTTGGCCATCGGGCAGATCGATGCGGCGCGTGGTCGTGTCGAGCGTGGCAAAGAGCATGTCCTTGGCCATCACGTCGGCGCCGCTCAGCGCATTGAGCAAGGTCGACTTGCCGGCATTCGTGTAACCGACAATCGCAGCGTGCGGGGTTTCGAGTTTCTCGCGTTCCTTGCGTTGGGTGCGGCGTTGTTTGCGAACTTGTTCGAGTTCGCGCTTGCAGCGATCGATGCTGAGGTTGGCCAGTCGGCGGTCGACCTCGATTTGTTTTTCGCCCATGCCGCGTGCCGCGCCACCGCCTTGGCCACCGCCGGATCCGCCTTCGCGGTCGAGGTGTCCCCACATCCGTGCGAGTCGCGGCAGCGCGTATTGCATCCGTGCGAGTTCGACCTGCAGGCGTGCTTCCTTCGTCTGCGCGCGTTTGGCGAAAATATCGAGAATCACCTCCTCGCGATCGATCACGCAGAGGTCGGCCAGTTTTTCCCACTCGCGTTGCTGTGAGGGCGCGAGGCCATTGTCGATGACGATCACATCGCAGTCATGCGCGCGGGCGAGGCTCACGATTTCATCGGCCTTGCCAGTGCCGCAGAGCAATTTCTTATGCATGTCGCGGCAGCGAGCGAGCACCGAATCGACCACCTCGATGCCCAGCGTCTTAACCAACTCGCCGAGTTCCTCAAGCAACGACTCCGCCTCATCCATTTCTCGCGGATCGAAACAAAAGCGCACCAGCAGCGCGCGTTCGACCATCTCCGGTTTTTGCCTGACCTCAAACATCCGAGGCAGGGGTAGCACCGGATGGCGGTGCGGGCCATGCGAAATTTTTGCCAAGGCGGGCGATTTCCGCAGGGCAATCCGTTTCAACTCTTGCGGGAGAGCGCCGGGGCGCTTAAGCCATGCCTGTCATGTCCGCAGACGCCACGCCACAAACGCATTCGACCGAGGCCGAACTCATCGCCATCCGCCGCGAGAAACTCGCCAAACTCCGCGAGCTCGGAATCGATCCGTACGGCGCGAGATATTCCGTCGACACCACCCCGGGCGAACTGCGGGCCAACTTCAGCGAAGGCCGCCGCGTGAAGATCGCGGGCCGCATCACCGCGCTGCGCGACATGGGCAAGTCGGTGTTCTTCCAGCTCGGCGATGTGCTCGGATCGATCCAGGGCTACCTCGGCACCAAGAACCTCGGCGAAAACGAGGCGGCCGCGTGGAAATGCCTCGATCGCGGCGATTGGATCGGCATCGAGGGTGAAACTTTTGTCACCAAGACCGGCGAGCCGACCGTGAAGGTCGAGAGCTTCACGGTGCTTTCAAAGTCGCTGCGGCCGATGCCCGACAAGTTCCATGGTCTCGCCGACCGCGAAACGAAATACCGCAAGCGTCACCTCGACCTAATGGGCAACCCGGAGAGCGCGAACCTCTTCGTGACGCGTTCGCTGATGCTTGCCGAGATCCGCAAGTTTTTGCAGGACAGGGGATTTCTCGAGGTCGAGACTCCGATGCTGCAGGATGTCGCGGGCGGTGCGGCGGCGCGTCCTTTCGAGACGCATCACAACGCGCTTGGCATGCCACTCACGCTGCGCATCGCGCCGGAACTTTTCCTCAAGCGCCTGCTGGTCGGCGGCTACACGAAAATTTTCGAACTTAACCGCAACTTCCGCAACGAAGGCATTTCGCGCCGCCACAATCCCGAGTTCACGATGCTCGAAGCCTACTGGGCGTTTTCGGATTTCGAGGAAATGGCCAATCTCGTCGAGGAAATGACCTGCCACCTCGCGGAGAAATTTTGCGGTGGCTTGAAAATCGAACACAAGGACGAGGACGGCAATGTCACGCGCACGATTGATCTCACGCGTCCATGGCGCCGCGCAAATTATCACGACCTCATCAAGGGCGCTGCCGGCGATGATTTCTTCGAGCTCAGCACGGCCGGTCGCCGACTGCGCTGCGAGGAACTTGGCGTGCAGATCTCGCCCGAAATGGAGGACTACGAAGTCGTGCAGCAGGTCTTTGAAAAGAAGGTCGAGGAGCACACCTTCGATCCATGTTTCGTCACCCGTGTGGCGAGCGAACTGATCCCACTCGCAAAGCTCACCCCCGGAGGAAAAACCGTCGAAGTCTACGAGCTCATCATCAATGGCCAGGAAATTTCACCGGGCTATTCCGAGCTCAACGATCCCGATGTGCAGCGCCAGCGCCTTGAGCATCAGGCCGGCGGCGAGGAAGAACAGAAAGTCGACTACGATTTCATCGAGACCCTCGAGCACGGCATGCCTCCTGCGGGCGGCATCGGCATCGGCATCGACCGCTTGGTGATGATGCTCACCGGCGCGCCGACCATTCGCGACGTGGTACTTTTCCCACTGCTCAAGCGCAGGGAGTAGGCAGGGACGCTTTTCCAAAGCCGCGCAATTTACCGGATTTTTCGCCGAAATGACCCGCTTGCGGGCGATTTCCCTGAAAACCCCCGAATCAGCCAAAAAAAACCTTGCGCGGGTGGGGGCTCCGTGATTTTCTCCCCGCCCGCCCGCAGGGGCACAACCAACCTTTCCTAATACGGCCATGGCCTACGCAGTGATCAAAACCGGCGGCAAACAATACCGCGTTCAACAAGGCACGAAGTTCGATGTCGAGAAACTCGACGCGCCCGTGGATTCTGAAATCAAGTTCGATGTCCTTCTCGTGGGCGAAGGCGAAACCGTCAAGGTTGGTGCCCCCCTCGTCGCCGGTGCTTCCGTCACCGCCAAGGTGCTCAGCCAATTCCGCGGACCCAAGGGCGTGGCTTTCAAATTCAAGCGCCGCAAGGGCTACCACAAAACCAAAGGTTACCGCCGCAGCCTCACCAAGCTCGAGGTGACCTCGATCGCCGGTTAATCATCAACACTTCACCTACCTACTTCCATGGCCCATAAAAAAGGACAAGGTTCCGTCAAGAACGGACGCGACTCACGCAGCAAGCGCCTCGGCGTGAAGAAATTCGGCGGTCAAGCCGTCATCGCCGGCAACATCATCATCCGCCAACGCGGCACCAAGGTGCATCCGGGTCTTGGCGTCGGAATCGGCCGTGACCACACGCTCTTCGCCCTCGTCGACGGCCGTGTGATGTTTGATCGGGAAGCCCGCCGCGTGAATGTGGTGGCCATCGCCAACTGATCCGATGATGCCGCTTGATTGCGGCGATCTCCCAAATTTACTAAAAAGCCCGTGAGTTAATCACGGGCTTTTTTATTGGGGAAATCTCGGTGCGTTGAATGATTTTACAACAAGCCTTGCTCGCGTAGCTCTGCGTCGACCTCGTCGTGATCCGGTGCGCCAATGCCCGCGTCGCGGATGCCTTGGATTCTGCGTTTCACGCCGACCTTGCTTTTTGGGCCGGTGACGAGGTTGTTGAGGCCATCAACGACAAAAGGAAGCAACGCAGCCACGCCGAGCGCGCCGATGCCGATGCCAAATCCCCGGCGCGCATTGCGATGCATCAGATCGCCAATCAGGAATCCTGCGGCGGCTCCAAGCAAGGTCGGTGCGGCAAGCGCGCTGGTTTCAATCCACACGGGTTTTGATCCGGAATGTTCGGTAGGCATGTAGTCAACCTAGCCGATCGGCCGCGCGGCGACAACCATGGAAACGAAAATTTCTGATGATTGCGGCTTTTCCACGGGGGCGACATCCCGCAACTTGGCGGGGTCATGCCATCACCTAACAACACCTATGCGCTGATCCTTGCCGGCGGATCCGGCACGCGCTTCTGGCCCTTGAGTCGCAACTCCCGGCCCAAGCAACTGCTCGACCTCTTCGGATCCGGCACGCTGCTCGAGCAGACCATTCGCCGCCTCGATGGCTTGGTGCCGCTTGAGCAGATCTTCGTGCTCACCAATGAAAAGCAGGTCGATGCCGTGCGCGCGGCCGCACCGATGTTGCCTGCGGCCAATGTGTTTGCCGAGCCGGCCAAACGCGACACGGCTCCGGCGGTCGCTCTTGGCATCGGGCTCGTCGCCGCAAAAAATCCCGATGCGGTAATGCTGGTGCTTCCGTCCGACCAGCTCATTCAGGACACGGCTTCGTTTCAAGAGGTGTTGGGCGATGCGATTCTCAGCGCGGAATCGGCCGACGGGCTTGTCACGATCGGCATCCAACCGACATGGGCTTGCCCGTCGTACGGCTATATCGAACGCGGCGAGCGCGCGGTGATTGCCGGGCTCGATTGCGAGAACCCGCCCTTCGAAGTGAAATGCTTTCGCGAAAAACCCAACCCCGAAATGGCCGAGCAATTTCTCCGCCAAGGTGGCTTCACCTGGAATGCCGGCATGTTCGTTTGGAAAATCCCGACGGTTGTTGAGCAACTCGCGCGCCACGCGCCGGAGCTCGCCGAATTCATTTCCGAGGTCCGCCGCTCGAACGATGTCCACGCGACCATCGCCGCGCAATTTCCCAAGCTCCCCGCAAGATCGATCGATTACGCGCTCATGGAAAAAGCCGACCGCGTGCTCAACATCGAGGCCACTTTCGACTGGGACGATGTCGGCTCTTGGATCTCGATTTCCAAATACTTGCCGATATACGGAGAAGAAAACCGCTCAAACAGCGAACTCACCGAGATCGATTCGGAAAACAACATCGTCTTCAATGCACGCGCCCAAAGCCGCGTCGCACTGCTTGGCGTGGATGACCTGATCATCGTGCAGACTGAGGACGCGCTGCTCGTTGCCAATCGTCACCAAGCCGATGCCATCAAGCAGCTCACTGATGTGCTGCCGGAGCATTTGCTTTGATTCTGAAATCAGCGATGATGACCACTGATTTCACTGATTTACTGATTAGGAGAAGAATTTGTATTCAGGTCCCGATGTGATGATTCTCTTCTTCTTATCAATCAGTACATCAGTGAAATCAGTGGTAAAAATTCTTCAGCATAGCGACTTAGGCATCAGTTACACTTTGATTAAAAAAATTGAAAACCGCTGATTCCAACTCATCGCATCCCGCGCTCGGGATTGACCACGGAGACGCCCGCATCGGCATCGCTGCGACGGATGATTTTGGCATTCTTGCGCATCCAGTTGAGACGATCGATTGCAAGAAGGTTGATGCCATCGAGCGCATTGCGCAGCTTGTGCAAGCTCGCGGGATACGAATGCTCGTGGTTGGCTTGCCGCTGCGCATGGATGGCAGCGAGGGCGACGCTGCTGCAAAGGTGCGTGCCTTTGCTTCGCAACTTCACGAACGCATCGGCACGGTGCCATTGGTTTTTGTCGATGAGACTCTCACCACCTCCAGCGCCGCCGCCAAGCTGCGCGAAGCTGGACGCAATTCACGCAAACAAAAACCCGTGATCGATCAGGCGGCCGCTGTCGAAATTCTCAACCTCTGGATGGGCAACGACTGGCAGGAGGCTTGAGCTGCAAACCAGTGGCGGCGGTTTCCAACCGCCATGCCCAAACACCCTCTCGCTCTAGCGCAAGCCCACCGGAGTGCCAAGGACCTCACGCGTGATCACCGCCTTGCGCAGTTCGCTGCGGTTTCTGAGCATCCCGCGCAATGAGGTGGTCACAGGCGCCACTGCCTTGCCCTTGGCATTGGCGCGCTCGCGTGTTGCGGCGGCATTGCCGGTGGTGATGGTCTTGGCCTCGCGGATCTGGCGGAGCTGTTCGCGCAGCGCATTTTGTCGTTCGAGCTCGCGGTCGGGCACTGGCTCTTGCGCGGGCAATGTGTTGCGTGCGCTTTGGCTTGGAACCGGTGGCGGCTGATTCGTCATCGGCTCCGGCTCCCATGTCTCATACGGCCCGAAGATTTCCTGCTCATCCGGCAGCTCGCCGGCCTCGCGCGCTTCGCGTTCGGCCTGCTTTGCCTCGTGGCGGCTTTTCACCCATGAGGCAAAGGCCAGCGCGACGATGAGGACGATTTGGAAATGATCGAAGATCCAGTCCATGAGCTACGGGTCTAAAGAATGGGAGCTGGATCAGTTGCCGTCCTTGGCGATGTTGGCGCGCATCTGCGTGTCGGACTTCACATTTTCCATTTTGTAATAATCCATCACGCCGAGGTGACCGTTGCGGAAGGCTTCGGCCATCGCGAGCGGCACTTGGGCTTCGGCCTCGACGACCTTGGCCTTCATCTCCGCCACGCGGGCGACCATTTCCTGTTCGAGTGCGACCGCGGCCGCACGGCGGATTTCCGCCTGCGCCTGAGCCATGTTCTTGTTGGCCTCGGCCTGCGCTTCCTGGAGTTGTGCGCCGACGTTTTCGCCGACATCGACATCGGCAATGTCGATCGAAAGAATTTCAAACGCAGTGCCCACATCGAGTCCTCGGTGCAGGACGACCTTGGAAATCGTATCGGGCGACTCAAGCACCGTCTTGTAAGTCTCGGCCGAGCCGATGGTCGTGACGATGCCTTCGCCGACGCGGGCGATGATGGTTTCTTCTTTAGCGCCGCCGACGAAGCGGTCGAGGTTGGTGCGCACCGTGACGCGCGCGCGGACTTTCACCTGGATGCCATCCTTGGCAACGCCATCGATGGTCGTGCGACCGGAGGAGGGATTTGGGCAATCGATGACCTTTGGGTCGACCGAGGTGCGGACCGCTTCGACCACGCTTTTGCCGGAGCCCTTGGTGGCGAGGTCGATCGCACAGGCGCGGTTCCAATCGAGCACGATGCCCGCCTTTTGCGCGGCGATGAGTGCTTGGATCGTCGGGATCACATTGCCGCCGGCGAGGAAGTGGGCCTCGATGTCATTGATCGGAATTTCGATGCCTGCCTTTTTGGCGGTGATGCGGGCATCGACGACCATGCCGTAGGGCACTTGGCGCAGGCGCATGGCGACGAGATCGGTGAAGCCGACATAGGCGCCGGCGAGCCATGCGCGAAGCCAGACGCTGAAGAAGGAAATGACGATGCCAAAGATGACAAGCGAGGCGATGACAATGACGACGAGTACGATGGTGGATAGGTCCATGGTGTTTATTCTGGTGTGTTGGTGGGAGTGACGATGAGACGGAAATTGTCCGCGCCGACGACTTGTAGCGTCGCACCCGGCGAAATTTGTCCAGATTGGCTAAATCCTTCGTAGCGTTTTCCATTCACGCGGATGTAGCCGCTGGGGGAAAGCAGGGTGATTGCCTCGGCTTTGGCGCCGATAAGCTGCTGCGCCTCGGGCCCGAGTGCCGCGCTGGTGGCGCTGATTTCGCTGTCGAGAAAGGCCCGCCTGCCGATGCGGGTTCTCGGCAGGACATAAAATTCCAGAAAAAGAGTGATGCCAATGAGCACCAACGCCGTAGCCAAGGCAATCGCGCCACCGCTCGAGCCAAAGCGTGAATAAGCAATCGCGCAGCCGCCCAGCATCATCAGTGCCGCGATGCCGCCAAGGATGCCGCCAGGCACGACCACCTCGGCGGCGAGCAGGATGAGGCCGACGGCAAAAAGTAAAATGATCAGGCTCATGATAGCGTTTCCACGATGAGGCCGAATTCGGATACGCCTGTGACTTTCACTGGCGTGCCCGCTTCGGCGAAACCCATGACGAGTTTCGCCTCGTATCGTTTGCCGGAAATCTCAACTTGTCCACTCGGGAAAAGCGCGGTGGCCGCTTTGCCGCTTTGGCCTAACAGATTTTCTACGCTATCAGGTGTTGCATCGCCGCTCACAGCACTTTCCAAAACCATGCCGCCCCATGGTCCGCCTTTCGGCAAAAACCTGAGCAATAACACAAATGCCGCGATCGCCAATGCGGCACCTGCCAGCACATTGGCGAGCGGTCGCAGCAGGACATTTCCCGAAATCGTCACCGGCTCGCCCGGCCACAGGTCGAGCATCATCCACACGAGTGAAGCCAAGATCATCGTCACGCCGGTAAGGGCGGCGATCATCGTGCCGGGAAACAAGAAGACATCGATAATCACCAATGAGACGCCGAGCGCGAAGAGCAGGACGGGCTCGTGCCCTGACAGACCCGCGACATGGTGACCAAAAAACACGATGCCCAAAAGAATTGCGCCGCTGATGCCAAAGATTCCGAAACCGGGAGTTTTGAACTCGATGAAAAGCGCGAGCAGACCAAGCCCGAGCAGGATCGGCGTGAGGCTGGTGAGGTACTGCGCGAGTTTTTCCGACCATGTGACTTCAAGCCGCACCACTGAATAATTTCCCGCGCCGTGGAGTTGATCGAGCAAGGCATTGAGATCCTTCGAAATGCCCGCGCCAAGCAGGGGCAGGGGAGGATCGCCGTAGGTCTTCATCGCTTCCTGCGCGGTGAGCGAGAGCAGCTCGCCCTTTTTTTTGATGACCGTGTCGCCGATCTTGAACTCCGAATCCATGTCGATCATCGCCGAGACCACCTCGCCGCGATAACCTTTGCCTTCGGAAATCGATCGCACGCGCGCCTTGAGGTAGCTGACAATTTTGCTCCGCATCGTCTCATCGATTTCCACCCCAGTCGCAAGCACGGGTGCCGCGGCACCGATCACGCCTTCGGGCGCGAAGTGGATCTCATCGGTGCCGGCAGCGATCAGCGCACCGGCGGAGATCGCTTCGCGGTTCACATAGGTCACGGTTTTTCCGGGAAATTTTTCCAAGGCCTTTAGTATATCGAATGTCACATCGAGCTCGCCGCCGGGCGTTTCCATGTCGAGCACGATGGTGTCGACCTTGTTCTCGATCGCGTCCTTGAGTCCGCGGCGCAGGATGAAGAGCTCGGGCTTGGCGATTTGCGCGCGGATCGGAATGACGACGACCTTGGCCGGAGTTTTTGAAACAGGTGGTGCTGGCGTTTCGGCTTGGGCGCCAAGCGGCAAAACGCAGGCGGCAAAAGCTGTTAGAATCGTCGGTAACCAATGCTTCACGGGCTCTATCATGCACCGGGATTAGCATCGCGCAAGACGGCCTTGGCCGAATTGCTAACAAAGCCAACCTAAGCGAACTCGTAGCGCAGTGCGGAAATGCAAAACAGCGATGCGGTCTCGACGCGCAACACGATGTTGCCAAGCGACACGGGGATGAATCCGGCAGCCAGCGCGGCGGCGGTTTCTTGCGGCGAGAAATCACCCTCCGGGCCGACGAGGATCGTGGCCTCGGTGGTGGCGGGGTGCGCTCTGAGTACTTCGCGCATGGCCTGCGCACCAGGCGCGAGCGATGCGATGAGCTTGAGCCCGGAAATTTTTTCCGCGCCCGCGATCCATGTGTCGAATGCGAGGGCCGAAGAAATTTCTGGCAGCATGTCCTGGCCGCATTGCTTGCATGCCTCGAGCGCGACGCGTGTCCACTTCTCCGACTTGCCCTCGCCCGGTTGCACGATCGTGTGGCGCGTGACGAGTGGCTCGATGCCTGCCACCCCGAGTTCGACCGCCTTTTGCACGATCAAGTCCATCGTCTTGCCCTTGGGAATCGCCTGCGCGAGCGTGATGCGCGGCTGCGGCGGCGCAGGAGAAACGACCTCGGAAATTTCGAGCGAAACGCGGTCGCGCGAAACTTGCAGCACCTTCGCCGAAGCACGGCGGCCATGACCATCGAAGACCGTGATCACATCGCCTGCCTTGCCACGCAGCACCTGCGAAAGATGCCGCGCCTCGTCGCCAGTGAGCGCAGCAGCTTGCCAGTTTTCTGACGGCAGATGAAAGCGGGCCATGGCAATGACTCAATGACTCAAAAGTGAAATTGAAAAGCCGAAACGCTGGTTTTGAGCGTGGCGGCGGTTTTCAACCGCCAAGCTTCACACCCTCAAATAGTTTTTCCCTCTGATGGTAACGCAATGAGCAAGATGGGTATGGCGGATGAAATCCGCCACCACGATTGTTTGCCCCATCCCTACAGATCAAAAAAGCGTTTTGCCTTTTCGAAAAACCCTTCCTGCATCGGGGAATTGTGCACGCCGATCGATTCGGAAAACGCGCGCAGTTTTTCCTGCTGATCGCTGTTGAGTTTGGTGGGCACCTCGACTTGCACGCGGACGTTCAGATCGCCACGGCGTCCGCCGGAAAGTGTGGGCATGCCCTTGTCGCGCAGGCGGAAAACCGTGCCGCCTTGAGTGCCGGCAGGAATCTTGATCGATGACTGACCATCGAGCGTCGGCACCTTCAACTCGCCACCGAGTGCGGCGGTCGAGAAGGGAAGGGGGACTTCGCAGAAGAGATCGGAGTCATCGCGTTCGAAGATGTCGTGATCGCGTACATGCAGGAACACATAGAGGTCGCCTGCCGGGCCGCCGCGCACGCCAGCGTCGCCATTGCTGGTCGAGCGCAGCCGCGTGCCGGTATCCACGCCGGCCGGGATGCGCAGCTTGATGCGGCTTTCCTTTTGCACGCGTCCTTCGCCTTTGCAGGCCTTGCAGGGATCGCTGATCGTTTCGCCTGCGCCCCGGCATTCCGGGCAGGTGGTTTGTTGGATGAAGATGCCCGACTGGCGCGAAACGACTCCGCGGCCACCGCAGCTTTGGCAGGTTTTTACGCCGCCCGAACCTTTGGTGCCTTTGCTGTCGCAGGTATCGCAGGGCATGTAGCGTTCGATCTCGAGTTCTTTCTCGACGCCGCGCGCGGCTTCCTCGAGCGAGATTTCCAAATCATATCGCAGGTCGCTGCCGCGTTGTTTGCCGGAGCTTTTGCGCCTTGCGCCACCACCACCAAAAAATTCCTCGAAGCCACCACCAAAGGCGCCGCCAAAGACCTGCGAGAACATGTCCATCGGGTCGTGGAATCCACCACCGGGACGACCTCCACCATTCGAGAATGCCGCGTGTCCGTAGCGGTCGTAGGCCGCGCGTTTGTCGGCATCGCTCAAGGCTTCATAGGCCTCGCCGAGTTCTTTGAATTTTTCCTCGGCCGTATGATCGCCGGGGTTTTTGTCCGGATGAAACTTCACCGCGAGTTTGCGGTAGGCCTTCTTGATTTCGTCGGCACTCGCGTCGCGGGAAACTCCCAGAATTTCGTAGTAATCGCGTTTGTCAGCCATGGGGATCAGTCAGCGCCTCCTTCCGCAGCGGCTGGTGCTTTGGAAACCACCACGCTTGCCGGGCGCAGCAGGCGGTCGCGCAGTTTGAAGCCGCGGCGTGTCACCCGGATGATATCGCCTTCTTTGATGTCGGCCGATTCCTCCTGCGCCACCGCGTCGTGGAGGTTGGGATCAAAGGCTCCGCTGGCCACGAGCTCTTCGACGCCTTGAGAGGATAGAAACTCGTTGAGCTGACGGCGGACCATGTCCATGCCGATGTAGATCATCGACGAGGTGTCCTGTGCCGCGGCTTGCATGCCCATTTCGAAGTTGTCGATCACCGGCAAAAGCTCTTCGAGCAGGCGTTGATTCGAATACCGCACTGCTTCCTCGCGTTCGCGGGCAGTGCGTTTGCGCAGGTTGTCCATTTCGGCGGCGGTGCGCAGGGAAAGGTCCTTCCACTTGGCGGCCTCGGCTTCGAGCTGCTCCCATGGATCAAGCTCCGCCGCAGCTTCCGGTGTGGCATTTTCCTTGGCGATCTCGGGGTTTTCGACCGGGGCCTCGGCTTCAGGAGCGGTTTGGTTGTCGGCTTGCATGGCGGATAGCTGTAGCCGCGAACGGCCCCGCGTCAACTCCGGTGACAGGGGATTTGTCCAGTGCCACAAAGGCAACTAAACAGGTTACAAACATGCACGGAAGCGTGATGAAATATTGCCGCGATGCGAAAAACCCTTGATTTGAAGGCTTTTTTGCAAATCGGAAGCGGCGTGTGCCATTTTGTATTACGGGCTCGATCAAGGCTCCGGCATGTCCGCGACCGCTTGCGAGTGCCATAGAAACGGCCTCGTAGACCCCCGATTTTGGAATTTCGCCCTATTTTTTGAGGGTTTTGGAAAAATTTCCAAGAAAAAGCAAATTAGGGCTTGTCAGGTCGGGTTCGAATCCTATTTTCGCCGCCCCGCATTGCGACCTGCCTCTTCGAAACAGGCAGCTCCCGAAACAGGGAAAATTTATCGGGTCAGCTCCGGAGAAAAGCTTCAACGAGGTTTCCTCGTCGTTGCTCCGGTTTGTCCCCAGCACAACCAGAACCACGCAGGAAATCATGCCGACCATCAACCAGCTCGTTCGCAAGGGACGAATCAATCCGGCCGAAAAGTCGAAGTCGCCCGCTCTCGTGAATTGTCCCCAGCGCCGCGGAGTCTGCCTTCAGGTGATGACCCGTACGCCCAAGAAGCCGAACTCGGCTCTCCGTAAAGTGGCCAAAGTGCGCCTCACCAACGGATTTGAAGTGATCGCCTACATCGGCGGTGAAGGCCACAACCTCCAGGAACACTCGATCGTTCTCGTTCGCGGTGGCCGGGTGAAGGACCTTCCGGGTGTGCGCTACCACATCGTCCGCGGATCGCTCGACACCCTCGGAGTCGACAAGCGCCGCCAGTCGCGCTCGAAGTACGGTGCCAAGCGCCCGAAACCCGGTGCCGCCGCCGCTCCCGCGAAGAAGAAGTAATTTCAACCACTCAACCCCCAGCCCACCCACGCCATGCCACGCCGCAAGCGAGTTTTCACCAAGCCGGATCGCCGCGATCCCCGTTACGACAGCGCCCTCGTCGGTCACCTGATTTCCAAGGTGATGACCGATGGCAAGCGCTCTCTCGCACAACGCATTGTTTATGCCGCGATCGATCGCGCCAACGAAGGCATCGACACCGTCGATCCGCTCGAAGTGATCACCCGCGCCGTCGAGAACTCGAAGCCGCGCGTTGAGGTCAAGTCCCGCCGCGTCGGTGGCGCGACCTATCAAGTGCCGCTCGAAGTTGCCGCCGATCGTTCGGAGTCACTCGCGATGCGCTGGCTTGTTTCCTACGCTCGCAACCGCAAAGGCACGCCGATGCATGTGGCTCTCGCCAACGAAATCAAGGACGCCGCCAACAACCAAGGCGCGGCCGTGCGCAAGCGCGACGACGTCCACAAGATGGCTCAGGCCAACCGCGCCTTCGCCCACTTCCGCTTCTAATCCACCCCCGCGCCACCGCGCGACTCCCTCGTGAATCCGAACAGTCCAGAACGCCAACATGTGCTCGAACGCACCCGTAATATCGGGATTGCGGCGCACATCGACGCGGGCAAGACGACCCTCACCGAGCGGATTCTTTTCTACACCGGCATGATCCACAAGATCGGCGAGGTGCACCACGGTTCGGCCACGACCGATTGGATGGAACAAGAGCGCGAGCGCGGCATCACCATCACATCCGCCGCCGTCACCACCGAATGGTGGCAACGCGTGGAGGAGGGGACCTTCAAGCTTTTCCCCGAGCAAAAGCAACGCATCAACATCATCGATACCCCCGGCCACGTGGACTTCACCGCCGAGGTGGAGCGCTCGCTGCGCGTGCTCGATGGCGCGATCGTCGTGTTCTGCGGCGTCGCCGGTGTCCAACCGCAGACCGAAACCGTCTGGCGCCAAGCGACCAAGTACCATGTGCCGCGCATCGTTTTCGTCAATAAGATGGACCGCACCGGTGCTGACTTCGACCGCGTGTTCGGCGAAGTGAAGGAAAAACTCGGCGCCAATGCCGTGCGCATTCTCATCCCGATCGGTTCCGAGGAAAACCTCAAGGGCCAGATCGATGTGGTCAACCGCAAGGCGGTCTATTTCTCCGACGACGACAAGTTTGGCTCGACCTACACCGTCAAGGAACTCGATGCCGAGCAAAAGAAAATCGCCGACGAGGCTTACAACGAGCTGCTCAACGCCGTTGCCGATGTCGATGAAACGGTCGGTGAAAAATTCCTGATGGAGGAAACGGTCACTCTCGAGGACCTCAAGCAAGGCATCCGCCGCGCGACCATCGCCAATAAGCTCATCCCGGTGGCCGGTGGATCGGCCTTCAAAAACAAGGGTGTGCAATACCTTCTCGACGCGGTGGTGGACTACCTCCCCAGCCCGCTCGACATCCCTGCCGCGATCGGCATGGATCCTGAAAACGAGGAAACCCGCATCGAGGTGGAAACCACCGATCACGGGAAATTTGTCGCCCTCGCTTTCAAACTTTGGGCCGATAAGTTCGTCGGCAAATTGGTTTTCTTCCGCGTCTACTCCGGTGTCGTTCGCAAGGGCGACACGGTTTACAACCCGCGCACCCGCCGCAGCGAGCGCGTTGGTCGCCTGATTCAAATTCAAGCCAACGAGCACAAGGACATCGATGCCTGCTACGCCGGCGACATCGCCGCGATGGTCGGCCTCAAGAATGTCACCACCGGCGACACGCTCGCCGCAATGAACCACGATGTGGTGCTCGAGCCCCCGACTTTCCCCGAGCCGGTCATCTCGATGGCCGTCGAGCCCAAGACCAAGGCCGACCAGGAAAAACTCGCTCTCGCGCTCGGCCGCCTTTCCGAGGAAGACCCGACCTTCAATGTGAAGACCGACGAGGAAACCGGCCAGACGATCATCTCCGGCATGGGCGAGCTTCACCTCGAGATCATCATCGATCGCCTCCGCCGCGAGTTCAAGGTCGACGCCAACACCGGCGCTCCGCAAATCGCTTACCGCGAAACCATCACCATCGCCGCCGGTGGCGAAGGCAAGCTGGTCAAACAATCCGGCGGCCGCGGCCAGTACGGCCATGTGATTCTTTCCATGAAGCCCAACGAAAAGGGCAAGGGCCTCACCATCGAGAACAAGGTCATCGGTGGCACGATTCCCAAGGAATACATCAACGCCGTTTACAAAGGCGTGAACGAAGCCATGAGCAACGGCATCATCGCCGGCTACCCGGTGGTCGATGTTCATGTCGAGATCCTCGACGGCTCGTACCACGATGTGGATTCGAACGAAAACGCCTTCACCATGGCCGCCATCTTCGCGATGAAGGACGGCTTCAAAAAGGCCAAGTCGATCCTGCTCGAGCCCATCATGGCTGTGGAAGTTTCCACCCCCGATGACTACCAAGGCGATGTCATGGGCGACCTCAATCGCCGCCGCGGACAAATCCAGAACATGGAGTCGAAAGGCAAGCTCGCCATCGTCCGCGCCAATGTCCCTCTCAAGGAAATGTTCGGCTACTCCACCGCCGTCCGCACCCTCTCATCCGGCCGCGCTTCTTATGCGATGACCCCATCACATTTCGAGCAGGTCCCATCCAATATCGTCGAAGAGATCGTAAGCGACCGCTTAGGCTGATCACTCGCCCTGAAGAACAACAAAGCAACTGTCAACCAAGCTCCACCATGGAAAACCAGAAAATCCGCATCCGCCTCCGCGCATTCGATCATCGCGCGATCGACCGCTCCGCCCAAGAAATCGTGGAGACCGCCAAACGCACTGGCGCTCGCGTTGCCGGCCCCATCCCTCTTCCAACCCGCATCGAGAAGTTCAGCGTCAACCGCTCGGTTCACGTGAACAAGAAGTCCGCCGAACAATTCGAAATCCGCACCCACAAGCGCTTGCTCGACATCGTCGACCCTACCGCTCGCACCGTCGACGAACTCAAGAAGCTCAACCTCCCCGCCGGCGTCGACATCACGATCCGCATCTGAGCATCCGCCCCATCATTTCCTCTCTCTCCCAGACTCCAACACCCAACACTTTTCAGCCATGTCACTCGGCCTCCTCGGTAAAAAAATCGGCATGACCCGCCTCTTCGATCAACAGGCGGGATCCATGATTCCCGTGACCGTCATCGATGTCTCGGGCAACGCCATCCTCCAGGTCAAGACCGTGGAGAAAGACGGCTACACCGCCCTCCAAATCGGATTCGACGATCAAAAGGAACAACGCGTTTCCAAGCCGGATCTCGGCCGCTTCAAGAAAGCCGGCTCCACGCCGAAGCGCTTCATCCAAGAGTTCCGCTTTGAAAAAGGCGCCGCCACTCCCGAAGCACATCCGGGCCTCGAGCTCTTCAGCGCCGGCCAATGGGTCGACGTCATTGCCGACAGCAAAGGCCGCGGCTTCCAAGGCGCCGTGAAACGCCACGGATTCGGTGGTCTCAAGATGACCCACGGCTCCATGATGCACCGCCGTACCGGCGCCATCGGTTGCCGCTCGACTCCCGGTCGCGTTTGGAAAAACCAAAAGATGCCCGGTCACATGGGTACCACCCGTACCACCGTTCAAAACCTCAAGGTCGTCGCCGTTCGCCCCGAAGATGGCGTGATCCTCATCTCCGGCGCAGTCCCCGGATCCAAAGGTGGCTATGTCACCGTTCGCCCGGCCAAGAAGAAGGCCTGATTTCTCACCGGCCCCTGAAACCTCACCAGACACCAAGCCATGTCCGCCAAATCCCTTACCATTGAAGACGCCCAAGCCGCCAATATCGTGTTGGTCGGCCCGGAAAAAGGCCGTCAAGCCGTGCACGACCTCGTCACCGCTTACCGCGCCAATCGCCGCTCCGGCTCCGCCAACACCAAGACCCGTGGCGAAGTCTCCGGCAACAACAAGAAAATCTACAAACAGAAAGGCACCGGCAACGCTCGTCACGGCGACAAGCGCGCCCCGATCTTCGTCGGTGGTGGTGTGGTCTTCGGCCCCCGCCCGCGCGACTATTCGAAGAGCGTTTCCAAAACCGTCCGCAAGCTGGCCCTCCGCCGCGTGCTCGGCGACCTCGTCCGCGGCGAAAAAATCAAAGTCGTCGACTCGTTCTCGATCGCCGATGGCAAGACCAAATCCTTCGTTTCCGCGATCAACGCCGTCACCAACCCCGGCAAGATCCTCGTCGTTTCCAACTCGTTTGACGATTCCACCTACCTTGCCGGCCGCAATGTCGCATGGGCCCAACTGGTCACCGGCTCGGATGTGAACGTCGAACAACTCCTCCTCGCGAACTCCGTCATCCTCGTGGGCGACGCCGTTCAAACCCTCGCCCAGCGCACCGCCTGAACCCCGGACCCCACCCCGCGATCATGAAAGACATCTACCAGGTCATCAAAAATGTCCGCCTCAGTGAGAAGGCCGCCCTTCTCCAGGAAACCAACAACGAGGTCACCCTCGAAGTGGACCGCAAGGCCAACAAGCTGGAAATCAAGCAGGCTGTCGAACAGCTGTTCGGAAAATCCGTCACCGGAGTCCGCACCGCCAACTACGACGGCAAGCTCCGCCGCAAGCGCCGGTCCGACGCCGGTCGCACCAACCATTGGAAGAAAGCCATCGTCCGGCTCAAGGAAGGCGAGTCCCTCGACCTCATCTAACCAGCCGTCAACCCGCAGTTCCAATCGCAACACCTCACCGTTCCGCGAGTCATGCCACTGAAAAACTTCAAGCCAATCACCCCCTCCGCACGCTACAAGAATCTCCCGTCTTTCGAGGAGATCACCAAGAGCAAGCCTGAGAAGAGCCTTCTGGTTCCGCTCAAGCGCTCGGGTGGCCGCAACAACACCGGCCGCATCACCTGCCGTCACATCGGCGGTGGTCACAAGCGTCACTATCGTCTCATCGACTTCAAGCGCGGCCGTCACGACGCCCCGGCCAAGGTCATCGGCATCGAGTACGATCCGAACCGCACCTGCCGCATCGCGCTGATCCAGTATGAGGACGGACAAAAGTCCTACATCCTCGCGCCGCTCGGCCTTGAAGTCGGCTCGACCGTGGTTTCCGGCCAAAATGTCGCTCCCAAGACCGGCAATGCCATGCCGCTCAGCGCCGTGCCACTCGGCACCTCGATCCACAACATCGAGCTCATCCCGGGCAATGGTGGCAAAGTCGCCCGCGCCGCCGGTCAGCTCGCCGTGCTTTCCAACCGCGATGGCGGCTGGGCACTCGTGAAAATGCCTTCCGGCGAAATCCGCCGCTTCAACGACCGCTGCTTCTGCACGATCGGCCAAGTCGGCAACCGCGATCATATGAACGAAACCTCGGGCAAGGCCGGCCGCACCCGCTGGCAGGGCGTTCGCCCAACCGTCCGCGGCATGACCATGAACCCCGTCGACCACCCGAACGGTGGTGGTGAGGGCAAATCGAAATCCGGTGGTGGTCGCCAGCACCTTCTCAGCCCCTGGGGTCACGCGAAGGGCCAGAAGACCCGCAACCACAAGAAGACCACCAGCGTCTTCATCGTCGAGTCCCGCCACAAGAAGAAGTAACGCCCGCCCAACCTTCCACTTTTAACCAAGCAACGATTCCATGCCACGCTCACTCAAGAAAGGCCCCTTCGTCGATCAAAAGCTTCTCGCCAAGATCGACGCCGTCGCCGATGCCGGATCCGACCGCAAGCCCATCAAGACATGGAGCCGCAAGTCGATGATCACCCCGGACTTCGTCGGTCACAACTTCGCCGTCCACAATGGCAAAACCTTCGTGCCGGTCTATGTGACCGAAAACATGGTCGGCCACAAACTCGGTGAGTTTGCCCCGACCCGCATTTTCCGCCAGCACGGCGGTATCGGCAAGAAGTAAGCCAAGCACACCCGCCACACGATGTCCTCACGCCACACATTCCTTCACAAGGCAGTTGCCGCCGCCCTTGGGCTCGCGGCCACCGCTGGGATGTGTCGCGCCCAGGCCGCCAGTGCCGCGCAATTGCAGGAGGCGATCCTCGAGCTCCAACAGCAGAACAAAACCCTCCAGCAAAGCCTCGCCGAAGCAAACCGCGGCGAAAAACAATCTGCCGCGCAGCTCGCCCAAGTCCGCGAAAGACTCGCCGCCCTCGGCAAGAACCTTCTCGACGGTGGCGATGACCGCCTCGTGCAAGCCGCCGCTGATCTTCAAATCGCCAACGAACGCATCACGCGCCTCGAGGCCTCCGCTGTCCGCCTCAACGGAGCGGTCAACGATTTCCTCCGCCAAGCAGTCGTTTCCGATCCGGATGCGCGCCTTCGCATCGAAACATCGCTAAGAGAGCTTGACGCGGCGCTCGGTCTCCGCCAGAAGCCCCGTCCCGAAATCCGGTCCGGCACCCTGCAGCAAGCCCGCATCGTCAGCCACGATCAGGAAAGCGGCATGCTGGTTCTCAACATTGGCGAAAGCCAAGGTGCGAAAATCGGTATGACCTTCCGCCTCATGCGCGGTCAGGAAACCTACGGAAAAGCCATTCTCGCCGATGTCCGCAAGGGCGTCAGCGGATTGTTTGTCGAAACCCTCAACCACGCCGCGGACTCACCCAAAGTCGGCGACCTCGCCAATCTCGAAACACAAGCCCAAGAGCAGTAACACCCCTCACGCCCGCCTCCCATGGAAGTCAAAAGCACCACCAAATTCGTTCGCCTCTCGCCCAAAAAGGCCCGCGATGTCGCCCGCGAAATTCAAGGCCTGCCTGTATCGAGCGCGCTCGACATCCTCACCTTCACCCCGAAGAAGGCCGCGCAGCTCATCGGCAAGACCCTCAAGACGGCCATCGCCGATGCTGAAAACAATTTCTCCCTCGATACCGGTTCGCTGGTCGTCAAGGAAGCCGTGATCGGCAAGGCTCCTTCGCTCCGCCGCTTCAAGCCGCGCGCCAAGGGATCCGCAGGCCCGATCATCCGCCACAGCAGCCACATTTCCATCACCCTCGTGGGCTCCGCTCCCGAGAAACGCAAGAAGGCACCGCGCAAACCGGCCGCCGAAAAGCAGGAGACCACCACCGAAGCCGCCCCAGCCGCGGAACCACAAGCCTAATCATCCCTCACAATCCCACCCCTCAGTACACATGGGCCAAAAAGTAAATCCAATCGCATTCCGCCTCGCAGTCAACAAGGACTGGCGCTCGAAGTGGTATGCCAGCGGCAAAGACTACACCGACAAACTCCACGAGGACCTGTCGATCCGCGGTTACCTCAAGCGTAAGCTCCAGAACGCAGGCCTTGCCCGCGTGGTCATCGAGCGCGCCTGGAACAGCGTCCGCGTCACCCTTCACACCTCGCGCCCCGGCCTCATCATCGGCCGCCAAGGCAAGGAAATCGAAGTGATGACCAAGGAAATTTCCGACCTCTGCAAAGGTTCCCAGGTCAAGATCGACATCATCGAAATCCGCAAGCCGGAACTCGATGCCCAGTTGGTCGCCGAGCAAATTGCCGTGCAGCTTGAGCGCCGGATCAGCTTCCGCCGCGCCATGAAGCGCGCGTTGCAAACCGCCATGGAGTTTGGTGCCGAAGGCATCCGCCTCCGTTGCGCCGGCCGCCTCGGCGGTGCCGACATCGCCCGTGCCGAAGGCTACCGCGAAGGCAAAGTGCCGCTTCAAACGCTGCGCGTGCCGCTCGACTACGGCTTTGCCGAAGCCCGCACGGTCTACGGCATCATCGGCGTGAAATGCTGGGTCAACAAAAAGGAAGAAGATGCTTCCGCCAGACCTCAAGGTGACCGCGGCGACCGCGGTGAGCGTGGACCTCGCGGCCCGCGCGGAGGTGGTGGCGACCGCCGCCCCAGCAACAGAAACTGAGCCCATCCCGAAATTTCAACCAACCACTAATCTCCCTAGGAGGACCCTGCCATGCCTTTGATGCCCAAAAGAACGAAGTTCCGCAAAAGCCACCGCGGAAGCCGCGCCGGCAATGCCCAGCGCGGAACCACCGTCGCGTTCGGTGACTACGGACTTCAAACCCTCGACCGCGGATGGATGAGCAACCGCCAGATCGAAGCCTGCCGTATCGCGATCAACCGTTCGCTGAAAAGAAAAGGCAAAGTCTGGATTCGAATCTTCCCGCACAAGTCCATCACCTCGCGCCCGCCGGAAACCCGGATGGGTAAAGGTAAGGGCGCCGTGGAAGGCTGGGTCGCCGTCGTGCGCCCGGGCAACATGCTCTTCGAAGTCGGCGGTGTGCCCGAATCCGCCGCCAAAGAAGCGATGCGTCTCGCCTCTTACAAACTCGGCATCCGCACCCGCCTCGTTGCCCGCAATCCGCACGCCTGATCCATCACCCAACCACTCACCGAGCCATGGCCAAAGCCAAAGACATCCGCGAACTCTCCGCCGACGAACTCCAACTCCGCCTCCGCGAGTTGAAGCAGGAAGCCCTCAACCTCCGCCTTCAGAAGGCCGTCGGCCAACTTGAAAACCCCGCCCGCATCCAACAAGTGCGCCGCGATACCGCCCGCGTCCTCACCGCGATGAACGCCGCGAAATCCGCCTGATCCACGCCACCAACGCCTATCCCTATTTCACTATGAGCGAAACCTCCACGGACTCGAAAGTCCACATCCGCAAAACCCGCGTCGGCGTGGTCATCTCCGACAAGATGGACAAGACCCTCGTCGTCGAGCATGTCGCGCGCGTTCCGCATCCGCGTTTCAACAAAATCGTTAAGCGCTCGAAGAAGTACTATGTGCACGACGAAAACAGCCAGGCCAAGATCGGCGACCGCGTCCGCATCGTCGAAACCCGCCCGCTCTCTAAACTCAAGCGCTGGTCGCTCGAGGAAGTGCTTTCCCACTAATTGCTTCAACGGCATCCGCCGATCCCACCCCTCAATTTTCACACCCCACTCGACCTTACTGCCATGATTCAGATGGAAACTATGCTCGCCGTCGCCGATAACACCGGTGCCCGCAGCGCAAAAATGATCGGCGTGCTCGGCAAGCGCAGCCGCACCGCCTGTGTCGGCGATGTCATCACCGCCCACATCCGCGATTCCATCCCCACCGCCTCGGTCAAGAAGGGCAGCGTGGTCAAGGCCGTCGTGGTCCGCACCGCCTTCCCGATCCGTCGCCCCGATGGCTCGATCCTGCGCTTCGACTCGAACGCGATCGTCATCATCGACAAGGACAACAACCCGCGCGGCACCCGCATCTTCGGCCCCGTCGCCCGCGAACTCCGCGAAAAGGCCTTCATGAAAATCGTCTCCCTCGCTCCCGAGGTGCTCTGATCCGCAATACCAACTTCGAACCGATCCCACTCCCATGAGCCAAATCAAGACTCACGTCAAAAAAGGCGACCAAGTCGAAATCATCACCGGCAACCACAAGGGCAAGCGCGGCACTGTGCTGCTCGTCAACGCCGCCAAGGGCCAGGTCGTCGTCGAAGGCGCACGCCCGCTCAAGAAGGCTGCCAAACCGACCGAAGCCAACCCCAGCGGTGGCATCAACACCATCGACGGTCCCGTCCACATCTCCAACGTCAAGAAAGTGGGCTGAGGCACCGCCTCCGCCCGCGCTTAAGCGCCAAGACCAAACCGCGCTGACCCGCAAAACAAAATGAAAACAACACCGCTACTGCAACACTACAAAGACAAGGTGGTGCCGGCTCTCACCAAGAAGCTCGGCTACGCCAATCCCCATCAGGTTCCGCGCCTCGAGAAAATCGTCGTGACCTCCTGCATGGGCAAAGCCCCCGACCGCAAGGTCGCCGTCGACGACGCCGTCAACGAAATCCAAAAGATCACCGGTCAGCGCCCATCGCTCACCTACTCGAAGAAGGCCGTCGCCAACTTCAAGCTGCGCGAAGGTGAAGTCCTCGGCGCGCGCGTCACGCTTCGCGGCACCCGCATGTGGGAATTCCTTCATCGCTTCATCAACATTACCTCGCCGAACATCCGCGACTTCCGCGGGATTTCCTCGAAATCGTTCGACGGTCGCGGCAACTATGCCTGCGGCATTCAAGACCAATCGATCTTCCCCGAAATCGAAATCGATCAGATCAAACGCCAGATCGGCTTTGACCTGATTTTCGTCACCTCGGCTCCGACCGACGCCGAAGGACGCGCCCTGCTCACCGAGCTTGGCCTGCCCTTCCGCGACGCGAAGAAGTCGTCCGAATCCACCGAGGCCGCCGCGGTCTGAACCAAGGAAACCACTTAAAGCACCTAACAAGGAATCCCCACCATGGCTGTTCTCACCGATCCCATCGCAGACTTCCTCACGCGTTTCAAAAACGCTTGCCGCGCCGGCAACGAGGAATTCACCGCACCCTATTCGAAAATCAAGGCGGACATCGCCCGCATCCTCACCGAAGAAGGCTACCTCTGGAACTATGAGGTCGTCACCGGCAAGCGCACCGAACTCAAGCTCAAGCCGAAGTTCGTCGATGGCCGCCCGGTCCTCACCGATCTCAAGCGCGTTTCCACTCCCGGCCGTCGCCACTATGTCGGCGCCAACGAAGTGCCACGCGTCATGTCGGGCCTCGGCATCTCCATCCTTTCGACCTCGAAAGGCGTGATGTCCGGCGGCAATGCCAAGCGTCAGAAACTCGGCGGCGAACTCCTCGCCAACGTCTGGTAAACCACTTACTCGCGAAAGGAAAACATCACCATGTCACGAGTCGGACTCAAACCAATCTCCCTGCCCGAAAAAGTCGCCGTCAAACTCGACGGCCGCAATGTCGTTGTCGAAGGCCCCAAAGGCAAACTCGACTTCAGCTTGCCTGAAGGCATCTCACTCAAGGCCGAGGAAGGCGCCGTCACGGTTTCACGCAACACCGAGACCCGCCAACTCAAGGCCCTCCACGGCACCGCACGCAGCCTGATCAACAACATGATCATCGGCGTTTCGAAGGGCTTTGTGAAGGACCTCGAAATCCAAGGCGTCGGTCTCCGCGCCGCCGTCAAAGGCAAAGACCTCGACCTCTCACTCGGTCGCTCCCACCCGCTTCTTCATCCCATCCCCAGCGGCCTTACGGTCACGGTGAACGAAAACACCAAGATCAAGGTCGAGGGCATCGACAAACAACTCGTCGGACAGTTTGCCGCCGAGGTCCGCGGCTACTATCCGCCGGAACCCTACAAGGGCAAGGGCGTGCGCTATGCCGATGAGAAAGTCCGCCGCAAGGAAGGCAAGAGCGTCGGCAAATAATCCATTACCATCACGGCAACATGAGCATCATCAAACGCAAGTCGATCCGCCAGCGCATCCACAAACGCATCCGCCGCAAGGTCAGCGGAACTACGGAGCGCCCACGCCTGGCCATCCACTATTCAAACCAGCACATCTACGCCCAGGTCATCGACGACACCGTCGGTCGCACCCTCGTCGCCGCCTCGACCCTCGACAAGTCGATGGAAAAGGCTTCGTCGAATGTCGAAAGCGCCCAAAAAGTTGGCAAGCTCATCGCCGAGCGTGCCAAGGGTTCCAACATCAGCAATGTGGTCTTCGACCGCGGTGGTCACCTCTACCACGGTAAAGTCAAAGCCCTCGCCGACGCAGCCCGCGAAGGTGGCCTCCAATTCTAATCCAACGACCTGCCCATCATCCCATCATGGTAACGATTCCAGAAAACGAAACGCCTGCTGTCACCCCGGAGGCTCCCATCGCGGCAGCTCCTGCCCCGCAACAGGCCTACCAAGGAGGCCGCGGTCAAGGCGGCGGTCAAGGTCGCGGTCGCGGCGGCCCAAGGCGTGAAGAGCGTCAGGCACCGACTGACTCCGAAGGCAACGAGCTTGCAGAAAAGGTCGTGTTCATCAACCGCTGCGCCAAGGTCGTCAAAGGCGGCCGTCGCTTCAGCTTCTCCGCCCTCGTCGTCTCCGGCGACAAGATTGGCAAGGTCGGCCTCGGCTTCGGCAAGGCCAACGAAGTCGCCGATGCGATCAAGAAAGCCAGCGAAAGCGCCCGCAAGGTGCTCAAGCCAATGAGCATCGTCGATGGCACCATCCCGCATGAAATTTACGCCGAGTTCGGCGGTGGCAAGGTGCTTCTCAAGCCCGCCTCTCCGGGTACCGGTATCATCGCCGGTGGTGGCGTTCGTGCCGTCTGCGAAGCGGTCGGCATCCGCGACGTGCTCGCCAAGTCGATGGGCTCGTCCAACCACGCCAACGTGGTCAAGGCCACCCTCAAGGCACTCTCCCAACTCCGCACCCGCGACCAGATCCTTTCGAGCCGCGGCAAAAAGAAAAAGGAAAAGGCCATCTGATTTCACAGATCCGCCTGATCCAGCCAATCTAACATAAGAACAAGACATGAACCTCCACTCTTACAGCCCCAACCCCGGAGCCAAGCATCGCGTCAAGCGCCTCGGCTGCGGCGAGAGCTCCGGCCACGGCAAGACCGCCTGTAAAGGCAACAAAGGTCAAAAGGCCCGCTCCGGCAGCGGCACCCGCGTTGGTTTCGAAGGCGGCCAGATGCCACTTCACCGCCGTCTTCCCAAGCGCGGATTCAACAACTTCGACTTCCGCGACAAAACCGGCGTGGTCAATGTTGGCGATCTCGATGCCCGCTTCGAAGCAGGTGCCCTCATCAATGAGGAGTCACTGCGCAATGCCGGCCTCCTCAACGGTCGCTGCGATCGCGTGAAGCTGCTTGCCGATGGCGAAGTCGAAAAGGCATACACCATCGATGTCGATAGCGTCAGCGCCTCTGCTCGCGGCAAGATCGAAAAAGCCGGTGGCAGCATCAAGGCCTGATCGACTAATTCCTTGCCGGACATTTTCCGAACTCCGACGGGGAAGCGCCATCACGCTTCCTCGTCTTGCGTCACCACCCAAGCACGAATTCACCTGAGATCCCCATGATTTCCGCCTTCGCCAACACCTGGAAAATCCCGGAGCTCCGGGACCGCATTCTATTCACCCTCGCACTGATCGTCATCATCCGCCTCGGCGTGCACATCACGCTGCCCGGCGTCGATGCCACAGTCATCAAGGCCTGGCTCGACCACCTTCAGTTGCAGGACCCTAAGAGCCCAACCGGTGGCATCACCGCACTGCTCACGGTCTTTTCCGGCGGTGGCCTGCAACAGGCCGGCATCTTCGCACTCGGCATCATGCCCTACATCTCGGCATCGATCATGGTGCAGTTGCTCACGGCGGTCGTGCCGAAGCTCTCGCGTCTTGCGCGTGAAGATGGCGGACGCCAAAAAATCACCCAATACACCCGCTACATCACGATTGCCATCGCCATCGTGCAGGGTTTCTTCGTCGCGAAGTCGCTCACCAGCCCGGGCAACATTCCCTACATGGCCGGCATCGAGCAATTCGGCAATTTGGTGCCCGATCCCTCTTACACATGGATGTTCCTCACAGTCGTGACGATCGTGGCCGGCACGGTCCTGCTGATGTGGATCGGCGATCAGATCACCGAGAAAGGCATCGGCAACGGAACGTCGATCATTATCACGGTGAACGTGATTTCCGCTCTTCCCGGTGCGCTGATCCAAGCATGGAAATACTTCGTCACCGGTGAAGGGGTGAGCAAATACAACGCGATCATGATGGTCGTGATGATCGTGCTTCTCCTGCTGGTGATCGCCGCAACCATCGCCATCACCCAAGCCCAGCGCCGCGTCGCGGTGCAGTACGCCAAACGCGTGGTCGGCCGCAAGCAATTCGGCGGTCAGACGCAATACCTTCCGCTCAAGGTCAACTACGCCGGCGTGATGCCAATCATTTTCGCCTCGGCGGTGCTTTCGCTGCCGCCGATGATGCTTCAGTGGTTTTTTGCGGGGCAGCCCTGGGCAACCAAACTCTACGGTGAACTTGTTGGTGGCGGATTCTGGTACTACGCGCTCGGCGGACTTGGTATTTTCCTCTTCTCGTACTTCTGGGTCGCGATGATGTTCCAACCCTCGCAGATCTCCGAAGATCTCAAGCGCAATGGCGGCTATATCCCCGGCGTGCGTCCCGGTAAACCGACTGCCGATTTCCTCGACTTCACGATGACCCGTCTCACCTTTGCCGGTGCGATCTTCCTTACCGCGCTCTTCGTGCTGCCAGTGCTCACGGGCAAGGTGGTCGGACTTCCACCCGGATCGCTGGTGCTGCAGTTCTTTGGCGGCACCTCGTTGCTCATCATGGTTGGCGTCGTGCTCGATGTGATGCGCCAGGTGGAAACCCAGTTGCTGCAAAAGCATTACGACGGTTTCCTTCGCAAAGGGAAACTCAAGGGGCGCTATGACCGCCTCGGCCCTGGTGGCAACACGGCATCACGCACGGCCTTGGTTTATCTTTGGACGGTGATCGCAGTGCTGATCGTCTTCGGCATCACGGCTTATATTTACAACAAGCTCCATTGACCGATCCCGCGGCCAGACCTCTGCGCATCGTGCTGCTTGGCCCGCCGGCATCCGGCAAGGGAACCCAAGGCAAACGCCTCGCCGAAAGCCTTGGTCTTGGCTACCTCAGCACCGGCGCGGTGCTGCGCGAGCAGGTCGAAAATCAAACCGAGCTTGGAAAAACTGCGGCGCCAATTCTTGCCCGCGGTCATTACCTGCCCGATGACTTGATGTGCCGCATCCTCGCCGATTGGCTTGCCAAGCAATCGGGCGGATGGGTGCTCGATGGTTTCCCGCGCAGCTTGCCGCAGGCGGTTTTTTTGGATGAGTGGCTTTCGCAACGCGGCCTCGCGATCGACTGCGCGCTCTCACTCGAGGTGCCCTTCGATGTGCTTCTCGAGCGCATCAGCCAGCGCGTTGAATGCCCCGACTGCCGCTGGACCGGCCAGATTCGCCAATTGCTCGACAGCAAGCATTGCCCGGTCTGCGGACAGGTAGCGCAATCGCGCGCCGACGACAGCGAGGAAAATTTCCGCAAGCGTCACCAGGAGTTCGAGAAACTCACGCTGCCGGTCATCGCGCATTATCGCGACGGGAATCGGCTTTTTGCTTGCGATGCCACCGCTCCGCAGGATGAGGTGGCGGCGAAAATTCTCGCGCATTTCATCAACCCATCCTGACCGGCGTGAAACGCCTGCTTCTCACCATACCCCGACTCTTCCAGGTGTCCCGCAGAACCCGCATCCCCATCAAGTCGCCGCGCGAAATCGAATTCATGCGCAAGGCTGGCTCGATCGCGTCATCGATTCTCCAGGCGCTGGCTCGCGAGGTCGCGCCCGGCCGCAGCACCGGCGAGATCGATCGCCTCGCCGCGGAGCTGATGCGCGAGCATGATTGCAAAAGCGCCTTTCTCGGCTACCGCGGATTTCCCGGTCACATCTGCATCTCGGTGAATGAGGAAGTCGTGCATGGCATCGGCGGTGCGCGCAAAATCATGCCGGGCGACATCGTCAAAATTGATGTGGGCATCATCAAGAGTGGCTTCATCGGCGACAACGCAACGACGGTCGGGGCAGGGGACATTCCTCTTGAAACCAAGCGCCTTCTCGCAGCCACCGAGCAATCACTTTTCGAAGCGATCTCGCACGCGCGCGCCGGTCGCCGCCTCGCCGACCTTTGCGGTTCGGTGGAGGCATTTGTTGTCCCGCGCGGCTTCACCGTCGTGCGCGAATTCGTCGGCCACGGCGTCGGTCGCCGCCTTCACGAAGAGCCGCAAATTCCGAATTACCGCCCGCAGGGAAAGACTCCCGTGCTCATGCCAGGCATGACTCTTGCCATCGAGCCGATGGTCAACGCCGGTGTCGGCGCTGTGCGCATTCTCGAGGACGGATGGACAGTCATCACCGAAGATCGCAAGCCCTCCGCGCACTTCGAACACACGGTGCTTGTGACAGAGGGCGAGCCGGAAATCCTCACCTGGCGTCCGCGTGAGGCGCTGCCCGAAATGCTGGGCCTACCAGCGTGGTGATCGCGCAATCACTCGGCCTTCTTGCCGTGGTAGCGATAGTGGCCTTCGATCCTGAAATCGAAGAGCACATTTTCCCACCTCACCTTGTCATCAAGATGGTGGACGACCCATGGCTGATGAGTGCTGCCTTCAGGCCCCGGCACCACGATGCCGATGTGTTTTTCCGCACTGGCAAGCGACCACACGACGATGTCGCCCGGCGCATAATCCATCGCATGTCGCGACGGCTTGAGTGATTCGCCATTGCGCTCGAAAAAACGCTGAAGGTTTGCCACGCGGCGGTGGTCGATGTGGGTATCGGGCCCGGCAGCATTCCACAACTGCGGGTAGCGGTTGAAGTGGGCCTTCATGTCATCATGCACCAACGCTTGCAGGTCGATGCCGATGCCACGAAAACAACGCACGACCAAATCCGAAGCCATGCCTTTGTCATCCGCCACATCGCCCATCGGAAATCCGATTTTGTAGTAAGACGGGTCGTAAGCGATATCGCGTTTCGAGTACTCGAGCGCCGAGGCCGCGAGTTGCGCTCCGGGCTGTGAAGACTTTTCGAGATGGGAAACAGCCTCTCCGACCTGCTCGACCGACGCGCTCTGCTGCGTGGCGCGCAAACTCGGAATGAGCGGACGACCAAACCAAAAACCCATGACCACCGCAATCGAGACGATCACCCAGCCACCAACCCGGTTGCGACGCTTTTGCAACTGCGGTCGCGGGCCGATGTATTCGATCGTTTCGTAAAATATGGTCTTCTTGCGGGCCATGGGAGGAGCTCCGGCGCGATGATTGGAAAATGCTTCGGACAAAAGCGACCAATTTCGCGCGCCTCAGAAATTTATCGGGACACTCGACTGGCGCAATCGCGACACACTGGAAATCAAGACCCAAGCAAGACCCCTCAAAGCCAGTTGCCGTGGGCTTTGCAGGGGTTTTCCGAGCCCAAAACTTAAGAAATCCTTATAATTCTGCAAATATCGGTTTTTTTACGCCGTGGGTGAATGAATATCGCTGCTCTGGCGTCGAAGCAAACGAGCACGCCATGAAAGAGAGATACGCGATCGAAGATATGATGTCACAGGGTCACAACGGAGTGGTCTTTCGCGCCACCGATGCCGAGACCGGCCAAACCGTCGCGCTGCGCCGATATTTCCCCTTCGGCAGGGGCTATGGCGGGCTCGATGCCGAGGGCCGAAAAGCCTATGAGGATTCGCTTGCTGATCTGTGTTCCGTGAAGCACGAGTCATTGGCCAAGGTCGTGGGTGGAGGCTGTGATGATGTCGATGGATTTCCCTTCATCGCGACCGAGTGGATCGATGGTGAGACGCTCGAAGTTCTTCATGCGCGCGCCACGCTGGGTGTGGATGATGTGTTGAAATTGCTCGCTGCCACAATCGATGCATCGTTGTGGCTTTCACAAACTTTCGGACGCGAAGCGCTGTGGGTGGAAACGGAATTGGCGACGATGCTGCGGCGCAATTCCGACAAGCCGCATGACTATGTGTTTTGCATTTCGCCCTTCAAATGGCTGGGCATTTCCAAAACGGATGGTGATCTCAAATCACTTTCCGGCCTTGCCTCACAGTTGCATCACGGTGTGCCGCACGCGAATGGCGATGCGAAGTTTTCCGGACTCGTCCATTGGATCGAATGGCTTCGTGTCGCACCGAAATCCACAACACTCACGCAAGCACGAAGCAAACTTTCGCTGCTCTTGCAATCCGCCGCCCACGCGCCCGTTCGCAAGTCGGCACCACCGCAACCAAAGGGAAAACAGCCCGTGCCGCGCAAAGCCAAGCGACCCGTCAGAGCCATGCTGTGGGTGAATCTTTTTCTCATGCTCGGCACGATCGCTTTCGGTGGTTACGCGTATCAAGTGAAGCAGTCGCGCGAGGATGCAAAGAAACCCAAAGCCTATCTCAAGGCCGACAAATCTGGCGCGAAGAAAGCCACTGCAAAAAAGAAAAAGCCGGAGCCGCGAACCGAGATCGTGGCCGGTGCCTTCGATACCCCCGCCACCGAGGTGATCCCATGGGACAATCATCCAAGGCTGCTGGAACAGGTCCGGCGCAAAGTCACGGTCGAAGGACCGGCGGGAAGAATTGATCAGTCGAAATCGGGCAAGACGCTCTACCTCGTATTCTTCGGTGGCGACAAGCCGGAGTCATCGCGCGTCGGCATCCGTTTGGGCAAAGGCTCGCCCGATGCAATGAAGTCGGAACTCGCGGCCTTCGTCGGCAAAAAGATCCGCGCGTCGGGCGAGGTGAAAAAAGAAATGCAAGGGAACTTGTCGAGCCCGGCGGTCATGATCAACGATGTGTCTGCGATTCAGATAATCGATTGATCCCGTGGAGAATTTGGCGCTCGAGACCCTGATGCTGGCATGCGACTCGCTTGAGGGCGCGCGGCCGGAAAGCGTTTTATTCATCGGTGCTCAAGCTCATCCAACATTGCGCGGGCAGGCGGGGCTCGTCGGTTGGCAAGCACTCAAGCCCTTGGCAGACGTTTGGGAAAAAGCGGGATTTGCCCGTAGCGACACATTGCCCGAAGGCAAATGGCCATGGGTGATGGTGCTGCCGCAAAAATCGCGCGACGAAACACTGCTGTGGTTTGCGCTCGCGCGTGAGCGTCTTGCGGCGGGTGGCAAGTTGCTCGTGGCCATGCCCAACACCGCGGGAGCCTCACGATTTGAAAAGGAACTCGCGCGCGCCACCGGGCGTGTCGATTCGATTCAGAAACACAAGTGCCGCGCCTTCATTGCCACCGATGACGGATCATGGAACGAAGCGATCTTCGCCGATTGGCGCGAGCTCGGCCATTTGCGCAAAATCGATGGCACGGAGTTTGTCACGCAGCCCGGCATCTTCAGCAGCGCGCACATCGATCCGGGTTCGCTGTTGCTCGCGACAAATCTTCCAAAAAGCCTGCGCGGTCGCGTCGCAGACCTTGGTGCCGGATGGGGCTATCTTTCCGCGGCGGCGCTCGATACCTGCGATGCCATCACGCACATCGATCTCTACGAAGCCGATGCGCGCGCGCTCGAGTGCGCTCGTAAAAATCTCGCGAGACACGCCGAAAAAACCGCTTTCCATTGGCACGATGTCACAATTGGCCTCACGGAAATTTACGATACGATTCTCATGAATCCACCTTTCCACAGCGGCCAAGCGACCGATGTTGATCTCGGTCGCGCCTTCATCGGCAGTGCCATCGCGGCCCTGCGTCGTGGCGGAAAATTGCTGCTCGTCGCCAACCGTCAATTGCCCTACGAAGCGGTGCTCGAATCCAAGGCGCTCGCATGGCGCAAGATCGCCGAGGATCCTACCTACAAAGTCATCTTCGCCGAGAAACGCTGATCGCACATTTCCCATGAAACTCGTCAAGCTCCTCGCCAACCTCGGATACGGCTCGCGCCGCGAGGTGCAACGGCTGATCCGTGCCGGCGCGGTGACCCATGAAAATGGTGACGCGCTCGATGATCACAGCGCAACGCCGCACGCGGAAATCCGCTTTCGTGGCGAGCCTCTCGATCCGGAGTTTCCTCTCACGATCATGCTCAACAAGCCCGATGGTTACACCTGCAGCGCCGATGATCCGGGTTCAACGGTCTATGATCTTTTGCCCGAGCGCTTCGCCCATCGCAATCCGGGCCTCAACTGCATCGGCCGCCTCGACAAGGACACGACCGGGCTTTTGCTGATGACCGATGATGGCAAACTGTTGCACAAGATCATCCACCCGAAGTCCGCTTGTCACAAAGTCTATCGTGCCACGCTCGCGCGTCCTCTCGAAGGCCATGAAGCCGCGCTCTTTGCCTCGGGCACGCTCATGCTCAATGGTGAAACCAAACCCTTGCTTCCGGCGCAGTTTGAAAAACTCGGCGAATGCGAGGCGCTCGTCACCCTGCACGAAGGCCGCTATCACCAAGTTCGCCGCATGTTCGCCGCAGCAGGCAATCATGTCGTGGCCCTCAAGCGCATCTCCATCGGCGGCCTGCAATTGCCGGAGGACCTGGAAGAGGGCGAGTGGTGCGCCCTATCGGCAGATGACATGCAACGGCTCTTGGGCTGAACGATTGATGCTCAAACAGCAGATTTTGCCAGGTTTTCAAAAGTTTCGAAAAAGCGGATCGGAAAACACACTTTACATCCTCCGCGTATGGTGTAAAGTCTGGTTTCGTTATGATTGATCGGCCATTTTGGATGGGTCGGCTTGACCGCGCATGGAAGCAAGTGCCCTTGGTTTGGTTGGCGGGTGTGCGTCGTGCGGGCAAGACGGTCCTTGCCCGGGCATTTGATGATGCGGAATTTCTGAATTGTGACTTGCCGAGTGATGTTGCCCGCCTTGCCAATCCCGAAGCATTTTTTCGATCGCTCAAGAAGCCCCGGGTGATCCTTGATGAGGTGCATCAGCTCGCTGATCCAAGTCGGCTTTTGAAGATTGCGACGGATGAATTTCCTCACTTGCGGGTGCTGGCCACGGGATCCTCGACCATGGCGGCGACCAAAAAATTTCGTGATACGCTGACGGGGCGCAAGCGTGTTGTGGCGCTTGCGCCGGTGTTGGCAGAGGAGCTGCCGGCCTTTGGTGTGAAGGATCTCACCGAGCGACTTCTGCGGGGCGGTCTGCCTCCAGCGCTGTTAGCCAAGGAACCGAGTTGGGAATTTTACGCTGAGTGGCTCGATTCTTACTTCGCCCGTGATGTGCAGGAAATGTTTCGCGTCGAGAAGCGAAGGGCATTTCTTATGCTGGTGGAGCTCATCCTTAGGCAAAGCGGTGGTCTTATGGAGGTGACATCTCTGGCCAAGCATACTGGTGTGAGCCGACCCACCATCATGAGTTGGTTGGAGGTGCTGCAAGTCACGCATGTCGCCCATCTCCTGCGGCCATTTTCGGGAGGCGGTCGCCGGGAGCTGATCGCAAGACCAAAGTTGTATGGATTTGATACGGGATTTGTTTGTCATGCGCGCGGTTGGGATCGCTTGAGGCCGGAAGACTGTGGTCTCCTCTGGGAACATCTTGTGCTTGATACCTTGTTGGCGACTCCGGTTCAAAAGGTGCATTTCTGGCGCGACGAATCAGGGCGTGAGGTGGACTTTGTCATTCCAAAGTCGCGAGGCAGGGTCGATGCGATCGAGTGCAAGTGGAACCCAGAAGCCTTTGATGTCAATGGCTTGAAAACATTTCGCGAGGCTTACCCCGTTGGGCGAAATCTCGTAATCGCTCCCCATGTGAAAACTGCCTACGAACGGCAGGTGGGAAATCTCAAAGTGGAGTTCGTTCCGATCGAGGATCTTAGGGCTGCTGCAGCGCAGTGATCAAAGTGTTGGTCATGCGATCAACACAGGTCGTGATGGCGAAAGTGTCTTGCTACTCTGGCAGCCCGATCCGGTCGCCGAGGTGCTTGGGTTTGGTGTCGAGGATGTTGACATCGAGCCACATTTTGACGCGTGCGCCAATTTCGCGGAGGCGGGTTTTGAAGCCATTGCGCGGGCCGACATCGCGGGCGTTGTGGGCGATCGCATCGAGGCCGTGGGCTTTGGCGATGTAGATGGCGCGTTGATTTTGAAAGCGTTGGCTGATGAAGAGGATTGAGTTGAGCCCGAAGATTTTTTTCGCGCGCACGACTGAGTCGAGTGTTCGGAGTCCTGCGTAGTCGCAGACGATGTGTTGGGCGGGCACGCCGAGCCGCACGAGTGCCCGTTTCATCTTTTCGGGTTCGTTGTAATCGCGCGCGCGATTGTCGCCCGAAACGATGAGCGTGCGGATTTTTCCTGCTTTCCAAAGTGCGGCGGCGGCCTCAACGCGATGCTTGAAATAAAGGTTTTCACGGCCCTTGGTGCGATCGCTGGTGCCAAAGACGAGCCCAACTTCTGACGGTGGCGTGGCATCGACGCTGCCGAAGGTCCTGCCCCGTGCGGCCCAGCTTGCCGCAATGTTCGCCCATGTGATTGCGAGGGCGGTCATGGCGAGCATTGCCAACAAAGCAAAGCCGGCACGCTTGAACCAGAGCGCGGGAATTTTCATCTTCATGCGCTGCGCGTGCTTACAGGTTCCGGCTGACGGCGCGGCCATGTGAACCATGCCTTGAGGTTTTCCGCCAGGCGGTTGCCCGCTTGGTTTTCCGGCGCGAGCACCCGAAGATGGTTGGCGGTTTCGACGAAATGAATTTTTGAGAAGCGTCCGGCAAGTTCGCCATCGACTTCGACGGGCACCTCGCGATCGGCGTCGACGGTGAACGACTCGGTTTGGAAATATTCCACCGAATCCATCAAGTCGATGCCGCCAAGTGCGAGCCCGCGCAAGGAATCGAGCACCAGCCGATAGCCGGCCTCCTTGTAAACCAACACATCAAGCTTCGAGTCATGGTTGTCGGCCTTGCGGAAAAATGGAAAGGGTCCGCCATAGAGCGAGCCATTGCCTGCAAGCACCGCCATGCCTTCCACGATGCGGCCATCGGCAAGCGTGACGTGCATCTGCGGCGGTTTCTCGCCGAGTACACGCACTGCCGCCAAAAGATAGGCGAGGGGGCCGAGCATTTTTTTCGACTCCCAAGTGGTTTCCTCGATCACCATCGCGTCAAAGCCAACGCCCGCCATTTGCACAAATGGAATGCCATTGGCTTCAAACAAATCCACCTCGCGCGTGAAGCCGTTCTCGATGACCGCAAACGCGCGCTCGAGCGAGGCAAATGGAATGCCCATCTCGCGCGCGAACACATTCATCGTCCCCGCGGGCAGGACGCCTAGCACGGTCTGTGATCCGGCAAGGCCGCGCACGACTTCGTTGAGCGTGCCATCGCCTCCGGCCGCGACGACCACCGGTTCGCCATCGGCGGCAAAGCGCGCCGCAAGTTCGCGCGCTTCCTCGGCGCTGTTGGTGGCGTAGAGCGCGAAGCGATTCGCATGCTTCATGATGAAACGCAGCACCCGTCCGCCCTTTTGGCTGCGCGCCTTGGGATTGAAAATGATCGGGTACCTGCGCGGCAATTTCACGCGCCATTCATCGCCGATGCGCGCGCGCTTCGCAATCGGATTCGCCACGGATGTGGTCGATGGGGCGACCTGCTCATCCGTCGATGGCCAAAACCGCGAGCACTTGCTCGACCGGCAGGCCCATCACATTTTCAAAGCTCCCGTCGATGCGCTCGACGATCAGCTCGCCATGCTCCTGGATGCCATAAGCGCCGGCCTTGTCGAGCGGGTTGACCCTTGAAAGGTAGTCGTCGATCGCGCCGGCATCGAGCGGCAGAAAAGTGACATCGGTGGTCTCGTGAAACACCTTGCGCGTGCCGCCGGGAAAAATCACGCACACGCCCGTGCGCACCTGATGGGTGCGGCCGGCAAGACGGGCCAGCATCGTGCGCGCGGCGGCGTGATCGGTGGGTTTGCCGAGTGGTTCGTTGTCGATGAACACCAGTGTGTCGGAGCCAATCACGATCGCGTCCGGGCGCATGACGGCGACCGCTTCGGCTTTGAGTGTGGCATTGAGTTCGCAGAGCGTCGCTGGTGACATCGATGCGTCGTGCACTTCCTCGGCGGGCGAGGGGATCACCTCGAATTCGATGCCCGCGCGGCCGAGCAGTTCCTTGCGGCGCGGTGATGACGATGCAAGCACGACTGGCATGGCTCAGTCGGCAGGGAAAATGATTTCCTGGCTTTTGCCCTTGCCCGAGTTGCGGCCGAAGCCGTCGCCAATGTCCTTGCTGGTGATGTAAATCATCAAGCCAATGAGCGCCATCGCGCAAACCGATTGCAAAATTTCGAGCGGCTTTGCTTTGATCGGACGACCGAAAATTTTCTCAAAGAACGCGAGCGTGATGTGGCCACCATCGAGCACCGGAAATGGCAGCATGTTGAGCACGGCAAGGTTCACATTGAAGAGCACCATGAAGGCGAGGATGCGCCGCCATCCATCCTCCGTTTGAAGCAGTTGGTATTGCATCTTGGCGATGCCCACCGGTCCGCTCAGGTGATCGACGCCGATGTTCGAATCCGGCGCGATGACGCTGGTGATCGTGACCCACATCATGTGCAGGCTGTCGCGCACCTGGCGCAGCGGGCTGGGCTTGATGAGGCGGCTGTCGATGTCGGCGCGCGAGTCCCAGATGATGCCGATTTTGGGATCCATGCCCGCCGGTTGAAGCGGCCGCTCAGGCGTGATGTCGAGCTCGCGAACCTGGCCGTCGGTGCCCTGCACGGCGATCCTCACGGTCTGCCAATTCTTGTCGCGAATGTGTTGTGAGAAATGCATGAGGCCATGCACCTTGTTGCCATCGATGCGAATCACGCGGTCGCCTTTCACGAGTCCGGCATCGGCGGCGGGACTGTTCGGGCTGATGTCGCCAACGATCGCCGGGCCGGCCGGATCGATGCCGACCTGACGCAGCCCGCGGCGTTGGTACCAGTGGCTTTTTTCGGTTTCAAAGCCCGAGCGGAGTTCGAGCGGTTTTGCTTCGCCCGGGCGTTCGACGGTGAAGGTGATCTGCTGGCCGCGGCTGAGGATGATGCGCTCGCTGATCGAGTTGAGCGATCCTGCAAAGCCGTTGACTTCCTCGCCATTGATCGCGGTGATTTTGTCACCAATTTTCAGACCTGCTTTTTCCGCCGGGCTGCTGGGCACGAGGTATCCGACTTCTTGCGAGGGAATGAAATCCGCCGGCTTGCCGATCTGCCAGACGGCGATCGCCGCTGCCAGTGCCAGCAGCATGGAAAAAAGCGGACCGGCGAAAGCGACGATGATTTTGTCGAGTGGTGTCACCGCGGGCAGTGGGGCTCGCTCGCTGTCGCCGCCTTCGATCGCGTCCATCGGTGCCATTTGCGGCAACGCGACGAAACCACCGGCTGGGATCCAGCCGAGACCAAACTGCACGCCATCGATTTCCTTTTTCCAAATCGGCCTGCCGAACCAGATTTGGAATCGCTCGATTTTGAGTCCGCGCCATTTCGCTGCAAGGAAATGGCCGAGTTCATGGACGAAGATGATCACATTGAAAACGGCGATCACGACTCCGATCCAGAGGAGCATCTGTAGAAGGTTGACGAGGTTTGGCATGTTCGTGGGCCAATCTAGCGCGAGTGTGCGGGCCAGCAAGTTGATAAAAACCGGCGACCGCAAAAGCGCCCGATCCGCGCATTTGACCTTTTGCATTTGGGCGCTAGCCTATCGCCCATCCAAGCCACCCCATGGTCCGCGAAATCGTCCAATACGGTCACCCCGTTCTCCGCCAGCGCTGCCGCCCCGTCACTGAAGTCGACGACGCGCTGCATACCCTCGTGACCGACATGCTCGAAACGATGGCCGATGCCAATGGCGTTGGGCTCGCCGCACCGCAGGTTGGCGAAGACATCCGCCTCGCGGTGATCGATTGTTCCTTCGATCCCGAATGCATTTCCTACCTCAAGGTAAACGGCGAGGACGCGGAGCTGCAATCGATCATGCCGCTCGTGTTCATCAATCCCGAGTTGGAATACGGCGAGGAGAAGGAACCCGGCTTTGAAGGTTGCCTCAGTATTCGTGGTATCCGCGCGGAAGTGCGTCGCCCGATCGAGGTCAAGGCAACCCTGCCGCAACTCGATGGCTCGGTGCTGGTGGTCGAGACCGACGGCCTACTGGCTCGCGCTATGCAACATGAGATCGATCACCTCAACGGCATTCTTTTCGTCGACCGACTCTCACCTGTCGCCAAGGTCTCGATGAAGAACCGCCTCAAGCGTCTGGTCGAGCAAGGTTAGAAGACACCTGTGCGCGAAGCTCGCCGCGGTCATGATGGGTCCAGCGGCCGACTCTGTGGTGAACTATGTTAAATTGCGACTGCTGCAGATTGCGGAACAGGAGCCGAATCCTTTGAGCATCACAGTGTTATTGATCAGTCTTGGATCTGGCGCGAGCTGTCACTGTGATCGATGTTATCACCCGGCGTTTGCGGCATCAGCACATCGAATTTCATTCCCTTCAGCGTGGGTCTCAAGGCGGGTGGAAAGTCGTCGGCCTTGATGAGCAGTTGGACGATTTTCTTATACGGTGATCTTGGATCGTCAGTCACACTCTCGACGATGGCGTGGCTTACAGCTTTGCCGACGGCTGAGCGCACGGGTACGGATTTATTCGGTACTAAGGATTCCGCAATCTGCGCGGGTATGGTCACTGGCAGCAAGTAGGTGTTGCTGTTGCCGATTGTGAAAACATGACCAGCGATGGCGACGGGCGTGCCGACATCGATGATCACTTCAGTGACCGTTCCATCCATGGGAGCGCGGAAAAACCTTTTTTCGTACTGGCTCTTCCAATGCTCGTATTGGATTTCTTGTGCTTTCTTCGCATCCAATTGCATCTCGTAAGTGCCACGGTACATTTTTTCCATGGCAATTGCCCAACTCAGGCGCGATTCCTCCATCTTGCGGCGCCGCACGGCCTCCTCGGTTTCTTCACGTGATACCCGCCATGCCTCGGCATGACCCTCCGCGGCCTCGATGTTCGACTTTGAATCGAGAGCTTGTTTTGCGAGATCGAGTTGGAGCTTGGTTGCATCGAGCTCCAAATGAGCTAGGAGTTGGCCTTTTCGAACCACATCCCCGGGTTTTACGAAAACGGCAAACATCACGCCTTGAACCGCTGAACGCACCTTTTCGTCCGATCGGGCAGCGGCGGTGGATTCGCACAAAAGCGTATCGCCCGGCAGCATTTGCTCGAGGCTTTGGCCGCGCACTGTGCATGGCCACGACAAACCCAGAACCGCCAGTGCGGGTGTGAAAATGATGCTGGAAATCAGGTATCTGTGTCGGATGCCATGCTTGGTTCCATTCATGCCACGCAAGCTAGGCGCCTCATGGCGATTTTCAATCATCAATGTGAGATTGATTTTAACGCAAAGACCATGCCACCCATCAAAATGGGCAAGGGACAATCATGGCATCGAACGCGGGTGATTCCGGCGGTTTTTTGAAGGCTGAGCACGACGGATGGCGTGTTTGCCTTGCTCGGCGCGCGGCTTCGTGTTTGGCTCCGCGCCGTCATGAAAATCGTCGTCGCTTACTCGGGTGGTCTTGATACCTCGGTCCTGCTGCTTTGGCTCAAGGAGAAATACAATGCGGAGATCATCGCGTACTGCGCGGATGTCGGCCAAGGCGACGAGCTCGACGGGCTTGAGGCCAAAGCTCTTTCGACCGGCGCCTCGAAATGTTTCATCGGCGACCTCAAGGAGGACTTTGCCGCGAACTACATTTTCCCGATGATCCAAGCAAACGCGATTTACGAAGGTCGCTATCTTTTGGGGACATCGATCGCACGCCCATGCATCACCAAAGCGATGATGGATGTCGCGATCGCCGAAGGTGCCGATGCCATCGCGCACGGTGCGACGGGCAAGGGTAATGACCAGGTACGCTTCGAACTTTCCGCCGCGGCACTCGCGCCGAATGTGAAGTGCATTGCCCCCTGGCGCGACGCATCATTCCGCGCGCAATTTCCTGGCCGTTCGGAAATGATCGCATACGCCGAGGCTCACAACATTCCGATCAAGGCCTCGATGAAGAAGCCGTATTCGATGGACCGCAACCTGCTGCATATTTCCTTCGAAGCGGGTGCGATGGAGGATCCGTGGTACGACGCGACGACTCCTGCCGATCGCGACATGTATGTGCTCTCTGTTTCGCCAGAGGACGCGCCGGATCGCCCCGAGTATGTGGAAATACTTTTTGAAAAGGGCAATGCCGTCGGCCTGCGTCATGAAAATCTTGATGCCATCATCGCCGAGCTTGGCGATGTGAAGGTGAACGGCCAGCGCGATGGTTATGCATTGATGAGCCCTTACGGCGTGATGCGCGTGCTCAATCTTCTCGGTGGTCGCAATGGCATCGGTCGTGTTGACATCGTCGAGAACCGCTTCGTCGGCATGAAGTCCCGCGGCATTTATGAAACTCCCGGTGGCACGATCCTGCTCGCCGCGCACCGTGACCTCGAGACGCTCGTCGTCGACCGCGAAGCGATGCACATCCGCGACAGCCTCATTCCGAAGTACGCGCAACTTGTTTACAACGGATTCTGGTTCGCGCCGGAACGCGAGGCGATCCAGGCCTTGGTCACCGAGACGCAGAAAACCGTCAGCGGCGAGGTGCGGCTCAAGCTTTACAAAGGCAATGTGATGCAAGCCGGCCGACGCTCACCTTTCAGCATGTATTCCGAAGCCGTGGCCACCATGGAAGGCGGCCAAGAGGAAGCCTACAACCAGGACGACGCCACCGGCTTCATCGCTCTCAACGCACTGCGCCTCAAGGCCAGCGCGCGTCAGGCAAATTGAGCGGGTTTGTTTGCTTCGTCACCACCGATGCGCAAGGCACAGCCAAACGAAAGCGAGACCAAGAGGCGGATGCTGGAAGTGGCGGCCGCGTTGTTGGCGGAGCACGGCTTCGAGGTGGTGTCGGTGCGTGATGTCACGCAGGCCGCAAAGGTGAATGTGGCGGCGGTGAATTATCATTTCGGCAGTCGCGATGGCCTTTTGGCGCGTGTTATGGAAGAAGCGGTGCGACATTTCAACGAAGAGCGCTTGGCGCGGCTCGAGGGCTTGGAAAAACGCTTTGCGAGCAAGCCCGCGCCGTTGGAGGAGGTGCTTGAGGCGTGGCTCAAGCCGCTGGCCTCGGCAGCGCAACGCTCGAGCTGGAATGATCCGGTGACGGCTCCGCTGATCGGACGCGTTCTCACTTTACCGGCCGACAAGGTGCCGTCGGAAATTTCTCAAACGCATGCAGGCATCGATGATCGGGTCAGGCGATTGCTGGGCAAAACGCTGACGCCGCTTTCCGTCGGTGAAATCTCATGGCGCATGCATGGATTGCTCGGTGCCTTGGCGCACACGCTGGTGTCGCCGACGGTTTCTGGCTTGCTCGACGCCGCAAGCGTCGAGGCGATCATGGCGAGATTTGTGAAGTTCGCCGCTGCCGCGATGCGAGAGGGAGCAGAGTCTCTGCCACCGGCAAAAAACAGTCCGCAGGCGACATTTGATTTTTGATCACGAGTTCCCTCAAACACGCAGTCGCAAATCCCGCGCACTCCATAGCAAGTCGGCCGCGGGACGCGCGCTGCCTCGGAGTCTTCGCGCGCCGTCTCTGCGCCTTGGGCTAAAGCGTTCTCTTGCACCGGCGAAGGCTTCGTTGACAAATGCCTTGCTGCCAATCACCGCGCCATCGGTGAAATATCGCACGCGGCATCGCAGCATTCCCGCCATGCCGAGGTCGGGCAATAAGGTTCCGTTTTCCTTCGCTTCCAAGGTTTCCGCGGTGTTCATCTGCGGCCGAACCACGCCTTTTTCCACGGCCGCCTTTCCATTCTTGCGACCCAAGGCAAGACCCATAGCCCGACGGTAAACGCGCGAAATTTCTTTCCATTTCTCCGCCTCGAAGCCCGCTCCCTGGTGACTCATACAGGCTCGCACCAAACCCTCGCGCGCCTTTTTGCCATTGCCTTTCGGCCCACCTCCTACCGCTTCGCCATAGCTGCTCCAGCGATATTCCGCGGGATCGGATACCATCCCCGCGCGCACCGGATTGAGATCGATATAAGCCGCCATCGTGCGTGCCGCGATGCCGCTTTCGACGATCACGCTCTTGTAGCGCTCTTCCCATAGGGTGCCTGTGCGGTTGTGCGTGCGGTTGAACCACCGCGTGAAGCGCTGCAGCACGGTCTTCATGAACTCACTCAAGTCGTGCATGCGGTAAGTGAAGCGGGCATGGATTTCGGTAACGAGGGCCGCGTTTCCTGCCTTGCGGGCATCGAACAATTCCTTCGCCACCACGGCCACGAAGACCTCGGTCTGGATTGCGGAAAGGCGTTTCAAAAGCTCCGCATCGGAGATGCCTTCGGCAGGCATCGGCGGCACTTCAAGCAAGATGTGGATGTGATTGGACATCAGGCAGTAAGACAGAATCCTGCAGCCCGAGAAATTTTCCTGCATGCGCATGAAGGTCCGGAACTTCTCACGCTCGGTTTCCTCAAACACAAACCGCCGATCCACCACACGGCTGATGCAATGGTAAATTGCCGGCTTTTCCGCCGAATCCTTCCACGGCGCCAACCATCGCTTGCTGCTCATGCCCCACCCATAATCACGGCCAGCCCAGAGGGCAAGGAGAATCTCTACAATTTGTCTGGGAAATTGTAGAGATTCGAAAAGGTTCTAGATGAGATACAGGCTGGCGGCTTGGGTGGATGGGGCGGCTTAGGGGCCGGCTAGGGATCGGCTCAGTGTCAGGGATCCTTGTGATCCTGAGGGGGTCCTTGATCCTAGCGTTTCTCGCGCTTGGTTGGTTTTTTTGCGCCTTTAATGCCTTTGGCGGCGGGGGCCTCGATGGGCTGGGTGACGGCTTCTACGGCTTTGGTGCCGGGCGCGGGTGACGGTGACTGGGCTTGAGTGGGTTCGGCCTTTTTCACGAGTGTCTCGCGTTCCTTGAGGAGGGCGTCGAGGGTGTTTTTGGAGAGCTCGAATGTCCGTCCGGCGAGGCTTTGCTCTTTGGCGAGTTTTTCGTTGAGGGCTTTGAGGCGTGCGGCGAATTCTTCGTCTTTGGCTTTGGCTTCCTCGGGTTTTTCGCCTTCGGGCTTGATGCGCTCGGATGGCAGATTGGCGCTTACGGCGATGGTCACGAGTTGGTTGTCGGGAGCTGAGCTGGCGGGCCCGGTGCCGGGCTTGAGTGGAGTGATGGTGAGCTTGTAGATAAATCCGTCGAAGGTCTCGATGATCGCATTGCGTTTGCCTGCGGCATCGGCGCGTTCGCCAGCAGCGGCGGTGGTTACGATATCCTCGAAGCGGGCGAAGGAAAACAGGCTCTTGATGGGGGCGACATTTTCGCTGCTGAGCGCTTCTCCGGGTTTGAGGCCCTCGAGTTTGAACTCGGCGTTTTCCGCGTCGCGCACCAACTTCCACGCCACAGCCTCGGAGCCTTTTTGGCTGAGTGAGACCGACTTGATCTTATCCGGCGCGATGAATTCCTCGGCTAGCCAGCGGGTGACATCGGCGCTGACCGAGAAGAACATTTCGTTGACCGCGTAGAAGCCCGACTCATCGGCGTGATTGCGAATGTAGCGGCCGACGGGCATCGCGCCCATGGGCGAGGCGTCTTGTGAGCCTTCGATGTTTTTGCCGAGGCTGACCTTGGCGAGTTCCTTGTCGGCGGAGTCCTTGAAGGTGGCGGTGAGGCCGCGGTCCTCGGGTTTGGTCGAGGCCTCGTCCATGCCGAAGCGCGGGGCAAATGAGGGTCCGGCTTCGAGGCTGCGGGTGATCTTCAGTTCGGCAAGCGCGCGGATGAACTCGTTCACATTCACGGCGTTGGCCGGATAGTTTTCGCGTTGGGCAACCGTCCACTTGCCATCTTTTTTCACGAGCGTGACGCTGCCATCAGCGCCGGTGATTTCGATGTTTGTGATCTCGGTGGCGGGAAACGATGCGAAGAGCGTGTCGCCGGCGGCGCGGCTGGTGAGTGCGGCGGGGCCGGAATTCTTTTGCGTTTGTTTGACAATCAGGAGTGCGCTGCCGAGGACGATCGCGATGGTGCTGAGGGTGAGGACCTGTTTTTTCTTCATGGTGAAACGGGTGCGGGGTTGTGGGTGGTCGGATGGATGATCAGCGCGCGCGGGTTGAGCGGCGGCGCTGGATGAAGAGGCCGAGGCCGAAGAGTGTCACGAGCAGTGGCATGACGGCGACATTGAGGAGGGTGATTTTTCCGGCGAGCTTATCCTTCTGGCGACGCAGGTCTTTTTCCTGTTCGCGGATGAGCTTCGAGTACTCCACCTGTTCCTTGCGGAGCTTGCGGATTTCCGCCTCTTGTTCGGGCGAAAGGTAGAGTTCGTTGCCGCGGGATTTTTGTGCCTGGAGGTCGCTGAGTTTTTGTTGGGCGGCTTTTTGTTTCTCTTGGAACTCCTCGATCTTGGTGCCGACCTGTTGGTTGAATTCGGCCTCCATTTTTTGCACCACCGTGAAGGGTCGGCGGATGGCGGAACGCGAGCGAGAACCGATCAGGTGCTTCGAGCCGGTCGCTTGGTCGAGCAGGTTGAAGAGCAGCGAGGCATTGCCATTGATCGGCGAGGCCATTTGCACACCGCCGAAGTTTTGCAGGTTGTAGGCAAAGCGGTCGTAGAACGCATCGACATCGGCGATCAGGAAAACATGACCCGGGCCAGCGGATTGCTTGAGTTGATTGGCATTTGCCTCCGGCTTTTTCGGCTGGGCTCCCTCGGCGGGCGCGGCAGCCTGCGGTTTGCCATCGGGGAAGGCGGTTTTGAAATTGCCGCTGAGGTAGGTAACCAGATCGTAGGCGGTGCCAGCCGGGCGGAACGAGGTGCTCAGCGCGGGGTCGAGTTGCGACGCGCGCATCGAGTCGACAAAGCCCGAGCCGTTCGAGGATTTGATCAAGGTGTTGGCCTTGATTCCTTCGGTGGCGTTGACCATGAAGGCGCCGGGCAGGAAAAGAGTAACCGTGTCGAGATCCTTGGTGATCACGCTGTCGGCTTGCGGCATCGCATCCTTGGTGAGGGTGAGGACCGCGAGCGCGTCGCGGTTGCCGGCCATGCGTGTCGAGTAGGTGGGATCGGCGAGCACCTTGCCCGACTCGAAGGAAACACCCCATGATTTGAGCAAGGTTGGCAGCGTCGAGGTCGTGGGTGTGCCGGGCATGCCCATCATCGGGTTGCCGCCGCCGGTCATTTGCGCAGCGACCGAGAAGGCATCGAGGCAGGCCACCACGGTGCCGCCGCCGAGCAGGTATTGATCGACCGCGAATTCCGCCTCGGGTGTGATTTCCGCAGGGTGGAGGAGCAGGAGGACCTTGATCGATTTTGGATCGATCGTGGTGGTGGTCATTGGGATGTCCTCGATGTCGAAGGATTGCTTGAGCTGTTGGTAGATCACCCAGCCGGGGGCGGATTTTTGTCCGGGCATGCCGGCGGGTTCACCTTTCAATGAGAGGGCGGACATCACGCCGATTTTTGGTTTCGACGGAGCGCTGACTTCGGCGATCGCCTTGGAAAGCTGGTATTCGAGCATCGTTTCCTGGCGTGGGTCGATGAAGGGAATGACGCTGGTCTTATCGAGGCATGAAATGGCGAGACCGAAGTAGAGGTTCTGGTCGTCCATGCGTTGGCCGTTGATGCCGTCGAGATTGGCGGAATCCTCGGCATCGGTGTCCGGTTGGGGATCGAGGTTTTCGATGCGGAGTTTGCCTTTTGAGAGCGAGGCGTATTCCTTGAGCAGGTCGTCGACGCGGCGCATGTGGAGTTTGATTTCCTCCGGCATGTAATCCGTATTACGAGAGGCATAGTAGCGGAGCACGACTGGTGCGCCGATTTCGCCGAGAATTGCGCGGGTACCATCCGAAAGCGTGTGGATTTGTTTTTCGGTGAAGTCGGCGCCGCGGTTGCCGAAGGACGAGAGCGAGACGAGCCAGTTGGCAAAGATCGCGATGGCGACAAGCGCAATGACGGCGACTGTTGCGCGGGTGATGGGGCTGTTGGATTTCATTTCGTTGAAAGGAAGGTGGCTGGAAATTCGGGCGGCGGCTCAGGAGCGTTTGGCGGAGAGGATCGTGCTGGTGCCAAGCAGGCAGACGGCGATGAACGAAGTGAACCAGACCGCGTCCTGAAGGCGGAGGAGCCCGCGGTTGAGCGAGCGGAAGTGGTCCCACACGCCGATCGAAACGATGGCCTCGACCACGCCTGGCGAGACCGCCTTGCCGATTTCGCGAGTGAAATCATCGTAGCCGCAGAGCACCATCGTGACGCAGAGCGCGACGGAAACGATCAGGCACACCACTTGGTCGCGGGTGCAGGCCGAGACGAGCATGGTGATCGCTATGAAGGTCGAGCAAACGAGCAGCGAGCCGATGTAGCCGGCGAGGATCGCTCCGTTGTCTGGATCGCCGAGGTAGTTGACGGTGGCGACGATTGGGAAGGTCAGCACGAGAGCGGCGAGCCAGACTGTGGCGGCGGCGAGGAACTTGCCGATGATCGCGCTCCACATCGAGACAGGAAAGGTGCCGAGCAGCTCGATGGTGCCGTTGCGTTGTTCGTCGGACCAGAGCTTCATGCCGACGGCGGGCGCGAGCAGCATGTAGATCCATGGGTGCCAGAAGAAGAAACTCCATTCGAGCGAGGCATCGCCGATGCGCATGAAGTTGCCGAAGCTGAAGGTGAGGCCCATGGAGAGCGCGAGGAAGATCACGATGATCGCGTAGGCGGTCGGCTGGCCGAAGTAGCTGCGGAGTTCGCGTTTGTAGATGGTGAGCGAGGACATGGTGGTGAAATGATGAAATGAATTTTCGGGCGGGCCTTTGCCTCAGGCTGCGGCTTCAGTGTCGCGGGTGGTGAGTTTGCGGAAGAGGTCGGTGAGCGAGCCGGTGTCGGATTGTGCGATGAGTTCGGCGGGTGTGCCATCGGCGACGATTTTTCCGCGATCGACAATCACTGCGCGCGAGCAGGCTGCTTCGACTTCCTCGAGGATGTGGGTCGAGAAGAGGATCGCTTTGTCCTTGCCGAGGCGTTTGATGAGTTGGCGCACTTCGTGTTTTTGGTTTGGGTCAAGGCCGTCGGTGGGCTCATCGAGGATCAGCACCTCGGGGTCGTGCAGGAGTGCTTGGGCGAGGCAGGTGCGGTGGCGGTAGCCTTTGGAAAGTGTGTCGATCGATTGGCGTGCGACGCTGCTGAGGAAACAGGTTTCGATCGCGCGCTCGACTGCGTCCTTGGCGGCGGATTTTTTGAGTCCGCGGATTTCGGCGCAGAAGGAGAGGAAGCTGTAGACCGTCATGTCCGGGTAGAGTGGAGCAGATTCCGGGAGGTAGCCGATTTTGGTTTTTGCCTCTTGCGGGTTTTCGGTGATCGAGAGTCCGCAGACTTTGGCGTCGCCGGAGCTTGGCGGGATGAAGCCGGTGATCATGCGCATGGTCGTCGACTTGCCGGCGCCGTTGGGTCCGAGGAACCCGAGGACTTCGCCCTTTTTGACGGTGAACGAGAGGTTGTCGACCGCGAGCTTGGAGCCGAATTGTTTGGTGAGTTTATGGACTTCGATCATCGGTGGGCGGATGGTTGGGAGTGAGTGGAATTTGCCTGCTAATACCGTTGCGGTGGCGGGTTCTTGTTTGAAAAAATCGATTGGTAGGAAAATGCAAGCGATTTCGGTCGGTCTGGCAATCAGCTTGCTTTGGCGCTGCCGATGTGGCTGCATGGTGGGCGGATGACGGCTCTTAACATTCCCGAGCAATGTGGCGTGATGCTCTTGCCGGATTGCACCTTGTTTCCGCATGGCGGATTGCCATTGCATATTTTTGAGCCGCGCTACCGGCGGATGCTGGAGGATGCGATCGAGGGTGACTGCCTGTTTGCGGTGGGTCGGCTATTGGCCGAGCCGGATGGTATTGAGGGCTTTGAAAGCTGCGTCGCGCCGGTGGGCACGATCGGCTTGGTGAGGGCCTCGCGCGAGATGGAGGATGGCACCTCCAATCTCCTGCTGCACGGCGTGATGCGGGTGCGTTTCCTCGAATGGTTGGGCGGAAAGGATTACCCTTTTGTGCGGATCGAGCCCTTGATCACGGTTTTCACACCCGAGGGCGGTGAGGGGGCGGCGATGAAAACGCTGCGGGGTGCGATTGAGGATGCGATCCATGATTTGCCGGAGGCTGTGCAGCAAGGAGTATTTACTTTGTTAGATCGTGCCGAAGAGCCGGGCTTCATGACCGACATCGTGAGTCAGCAGTTTGTGAATGACCCTGATTTGCGTCAGCAGCTTCTCGAGATGCCATCGGCGGGTGCAAGGATTCCGTTGATCTGCGAATATCTGCGCAAAGCGAGGGAAGGTGAGTGATCCTTGTGGAGTCATGTGACGGAATTGTCACATGAACAAAAGTGATGAGGCGCGGGTGAGTGGCTGATGGTGTTCAAGCGAAACAAAAAGTTGTTTCCGCGACACCATGAGAATCGAATTTGTGACCGACACCTTTACGCCCGACATCAATGGCGTGGCGATGACTTTGGGGCGTTTGCGGGACGGGCTGCGGCAAAAAGGACATAGGGTGCATGTCGTGCACACCGGGCTAAACGCTGGGCGCGGGGAGAGTCAGGCCGTGGCGGTGCCGCTGCCGGGGTATCCGGCGGTGCGGGTGGGTTTGCCCAAGCCCTTTGAATTTCGCACGAGGTGGATGGCGCGGCGGCCGGATGTGATTTACATCGCGACGGAGAGCCTGATGGGGAAGTCGGCGATGAAGGCTGCCAACGCGCTTGGCATTCCGGTGGTGAGTGGGTTTCACACCAATTTTCACGATTACATGGATCGTTATCGCATCGGTGTGTTGCGGCCATTGGCGATGTCGTATCTCAAGCGGTTTCACCAGCGGGCCGACCGCACGGTGGTGCCATCGGATGAGGTGGCGGATCGCCTCATGGCCGAGGGTGTGGCGCGGGTGCATGTCTTGGGGCGCGGGGTGGACACCGCATTGTTTTCGGCGGGCATGAGGTGTGATGCCTTGAGGCGTGCGTGGGGGGCGGATCCGGATGTGCCGGTGGTGGTGATGGTGGGTCGCGTGGCTGCGGAGAAAAACTTTGATCTCGCGATGGCGGCGTTTGAGCGGATGAGAGCCGAGGTGCCGGAGCTGCGTTGCGTGGTCGTGGGCGACGGTCCATTGCGGCCGAAGCTTGAGGCGGCATTGCCGTGGGTGCATTTTGCGGGAGTGCAAACCGGCGAGGAACTCGCACGGCATTATGCTTCTAGCGATGTGTTGTTGTTTCCAAGCGAAACCGAGACTTTTGGCAATGTGTTGCTGGAGGGCATGGCGAGCGGATTGGCTTGTGTGGGATATGATTATGCCGCTGCGCGTTCGCATGTGGAGCATGGCATCAACGGGCTCAAGGTCGTGAAGGGCGATGGTGAGGCCTTCATCGCTGAAGCCGTGCGCGCGCTGCGGATGGGTCCATCGCATGAGTTGCGAATTGCCGCGCGGCGAAGTGTCGAGTCGCTTGGCTGGGATCGCATTGTGGGCGGGCTTGAGGGCATTTTTCAAGAGGCGGCTGCAACCTCGGTTGCACGAGCGAAAAACAAACGCCCTGCGAAGCGTGAAAAACTTTCATGTCGCACGGTGTTTCTTTCCGACATCCACCTCGGCACACGCGACAGCAAGGCCGACGAGGTTGTCGACTTTCTCAAGCACATCGAGTGCAGCAAGCTTGTGCTCAATGGTGACATCATCGATGGTTGGGCGTTGCGGCGTGGTGGCCAATGGACCTCGCGTCACAGCCGCGTGATCCGCAAGATTCTCAAAATGACCGAGCGCGATCGCACCGAGGTCATTTACCTGCGCGGCAATCACGATGAGATTCTCGAGCGCTTCATGCCGCTGGTCTTTGGCAGCGTGAGCCTAATGAAGGAGCACATTCACACCGGTCCGAACGGCAGACGCTATCTGGTAGTTCATGGCGATGGCTTCGACAGCGTTTCGACCAATCACAAGTGGCTCGCGGTGGTAGGGGCGGTCGGCTACGACCTGCTTCTTGGGATCAACCGCGTTTACAACCAATGGCGCGCATGGCGCGGCAAGGAGTACTATTCGATCAGCAAGCAGGTGAAGGCCAAGGTCAAGTCGGCCGTGTGTTTCGTCGATCGCTACGAGGAGTTGTTGCGCAACCTGGCCCGCAGGAAAAATTGCGATGGCATCATTTGCGGGCACATCCACGCGCCGGAAGATCGCGATGAGGGTGGTGTGCACTATCTCAACTCCGGCGATTGGGTCGAGAGCCTCACGGCGATCATCGAACATCACGATGGCCGCATGGAGCTAGTGCGGTACGATGAGTTTATCGCCAGCCGTGGTGCTGCGCAAAATGAAGAGTCACATCAACCCGAGCTTGCGGTTGAAGTGTGTGCCGCCTGATGCCGCTCAGTTTTTTGCTTCGATCGCCTTGAGTACATCGGTCGCCTGTTGCTCGGTCGAGGCTGAGAGGTCGACCCAGACGAGCACGCCATCCTTGAACAGGAAGGCCTGGCGTTTGGCGAAGCCCATCGTGGTCGGCACGCCGAAGGCTTTGACGATCGTCGAGTCTTCATCGGCGAGCAGATCGAAGGGCAGTTGGTATTTTTCCCGAAAGGCTTTTTGGGACTTTGGCGAATCGTTGCTGACGCCGAGGACCTTCACGCCTTTTTCGGTGAGTGTCGCAAAGGCATCGCGCAGGCTGCAGGCTTGTTTTGTGCAGCCGGGCGTATCGGCCTTCGGGTAAAAGTAAACGAGGAGCCACCCGCTGGCGCCATGTTCGGCAAGTGCGATGGTGATGCCTTCCTGGTTTTTCTGCGAAACCTGTGGGAGCTTGGCGCCGATGGCGAGAGGTTCGGCGGCGTTGGCAGCGAAGAGGCCGGTGCCGATGGCGGAGAGGGCTTTGACGAGTGAGGACATGGATGGAAGATCCGCTTTGGCGTGCGGCCGCGCAAGCCCATCCTTCGCGTGTGATTGGATCGGGCAATTTGCGTCTTGATCGCGGCGCGGTGGGCAAGCAATTTGGCTTCACCCGATGGATGACCCGAACGAGAAAATCGAGACCGTTTACGAGGGGATTCCTGCGTCCCCGGGCATCGCGATAGCTCCCTTGCATGTCATCGCCCGCGGGTTTTCGGCACCGGAGGTGTATGAAATCGCCGAGTCCGAGGTGGAGCACGAACAGGCGCGCTTCAAAGAGGCATTGGAGACCACCAAGCGTCAGCTCGTCGAGTTGCAGGGTCGGCTTGAGGATCTTTCGGGTGACAATGAAAGCGGAATTTTCGAGGCCCATGTGATGATGCTTGAGGACCGTTCGCTGGTCGAGCGGGTCTTGGCGGCGATCGCAAGTCGCAAGCAAAATGCCGAGTACGCGTTTTATGCGGTGATGCAAAATTTCCTCGAGGCGATGCGGCGCATCCCCGATCCGTTTTTGCGCGAGCGCACGGCCGACCTTGAGGATGTCGCGCAACGCCTGCTGCGGAATTTTTCGGCCGATGGCGAGAGCCGCCATGGTGGGCCCGACGGCCGCCACATTTTGGTCGCTTACGATTTGGCGCCATCCGACACCGCATCGATGAACCGCGGTCAGGTGCTGGGCTTTGCCACCGAGCAGGGCAGCGTGAATTCCCACACGGCGATTCTTGCGCGTGCTTTTGGTGTGCCGGCGATCGTTGGTCTTGAGGGCGCGGTGATCGACATGACTGCCCTCGCGCCGGCGATTCTTGATGGTTACACCGGCAAGCTGATTCTTTATCCGACTGAAGAAACGCTGGCGCGGTACCGCAAATTGAATGACGAAAAGGCGCGGGTTCGCAGCCTGGTGGATGCCAAGCGTGGCGATGCCACCGAGACCATCGATGGTCGGCCACTCACCGTTTCCGCTAACATCGAAATCGTCGAAGAATTGCCATTGGTCAAACGCAGCGGAGCCAAGGGGGTGGGGCTCTATCGCACGGAGTTTCTGCTGCTTGGCAGCGAGGAAATCCCTGACGAGAATTTTCAATTCGAAACTTACTCGCGGGTGGCCACGGAAATGTCGCCGCACACGGTGATCATCCGCACCCTCGATGCGGGTGGTGACAAATTGCCAGTCGAGCCGCTCACTGAGCCTGAGCCAAATCCGTTCCTCGGCTGGCGCGGCATTCGTGTTTCACTGGCGCGACCTGCAATGTTTCGCGAGCAGATTCGCGCGATCCTGCGGGCCGGCGCGAAGGGCAAGGTTGCCGTGATGTTTCCGATGATCTCGGCACTTTCCGAGGTGCGTCGCGGCAAGGAGATGGTGCTGCGCTGCATGGACGAGCTCGACAAGGAAGGCATTCCCTTTGACTCGAATCTGCCGGTGGGCGTCATGATCGAAGTGCCGGCCGCCGCGCTCTGCGCCGACTTCATCGCGCCCGAAGTTGATTTCTTTTCGATCGGCACCAACGACCTCATCCAATACACCGTCGCCGCCGACCGCGTGAATCCGCATGTGGCGGATCTTTACCGGCCGACGCATCCGGCGGTCATCCGCTTGATCAAACGCACGATCGATGCCGCGAGTGACAATGGCATTTGGACCGGGATTTGCGGCGAAATGGCCGGCGATGTGCGGCTTACGCCCTTGCTGATCGGCTTGGGTGCTGAAGAACTATCCGTGGGCCCGCAACAGGTCTCGCGGGTGGGTCATGCGATCCGATCGCTCAGCTATGCCGAATGCGCGGCAATGTCGGACGAGGCCTTGAGGCATCCCCGCAGCCAAGGCGTGCTCGAGCTTTCGATGGAGCTGGCCCGCAAGCGCTACGGCGAATTGCTCGATTGAAGCGCGGATCAATAAATCGGCGCGTCGCTGTACGCGTCGTCGCCACCACCACCGCCGCCTGATCCTTGGATCTTGTCCTTGGTCCAGATCGCCGCCTGCTTGGTGTCACGATACATGCCGATGATCGTGTTGCAGGAGTTGAGGGATACCAAAGCAATCGCGAGCAGTACGATTTTCATGGGTCTTCGATTATCCCTTCGAAATCCTTCGGAAAAGCAAAAAATACATACATCCGAAATAATTTTGGGCATTTTCCGAAGCTTCCCAGGCCCGGGGCAGACGAAAAAACCCGCGCGATCCGGGTGGAATTTGCTTTACAAAGGCCGGGCGCTTCCTATTTTCCGCGTCCCGATTCGCCCCTGCGGTCGGCCACAACCAACTTTTTTCCCGTCATGAAAGTCCTCTCCTCACTTGCCTCCGCCAAGCGCCGTCACGCTGATTGCCAAGTCGTGAAACGCAAAGGAACGGTCTATGTGATCTGCAAATCGAACCCGAAGTTCAAGGCCCGCCAAGGAGCGACTCCCGGCACCCGCCTTTCGAAGAAGGGTCTGTGATTTTTATCAGGAGGCTTCAGCTGCCCGCGTGGCGCTGAATCGTTTCTACCGATGCCGCCCATTTCGGCGGCATCTTTTATTTTGCGGTGCATGGATCAATCGCGCGCCAAGTGCTCCAGCACGCGGCATGCGGCGGTGAGGCCGAAGTTGGCCGTCACATGGGTCGCTGTGCCAAAGCCCGAAGCGCAATTGAGCCGCAACTCCGCATCGTCGGGGCGCTCGCCCGAGACCGTGCCGTCGCATTGCGGATAGGCTTGCGGTTCGTCGGAGAACACCGCGTCGATGCCGAGCGGCGCGGGCTTTTGGCCGAGGGGAGTTTTGGGGAATCCGTGTTTGCGGCGCAGCGTGCGGCGCAGTTGGTGGAGCAGGGGATCCTTGCCGCTGTGGGCGAGGTCGGTGACGCGGATGCGCGTCGGGTCGCGACGACCGCCGGCGCCGCCGCAGGTGACGGTGAAGATGCCGCGGCGATGGCATTCGGCGATGAGAAATGCCTTGTGGCGTGATTGGTCGATCGCATCGACGACCGCATCAAAGCCGGGGTCGAGGATTTCGGCCGCGGAGTTTTCGGTGAAAAATTGCTGACGGATGTGGACCTCGGCATCGGGGTTGATCGCTCTGGCGCGCTCGGCCATGGCATCGGTTTTTTGTCGACCGATCTGACCATCCATCGCGTGGAGTTGGCGGTTCACATTCGTGATGCAGATTTCATCGAGGTCGACGAGTGTCAGGTGGCCGATGCCCGATCGTGCGAGTGCCTCGACCGCCCATGATCCGACGCCGCCGACGCCGATGATGGCGACGCGTGCGCGGAGGAAGCGGCGTGTTGCGGCTTCGCCGTAGAGTCGGGCGATGCCGCCGAAGCGGGTGGGGATGGGTTCGCTCAAGCGGGGGATGGTGGGAGGTTGGCTGCGAGCCAGAGGCTGGCGTGGATTTTGAAATCGACGAGTTTTCCGGCGGCTTCTTGCGCAGCGAGCCATTGGGGTAACTCGGCGCGTGGCACATGATGGACGATGATATTTTCGCAGCCGACACCACCGCCTTGATGTTCGCGCACGAGGTCGCTTGCCAAAAATAGGTGGGTGATTTCCGGCGTCATGCCGGCGGAAGTTGGGCTCGCGATGAGTTGCCGGATCGTGCCCGCGCGGTAGCCGGTTTCCTCGAGCAATTCGCGTGCGGCCGTGTCGGCCAGCGATTCGCCGTGGTGTTCTTCTTCATCACCGACGATGCCGGCGGGGATTTCGATCACATGGCGCTGGGGCGGAATGCGAAATTGTTCGATCAGCACCACTTCGTCATCGGGCGTGATCGCGAGGATGCCGACGCAGGTATCGGAATGCGGGCGGCGGACGAAATCCCAGGTGCCGATGCGCTCAAGGCTCAGCCAGCGGGTTTCGTAAAGTTTCTCGGAGGTGGGCATGGGGTCGATTGATGGAAGAAACATTGGCGCAGGATGCCAAGGCAGTCTAGTGGTGGCGCGCGCTGATGTCCCGGTACGATTTCCAAATTCCCCTGACCTTCAAGCACCGTATCGTTTTCACGCGCGATGCCTTTGGCGCTGGGCTGCAGGATTTGGCGGATCTGTTTGCCGATGCCGCGGGTGAAAAGCGCGGGCTGATCCTGATCGAGGATGCGGTGGCGCGGGCCTGGCCGGGCTTGGAGTCCGCTGCGCG